>NZ_JAUCDS010000001.1:0-303002 GCF_034674885.1 Castellaniella sp.
GCATCCAGGAAGTCCATATCCTGCTGCTGCATGCGCTGTGTGACGGCATCGACGCCCTGCTCCTGGGAGACCCCCTCTGATGCCCCTGTCCGCCACCCGTCCCCTGGCCCGCTGCCTGCTGACCCTGGCCTGCCTGTCCACCCTGTCAGGCTGCGGCCTGCTGGTGGTCGGCGGCACAGCCGCCACCACAGCTGTCGTCGCCACCGACCGCCGCACTGCCGGCGAACAGGTCGACGACCAGACCATCGAATTGCGCACCTCCAGCGAAATGAACAAGGCCTTCGGCGACAAGGCCCGCATCGTCGGCACCGCCTACGCAGGCCGGCTGCTGCTGGTGGGCGACGTGCCCACCGACGCCGACCGCAAGCAGGCCGTCACCATCGCCCAGGGCATCACCAAGGTCCGCACGGTCGACGACTACATCCGCGTGGGCGATCTCACGCCGCTCAGCGTACGCACCAACGACACCTGGATCACTTCCAAGGTCAAGACCGAACTCATGACGACCGAGAACGTGCCGTTTCGCACCATCAAGGTCACGACTGAACGCGGCATCGTCTACCTGATGGGCAAAGTCACCGCCACCGAAGGCGAACTGGCTGCCAAAGTCGTCTCGGGTGTCTCCGGGGTCAACAAAGTCGTAAAATTATTCCAGATCGTGTCGCGGGAAAGCCTGATCACCGATCCCGGCAAACCGGCTCCCGTCACGGATTCCAGCGCCTCTTCCTCGGCTGACGCACCGGCCTCGCCGCCGCCGGCCAACGACGCAGGCGCACAACCCATGCCTGTGCAATGAAGAAAATCGTTCTCGGCCTGGCAGCGGTGATTGCAATCGGCGCCGCTGCCCTATGGCAATTCCAGGGGGCCGCCCAAGCAGCCCCCAACGTCGCGTTCACCGATCTGCAGGGCAAAACCGTCACCATGCAGGATCTGCGCGGCAAGGTCGTGCTCGTGAAATTCTGGGCCACCAGCTGCACCACCTGCATCGCCCAGATGCCCGACACCATCCGCCACTACCAGGATCTCAAATCCCGGGGCTTCGACACCATCGGCGTGGCCATGCAGTACGACCCGCCCAACTACGTCAAGAACTACACGGAAACCCGCCAGTTGCCTTTCCCGGTAGTGATCGATGCCCAGGGCAAGATCGCCCAGGCGTTCGGCGACGTGCGCCTGACCCCGACGGCCTTCCTGATCGACAAACAGGGCAACATCATCAAGCGCTACCTGGGCAATTATGACGAACAGGCCTTTCTGGCCACGGTAGAAAAGGCACTGGTTTCATGAACACACTGACGGACACTGCCCCGGCGCTCTCGGCCACCATCAAGGCCGAAGTCCTCTCCGAGGCCCTGCCCTACATCCGCCGCTTTCACGGCAAGACCGTCGTCATCAAATACGGCGGCAACGCCATGACCGACGAACACCTGCAACGGACCTTCGCCCACGATGTCGTGCTGCTGAAACTGGTCGGCCTGAACCCCGTCGTGGTGCACGGCGGCGGCCCGCAGATCAACAGCGCCCTGAAGCGCATCGGCAAGGAAGGCACCTTCATCCAGGGCATGCGCGTCACCGATGCCGAAACCATGGAAGTCGTGGAATGGGTGCTGGGCGGCCAGGTCCAGCAGGACATCGTCATGATGGTCAACGAAGCCGGCGGCAAGGCCGTGGGCCTGACCGGCAAGGACGGCTGCCTGATCCAGGCGCGCAAAAAACTGATGCCTGACCCCGACCACCCCGGCGACATGCTGGACATCGGTTTCGTGGGCGACATCGAACGCATCGAACCTGCCGTGGTCAAGGCCCTGCAGGACGACCAGTTCATCCCCATCATCTCGTCCATCGGCTATGGCGAAGACGGCCAGGCCTACAACATCAATGCCGACGTGGTTGCCGGCAAGATGGCCGAAGTGCTCGGGGCGGAAAAACTGGTCATGCTGACCAATACTCCGGGCGTGCTCGACAAGAACGGCGAACTGCTGCGCAGCCTCTCGGCCCAGACCATCGACACGCTGTTCCAGGACGGCACGCTGTCTGGCGGCATGCTGCCGAAGATCTCGTCCGCGCTGGACGCAGCGCGGTTCGGCGTCAATTCTGTCCACATCATCGACGGTCGCGTGCCCCACTGCCTGCTGCTGGAAATCCTGACCGACCGTGGCGTCGGCACGATGATCAGTTCGCACTGACACCGATGCTGCCCTTGCGTGCCCCCAGCCCGCTGCGGCGGGGGCGGCCTGTCCCGCCGGATGCCCCTGTCTGGCTGTTCGACCTGGACAATACCCTGCATGACGCATCCCATGCCATTTTCGGCATGATCGATCAGCGCATGGGCGCTGCCGTCGCCAAAGCTCTGGACGTGCCCGCCGACCAAGCGGATATCCTGAGGCAGCGCTACTGGAAGCGCTACGGGGCAACCGCCATCGGCCTGGCCCGGCATCACGGCGTCAACCTGCGGCAATTCCTGGCGACCTGCCACGATTTCGACGTAGCCCCGCTGGTACGGACGGAAACCGGCCTGAAGGCCCGCCTGCGCGATCTGCCCGGCACCCGCATCGTACTGACCAACGCCCCCGCCCACTACGCCCGTCGGGTGCTGAAGGCGCTGGGGGTGCTGCAGGAATTCGACGGGCTCTGGGCCATCGACCACATGATGCCCATGGGACTGCCGCGCCCCAAGCCGTCCCTGGCGCTGATGCGCCAGATCGTCGCCCGGCTGGGTGGCCCGCCGCACCGCATCATCCTGGTGGAAGACACGCTGCGCAATCTGAAACCCGCGCGCCAGGCCGGCTTGAAAACCGCCTATCTGTACCATCCAGGCACGCCGTTCACCCGGCAGCAGCATGGCCGCGACCTGTACGTGGACGTGCGCATCAATCGCCTGAGCACCCTGCTGCTGCAGGCTCGCGCCGGGCGCACACCGGGCATTCGGGATCGCGCCTGAAACGGATCGTGTGCCATTGCATGCGCAAGGCATCGACCGACAGCAGGCGCCCCACCAGGGGTTCGCCCATGCCCGTGATCAGCTTGATGGCCTCGGCAGCCTGCACGCTGCCCACCATCCCCACCAGCGGCCCCAGCACCCCGGTCGTGGCGCAGCGCAATTCCTCGACGTCGTCGGCCTCGGGAAACAGGCAGTGATAGCAGGGGGATGCATCGTCGCGCAGATCGTAGACGCTGATCTGGCCCGAGAATTTGATTGCAGCCCCTGACACCAGCGGCACCCGATTGGCCACGCAGGCGCGGTTGATGGCGTGCCGGGTGGCGAAATTGTCACTGCAATCCAGCACCAGATCGACCTGAGCGGTCAATTCGAGCAACCGGGCGTCGTCCAGCCGCTCGACCAGGGCCTGGACCTGGATATCGGGGTTGATGGCCAGCAGGGCCTCGCGCCCCGATTCGGCCTTCGGCCGCCCCAGGCCCGCCGTCGTATGCAGGATCTGCCGTTGCAGATTACTGAGTTCCACGACGTCATCGTCGACCAGCAGCAGCCGGCCTACCCCCGCAGCCGCCAGGTACAGGGCAGCGGGCGACCCCAGGCCGCCGGCCCCCAGGATCAGCACCCGGGCGGCCAACAGGCGCTCCTGGCCTTCGACGCCCAGCTCATCCAGGAGGATGTGCCGGGCGTAGCGCATCAGCTGCGCATCGCCCAAACCGGTCGAATCGCGGGTCATTGGACCTTGATCAGCCCTTCCGGGGTGATCCGATAGTGTTCCACCTGGCCCGAGCCGTTATTCAGGGTTTTTTTTTCAGCGGGCGACGGTTTGGCGGCAGACGATGCGGGCGGTTTGGCGGCAGCGTCCTTGTCGGTGGCCGCCCGCGCCTGGCGCACCAGCACCGGGTCGGACTTCAGCACCGGGCGCCCCTGCAGGACATTGAGCGCCTGCTGCAGCTGCCAGTCGTCGGCGCCGCCGAATTCGAACATCTTGATCTCGCCCGGGACGAAATCGCTTTCTTCTACCTGCTCGGTCTGCGGCGCCGTCTGGTTGGCGAGGTGATGCTGCAGATCGACCTCGCGCTGGATCTGGAACAGGTTGCCGGCGGCGCTGTCGTCGACGACGTGATCGGGCGCGACCCCGGTGTTCTGGATGGAGCGGCCACTGGGCGTGTAGTAGCGCGCCGTGGTGAGCTTGATGCCCGTGTCCTTGCTGAGCTGCAGCACCGACTGCACCGAGCCTTTGCCAAAGGTGCGGTTGCCAATGATCTGGGCGCGCTTGTAGTCCTGCAATGCGCCCGCCACGATTTCCGAGGCCGAGGCCGAACCGACGTTGACCAGCACGACCATGGGCACCGTGCGCGTCCAGGCCGGCAGCGTGACCCCGGCATCGAGGCCGTGGCTGCTGTTCAGGGTACGCGCATAGAATTCCTCGTTGGACGAGGGGATGCGGCCCTTGGTGGATACGACGAGCTTTCCGGGTTCGATGAAGGCCGAGGTCACGCCGATGGCCCCGTCCAGCAGGCCGCCCGGATCGTTGCGCAGATCCAGAATCAGGCCCTTTGGCGCCTGTTTTTTGGACAGATCGACCAGCATCTTGACCAGATCGGTGGTGGTGCGGTCCTGGAACTGGCTGATGCGCACGTAGGCGATGTCGTGCGCCAGCATCTTGCCCCGCACGCTGCGGGTCTTGATCATTTCCCGAACGATGTGGAATTTCAGGGGTTTGGGACTGCCGGCGCGCTCTACGGCCAGGTCGATGGGTGTGCCCGGTTCGCCGCGCATTTTCTTCACGGCGTCGTTCAGGGACATGCCTTTTGTGGGTTCACCATTGATCTGCGTGATCAGGTCGCCGGTGAGGATCCCGGCGCGCGCGGCCGGCGTGTCTTCGATGGGAGCGATGACTTTCGGCATGCCGTCCTGGGTGCCGATCTCGATGCCCAGGCCGCCGAAACCACCTCGCGTGATGTCCTGCATCTGCTTGTAGGCTTCTTCGTCCAGGTAGACGGAATGCGGGTCCAGGTCGGTGAACAGGCCCTTGATGGCGTCGTCCATCAGCACCTGATCGGACACGGGTTCGACGTAGCTGGACTTGATGGCGCCATAGACGTTGGCGAACTGCTGCAGGCTTTTGAGCGGCAGCGGTTCGCCCTTCTGGGCGGCGGCGGTAATGCCCAGGCTGACCAGGATGCCCCCCAGGAAACCCGCCGCAATCCAGCCCAATGATCGATTCTTTCGCATGCCCATGCACGTTTCCTAAACAAGTATCCTGCTGCCAGGATCGGACGCCGCACAGGACGCCCGCACCAAACTCAACATAGTACAGAAATTAAGGCTGCAACCATAGTTGGGGATTGATCGGGGCCCCCTGGTGGCGCAGCTCGAAATACAGGCCCGGCTCGACCTGCCCACCGGTGGCCCCCACCCGTGCGATGACGTCCCCGGCTGCCACCACGTCGCCCACTTGCTTGAGTACCGCCTGGTTGTAGCCATAGATGCTGAGATACTGCCGACCGTGGTCGATGATGAGCAGATTGCCAAAGCCGCTGAGCCAGTGCGCATAAACAACCCGGCCGGGGGCCACCGCATGCACCGGCGTGCCGACGGCAGCACGCAGCACGATGCCGCGCCATACCCCGCCCTCTGGGCGCTGCATGCCGAACCGCCCCTGGACTTCACCCGACACCGGACGGCGCAGGTTCTTGTGCAGGCCGGCAAAACCGGCGTCGGGCACCGCCCGGACCTCTTCCTGATCGGCATCGGATGCCGCCGGCTGTGCGGGCCGGGCAGTGCCCGGCGTTGCGGCCTGTTCTTCGGCGGACAGGCCCTGCCCCGCCGATTCATGGACATGGCGCTCGGCCTGCTCCCGGACCTGCTGCGCCTGGCGGGCCGCTTCCTCGCGTTGAGCCTTCAGGCGCTGCTGCTCGCGCCGCGCCTGTTCCGCCTGTTCCTTGGCGCGACGCTCGGCCGCCGCCTTGAGCGCCGCCTGGCGGCGGGCTTCCGCGCGAGCGATCTCGGTATCCAGCGACTGGATCAAGCCCCCCAGCCGCTCGTCCCGCGCCTGCAGGCCCTTGGCCTGCTGGTGTTCGTCTTTGAGGCGGGCCTGCACCTGGGCCAGGACGTCGCGGCGCTGGGCCTGCTGGGCCTGCAAGGCCTGTTTCTGCGTCTGTGTATCCGCCACCAGGGCGTCCAGTTCCTTCTGGCTGGCATCGGTCTGCCGCTGCAATTCCGTCAGCCTCGCCACGGTGTCCTGCAGGGCCTTCAGCGACTGGGTCCGGGCGCGCGACACGTACGCCAGGTAGGCCAGCTCGCGGCCGATGTCCTGGGGGTCGCGGCCCGACAGCAGCGCCGTCCAGGGCGACAGGCCGCTGGCGTACTGCGCCCGCAACTGATCGGCCAGCGCCTGGCGCTGGCGATCGAACTCGGCGGTCTGCTGCCGGTGAGCATCCTGCAGGCGCCGCAAGGTCTCGGTCAGCACCTTGTGGCGCTGATCCAGATCGGCCAGCATGCGGCTGATATCGGAGATCGCCTGCTCGGAATCCTTCAGCGCGACCGTGGCATCCTGGCGAGCGGATTCGGTCGCGCCGATGCGCTTTTGCAAGGCATCGATCTGCTCGCGCAATGCCTGCCGGTCCTCGCGGGCCTGCGTCTGGCGCGCCTGCAACGAAGGCTGCGCCTGAACGCACACCGCAACCAGGCACAGCAACAGCCCCAGGCCGACATGACGCATATCAGGCCTGACTTGCCTTGCCCTGATTGGCCACTGCCTGCATGGCGGCGCGGATCTGGTCTTCGTCGCCCAGATAGTAATGACGCAGCGGCCGCAGATCGTCATCCAGTTCGTAGACCAGCGGCTGGCCGGTCGGGATGTTCACACCCACGATGTCGTCATCGGAAATGCCATCCAGATGCTTGATCAGCGCGCGCAGACTGTTGCCATGAGCCGACACCAGCACGCGCCGCCCCGACCGGATCGCCGGCGCGATGGAGTCATTCCAGAACGGCACCACCCGATCGACGGTATCGCGCAGGCATTCGGTGGCGGGCAGCTGATCAGCCGGTACGCGGTGGTAGCGGGCATCGAACCGAGGATGGCGGGGGTCGTCCTGGGCCAGGGGCTCGGGTGCGATGGCATAGGCGCGGCGCCACTGCAACACCTGGGCTTCACCGTATCTGGCGGCGGTTTCAGCCTTGTTCAGGCCCTGCAAGGCGCCGTAATGACGCTCGTTCAGGCGCCAGTTCAGCCCGATCGGCGTGTGCATGGCGTCCATTGCATCCAGGGCGATCCAGAGCGTGCGGATGGCGCGCTTGAGCACCGAGGAAAAGGCCAGATCGAATTCATACCCCTGGGCGCGGAGCAGTTCGCCCGCCTGGCGCGCCTGGGCCCGGCCGGTGTCGGTCAGGTCCACGTCGGTCCAGCCGGTGAAGCGGTTTTCGAGATTCCATTGGCTTTCGCCATGGCGCATGAGGACCAGTTTGTGCATGATCGGTTAACCTGCGAAGTTCAAAACTGCCGACCATTTTATAATCCCCGGCATACAATTTCCCTTGACCGTTGTTACAGGAACTTCTGTGGACTTTTTACTCAGCCAGAACAACCTCTGGATCCTGCTCATCGCCCTGGCATCCGGAGCGATGCTGCTGTGGCCTGGCCTGGCCAAAGGGCGCTCGAACGCGCGCATCGCCCTGGCCGACGCCATCGAACAGATCAACCGCGAACAGGGCGTGTTCGTGGATATCCGCCCGGCCGAACAATTCAAGGCCGGCCACATCCCCCAGGCGCGCAACATCACCCTGGACACGCTGGACGCGCACCTGGGCACCCTGTCCCAGGACAAACCCGTGGTCATCGTCGATGCCCAGGGGCGCGAAGGCGCCCGCGCCGTGGCGCAGTTGCGCAAGCACGGCTTTGCCCGGGCATTCTGCCTGGACGGCGGTCTGAACGCCTGGACCGAAGGCGGCATGCCCCTGAGAAAATCCTGATCGAGTCACCCCGATGGCCCAAGTCACCATGTATTGCACCACCGTGTGCCCCTACTGCACACGCGCCGAGATGCTGCTGAAACAACGCGGCGTCCAGAACATCCACAAGATCTACGTGGACCGCAACCCCGACCAGCGCGTCATCATGATGGAACGCACAGGCCGGCGCACGGTCCCGCAGATCTACATCGACGAACGCCACGTGGGCGGTTTCGACGATCTTGCCGCCCTGGACCGCGCCAACGGCCTGCTGCCGCTGCTGCAGGCCTGACCCCGCCCCCTTCACCCTCTCTTGCACGGAAATCCCCATGTCTGAAGAAAACCAAACCGAAAACGGCCAGGCCCCCAGCTTTGGGCTGCAACGCACCTACGTCAAGGACCTGTCGCTGGAAATGCCCAACGCGCCGGCCATCTTCCTGGAACAGGAAGCCCCGACCGTAGAAGTCTCGATCCAGGTCGGCGGCCAGCAACTGGCTGAATCCGTCTTCGAAGCCGTGGTCACCGCCACCGTCACCACGCGTATCGGCGACAAGGTCCTGTACCTGGTCGAACTCAGCCAGGCCGGCATCTTCGAAGCCGCCAACATTCCGGCCGAGCAGCTCGACCCGCTGCTGGGCATCGTCTGCCCGACCATGCTCTACCCCTACCTGCGGGCCAACGTGGCCGATGCCATCACGCGCACCTCGCTGCCGCCGCTGCACCTCAGCGAGATGAACTTCCAGGCGCTGTACGAACAGCGCGTGGCGCAACAGGCCGGCGAACAGTCCCAGGGCGAAGACTCCGGCCTGATCCTGCCGCCGGGCGCCCGCAACTGACGAACCGACGGGTCCCCGGCCCCCATCCGGCGGACCCGCACCCCACGGCCACCACCAGGATCCACCCTATGTCATCCGTTCAGCTCACGGTGCTGGGCGCAGGCAGCTGGGGCACGGCGCTGGCAGCACTCGCCAGCCAGCGCAGCGACACCCTGCTCTGGGCGCGCGACACCGACACCATCCACGCCATCCAGCAGACCCGGCGCAATCCGCGCTACCTGCCAGGCACCGATCTGCCGCCTTCCCTTGCGGCCACCGACGACTGGTCGGCGGCCCTGGCCCACGTGCAACAGGGCCCGGCCGATGCCACCCGGCTGATCGTTCTGGGGGTGCCCATGGCCGGCCTGGAAGACATCTGCCAGCGGCTGGCCCAGGATCTGCCCGCCGAACCCCGGCACCCCATCCATCTGCTGTGGACCTGCAAAGGCATCAGTCCCGACACCCTGCAATGGCCACACCAGATCGTCAGCGGCTGCCTGTCGCACGACGACCGGGTGCAGGCCGGCGTGCTGTCGGGGCCCTCGTTTGCCCGGGAAGTCGCCCAGGGGCTGCCCGTCGCCCTGACGATCGCCAGTTCCCACGCGGAAACCGGGCAGGCGGCGCAGGCGGCCTTTCACGGCACGCAGGCCCGGATCTACACCACTCGGGACATCATCGGCGTGGAAGTCGGCGGCGCCATGAAAAACGTCATGGCCATCGCCTGCGGCATCAGCGACGGCCTGCGCCTGGGCACCAATGCACGCGCAGCGCTGATCACGCGCGGCCTGGCGGAAATACAGCGATTGGGCGTGGCGCTGGGCGGCAGGGCGGAAACTTTCACCGGACTGACGGGCCTGGGCGACCTGGTGCTGACCGCCACGGGCGACCTGTCGCGCAACCGCCAGGTCGGCGTAGCGATCGGCCAGGGACAGCCGCTGGACGCCATCCTGGCCGGCGGCATGACGGCCGAGGGCGTGCGCTGCGCCCGCGCGGCCCTGGCGCTGGGGCAACGCCACGCCATCGAACTGCCCATCACGCAGGCCGTGTGCCAGGTGCTGTTCGAAGGCCTGGCGCCCCATCTGGCCGTCGCGGCCTTGCTGGCACGAGAGGCGCGGCCGGAATAAATCGTCTCCCGCAGCAGGAACAGCGCGCCACGTGCTCCGTGCGGCGATCATGGCCTGCCTCGGCAGCCCTCTCAGATGCCGCCCGCATAGCCGGCCTGCCGCCAGGCCTCGAACACCGTCACCGCCACCGCATTGGACAGGTTCAGGCTGCGCTGCTGCGGCCGCATGGGCAGGCGGACGCGCTGATCCGGGGGGAAGAACTGCAGCTGCTCGTCCGACAAGCCTGCGGTTTCCCGGCCGAAGACAAACACATCGCCCGGCCGCAGGGCGCGTTCGCCGATCAGGACCGAGCCACGCGTCGTCAGCGCGTAGCGCCGGGCGGGGTCCCCGCCGATGGAGTCCAGCGCCTGCGCCAGGCTGTCGTGCACCAGCATGTCGGCCCACTCGTGATAATCCAGGCCCGCCCGGCGCATGCGGGCATCATCCAATGGAAAACCCAGCGGGCGCACCAGATGCAGATGGGTGCCGGTATTGGCGCTCAGCCGGATGATGTTGCCGGTATTGGGCGGGATTTCAGGTTCGACAAGGACGATATGAAACATGCGGACGGGATCAGGGATGCGCGCGGCGTGCGAAGTCCAGATTGTAGAACGCCGCCAATGCCCGACGGGACGATGCGCTGGTGCGCTGTCACGGCCCCGGCTGCGCAGCCTGGCGCACGGCGCGGGCCAGCACCCAGCCTTCCACCCGGGCCACCCCGGCGGCCTTCAGCGCAGCCGCCACGGCCTGCATCGTTGCGCCGGTCGTCAACACGTCGTCGATGACGGCGACCCGAGCGCCCGCCAGGTTCGCGGCAGGCCGCCAATGCCCTGCACGTTCGCCGCGTAGCGGCGAAGACTCGTCGCAGACGTACAGCCCCTGCTGGGCCTGCAAGCGGTCGGCACGCCGCAATGCCGCCTGCTTGCGGCCATCCTGTCGGCGACGCACGGCCGTCAGATGGCAGGGGATGCCTAAGCGGCGCGCCAGCAGGCGGGCAATCTCGGCGGGCGGACTGAAGCCGCGCTCGCGCAAGGCGGGCCGCCTGGCCGGCACCGGAACGATCCAATCCGGATCAGCGTCAGGGTTCATTCCCGAGCGGCGCACCGCGCAGGCCAGCTGTTCAGCCAGCACGCCCGCCAAAGACAGGCGGCAACGAATCTTGTAATCCTGGACCAGCCGGCGGCCCAGGTCCTGGTAGTCGAACGCAGCGACGATCCGGTCGTACGCCGGGGCCGACGGCGGGCAATCCGGGCAGATGCCTGCCGCCAGGGGATGCAGGCAGACCAGGCAACGGGGATGATGCCAGTCCATCGCCAAGGCGCCCGCGCAGGCCGCGCACAGTCCCTGCCCGGCCATCCGCCGTTCGCAGCCCGGACATTCCGCCGGGACCCAGTGCCGCCAGTCGCGCCAGACTGCCAGATGCCGCATAATGTCACCTTCCTTTCCGCCAGTACGCTCCATCACATCACAGTTACGGGCGCAGCGGCACCGGTCTTGATCCCTTATGTCACAGCTTCCCCGCCTGCCCATCGACCCTGCGGCCGTTTCACGGCAATTCGCCCGGCGCGCGCCCCTGGACGCTCCCCAGTTCCTGTTCGGTGAGATCGCCCAGCGCATGCTGCGCCGGCTGAGCTACATCCGCATCGATCCGCACGACATCCTGGATGCCGGCTGCGGGGCGGCGCATGCCCTGGATCCGCTGCGGGCCCGCTATCCGAACCTGCGCTACATCGGTCAGGACCACTGCGCCACGCTGCTGGACACGGCCCGCGAGCGGTACATGAGCAAGCCCGGTTTCTGGCACCGCCTGCGCAACAAACCCACGCCGCAGCCCGAATTCCTGCAGACGGATCTGGCGGAATCCGGCCTGCCCGACGAAAGCCTGGATCTGGTGTGGTCGAATCTGGCGCTGCACTGGCACCCCGAACCACACCTGGTGCTGCAGGAATGGCGCAGGATCCTGCGCAACGACGCCCTGGCCATGTATTCCAGCCTGGGGCCCGGATCGCTGCGAGAGCTGCGCGAGGCGGTCTCCGAGGCGGGCCTGGACACCCAGCCCATGGAATTCGTAGACATGCACGACTTCGGCGACCTGATGCTGCAGGTGGGTTTTGCCGATCCGGTGATGGACCAGGAAATCATCACCCTGACCTACAAGACCGCCGACAAGCTGCTGGAAGACGTCCATCTGCTGGGCGGCAACCCGCACGCCCAGCGGCGACCAGGCCTGGCGGGCCGCGCCTGGCGCAACCGCCTGATCCAGGCGCTGGAACGGCGGCGGCACCAGGACGGCACCATCCACCTGAGCCTGGAAGTCGCCTACGGCCACGCCTGGCGGGCCGCTGCCCGGCGCGGCGTGATCGGCGAGCTGCCCGTCACGGTCTTCAAGCGCGCCCAGCCCCTGGAAGCCGGCAAGCCCCCGCCTCGGGTGGTGCCGCGCAAGCCGGACGCCTGATCCCGATCTAGACCGGCACCCCGTACAGGTCGTATTCGTCGGCATCCTCGATGCGGACCTGTATCAGGTCGCCCGGGGCGCGGCCGGCCGCATCGCGCAACAGCACGCTGCCGTCGATCTCGGGGGCATCCGCCATGGATCGAGCGGTGGCGCCGCCCTGATCGTCGATCTCGTCGATCAGCACGGTCAAGGTCCGCCCGACCTTGGCAGCCAGGCGTCGGGTGGAAATCGCCTGCTGATGCGCCATGAAGCGTTCCCAGCGCTCGGCCTTGATCTCGTCGGGCACCGGATCGGCCAACTCGTTGGCCTTGGCGCCGTCTACCGGCGAATACTGGAAACAGCCGACGCGATCCAGTTGCGCCTCGCTCATCCAATCCAGCAGATACTGGAAATCATCTTCCGTCTCGCCCGGAAAGCCGACGATGAAGGTGGACCGCAAGGTCAGGTCCGGACAGGCCTCGCGCCATTGGCGGATGCGAGCCAGGGTGCGGTCCTCGAAGGCGGGGCGCTTCATGGCCTTCAGGATGCGCGGGCTGGCGTGCTGGAATGGGATGTCCAGATACGGCAGGATCCGGCCTTCGGCCATCAGGGGAATCAGTTCGTCCACGTGGGGATAGGGGTAGACGTAGTGCATGCGCACCCAGACGCCGAATTCCCCCAGCGCCTGAGCCAATTCGGTCAGGCGGGTCTTGACGGGGCGGCCATCCCAGAACCCCGTGCGGTACTTGACGTCCACGCCGTAGGCGCTGGTGTCCTGTGAAATCACCAGCAGTTCCTTGACGCCGGCATCCACCAGGCGGCGGGCCTCGCCCAGCACATCGCCGATGGGCCGGCTGACCAGGCGACCGCGCATGGAAGGAATGATGCAGAAGCTGCAATTGTGGTTGCAGCCTTCAGAGATCTTCAGATAGGCGTAATGGCGAGGCGTCAGGCGGATGCCCTGGGGGGGCACCAGATCCACATAGGGGTCGTGGGCGCGGTCGTGCGGCGCGGCGTCGTGCACCGCCCGCACCACTTGTTCGTACTGCTGCGGGCCGGTCACGGCCAGCACCGCCGGGTGCACGTCGCGGATCATGTCGGCTTCGACGCCCAGGCAGCCGGTCACGATGACCTTGCCGTTTTCGGTGATGGCCTCGCCGATGGCATCCAGCGATTCAGCCTTGGCGCTGTCGATGAAGCCGCAGGTGTTGACCACCACGACGTCGGCGCCGTCATAATCGGCGCTGATGGTGTAGCCATCCATGCGCAGCTGGGTCAGAATGCGTTCCGAATCAACCAGGGCCTTGGGGCAGCCCAGACTGACGAAACCGACACGGGGGGATGGGCTCATGAAATCCTCGAGGTGCAGAGCAAACCCTTGATTTTAATGAATTGGTGCTACAGTCCCCCAAAAACATTCCTCACCGGCGGAATTCCCGCTCTTATCGTGCCAGAATCACCACACTCCCGCAGGGCCCCATCCGACAGCGCGGTCGACCAGGCCGCCGACATCCCCTTGTCCCGACAACTGCTGGCCGCCGCCCAGGCCGTGCGCGGCGTGCTGACCGGGCTGTCCCTGTCGGAATCCCTGGACCGCACGCCCCCGGCCCTGCGTCCGGCCGCGCAGGCGCTGTCCTTCCATGCCATGCGCCAGTTGGGATTCGCCCAGACGGCGCGGGCGCTGCTGGTGCCGCGCCGTCCGTCCGACCGCCTGACCGAGGCCCTGCTGCTGCTGGGCCTGAGCCTGCTGGAAGCCAGCCAGCGCCAGTCCGACGGCACGGCCCAACCACCGGGCACTCCGCTCTACGCCGCACACACGCTGGTGCACCAGATAGTGCAGGCGGCGGAATCCGACCGCCACACGCGCCCCGCGAAAAACCTGATCAATGCGGTCCTGCGCCGCTACGGACGGGAACGAACGGCGCTACTGCCGCAGATCCTGGCTACGCCACTGGCCTGCTGGAACCACCCGGACTGGTGGATCGAAGCCCTGCAGCAAGCCTGGCCGCAGCACTGGGAAGCCATCCTGCAGGCGGCCGATCAGCCTCCTCCCATGACACTGCGGGTCAATGTTCGCCAGACTTCCCGCGACACGCTGCTCGAACGGCTGGCGCACGCGGGCATCACCGCGCAGCCAGTCGGCATCGCTGGCCTGATCCTGGATCGCCCCCTGCCCGTGCGCGACATTCCCGGTTTTGCCGAAGGCTGCTGGTCGGTGCAAGACGCCTCGGCACAACGGGCGGGCGCACTGCTGCCGCTGCAAGACGGCATGCGGGTGCTGGACGCCTGCGCCGCGCCTGGCGGCAAGACCGCCCACCTGCTGGAACGCCACACGCTGCGCCTGACGGCGCTGGACAGCGATGCCCGGCGCCTGGAACGCGTGGACGAGAACCTGCGGAGGCTAGGCCTGGAATCCCCCGACGTCACACTGCGCTGCGCCGACGCTGCCGACCCTGCCGCATGGTGGGACGGCCAGCCGTACGATGCCATCCTGGCGGACGTGCCCTGCACTGCATCCGGTGTAGTGCGCCGCCACCCTGACATCCGCTGGCTGCGGCGCGCCGAAGATGTGGCCCGCACGGCCGCGCTGCAGACTCGCATCGCAGACGCCCTGTGGCCGTTGCTGGCGCCCGGCGGCCACCTGCTGTATGCCACCTGCTCGATCTTTCCCCAGGAAGGGGAATCGCAGATCCAGGCATTCCTGGACCGCCACGCCGACGCCCGGCGCCTGCCCGCCCCCGGCCAGATCCTGCCTGGCGGCGCCGACCAGGGCGACGGGTTCTTCTACGCGCTGATCCGCAAACCGGAAAACACTGCCCTCTAGTGTCCGACAGGCAATCGCACTCCGCCAACAGAGGCGCACGAGACGGCAGCGGCAGGGCGCAGGATCATGTCCGGCTTGCGCTCAAGCGCTGGGTCATCAACAATACCGCCATTGTCCGCCCAGTCGCCCGGTCTCGTGCATGCTCCGATTCCTGATCACCCTGACCTTCTGCCTGCTCAACCTGCTGCCGGCTGCCCATGGCCGTGAAGGCCAGGTCACGCGCATCGAACCCCAGGTGCGGCAGGGCCAGTTGCTGATCGACGCCGACATCGACTTCTCTCTGGGCGACGACCTGCACGACGCCGCCCAAAAGGGCGTGCCCCTGTATTTCACCGTCGATCTGCAGATTCAGCAGCCCCGCTGGTGGTGGTTCGACAAGACCGTCCTCGACACGGAACAGACCTGGCGCATTCAGTTCAACGCCCTGACCCGCCAATGGCGCGTCAGCCTGGACGATCTGTCCCTGCCCGCCACGACGCTGGACGAGGCCCTGGATCTGGTACGTCACATCCGAAGCTGGCAAGTGGGTTCGGCCGCCCTGCTCACCCCCGGCGTCGACTATGAAGGCCAGTTACGCCTGCGGCTGGACACCTCGCGGCTGGCTCGACCGTTTCAGGTCGATGCCCTCAACAGCAATGCCTGGTCCCTGACCACCCCATGGAAAAAATTCACGTTTTCTCTTTCCGCCGACACGCCCCGAAACTGACACGCTGGGCGCTGCGCATCGCCTTGCTGGTCGCGGCCGTCAGTGCCGTGGCCCTGCTGGGGCTGCTGGTCTGGTCCACGGGCAACGCCTCGCGCTACGCGCAGCAATACGATCTGCTGCTGCTGTTCAACGGCATCCTGGCAGTGGCCCTGATGTCCTGGGTCGCCATGCTGACCATTCGGCTGATCCGACAGATCCGACGGCGCCAGTTCGGCGCGCGGATGACTGCCCGCTTCACCCTGTACTTCACCCTGATCGGCATCCTGCCGGGCGTCATCATCTACGTGCTGTCGGTGCAGTTCATGTCGCGCTCGATCGAGTCCTGGTTCAACGTGCGCGTGGACAGCGCCCTGGAAGCCGGCCTGAACCTGGGCCGCGCCGCCCTGGACGCCCAACTGAACGAGCTGAACGGCCGGGCGCACAACATGGCCCTGCGGCTGAATAATGCCAGCGACGCCGAAACCGCCCTGCTGATCACATCGCTGCGTGAAAGCAGCAGCATCGACGAGGCCATGGTGTTCACCGGCAACGGACGGTTGGTGGCGTTTTCCTCATCCGCCTTCGGCCAGCTGCTGCCCGATCTGCCGCCCAGCAGCGTCATGAATCAATTGCGGGTGTCACAGGGCTACTCGGCGGCCGAAGCCGACGTCGCGCCCGGCAGCGGCCCCACCAGCACCGGCCTGCACCTGCGCGTCATCATCCCGCTGGGATCCACCGCAGACCGCCTGGGCACCCCGATGGGCCTGGGCAGCGACACCCGGTGGCTGCAGGTGATCCAGGCAGTGCCAGAACGCATCGCCCATAACGCCAGCCAGGTCCAGCAGGGGTTCCGCGACTACCAGGAACTGGCCCTGTCGCGGCTGGGGCTGCGCAAGCTGTACGGCATCACCCTGACCCTGGCCCTGATCCTGGCCGTGTTCGCCGCCGTCGTTGTCGCCCTTGCGGTATCGCGACGGCTGGTGCGCCCCCTGCTGACGCTCGCGTCGGGCACCCAGGCAGTAGGGGTGGGCGACTACCGCCCGTTGCCCGAACCGCCGGCCCGAGACGAAGTCGGTCAGTTGACCCGCTCGTTCAACGCCATGACGCGGCAGCTGGACGAGGCCCGGCGCATGGTGGACCGCCACCGGCACCAGCTGGAACAAAGCAACCTGTACCTGGAGTCGGTGCTAAGCAACCTGTCGTCTGGGGTGCTGGTGTTCGACCACGCCTTCCGCCTGAGCCTGTTCAACCAAGGGGCACAGGCCATCCTGCACCTGGATCTGCGCACCTGCCAGGGCCGGCCCCTGGAAACCGTGGATGGAGCCCTGGCCCTGGCGCAACTGATCCGCCAGGCATTCTCGGCCCATGACGCCGTGGAATCCACGCGTCCCTACTGGCAACAGCAGTTCGAGGTCGAACTGCAGCAGGCGCCCGACAACGAACGCAAAAAACACGTCGTTACCCTGCTGGCCCGGGGCACCCGCCTGGTGATGGCCGGCCATGAAGACGGCTATCTGGTGGTGTTCGACGACATCAGCGAGGTCATTTCCGCCAACCGCACGGTTGCCTGGGGCGAAGTCGCCCGCCGCCTGGCGCACGAGATCAAGAACCCGCTGACCCCCATCCAGCTGTCGGCCGAACGCCTGGCCATGAAACTGGCCGACCGCCTGGATACCGATGACGCTGCCATGCTGCAACGGTCCACCCAGACCATCGTCAATCAGGTTGCGTCGCTCAAGCGCATGGTGGACGATTTCCGCGAATACGCCCGCACGCCGCCCGCGCAGATGCAGGATATCGACCTGAACGCCTTGCTGAGCGACGTGCTGACCCTGTACGGCTGGGACCCCGCCGAACCGGGCAATGTATCCACCCGAGCCGGGGTGAGCATCGATGCCCGGCTGGCCGACCCGCTGCCCATGATCCAGGGCGACCCCGCGCAGCTGCGCCAGGTGATCCACAACCTGCTGGCCAATGCGCGCGATGCCGCCAGCACCCACGCCGCCCCCGGCTCGGCGGAGATCCGCATCCAGACGCGGCTGATCGCCCCGGAAAACGCCGCCGATCACGCCCGCATCCGCCTGACGGTCTCGGACAACGGCCCTGGATTCGCGCCTGAGGTCCTGCATCGGGTCTTCGAGCCCTACGTCACCACCAAAGCCGCCGGCACCGGCCTGGGTCTGGCCATCGTCAAGAAGATCATCGAGGAACACGGCGCCCAGGTCGACATCTCCAACCGATCCGAAGGCGGCGCGCGCATCTCGATCCTGTTCTCACGGCTGGCCGATGGGACGGGACTGCTGGACGCCGAAGATCAGGCACAGGATAATACGCACAATACATAGGTGAGGTGATATGGCCAGAATTCTGGTGGTCGACGACGAAATCGGCATTCGCGAACTGCTGTCTGAAATTCTCTACGACGAAGGCCACACGGTCGAACTCGCGGAAAATGCTGCTCAGGCTCGCGACTATCGCCTGCGCCAACGACCGGATCTGGTCCTGCTGGACATCTGGATGCCCGACATCGACGGCGTCAGCCTGCTCAAGGAATGGTCCAGCCAGGGGCTGCTGAACATGCCCGTCATCATGATGAGCGGCCACGCCACCGTGGACACTGCCGTCGAGGCCACGCGCATCGGCGCCGTCGATTTCCTGGAAAAGCCCATCACCCTGCAAAAGCTGCTGAAGACCGTGGCCGCTGGCCTGGCCCGTCCGGTCATCCCGGCATCCATGCGCAGCCGCACCGAACGGCCCGTCATGCCCGATCCGGTCTTCACCCAGCCGCCCGCCATCAGCAGCACCGGGGCGACGCCCGCCGCCACGCCTGCCGCCCCCGCAGCCGATGATTCCCACCTGGGCGCGATTTCCCTGAACCAGCCGCTGCGCGAGGCACGTGATGAATTCGAACGCATTTATTTCGAATACCATCTGCTGCACGAAAATCACAGCATGACGCGGGTTTCCGAGCGCACCGGCCTGGAACGCACTCACCTGTACCGCAAGCTCAAACAGCTGGGTATCGATACGTCGCGCAAAAAGTCATCGGGCGGCTGACACCCGCCCTACGGTGCCCGATACGACTGCAGGAAAACATCCACGGGCTGGCGCCGGCTACCGGGCTTTTGCAGCGCGGTGATCCGCAGCAGGCCCTGGGCCGTCGCCACATCGATGCCATCACGGCCCATCTGCACAACGGTACCCGGCTCGGACGATTCCCCGCCCTGTCCATGATCCAAGGCACGGGCTGCCCAGACCTTCACCGGCTGCTCGATTCCCGGCAGGACCATCGTGGTTCCCGGAAAGGGATCAAAGGCGCGGATGCGCCGGGCAAGCACGATAGCCGGCAAGGAAAAATCCAGCGCAGATTCGGATTTCTGCAGCTTGTCGGCATAGGTGACGCCATCCGCAGGCTGCGGCACTGGTGTCGGCGCATGTCCCGCATCCAGCTCGCCCAGCACCCGGACAATCGCCAGAGCGCCGTCATCCGCCAGCGCATCGTGCAGGCTGGCCCCGGTGTCTTCCGGTCCGATGGGCCGTTCCGCGCGCAGCAGCATGGCGCCGGTATCCAGGCCCGCGTCCATCTGCATGATGGTGATGCCGGTGGCGGCATCACCCGCCTGGATGGCCCGCTGGATGGGTGCAGCCCCCCGCCAGCGCGGCAGCAGGCTGGCATGGATGTTCAGGCAACCATGAGGAGGGAGATCCAGCACCCACTGTGGCAGGATCAGGCCGTAGGCCGCCACCACCATGACGTCCGGTGCCCAGGCCTGCAGGGCCGCCCGCGCCGACCGGGCCTCGTCCGGATACTTGCCGTCCAGACGCAGGCTGCGCGGCTGCAGCACGGCGACGCCAGCATCCAGCGCCGCCTGTTTGACGGGACTGGGCTGCAATTTCATGCCGCGCCCCGATGGGCGATCCGGCTGAGTCAGCACGCCCACGACCTGATGGCCTGCGCCCAGGATGGCAGCCAGGGCCTGACGGGCAAATTCAGGAGTTCCTGCAAAAGCGACCCGCACGCCTTCAGACCCCGGCAGCTTCGCGCTGGGATTCGCGCTGCTGCTTGCGCAAGCGTGTGCGGATGCGGTTTTGTTTCAGCACGGACAGATATTCGACGAAGACCTTGCCCAGCAGATGATCCAGTTCGTGCTGCACGCAGACGGCCAGCAGGCCTTCGGCGTCGAATTCGTAGGATTCGCCCTGTTCGTTGAGCGCGCGCACGTGGATGCGGGCCGAACGTTCGACCTCGTCGTAGATCCCGGGCACCGACAGGCAGCCTTCTTCGTAGACCTGCAGTTCGTCGCTTTTCCAGGTGATTTCGGGGTTGATCAGCACATGCAGTTCGTCGCCGTTTTCGGATACGTCGATGACGACCACCCGTTCGTGAACGTCGACCTGCGTGGCCGCCAGGCCCACGCCCGGCGCAGCATACATGGTTTCAGCCATGTCGCGGACCAATTGGCGAATGCGGTCGTCCACCTGCTGCACCGGTGCAGCGACCTTGTGCAGCCGAGGGTCCGGATATTTGAGGATGGGAAGCAAAGCCATGATGATTGCCTGATTCAGTGATGCCTAAAGTTCTATGATAAAACATGTTTTCCTATTGGCCGAGATAGGAACGACACGGCGGCGGCGCCCGGCCCCGCAGATCCATGGCACACTGACGCCATGCCATCGACCATTGCCGAAGACGAACTGCGGGCCTGGATCCGCCTGAGCCTGGAACCCGAACTGGGGGCCGCGCGCATCCGGCTGCTGCTGTCGACTTTCGGCATGCCCCAAGACATCTGCGCAGCGTCCACCGGCAGTCTGGCCCGCTATCTGGACCCGGGCCTGGCAGCGCGCCTGCGCCAGGCCCCCGACGAACCGCTGCAAAAGGCAATCGACGCCAGCCTGGGCTGGCTGGCAGAGCCCGATCATCACCTGCTGACGCTGGCCGACCCCCTGTACCCCCGGGCGCTGTTCGAACTGAACGATCCACCGCCCATCCTGTACGCACATGGGCAGCTGGACATCCTGAACCGGCCCATGCTGGCCATCGTCGGCGCCCGCAGCGCCACGCCGGAAGGCACCCGCAACGCGCACGATTTCGCGCGCCACCTGGCCCAGCAGGGTTGGTGCGTGGTCAGCGGGCTGGCCAGCGGCATCGACGGCGCCGCCCACGAGGGCGCCCTGGACGCGGGGCCGCAGGGCGGCGGCACCGTGGCCGTGCTGGGCACGGGCATCGACCGGGTCTACCCGCCCGCCCACCGCACCCTGGCCCACCACATCGCGGCACACGGCCTGATGCTGTCCGAATTTCCGCTGGGCGCCCAGGGCCTGCCGTTTCATTTCCCGCAGCGCAACCGCATCGTGGCAGCGCTCAGCCAGGGGGTGCTGGTGGTCGAGGCCGCCGCCCGCAGCGGCTCGCTGATCACCGCGCGGCTGGCCGGCGAACTGGGCCGCGAAGTCTTCGCCATCCCCGGTTCCATCCACTCGCCCTTGTCGCGCGGCTGCCATGCGCTGATCCGCCAGGGGGCCAAACTGGTCGAATCGGGGCAGGACATCATCGAAGAACTGCGCCAGGGCGTGCTGCCGGGCACGACGGCACGTGACGGCGTGCGCACACGGCAGGCCCAGGCGATTGCGCGGGAACAGGCGCATCCGCAGAGCCCCGCCCCTGCAGCGGACAGCGCGGTCCCGGATGTCCAGCCACCGGATGCCGCCCCTCTGCTGAGCGCCCTGGGCTACGAACCCACCGATCTCGACGCCCTGCAGGCGCGCACCGGCTGGCCCATCGACCGGCTGATGAGCGAACTGACCCTGATGGAAATCAACGGCGCGCTGGAACGCCAGCCCGACGGCCGCTACCGGAGGCTGCCGGACAATCCAGCCGCCTGAAGGCACGCCGTCACCCCCGGCGCAGCGCGCCATCCCCCAGAGCGCCGCGCTATGATCGGGGGATGACTCCACAGGCCGACTCTGGACGCACCAGCCCGGCCTCCATGCATCGTCAAGGATCCCCATGAGCGAACACGTCAAGATCGTTGAAGTCGGCCCCCGCGACGGCCTGCAGAATGAAAAGCAATTCGTCGATTCCTCCGTGAAGATCGAACTGGTCAATCGGCTGGCCGCCGCCGGCTTCCCCAACGTCGAGGCCGTGTCCTTTGTCTCGCCCAAATGGGTGCCGCAAATGGCCGACGGCGCGCAGGTGATGGCCGGGATCGACCGGCGCCCAGGCACGATCTACTCGGCCCTGACGCCCAACATGCGCGGCCTGGAGGGCGCCCTGGCCGCCCATATGGACGAAGTGGTAATCTTCGGGGCGGCCAGCGAAGCCTTTTCCCAGCGCAACATCAACTGTTCCATCGCCGAATCGATCGCTCGGTTCGAACCTGTGGCGGCGGCGGCCAAAGAAGCCGGGCTGCGGCTGCGGGGCAGCATCAGCTGTTCCCTGGGATGCCCTTATCAGGGCGAGACCCCGATCTCCGCCGTCGTCGACGTGGCCGAACGTTTTCTACGGCTGGGCTGCGACGAAATCGACGTAGCCGACACCATCGGCGTCGGCACGGCAGCCCAGGTCGCCCGCGTCCTGCGGGCCGTGGGCCAGATCACCGACCTGGGCACGCGGGTGGCCGGGCATTTCCACGACACCTACGGCCAGGCCCTGGCCAATATCCTGTCGGCCCTGGATTGCGGGGTGCGCATCTTCCACAGTTCCGTGGCCGGCCTGGGCGGCTGTCCCTATGCCAAGGGCGCCACCGGCAATGTGGCCACCGAGGACGTGCTCTACCTGATGCAAGGCCAGGGCATGGACACCGGCGTGGACCTGGATGCCGTCGTGGATATCGGCCAATGGATTTCCGAGCAGATCGGCCGCCCCACCGCCAGCCGGGCCGGCCGGGCGCTGGCCCTGAAGAAGGCCTGATCCCCATGATGTCGCCCTTTGGCCGCCCGACCCCCGAAGAACATGCTGAACTCCTGGCCCAGATCGGCCCCCTGCCGCTGCGCGGGCGCGCCTGGCCGCGCTGGATCGGCGCGATCGCCTGGCTCATCATGGCGGTGATCGCCGTGCGCCTGTTCATCGTGCTGCAGCTGTCCCCGGATACCGCCCTGCCGCTGCCCGTCATCGCCAGTCTGGTGGTGTGCTTTGCCGCCCTGCTGTGGATGAGCTGGCACATGTGGACCTCGGTGACGGAAATTTCCGACTGGGGCATCCGTCAATCGTGGATTTCGCGCCGCGAAGTATCCTGGGACGACATCCAGTCCACGAAGTTCATTCCGCTGTTCGCCTCGAAGAAACTGGTGTGCTTCGTGCAAAAGGGCCGGCCGCTGTTCTTCCAGGCAGGCAGCCCGGAACTGCAGGCCGCGTTCGCCCGCATCAGCCTGGTCTACCGCAAAAGAACCTGAATTCAGTCGTAGCGGCGGATGTCCTCGATGACCTTGCCGTCATTGGGCAGGCTGCCGACCGGCACCACGTCCACGACGGCCCGGAGTTTGGTCTGGTCCCGCACGGTGTCGGTCACGCCGGCAACGTCCAGGCCGTCGGCCGCTTCGACCTTCAGCGTCATGATGTCGTGCCCCATTTCGCCGGACACGACCAGCCGGGCACGACCGATCTGCGGATGGCGGTCCAGCACCCGGGCGATCTGCTCGGGATGCACGAACATGCCGCGCACTTTCGTGGTCTGGTCGGCGCGCCCCATCCAGCCCCGGATGCGGCCATTGGTGCGGCCGCACGGGGATGCCCCCGCCATCAGGGCAGACAGGTCGCCGGTACCGAAGCGCAACAGCGGGTAATCCGGATTGAAGGTCGTCACCACGACCTCGCCGACCTCGCCGTCCGGCACGGGCTGGCTGGTGCCGGGCCGCACGATCTCGACGATCAGGTCTTCGTTCAGGACCAAACCATCGCGGGCTTCGGTCTCGAACGCGACCATGCCCAGGTCGGCGCTGCCGTAAGCCTGGAAGCCATGGATGCCCCGGGCCTGGAACCAGGCCTGCAGCGATGGCGGATAGGCCTCGCCTGAAAACAGGGCGCGGCGCAGGGACGGCAGCGCCACCCCCATTTCATCGGCCTTTTCCAGGATGATGCGCAGGAAACTGGGCGTGCCGGTATACGCCTGCGGGGCCAGATCGGCCATGGCCCGCACTTGCTGTTCGGTCTGCCCTACTCCGCCGGGAAACACCGTGCAGCCCAGCGCATGAGCGGCCGTTTCCATCATGGAGCCAGCCGGCGTGAAATGATAGGAAAAGCAGTTGTGCACCAACATGCCCGAGCGAACCCCGGCCGCATGCAAGGCGCGTGCAAAGCCCCAGTAATCGGGGCGGGCGCTTTCCGGTTCATAAATGGGGCCGGGCGACGCGAACACGCGCCGCGCCGCGCCCCAGCCGATGGTAGCGACCCCGCCGAACACCCGCACCCGTTCCGCATCACCCTGCGTGGCCGGCTGGGCGATGCGGGCCGCGTGCTGGATCTGCAGCAACTCGCTTTTACGCATCACCGGCACCTGGGACAGCGCACGGCGCGACGACAAACCGGCGGGATCGACCCCTTGCAGCTGCTGGGCAATGGCCGGCGCCCTGGCCTGTGCGGCCGCCACCACAGCAGGCAGGCGCGCGAACAGCGCCTGTTCCCGCTGCTCGGCAGACGCCGTCTCACGCGCATCGTAATATGCCTGCATGCCTTCTCCCGTGAATCAGGCCAGCCAGCGCTTGCGCCGGCGGTAGAACTTGGTGTCCCGGAAGCTGGTCCGGCCAGATCCCGAAACCCCCAGATAGAATTCCTTGACGTCCTCGTTCTCGGCCAGAGACTGCGCCGATCCATCCATCATGACGCGGCCGTTTTCCAGGATGTAACCGTAGTCGGCGTAACGCAGGGCCACGTTGGTGTTCTGTTCGGCCAGCAGGAAACTGACGCCTTCGCCTTGGTTCAGGCCGCGCACGATCTCGAAGATTTCCTCGACGATCTGCGGAGCCAGGCCCATGGACGGCTCATCCAGCAGGATCATGCGCGGATCGGCCATCAGCGCCCGGCCGATAGCGGCCATCTGCTGTTCTCCGCCCGAGGTATAGCCCGCCTGGCTCTTGCGGCGCTGTTTCAAGCGTGGGAAATACTGGTAGACGCGTTCCAGCGCCGCCGCCAGATCAGCTCGCCCCAGGTTCCGGGTATAGGCGCCGGTCAGCAGATTTTCCTCGATGCTCAGGTGGGCAAAGCAATGGCGGCCTTCCATGACCTGGATCACGCCGCGCTGCACGAGGTCGGCGGGCGACAGCGATTCGATGCGCTCGCCGCGATAATCGATGCTGCCCTTGGTGACCTCGCCGCGTTCACCGCGCAACAGATTCGAAACGGCCCGCAGCGTCGTGGTCTTGCCCGCGCCATTGGCCCCCAACAGGGCAACGATGCGGCCTTCGTGCACGCTGAGCGACACACCTTTGAGCACCAGGATCACGTGGTTGTAGATGACCTCGATGCCATTGACGTTCAACAGGACGGCAGGTTCTGGGGCCTGTGCGCTTTCCATGAATCTTCTCCTGGGGGCCAGGCATGGGCCCGGCCCCGGCACTGCTTACTCGGCTGCGCAATCACGCACGGGCAGTTTCTTTTCCGTGGCGTATTTCTCGCCCAGAGCCTGCACCAGCGGCGTGATGTATTTCGGGTTGGACTGATACCAATCGGACACCACATTGAACTTCTTGCCGTCCCACTGGATGATCCGCGCCCAGTCCGTGCCCATATGGTTCTGGCACGTGGTCTTGACCGGCCGCATCAGTTTCGCAAAGCCCAGCTCTTCCAGGCGGGTCTGATCGAGGTTCAGGTTTTCATACCCCCAGCGCACCTGTTCCGGCGTCATGGCCTTGCCCTTGCCGAATTTTTCCTGGGCCGTGCGGATGGCCTCGACCTGCAGCATGGAAATCATCATGCCGCGCGTATAGGCGATGGACCCGAAGGTCTTGCCGTCCGTATCGGCGCCCTGGCCCTTGTCGTAGACGTATTTCTTGACGTCGTCGTGCACCCGGCCGTGTTCGGCGCTGTTCTGGATCGTGATGCCGTGATAGCCCTTGGCCGTATCGCCCAGGTCGGCCACGTCGGTTTCCGAACTGGCCCACCAGATGCCGTACATCTTGTCGCGCGGATAGCCCACAGCCTGGGCCTCGCGGATGGCGGTCGGCGTCATGATGCCGGCGCTTTGCAGCAGGACGAAATCGGGACGGTTCTTGCGGATCTGCAGCCAGGTCGATTTCTGTTCCACCCCAGGGGCAGCCACCGGATACACCTGCAATTCGAAGCCGTTGGCCTTGGCGCGTTCCTCGAGCAGCGGAATGGGCTCCTTGCCGAAGGGCGAATCGTGATAGATCAGGGCGATCTTCTTGCCCTTGAGTTTGTCCTCGCCGCCCAGGTTCTTCGCGATATCCTGGATCATGGTGTCATAGGCAGTCCAGTAATTGCCCAGCAGCGGGAAGTTCCATTTGAACACCCGGCCATCCGCCGATTGCGACAGGCCGTAGCCCACCGTCACGACAGACCGGCCGTCCACCATGGCCTTGTCGGTGACCGCAAAGGTGATGCCCGTGGACTGCGTGTCGTATCCGGTGGCGCCGCCGAACTTGTCCTTCAGGCGCTCGTAGCATTCCACGCCCTTGTCCGTGGAGTAGGCCGTCTCGCATTCCTCGTAGACGATCTTGACGCCATTGACCCCGCCGTCGCGTTCGTTGACCAGCTTCAGATAATCGAGCTTGCCGTTGGCCCAGGGAATCCCCAGCGGCGCGAACGACCCCGTGCGATACACCAGCAGGGGAATGAAATTTTCCTCGGCAGCCTGGGCGGTGCTGGCTACGCCCACCAGCCCGGCTGCAGCCATCACGACGACCGCCGTGGTCTTGGTCAATGCATGCTTCATCTGTAGCTCCTCCTGGTGCTGACGGCACCTTTTTTATGGGATGCACCCGACCGGATGCATCCCGGGATGACACCACTGGAACCCACCTTTGGCACAGACCCAGGCCTGCGCCGAACGGCCGGCCCTAGTGGGGAAACGGCCAGATCCTCAGCTTCTCCTTGGCAATGCTCCACAGCCTGGCCAGGCCGTGCGGCTCCACGATCAGAAAGAACACGATCAGGAAACCAAACACCATGTGTTCGATATGCGCAGCGACGTCCACCGGCAGGGACAGCCCCAGGGCATGCGGCACGTTGGTCAGCAGCACGGGCACCAGCACCATGAAGGCCGCCCCGAAGAAGCTGCCGATGACCGAACCCAGGCCGCCGATGATGATGATGAACAGCAACTGCAGCGAACGGTTCAGGTCGAAGGCCAGGGGTTCCCAGGATCCCAGGTGGACGTAGGCCCACAGGGCGCCCGCCACGCCGATGATGAACGAGCTGACCGCAAAGGCGGTGAGTTTCGCGTAGACCGGACGGATGCCGATCACGGCGGCGGCCACGTCCATGTCGCGGATGGCCATCCACTGCCGGCCGATCGCGCCACGCACCAGGTTTTTTGTCAGCAGGCCGATCACCACGACGAAACACAGCACGAACAGGTATTTCTGGATGGGCGTGACCACCGGCAAGCCGAAGAAATCCAGGGCCGGCACAGAAACGTTGCCCGAGGTGGAATAGTTGGTGAAGTACGGGATGCGCAGGAAGGCCCAGTCCATGAAGAACTGGGCCGCCAGCGTGGTCACGGCCAGATACAGGCCTCGAATGCGCAGGCTGGGCACGCCGAACACCACGCCCGCCAGGGTGGCGAAGACGCCGCCCAGCAGGATCTGCACAACCAGGGGCAGGTCCAGGCGCACGCCGAAATTCCAGGCCGCATAGGCGCCCACCGCCATGAAGGCCCCCGAACCGATGGAGATCTGCCCGCAGTAACCCACCAGCACATTCAGGCCGATGGCCGCCAGCGACAGGATCAGGAAGGGAATCAGGATGGCCTGCAGCCAGTATTCCGACGCTACGGCTGGCACGCCGACGAAGGCTGCGACCAGCAGGATGCCCATGAACCAGCGGTCCTGGCGGATCGGGAAGATCTGCTGATCCGCCCGATAGGTGCTCTTGAACTGGCCGTT
Organism: Castellaniella sp.; assembly: GCF_034674885.1. Classification (GTDB taxonomy): domain Bacteria; phylum Pseudomonadota; class Gammaproteobacteria; order Burkholderiales; family Burkholderiaceae_B; genus Castellaniella. The sequence goes on from NZ_JAUCDS010000001.1 coordinate 27,810, forward strand.
TTCACGATAGAACATGGATGCGGACTCCCCCGTGACGTCTGAACCGGTCAGACGCGGTCAATGATTTTTTCGCCGAACAGCCCCTGCGGCCGAAACAGCAGGAACACCAGGGCCAGCACGTAGGCAAACCAGATCTCGATACCGCCGCCCACGAAGGGCCCCAGATAGACCTCGGACAGCTTTTCGCCCACGCCGATGACCAGCCCGCCGACGATGGCCCCCGGCACCGAAGTCAGCCCGCCCAGGATGACCACTGGCAGCGCCCGCAAAGCGGCAGTGGACAGCGTGAACTGAACACCGAACTTCGAGCCCCAGACGATGCCCGTCACCAAAGCCACCAGGCCCGCGACCGTCCAGACCACGACCCAGATGCGATTCAGGGGGATGCCCACCGACTGCGCCGCCTGGTGATCGTCGGCCACTGCGCGCAGCGCCCGCCCCACGGTGGTGTACTGGAAGAAGAACGCCAGCACGGCGACCAGCACGGCAGCCACGGCGGCGGCGGTCAGGTCTTCCAGGCTGACCAGGACTCCCCCCTCGAACAAGGTATCGAGAATGAAGATCGGGTCCTTGGGCATGCCCACGTCGATGGAATACACCGAACTGCCGAACAGGATCTGGCCGATGCCGTCCAGGAAATAGCTGATCCCGATCGTGGCCATCAAAAGCGTGGTGGCTTCCTGGTTGACCAGGTGGCGCAGCACCCAGCGTTCCACCAGCACGGCGATCAGCCACATGAACGCGGCACTGAGTGCGAAGGCCAGCAGATTGGACAGCCACAGCGAATGCCCGCCCAGCCAGCCGTCGATCCAGCCCGACAGCCGAGCCATGGCCAGGGCGGCGATCAGCACCATGGCGCCCTGGGCGAAGTTGAACACCCCCGAAGCCTTGAAGATCAGCACGAAGCCCAGCGCCACCAAGGCATACAGCATGCCGCTCATCAGGCCGCCAATCACGGTTTCCAGAAAGAATCCCATGCTGTTTCCCTAGTGTGTGGTGCCCAGATAGGCGCTGATGACTTCCGGGTTGCTGCGCACCGCGTCCGGCGTGCCGTCGCCGATCTTGCGGCCGTAGTCCAGCACCACCACCCGGTCGGAGATGTCCATCACCACCCCCATGTCGTGCTCGATCAGGACGATGGTCGTGCCGAATTCATCGTTCACGTCCAGGATGTAGCGGCTCATGTCCTGCTTTTCTTCCATGTTCATGCCGGCCATGGGCTCGTCCAGCAGCAGGATGCGCGGTTCCATGGCCAGGGCGCGGCCCAGGTCGACACGTTTCTGCAGCCCGTAGGGCAGGCGCCCGACCGGTGTCTTGCGCCAGGCCTGGATTTCCAGGAAGTCGATGATGTTCTCCACCACGGCGCGGTGGGCGAGTTCTTCGCGTTCGGCCGAGCCCAGGCGCAGGGCCTGAGCCAGCACCCCGCTTTTCATGCGCAGGTTGCGGCCGGTCATGATGTTGTCCAGCACGCTCATGCCCTTGAACAGGGCCAGGTTCTGGAAGGTGCGGGCAATGCCCATCTCTGCGGCGCGGCGCGGATTCATGCGGGAAAACTGCTGATCCTGCAGCAGGATGCGACCTTCCTGAGGGGTGTAGACGCCATTGATGACGTTCAGCATGGAGCTTTTCCCCGCGCCGTTGGGGCCGATGATGGCGCGGATCTCGTGCTCGCGCACGTCAAAGGAAATGTCGGTCAGGGCCTTGACCCCGCCAAACGACAGGGAAATGTTCTGCAGGTCCAGGATGGCCGGCCCGATGCGGCTGGCGCGGTCCGCCCCGGGGGTGAAGTCTTCGGCCGTCTGGGCGGTCTGATCAATCATTCAGGCTACCTTTTTCAGGGCTGCGGGCCGGGTGACTGCAGCCGGTTCGATGCGCAGGTCGGCGGCGATCCGGCCGCTGCGACCGTCTTCGAACTTGACCTCGGTCTCGATGTACTGCCGGTCGCGGCCTTCGAACAGGGCCTCGACCAGCACGGCATATTTCTGCGCGATAAAGGCGCGGCGGACTTTCCGGGTGCGGGTGAGTTCGTCATCATCGGGATCCAGTTCCTTGTGCAGGATCAGGAACCGGGCGACCTGCGAGGCCGACAGTTTCGGGTCCTGGGCCAGGTCGCGATTGGTCTGCTCGACGCAGTCGCGGATCAGGTCATAGACCTCGTCCTTGGACGCCAGGTCGGTGTATCCGGCATAGGGCAGCCCCCGGCGTTCGGCCCAGTTGCCCACGGCTTCCAGGTCGATGTTCACGAAGGCGCAGACTTCCGGGCGGTTGGCACCGAAGGCCACGGCTTCCTTGATGAAGGGGAAGAACTTCAGCTTGTTTTCGATGTATTTGGGCGCGAACAGGCTGCCATCGGACAGGTGGCCGACGTCCTTGGCGCGGTCGATGATCTTGAGCTGGCCGTCTGCATCCAGGTACCCCGCATCCCCCGTGTGGTACCAGCCATCGGGCGTGTAGGATTCGGCTGTCGCCTGGGGGTTCTGGTAGTAGCCGGTGAACAGCCCCGGGCTGCGCACCTGGATCTCGCCGCTGTCGGCCACGCGGATGTCCACGCCTTCGCACGGCGGGCCGACAGTATCGTCGCGCACCTGGCCGTTGGCCTGCACGCAGACGAAGACCGAAGTCTCGGTAGACCCGTACAGCTGCTTCAGATTGATGCCGATGGATCGATAGAACACGAACAGGTCCGGCCCGATGGCTTCGCCGGCCGTATAGGCCACCCGGACCCGGCTCATGCCCAGGGTATTGCGCAACGGCCCGTAGATCAGCAGATCCCCCAGCGCATATTTGAAGCGGTCCCAGACCCCCACGGCCCCGTTGCCGTCCAGCACATGCGTGCCGACCCGCCGCGCCAGCCCCATGGCCCGGTGAAACAGCCAGCGCTTCAGGCGGCCGGCGTCTTCCATACGGATCATGACGTGGGTGAGCAGGCCTTCCAGCACCCGTGGCGGAGCGAAATAGTAGGTGGGACCGATGTCGCGCATGTCGATGGACACGGTATCGGGCGATTCGGGGTGGTTCACCGTGAAGCCAGTGGTCAGGAACTGCGTGTAAGAGAACATGTTCTGGCCGATCCAGGCGGGCGGCAGATAGGCCAGCACGTCTTCGTGGTCGGTCAGGCCCTCGAATCGTTCGATCACCCGCGCCCGGTCGATCAGCGCCTGATGGCTGAGCACCACGCCCTTGGGTTTGCCCGTGGTGCCCGAGGTGTAGAACATGGCGGCGGTGTCGGCGGGCGCGACAGCCGCCATGCGCGCATCGATTTCGTCGGGCTGCCGGCCGATGCGCGCATCGCCGCTTTCCAGCAGGGCGCCCCAGGACAGCAGCCGGGGATCGCTGTAATGGCGCAGGCCGCGCGGGTCGTCGTAGACCAGCGCCCGCAACGCCGGGCAGCGGTCGGAGATTTCCAGCATCTTGTCGAGCTGTTCCTGGTCTTCGACGACCACGACGCCGATCCGGGCATCCTGCAGAACAAAGGCCATTTCCTCGGCCACGGCATCCTGATAGAGCGGCACGGGGATGGCCCCCAGGCACTGGGCGGCCATCATCGCCATGTACAAGCGGGGGCGGTTCTCGCCGACGACGGCCACGTGCTCGCCAACGGCCACGCCCAGGTCGGCCAGCCCGGCGGCAATGCGGCGGACTTCGCCGGCCACCTGTTGCCAGCTGAGGGTCTGCCAGATGCCCAGATCCTTTTCCCGGATGGCGGGCCGCTGGCCGCGCACCTGCGCATGATGCATCAACAAGGCGGGGAACGTCACCGCCACAGCGGATTCCTGTACCATGATGTCTCCTTGGCCTGGGCGCCTGCCATCGCAGACGACCCGGCGGTGCGTCCCTTATCCGGGACGTCATGCTCTCTAAGGTACAGGGCGCATCCACGTCCGACTGTCGCACATATGACATTCGCATACGATCTAGGGTAATTCCCCATGAATCTGACACGATCTTTGCAGGCGCATGCCGCCTGGTTCGATTTGCTGGACGATGCCCAGCAAGCACGTGTCGTCCGGGACACCGCGCTGGCGCAGGTCGAAGCCGGTACCATCATCGAACACAAGGGCGTAGTGGCCGGCGCCTGGATCGGGGTGATCGATGGCCTGATCAAGGTCTCGGTGGGCAACGCCGACGGCAAGCTGGCCTCGCTGACGGGCGTGCCCGCCGGCGGCTGGATCGGCGAAGGCTCCCTGCTGAAGCGCGAGGCCCGAAAATACGACATCATCGCGCTGCGCCGCAGCGTCATCGCACGCCTGCGCGGCGACACGTTCGAATGGCTGATTGACAACAGCATCCCCTTCAACCGGTTCCTGCTGCATCAGTTGAACGAACGCGTGGCGCAGTTCATCGGCAAGGCCGAGCACGACCGCCTGCTGGCCCCGGATGCCCGCGTCGCCCGGTGCCTGGCGGAACTGTTCAATCCGCTGCTGTATCCCAGCAATTCGATGCGCCTGGAAATCACCCAGGAAGAAATCGGCTACCTGGCGCGGATCTCCCGCCAGCGCACCAACCAGGCGCTGCGCGCCCTGGAGGCCGCCCACCTGCTGAAGGTCGAATACGGCGCCGTCCAGGTGCTGGACCTGGACGGCCTGAAGCAGTACGGGGTCTAAGGCCCCGTTGGCGCTTCCCTGGAGGCCTCCGAGTCAATGCCCCCCCAGGTACGCCGCCGCCACGGCCGGGTCGCTGCGTAACTGGGCAGCCGGGCCCTCGAGCGCAATGCGGCCGTTTTCCAGCACGTACCCATAATCCGCCACCGCCAGGGCCGCCGCCGCGAACTGCTCGACCAGCAGCATGGTGACGCCCTCGCCCTTCAGGCGAGAGATGATGCGAAAGACCTCGTCCACCAGAATCGGAGCCAGCCCCATGGAAGGCTCGTCGAGCAAAATGACCTCGGGGTTCAGCATGACCGCCCGGGCCATCGCCAGCATTTGCTGTTCTCCGCCCGACAGGGTGCCTGCCAGCTGGGCGCGGCGTTCCTGCAGACGCGGGAACAATTCCAGCGCGCGGGCCAGGTCATGATCCACATCGCCTTTGGCGCGGCTGCCGGTCAGGCGCGGAAAGGCCCCCAGCAGCAGATTGTCCGTGACACTGAGCGTCGGGAAGACCCGCCGCCCTTCGGGGGAGTGAGCCAGGCCCAGGCGAGCAATCCGATGGGATTCCAGGCCCTGGATCTGCCGATCGCCCAGCGTAATGACGCCCGCCGATGGCCGCAGCATCCCCGAAATCGCCTTCATGGTGGTGGTCTTCCCGGCCCCGTTCGAGCCGATCAGGGTCACGACCTTGCCAGCCGGGACTTCCAGGCTGATGCCGTGCAGGACCTTGACCTTGCCGTAACCGGCTTCCAGATTTTCGATTTTCAGCATGCTTGGGCTCCTGCCTGTTCACCGCCCAGATAGGCCTCGATCACTCGCGGATCCGCCTGCACGTCCAGCGGCAGGCCTTCGGCAATTTTCTGGCCAAAATCCAGTACCGACACGGCGTCGCAGACGCCCATCACCACGTCCATATGGTGCTCGATCAGAATCACGGTCAAGCCGCGATCCTTGATCTTGCGCATGATGGTCAACAGTTCCTCGATGTCGGGCGCCGTCAGCCCGGCTGCAGGCTCGTCGAGCAGCAACAGGTGCGGGTCCAGGGCCAACGCCCGTGCGATTTCCAGCAGACGCTGCTTGCCATAGGGCAGATTGCGGGCTTCCTCGTTGGCCAACGACGCCAGGCCGACGAAGTCCAGCAGCGCATAGGCGCGAGTCCGAGCCGCCTGTTCTTCCCGGCGCCACAGCGGCAGACGCAAAGCGATGCTGCTCAGGCCGCTCTTGAAAGTGTGGTGCAGGCCGACGAGAACATTTTCCAGCGCCGTCATTTCGCCGAACAGCTGCACGTTCTGGAAGGTCCGCGCCACACCTCGTGCGGCAATCTCCGACGAGGACAGGCCCGCCAGATCCTTGCCGGCGAAGACCACGGAACCCGACGTCGGCACGTAGATGCCGGTCAGCACGTTCATCATGGTGCTCTTGCCCGAGCCATTGGGCCCGATCAGGCCGTGGATCGTGCCGCGCCGGACCTCCAGGTCGACTTCATTGAGTGCCTTGAGCCCGCCGAACTGCATGATGGCCCGATTGACCGAGAGCAGCACCCCATGCGAGGCGTCCGGATCGCGGCCCACCTGGGCCAGATCCGGCGTCACGGTTGCCGGCGCCTCGGCATCCTGTCGGCGCCGGGTCCAGAACTGCGCGACGAAGCCGACGATGCCATCCGGCAGGTAATACACGACGAACAGGATCATCAGGCCGAAGATGGTCAGTCGCCAATCGGTCATCTGCTCCAGCACCAGCGACCCCGCCGCCAGAGCCAGCGAGCCGACGACGGGGGCTGCCATGCGTTTCCAGGTGGCCCGGCCACGCCGCACGGCGACCGTCGCGCCGACGCACACCAGCACCGCCAGGCCGATGGCCAGCGGACGGAACGTGGACACGTCATCCAGCATCTTGGGCAACAGGACGATGATGGCTGCCCCCAGCAGGGCCCCGGAACGCGTCTTGCGCCCGCCCATGATGATGGCCAGCAGGAACAGCACCATCAGTTCAAAGGTGTAGGTGTTGGGCGAGATGTACTGTTCGGAATACGCATGCAGCGCCCCTGACAGCCCCGCCAGACCGGCGCTGATGACGAAGGCGACGACCTTGTAGCGATAGACGGACACCCCCATGCAATCGCAGGCGATCGGGCTGTCGCGCAGCGCCTCGAAGGCACGGCCGTAATGCGAACGCGCCACCCGTTCGGTGAACAGCACCGACAGGGACAGCAGGCCCAGCACCAGCCAGAAGAACTCCGGGCCACTGAGCATGTGGTCGCCGATCATGGGCTTGTCCAGGCTGATGCCCAAAGGCCCCGCCGTCAGGAAGCCCATTTCATTGATCAGGATCTGGATGATCGTGCCGAAAGCCAGTGTGACCATCGCCAGATAAGGCCCGGTCACCCGCAAGGAAGGCAGTGCCAGGATCACGCCGAAGACGGCGGTGACCGCGATGGCCGCCGGAATCGTCACCCAGAAGGGCATGTTCAGCTGCAGGATCAACACCCCGACGGTATAGGCCCCGATGCCGAACAGCCCGGCGTGGCCCAGAGATACCTGGCCTGTGTAGCCGACCACAATGTCCAGCCCCAGCAGCAACACTGCATAGATCAGGATTGTTTCGATCAGATGCAGGTAATACGGGTTCTGCACCACCAGCGGCACGGCGGCCAGGATGGCTGCCAGCGCCACAAACGAGAGCAATGACTTCTTGTTCATGGATCAGACCTTCTTGATCGCGGTTTTGCCGAACAGACCGGCCGGGCGCAACGTCAACACGAGCAGCAGCAGGATCAGGCCGGGCACGTCTTTGTAGCCCGTAGACAGGTAGAAGCCGGTCATGGTTTCGATCACACCCAGGAGCAGGCCGCCTACGATGGCGCCCAGGCCGCTGTTGAGTCCGCCCACAATGGCGACTGCAAAGGCCTTCAGGCCCAGGACGGCGCCCATCGAGGCGCCCGTCAGCGTCAATGGCGCCACCAGCACGCCAGCGAAGGCCGCCGTCAGCGACGACAGCGCATAGGAAAACGTAATGACCAGCTTGGTGTTGATGCCCATGAGGCCGGCGGCATCCCGGTCGCCCGAGGTGGCCACTACGGCCTTGCCGTAGATCGACCTGCGGTTGAACAGTTCGATGGCGCCCATGATCAGCAACGCGCCTGCGACCACCAGCAATTCCATCGGCAGGATATGGGCGCCGAAGACCGTGAACGGCGTCTCCGAGACAGGCGACGGAAAACGCAAGGCATCCCGCCCCCAGACATTTTCCGCGACATTGCGAAAGATGATGCCCAGGGCGATGGTGGCCATGATCCAGCCGAACTCGGATCGGGCCTCGATCGCCGGGCGCACAGCCACACGTTCGACCACGGCCCCCTGCAGCATGCCGAAGATGCAGACCAGGGGAATCATCAGCCAGTAGCTGATCCCGAAACCGACCAGCGTCAACCCCACCAGCCCACCCAGCATGAGGGCATCGCCCTGACCAAAGTTCAGGGTCTCCGAGGTGGCATACGTCAGTTGATAACCAAAGGCAATGACCGCATAGATCATGCCCAGCGCAATGCCGCTATAGGCAAGCTGCAGAAAAATCGTCATGACACATTCCAACGAAACGCGCCGTCCGGCAGGCGGAACCGCACCGGACGGCGCTGCGTGACATGCCTCCCCCAGGCCGACAGGCCAGGAGGAAGAGGCACGGATCGGGCAGAGTTACTGCGCGGCCTGGCCGGAATTGGCGATGCTGCGCTTCTCGTCTTCCGCGTGTGCGAAGATCACACGGCCCTTGGACACCTCGCCCATGTACACCATGTCGGGAGAATCGATGGTTTCGTGGTCAGCCGCCGAATACGGCTGTTTGTAGGTCATGATCACGCCCTCGACCGGCTTCTGCAGGTTTTCCAGAGCGGCGCGGATATCCGGTCCCTTGGTGCTGCCAGCCTGCTGGATGGCGGCCGCCAGCAGCAGGACCGAGTCATAGCCCTGAGCGGCCGACACGGCCGATTCCATGACGCCGTTCTTCGGATTGTCTGCCTTGACGTAGGCGTCGATGAAGGCCTTGCGCCTGGGCGTATTGGGGTTCTGGATGAAGGTCTGCGGCATCAGGGCGCCGTCGCCGTTGGCACGTGCCGTATCGATGAAGTTGGCCATGGCCAGAGTCCAGCTGCCGATCATCGGCACCTTCCAGCCCAGCTTCGCCATGCCATTGGCCAGCTGCGCCAGTTCGGGTCCGATCGCATAGGTCAGCAGGGCCTCGGCGCCGGCTTCCTTGGCGCGCAGCAGCTGCGCAGTCATGTCGACGTCACCGATGTTGAATTTTTCCTCGGCGACCGGTTTGACGCCCAGTTTCTCCAGGGCCTTTTCCATGTCCTCGCGGCCCAGCTGGCCGTAGTTGGTCGAGTCGGCCATGATGGCGACCTTCTTGAAACCACGCTTGGTCACGGCTTCGGCGGCGATCATCGGCGCCTGGATATTGTCTGCGGCCGAGGTGCGGAACACGTAGTTGTGCGGGTACTTCGGCTGTTCAAACTGCCGGGACACCAGCGTGCCCGTGGACACGTTGACGATGACCGGAATCTGGGCCTGTTGGTAGAAACGGGTCCCTGCCAGAGCCACCCCGGTATTGATGAAACCCAGGGATGCCACCACCCGTTCGCGGTTGATGAGTTCCTGGGCGATCTGCACGCCGCGCTCGTTCTTGGCCTCGTCGTCGCGTTCGACCAGTTCCAGCTGGCGACCCAGCACACCGCCCTGGGCGTTGATTTCCTTGGCGGCGATGCGCACACCTTCGCGCATGCTCACGCCCATGGAGGAAGAACCCCCGGTATACGGGCCGGACACGCCGATCTTGATGGTGTCCGCCGCTTGAACCGTGGCGGCCAGCGACAGCGTCAGCGCGGCCGCCAGGCAGGTCTTGGAAAATTTCATGAGGTCTCCTGTGCTCGATGCGGCCGACTTTCGACGCCGGCCATGAATGGTATCGGCGGAAAGTCTAGCGATCCGTCACGGGAGCGGTTGGAAAATGCCTCGGGGCAGTGCGGAAAATAATTCCGCACCCATTCATTCCCCCAGGGGAAGACCCGGAATCCGGCGGCAGAGATCCCGGAGCCATAGGGAAAACGATAGTCTGATTCCCACCTGGGGTACGGAGGCATCGTGACACAGGTAATAGTGGGAGTCCGGGGCTGCGGTCACCGCAAAAGGCGCCACCAGTTGCCCAGTTCGCAGGCTGTGGCCGGCCAGGCTGCGGCGGGTGATCATCACGCCCTGGCCTGCGCATGCGGCCGCCATGGCCATGCCCAGATCGAAGTAGCTCACCCCTTCCTCGGGTTCGGGCCAGTCCAGCCCTGCCGCATCGAACCAGGGTTTCCAGGGATCCAGGGGGCTGTGCAGCAAGTGGCCGGGCTGCAGGTCCGAGGGCTGGCGCAAGGGTCCGTGGTGGCGCAGATATTCCGGGGAACACGCAGGAAAGACCACATCGTCGGTCAGCAGTTCGGAGACGGCCCCGGGGTAGCGCCCCAGCCCGAACCGAATCCAGAAATCGGCCTGTGACGGCCCGATGTCCAGGTAAGGAATGGACATCACGACGCTGAGATCCAGATTGGGATGCATCTGCATGAACTCGTGCAGATGCGGCCCCAGCACCCAGTGGCCGAAGGACGGGGTCGTCACCAGGCGCAGGCTTTCGCGCGGTTTCTTGGCGCGATGATGCAGCGAGACATCGGACAACAGGTGCAGCGCCGTCCCGATCTGTTCCAGATATTCATGCCCGACGGCCGTCAGCATCACGCCCCGGCTGCCCCGATCGAACAAGGGCTGGCCCAGCAGGGCTTCCAATTGGGTGATGCGCTTTCCCACCGCGCTGGCCGTGAGGCAGAGTTCTTCAGCGGCGCGGCCAAAAGAACCCAGGCGGGCAGCCGATTCGAATGCCCGGATCGTTGCCAGAGAGGGCAGGCGGACATTCTGTTGGGCGAGTGACATCATCGCGGGATCCCGGGCGCTGATTGGATGAACGATCAGGCATTGTGTCACAGCATCCGATCACCGCCTATCGGTCGCCGCAGCGCCCTCTCCCGTCATCAATCCAGACGCACCAGCCCCGCTGCCGCCGTCTGGTTCGTGGCGGTGTCGATCAGGATGAACGCACCTGTCGTGCGCTGCATCCCGTAGTCGTCCAGCGCCAGCGCGTCGCGGGTGCGCAGCCGCACCCGGCCGATGTCGTTCATGGCCAGAGTGCCGTTCCATTCGACCGCGCGCAACTCATGGATGTCGCGCCGAGTCTGCACGGCCTGGATGCGGGCCTGGGTCAGGCGGCTGCCCAGCTTCAGCCAGTACAGGCGGGCGGGATTCAAGGCCTGCTGATCCAGCCAGCACAGATCGGCGTCGAAATCCTGCCGCAAGACCGGTTGCGCATGACCGTCCACCAGCAGGTCCCCGCGCGATACGTCGATGTCGCGGTCCAGCACCACGGTGATGCTGTCGCCCGCCTGGGCTTCGTCCAGTTCCTGATCGCCGCGCAGCAGCCGCGCAATGGTTGCCGTTTCCCGGCTGGGCAGCACCTGCACGGCTTCGCCCACCCGCCAGGCGCCGCCCTGCAATTGGCCGGCATAGCCCCGGAACGCACCGGGGCCGCTGCCCTGATGGCGGATGACCCACTGCACGAAAAACCGGACCCGGCCATTGCCCTTGTGCGGATCCAGCGGCAGGCTTTCCAGCAGCGGCAGCAGCGGCAGGCCCTGGTACCACGAGGTCAGGCTGCTAGGCCGCACGACGTTGTCGCCGGACAGGGCCGACAGCGGCACGATGTGGAAATGAGGGATGTCCAGCCGCACCGCCAGATCCCGGTAGGCGGCATGGATACGGTCGAACACCGCCTTGTCCCAACCCACCAGATCCATCTTGTTGACGGCCACGATGATGTGCTGCAGGCCCAGCAGGCGCGCCAGCGTGCTGTGCCGCTTGGTTTGCGGCAGCAGTTCGCCGTCGGCCACCCGACTGGCGTCGATCAGGATGATGGCGGCATCCGCCGTCGATGCGCCCGTGACCATGTTGCGCGTGTACTGTTCGTGTCCCGGCGCATCGGCGACGATGAACTTGCGCACCGGCGTGGCGAAATAGCGGTAGGCGACGTCGATGGTGATGCCCTGTTCGCGTTCTGCCTCCAGCCCGTCGGTCAGCAGCGCCAGATCGTATTGCGCATCCGGCGCGCGGGTGTATTTGGACCCGGCGATGGCCTTCAGCTGATCGGCGAACACGCCCTTGCTATCCAGCAGCAGGCGACCGATCAGCGTGGACTTCCCGTCGTCCACGGACCCGGCCGTGATCAGGCGCAACACCCCGGTTTCAGGATCGGCAGGCCATTGTTCATTGATTGCATTCATCAGAAATATCCTTGTTTCTTGCGCCGTTCCATCGACGCCTCTGAAGTCTGGTCGTCCATGCGGGTAGCGCCACGCTCGGTCAGGGTGGCGACCGCCGTCTCGGCAATGATGTCGGCCGGCGTGGCGGCGTCGGACGCCACCGGGCAGGTGCAGGACACATCGCCCACCGTGCGAAAGCGCACCGTCAACCGTTCGCCGCGCTCGCCCTCGCGCGGGGGCGTCAGGGGGGTCACGGGAACCAGCAGCCCCTGGCGGCGCACGACCTCGCGTTCATGCGCGTAATACAGGGACGGCAGTGCCAGCTGTTCGCGCTCGATGTATTGCCAGACATCCAGTTCCGTCCAGTTGGAGATCGGGAACACGCGGATGTTCTCGCCGGCATGGACGCGCGTGTTGTACAGATTCCAGAGTTCCGGACGCTGGGCCTTGGGGTCCCACTGGCCGAATTCATCGCGAAAGGAACAGATGCGTTCCTTGGCGCGGGCCTTTTCCTCGTCGCGCCGGGCGCCGCCGATGCAGGCGTCAAAGCCGAATTCCGCAATGGATTCCAGCAGCGTCGTGGCCTGCGCCGCATTGCGCGAATCCGTGGCGTGGCGCAGCACCACGGTGCCCCGGGCGATGGAATCCTCGACACTGCGCACGATCAATTCTTCGCCCAGTTCTGCCACGCGGCGATCGCGAAAGGCGATCACTTCGGGGAAGTTGTGCCCGGTGTCGATATGCATCAGGGGAAAGGGGAACCGCCCAGGTCGGAAAGCCTTTTCCGCCAGCCGCAATAGGACGCAGGAATCCTTGCCGCCGGAAAACAGCAGCACGGGCCGGGCACATTCGGCTGCGACTTCGCGCAGAATGTGAATGGCTTCGGATTCCAGCCAATCCAGATGGGTGCGGGTCGAGGAAGCGATTGCAGTGGTCATGATGAAAGAATGGATCCGACAGAAACAGGATGAAGAGGATCGACCGCCCGGGGGCGCACTCCGGGGCGATCCGTCAGGTTGGAAGCATGCAGGCCGCATTCGCGGCTGTCGCGCTGTTCCCACCACCAGCGGCCGGCGCGGGGGTCTTCGCCCGGGCGCACCGCCCGGGTACAGGGCTCGCAGCCGATGGATGGATAGCCCAGATCGTGCAGCGGGTTGTAGGGAATGCCCAGCGCTCGCACGACAGCCCAGACCTCGTCGGACGTCCAGCCGGCCAGCGGATTGAACTTCTGCAGGCCAAAGGCATCGTCCCACTGCGATTCGGGCAGGTCCGTGCGCGTCACGGACTGCTCGCGGCGCTGCCCCGTGATCCAGGCGGAATGCCCTGCCAGCACACGGCGCAGGGGTTCGACCTTGCGGATGCCGCAGCACTCCTTGCGCAATTCGACGCTTTCATAAAAGGCGAACTCCCCGTGCGCCGCCACATGCGCCTGCACGGCAACGGGATCGGGATGCATGATCCGCACATCGATGCCATAGCGATCGCGGACAACGTCCACCATGGCGAGGGTCTGCGCGTGCAGCCGCCCCGTATCCAGCATGAAAACGCCCAGAGGCTGCGGCCGCTGAGCCAGGGCATGGATCAGCAAGGTGTCCTCCACCCCCATGGACGTGGCCAGGACGGCATCGGGATGCGCCGCAGCAATCGCCTCCAGGCGGGCCAGCAGGGCCTGCCAACGGCGCGAAAGCGAAGCGGTCAGGGGATCGGACACGGCATTCTCCATCAGGATGGCGCGGGAAGAACAAACGGACGACACCGGCCCGCGACGAAGCCCAGTGTGCCCGCGCAGGCGCCGCAACGGAACGAAAAAATCGTTGATTCCATATAACCTCGGCCAAACCCGGAACGGAGCCGCGCAGCCGTCCGTTTCGACACAAGCCAACCGCCCATGGGTTCCACAGATGCGTGGGGCGGCACTAAAATGGTGCCGGTTGTATGTCCTTGTCATTTCTGAATTCACCAAAAGGCTGAGCATCATGGCTGAACTGCATTCCCACCCCGTGCCCTCGTACCTGGATCCCGCCCATCCGGGGCCCTGGGGGATCTACCTGGAGCAGGTCGACCGGGTGACGCCCTACCTGGGCAACCTGGCCCGCTGGGTTGAAACCCTGAAACGCCCCAAGCGCATCCTGATCGTGGACGTCCCCGTCGAACTGGACAACGGCACGGTGGCCCACTTCGAAGGCTATCGGGTGCAGCACAATACCTCGCGCGGGCCGGGCAAGGGCGGCGTGCGCTTCCACCAGGACGTCACCCTGTCCGAAGTCATGGCCCTGTCGGCCTGGATGTCGGTGAAATCCGCCGCCGTCAATCTGCCCTTCGGCGGCGCCAAGGGCGGCATCCGCATCGATCCGCACCTGTACTCCCATTCCGAACTCGAGCGCATCACCCGCCGCTATACCAGCGAAATCCACGACATCATCGGCCCCAGCAAAGACATCCCCGCGCCTGACGTGAACACCAACGGCCAGATCATGGCCTGGATGATGGACACGTATTCCATGAACGAGGGCCGTACCACGACCGGCGTGGTGACGGGCAAGCCCGTCTCGCTGGGCGGCAGCCTGGGCCGCATCGAGGCGACCGGGCGCGGCGTGTACGTGATCGCCTGCGAAGCCGCGCGCGAATCGGGCATCGACATCAAGGGCGCGCGCATCGCCATCCAGGGCTTCGGCAACGTGGGCGGCACGGCGGCGCGCCTGTTCCAAGAAGCCGGCGCCCAGGTCGTTGCCGTGTATGACCACACGGGCATCGTCTACGACGAGCGCGGCCTGAACGTTCCCGGCCTGCTCGAACACGTGCACGAGACCGGCGGCGTGGCCGGCGCGCCCGGCACCCAGTCGCTCGACCCCAAGGAATTCTGGTCGCTGGAAACCGACATCCTGATCCCGGCCGCCCTGGAAGGCCAGATCACCCATGAAAATGCAGGCCTGATCCGCACCCGCATCCTGGTCGAAGGCGCCAACGGCCCAACCACCCCGGAAGCCGATGACATCATCTCGGCCAAGGGCACGGTCATCGTTCCCGACGTGGTGGCCAACGCCGGCGGCGTCACGGTCAGCTACTTCGAATGGGTACAGGACTTCTCCAGCTTCTTCTGGACGGAACAGGAAATCAACCACCGCCTGGAAGCCATGATGCGGTCGGCCTACAGCGCGATGTCGGGGGTGGCCCGCCAGCACGGGGTATCGCTGCGCACGGCGGCCTTCATCGTGGCGTGCTCGCGCATTCTCGAAGCCCGCCAGGTGCGCGGCCTGTACCCCTGATGCGCCGCCTGCTGCTGATCGGCACGGGCGGCACGATCGCCGCCACGGCCGATGCCCACCGGCTGACCGACTATCAGGTCACGGAGGGCATCGAATCCATGCTGGCCGCCATCCCGGGGGCCCGCAGCCTGGCCGACATCCGCTGCGAACAGCCGTTCAACGTGGACAGCAGGGCGCTGCGCACCGCACAGGTGCTGCAGCTGGCCAGGCGGGTTCACCAGGCGGCCCAGGACGACACGCTGGATGGCATCGTCATCACGCATGGCACCGACAGCCTGGAAGAAACCGCGTTTCTGCTGCACCTGACGGTGCGCACTGCGAAACCCATCGTGCTGGTGGGCGCCATGCGCCCGGCCTCGGCGCCCAGCGCCGACGGCCCCCTGAACCTGATCAACGCGCTATTGACGGCCCGTGACCCATCCAGTGTCGGGCGCGGGGTCCTGATCGCCATGAACGACCGCATCCTGACGGCGCGCCACGCCAGCAAGGGCCACACCACCCGGGTGGACGCCTTCGGCGGCGACGGCCAGGGAGTCCTGGGGGCAGTCTGCGACGGCCAGGTCCGCTACCAGCAGCACCCCGATCCGTCGACGGCCGCAGCCCTGCCCCTATCCGGACTGCGTTCACTGCCTGCCGTGGACATCATCCATGATTACCAGGACGCCCCGCTGCATCCCTACCAGGCCGCCATTCAGGCCGGGGCCCGGGGCATCGTGGTGGCGGGCATGGGCAACGGCAGCCTCAGCCCGGCAGCCGGACGCGGCTGCGCCCAGGCGCTGCGCAAGGGCCTGATCTGCGTGCGGGCCAGCCACGTGCCACGCGGCCCGGTCACGGACAAGGCGTCCGATGCCGACACGGGCCTGCTGGCAGCCCACGACCTGAATCCGCTGCAGGCGCGCATCGCGCTGCGCCTGGCCTTGGCGCACGGAATGGACCGCGACGCCATCGGGGTATTGCTGCGGCGGTTGTAGACAGGCGTCGCACCTGTCTGCAGCTGGGGCATCTATCTCTCCACGTCGCGGCTTGCAAGCCGCTCCGATTCGATAGGCATATAAGGGTCCGCAGGGATCCTTATATGTCCGATCTCATCCAATCCAATATGACCTTGCCGCTTTGCCCCGACAACATGGCCTCGAAGCCCTGACGATATTCCGCCACCGGGAAATGATGTGTCAGGATGGGCGACAGATCCAGGCCGCTTTGCAGCATCGCCACCATTTTGTACCAGGTCTCGAACATCTGCCGGCCATAGATGCCCTTGATTTCCAGCCCCTTGAAGATGATCTGGCTCCAGGCGGCGCCGACTCCATCGGGCAGAATGCCCAGCATGGCGACCTTGCCGCCGTGATTCATCTGTTCCAGCATGGTCGCAAACGCGCTGGGCACCCCCGACATTTCCAGCCCGACGTCGAAGCCTTCGGTCATGCCGAGTTCGCGCATCACGTCGCGCAGGTCCTCGCGGGCGACGTTCACCGTGCGGCTGGCGCCCATGCGGGCAGCCAGATCCAGGCGGTAATCGTTCACATCCGTGATGACGACGTTGCGGGCTCCCACATGGCGGGCAATGGCGGCAGCCATGGCGCCAATAGGGCCGGCGCCGGTGATCAGGACGTCCTCGCCCACCAGATCGAAGGCCAGCGCGGTATGCGTGGCATTGCCATACGGATCGAAGATGGCCGCCAGGTCGTCGGAGACGTCGTCCGGGATGCGAAAGGCATTGAACGCCGGTATCACCAGGTAGTCGGCAAAGGCGCCTGGCCGGTTGACGCCCACGCCTTGGGTGTTGCGGCACAGATGGCGGCGCCCCGCCCGGCAATTGCGGCAATGCCCACAGGTGATGTGGCCTTCGCCGGAGACCCGATCGCCGATCCTGAAGCCCTGGACTTCCTGGCCGATCTCGACGATTTCGCCTACGTACTCATGGCCGACGTGCATGGGCACGGGAATGGTGCGCGCCGCCCATTCGTCCCATTTCCAGATATGGATGTCGGTCCCGCAGATCGCAGTCTTGCGGATGCGGATCAGGATATCGTTGTGCCCGATCGCGGGTTTGGGCACATCCACCAGTTCCAGCCCTGCGGCGGGCTGGGTCTTGGCCAAGGCTCTCATGGGAACTCCGTCAGTCAATTTAACGTGCGGGCCGGGAGCAGCCCGCAGTGTCGGTTCGGGAGAGGTCGTCAGGCAGGCCCGATGACGCTCAGTTCGCGGCCGACGCGCGCGAACGCATCGACCGCCCGGTCGATGTCCGCCGGCGTATGCGCCGCGCTCATTTGGGTCCGGATGCGGGCTTTGCCCTTGGGCACCACGGGATAGGAAAACCCGATCACGTAGATGCCCTGCGCCAACAGGGCGTCGGCCATGCGCCCGGCCAGCGCCGCATCCCCCAGCATGACGGGGATGATCGGATGCTGTCCCGGCACCAGGGTGAATCCCAGCGCCTGCATGGCCTGGCGAAAACGCTGGCCGTTCTGGTGCACCCGGGCCCGCAGTCGATCGCCTTCGGCGTCCTGCAACAAGGCCAGCACCCTGCGCGATGCTGCCACGATGGCCGGCGCCAGGGTATTGGAGAACAGATAGGGGCGCGAGCGCTGGCGCAACAGATCGACCACGACTGCATCGGCGGCCACGTAGCCGCCCGAAGCCCCGCCCAGGGCCTTGCCCAGCGTACCGGTCAGAATGTGCACCCGCCCCTGTACGCCGCAGTATTCCGGCGTGCCTCGTCCCCCTGCCCCCATGAACCCCACCGCGTGGGAATCGTCGACCATGACCAGGGCGTCGAATTCGTCGGCCAGATCGCAGATGGCAGGCAGATCGGCAATGATGCCGTCCATCGAGAACACGCCGTCGGTGGCGATCATCACATGACGGGCGCCGCCGTTGCGCGCAGCCTGCAGCTGGGCGCGCAGATCGGCCATGTCGTTGTTGGCATAGCGATAGCGACGCGCCTTGCACAGGCGCACGCCATCGATGATGCTGGCATGATTCAGGGCATCGCTGACGATGGCATCCTGTTCGTCCAGCAAGGCTTCGAACAGGCCGCCATTGGCATCGAAACAACTGGAATAGAGGATGGCGTCACCCATGCCCAGCCAGTGGGCCAGTTCGGATTCAAGTGCCTTGTGACCGGATTGGGTCCCGCAGATGAAACGCACCGAAGCCATACCGAAACCGTCTGCGGCCAGCCCAGCCTGGGCGGACTCGATCAGACGCGGATCATTGGCCAGCCCCAGATAGTTGTTGGCGCAGAAATTCAAGACCTGGGCGCCGTCCGCCAACTGTATCTGCGCCGCCTGCTGGCTGGCGATGATACGTTCGGACTTATAGAAGCCGTCGGTCTGCAGCTGCCCGATCCGGGCGCGCGCGTCGGCAAGAAATGCCTGGGACATGATTCACCTTTTGGGAGAACGTCGAAAACCTGCTGGCATTGTACGCCGGGCCCCAACGCGCCAACCCCATCTTGTCGGACAATCGATGAAACTGTTGACAATCTGACTGCCTGTGCGTGACATTGCTCTGAAACGCGGCAGCCTATGATTGCAACATCCGTTCTATATCTAGCCCTATGCGTCTGCATGCTCGCACGATTCTTGCAATTTTCCGGCTGGCCCTGGCGTTCTGCCTGGCTCTGGCCGCCGTGCGGGCGCAAGCCCTGACCCTGAAGGTCGGCATCTACGACCAGAAGCCGGACGTGTACATCGGCGCCAACGGCCGGCCGGCCGGCATCCTGGGCGAATTGCTGAACGAGATCGCGCGCCGCGAAGGCTGGACCCTGCAAACCCAGTCCTGCGCCTGGGAAACCTGCCTGCAACTGCTGGCCGATCGCCAGATCGATCTGCTGCCCGACGTGTACTACACCCCCGAACGCGCCCAGATATACGGCCTGCACCACGTGCCGGCCCTGCACAGCTGGTCGCAGATCTACGCCGCGCCCAACAGCGGCCTCCACTCGATCACCGACCTGAAAGGCCATACCGTGGCGGTGCTGGCCGGGTCCACGCAACAGGACTACCTGCGCACGACCTTGGACGGCCTGGGCATCCAGGCCCAGATCGTGCCGGTCCAGCAGTTGGAAGAAGGCTTCCAGATGGTCAGCCGCCACCAGGCGGACGCGGTGGCGGCCGATTTCTACATCGGCGAGCTGACCGCCCGCGATTACAACCTGGCGGTCACAGCCATCGTCTTTCAGCCGACCCAGGCATTTTTCGCCACCCCGAAAGGCGAATACCCCGAGGTTCTGGCCGCCATCGACCGCTACCTGGGCATCTGGCAGGCAGATCCGAATTCGTTTTATTTCCGCACCCTGGATCACTGGCGCACACCTCAGTCTCGATCCGTCCTGAGCGACAACGCCGTCTGGATCGTGGCGGGAATGGCAGGTCTGCTGGCCCTGGTTCTCTGCATCGTCCTGGGGCTGAAAATCCAGATGAATCGGCAGCGCGAACGCCTGCGATCCAGCGAACGACGGCTGGATGCGATCCTGGACAGCGTCGACGCCATCGTCAGCATCAAGGACCCCAACGGGCTGTATGTATTCGCCAACCGCAAACTCGAAGAATTCCTGGGAGTCGGACCGGGAGACGCCATCGGCCACCGCGACGCGGATTTCATCACAGACCCGCAATCTCTGAACTCGATCGAACAAAGCGACCAGACCATCCTCAACACCCGGGAACGCAGCGTCATCCAGCAGACCCTGAAACGCCCCGACGACGGCGACGCGCGCACATTGCTGACCATGAAAGCGCCCCTGCACACCCCCGATGGCGGCATCGAGGCCATCTGCGTGGTGGCCACCGACATCACCGACCGGCTGTTGGCTGAAAGAACCGCACACCGCCTGACTTACTATGACAGCCTGACCAATCTGCCCAACCGACGCATGGCGCTGGAGCGGTTGGAGCAAGTCATCGAGCATGCGCAGATTGATCGCGGCTGCGGAGCTTTGCTGCAGATCGATCTGGACAACTTCAAGAGGATCAACGACACCCAAGGCTATCGGGTCGGGGACCAGGTTCTGGCAGCCATCGCCGAGCGGCTGGCCCACGCGACGCGGGAACGCGACCTGGTCGCCCACACCAGCGCCGACGAATTCGTGGTGTTGATCGATGGCCTCTCGCCGGAACAGCACGACGCAGCCCGCATCGCAATGCACATCGCCGACAAGCTGCGGCTGGCGATTTCAGGCAACGCCCTGACCATCCAGGAATCCCCGGTCTTCGTCACCGCCAGCATCGGCCTGACCCTGATCCACGCAGGCAGCCAGACAAGCGACCGCGTCATGCGCGAAGCCGACATGGCCACCCAACGCGCCAAGGAACAGGGCGGCAACCAGGCCACGTTCTACGAACAGGAACTGCAGGCCGAAGTCGAACAGCGCCTGTGGCTGGAACGCGATCTGCTGCAGGCCATCAACACCCCGCAGCTGTCGCTGCACCTGCAACCCCAGTTCGGCCAGGACGGCCGCGTGTCCGGCGGCGAACTGCTGGCCCGCTGGCACCACCCCACCCGAGGCGCCATCTCCCCCGCCCTGTTCATTCCGGTGGCCGAGGAATCCGGCCTGATCAATCTGCTGGGAGCCTGGACGCTGGGGGTGGCCTGCGACACCTTGCTGACGCTGCAGTCCCTGGGGGAAACCTATCCCTTGTCGATCAACGTCAGTCCCAAGCGGCTGATGGACCCGCAGTTCGTGGACTATGTGCGCAACATGCTGGAACAAAAGGGCCTGCCGGGCAACCGCCTGATCTTCGAGGTCACCGAGGGCGTCCTGATCCAGGACATCCAGGCGGTCGCCCGGCGCATGCAGGCCCTGGCTCGGCTGGGCATCCGCTTTTCCATCGACGACTTCGGCACGGGCTACTCCAACCTGGCCTATCTCAAGCGCCTGCCTCTGTACGAGCTGAAGATCGACAAGAGCCTGATCCAGGACCTGCCGCACGACACCGACGGCATCGCCATCGTGCAGATGATCCTGGCCATGGCCGATCAGCTGAACCTGCGCGTCGTGGCCGAAGGCGTGGAAACCGAGGACCAGTCCCGTTTCCTGTTCCAGCACGACTGCCACGCCCTGCAGGGCTTCCTGCTGGCCCGACCCATGCCCATAGACGCCTGGATCAGCATCGTGCGCGAACGCGGCCGGGTCCAGTGACGTCCCATTCCCAGGACAAAAAAAGGCCCCGCCACAGCATCCTGGGACGGGGCCTGCAGCCGGCGCGAGCCGGCACGCAACAGTCCTACTTGAACATATTGTTGTAGTCCTGATCTGACGGAGCTGACGGCGTCGCGTCGGACGGCGCGCCATCCGATCCTGCATCGCCGCCGCCATAGGCACCGTAGCCCCCGCCGCCATAGCCACCAAAGTTGCCGGCGTCGATCTTGATGTCCTCGACATTGATCTGGGGCCGATCCGCCTTGTAGTGCGTCACCATGCCCGGGAACGCCAGCACAGCCACCACCATGACGATCTGGATGATGATGAACGGCAACGAACCCCAGTAGATCTGGCCTGTCGTGACCTTGGCGATCAGCTTGCCTGTGACCTTGTCCTTGTAGTCATCCTTGGGCGCCACGGACCTGAGATAGAACAGGGCGAAGCCAAACGGCGGATGCATGAAGGACGTCTGCATGTTGACTGCCAGCAGGACCCCCAGCCAGATCAGGTCGATGCCCATCTTGTCGGCTACCGGCCCGATCAGGGGCACGATGATGAAGGCCAGTTCGAAGAAGTCCAGGAAGAAGGCCAGGCCGAACGTCAACAGGCTGACGACGATCAGGAAGCCCATCTGGCCGCCCGGCAGGCCGATCAACAGCTGTTCCACCCACAGATCGCCATTGACGCCCCGGAAGGTCAGGCTGAACACCGACGAGCCGATCAGGATGAACACCACGAAGCAGGTCAGGGTGGTGGTGGTATCCATGGCCTGACGCAGCAGCTTCAGGTTCAGGCGGCGTTTGATGACCGCCATGATCAAGGCGCCGACCGCCCCCATGGCACCGCCTTCGGTGGGCGTGGCCACGCCGATGAAGATCGTGCCCAGCACCAGGAAGATCAGCGCCAGCGGCGGAATCATGACGAAGGTGACGCGCTCGGCGATCTTCGACAGCAGCCCCAGGCGCAGGACCTTGTTCAGGACGGCCATGACGAAGGCCGCTGCGCCCCACAGCAGAATGCTGGTGACGATCAGCTCGTCCACGTGGGCCTGGTCATCCAGGAGCAGCTCAACCCCGCCCACCGCGATGGCGACGGACAGGGCCATCAGCACCAGCAAGGACGGCACGCCGTGCCCGCCATTGGGCTCGATGAACGTGCGGGCCTCCGGCGGAATGGCAGGCGCTGCCTTGGGACGGAACAGGGCCACGGCCACCACATACAGGATGTACAGGGCCGTCAGGGCGAAGCCCGGCAGGAACGCGCCCTTGTACATGTCGCCGATGGACCGCCCCAACTGGTCGGCCAGCACGATCAGCACCAGCGACGGCGGAATGATTTGCGACAAGGTGCCAGATGCCGCGATCACACCCGTCGCCAGGCGGCGGTCGTAGCCGTAGCGCAGCATGATGGGCAGCGAGATCAGCCCCATGGAAATCACCGAGGCCGACACCACGCCGGTGGTCGCGGCCAGCATGGCCCCCACCAGGATGACGGCAATCGCCAGGCCGCCGCGCAGCGGCCCGAACAGTTGACCGACGGTCTCCAGCAGGTCCTCGGCCATGCCGGAACGTTCCAGGATCAGCCCCATGAAGGTGAAGAACGGCACCGCCAGCAGGGACTCATTGGACATGACCCCGAACACCCGCTGCGGCAAGGCCTGGAACAAGGCTGGCGACAGCAGACCCAGATCGATGCCGATCAGGCCGAATAGGATGCCGTTGGCCGCCAGCGAGAAGGCGACCGGAAAACCCAGCAACAGCAGGATGACCAACATGCCGAACATGATCGGCGCCATATAGGCAAGCAATAAGGCTTCCATGATCAGCGCTCCCCGTGCGAGGCGGCCTCGCGCTGTTCGGCTTCCCGGGCGATCTCATCGGCCAGTTCTTCTTCTGCCGATTTGCCGACATGCGTGTCCCGGGGATCCGGGCACCGTCCGGCCAGGCAGCCGATGCATTTGATCAAATGCGACAGGCCCGCCGCCACCAGCAGCGCGAAACCAATGGGAATCAGGATCTTCGCCGGCCAGCGGACCAAGCCCCCGGCATTGGAGGACTGTTCCAGGTTCACGAAGGAGTCCATGAAGAAGGGCCAGGACAGCCACATGATCAGGCCGGCCATGGGCAGCAGGAAGAACAGGACCCCGAAGATCTCGATCAAGAGCTGTGTCCGACGAGAGAAGTGGGACGCCAGCACGTCGACGCGGACGTGCTCGTTTTTCAGCAGGGTATAGCCGGCGGCCAGCAGAAAGACGCCGCCAAACAGATACCACTGCAATTCAAGCCAGGCATTGGAACTGAGGTTGAAGACCTTGCGGACCGTCGCGTTGGTGGCGCTGACGAGCACGGCAAGCAGGATCAACCAAGTCACCGCCTGGCCCACGCGGCGATTGACGGCGTCAATCACCCGTGAGAGGGCTAGGAGTGCATTCATGGAGAAAACCAATCAAAAAATGAGAGAGCCCCGGACACGCAGAAGCCCCCGCAAGCGGGGGCTGATGCACGAACCGGCAGCATGGGCCGGCCGAAAGCGGCCGGCACAGGACGCGCAAGCGATTACTTCGCTGCCGTGGCCATGTACTGGTCGAAGCTGCCTTCGGCAATCCGGAACCAGGGGATTTCATGGTCGCGGAAGGCCATGTAGGAGTCGTGGATCTTCTTGAAGTTGGGATCCTTGGCCGAGAGTTCGGCGTAGGTTTCCTGGGCCGCCTTGTAGCAGGCATCCATGACGGGTTTCGGGAAGGCGCGCAGCTTGGCGCCTTCGCCGATCAGGCGCTTCAGGGCATTGGGATTTTCGGCATCGAAGGTGGCGGTCATGGTATTGGTCGCCAGGGCAGAAGCCTGGTCCAGCACGGCCTGGTAGTGTTTCGGCAGGGCTTCGTATTTGTCCTTGTTGACGTACAGGGACACCTGCAGCGTGCCTTCCCACCAGCCCGGGAAGTAGTAGTACGGAGCCACCCGATGGAAGCCCATCTTTTCATCGTCGTAGGGGCCGATCCATTCGGCGGCGTCGATGGTGCCCTTTTCCAGGGACGGGTAGATGTCGCCGCCCGCAATCTGCTGCGGCACGACGCCCAGCTTCATCAGCACCGCACCGGCGAAAGCGGAGGCGCGGAACTTCAGGCCCTTGAGGTCTTCGACGGTCTTGATTTCCTTACGGAACCAGCCACCCATCTGGGTGCCCGTGTAGCCGCAAGGGAAGTTGACGATGTTGAACTTCGCGTACATGTCGCGCAGGACCTTCAGGCCGCCGCCATGGAGCACCCAGGCATTCATCTGGCGCGTATTCAGCCCGAACGGCACAGCGCTGTCGAAACACAGTGCAGGGTCCTTGCCGTAGTAGTAGTAGGACGCAGTATGGCCGCATTCGACGGTGCCGTTTTGCACGCCATCGAGCACGCCCAGCGCCGGCAGGATTTCACCCCCCGGGAAGGCTCGGATCTGAAATTTTCCGCCGGTGGCCTCGGAGACGAACTTCGCGACGTTTTCACCGCCGGAATAGATCGCATCCGCGCTGCGCGGGAAACTGGAAGCCAGGCGCCACTGGAGTGCGGGCGCATCCTGGGCGAAGACGGGAGCGGCGAGAGTGGTGCCGCCGGCGGCCACGCCAAAGGCGGCCTTCTTGAGGAAGGAACGACGTTGCATGAGAGAGAGCCCCTATGAGTTGATGGTAAACCCGGATTTTTGTACTGTTTTGTAAACAGCGAGAGCGCGCGAATTATCCCTCGGACATAACCAGCGGCGCAATCAGTAATAACGCTTACTGGGCTCTGAAACCGAATCTGCCACTCCCGCCCGCCCAAGCCGCGCAAGCCGCAATTTCCTTGCGTATCGCCGGCTTGGCGTGCCACGGAGCGAATGTCCGTGTGCGACAATGCTCTATTGCGCTTTTGACGTTTCTTCGCGTGCCTGCATCTCCAGAAACCTTCAGTCTGCGCCGAATCGCCCTGCCGGCTTTCGGTCCGTCCCTGCTGTTCGGCATGGGCGAAGGAGCCATCTTCCCGGTGCTCGCCCTGAGCGCGCGCGAACTGGGCGCCAGTTCGGCCGGCGCGGGCCTGATCGTCGCTCTGGTGGGCATCGGATCGCTTCTGGCCAACCTGCCGGCAGCGGCCCTGGCGACCCGCTACGGCGAACGCCGGGCCATGGTCGGGGCGGCGGCATTCAGCCTGCTGGGCCTGATCCTGTGCCTGCTGGCGTCCAACCCCTGGCTCCTGGGCGTGGGGGTCTTCATGATCGGCCTGGCCAGCGCTGTCTTCCTGCTGGCCCGCCAGACCTTCCTGATCGAAGCCGTCCCCCTGCACATGCGCGCCCGCGCCATGTCCACGCTGGGAGGCACCATGCGCATCGGCATGTTCATCGGCCCGTTCGCCGGAGCAGGCTTCATCCATCTGATGGGCTTGCAGGGCGCCTACTGGCTGGCTGCGCTGGCCATGCTGGGCGCCGGCGCCGTATCGCTGGCCGTACCCGATCTGGAGCCCCGCGAGACCACCGGCGCCACTGCGGCAGCCCCCCGAGTCAGCATGATGGCGATGATGCGCCGCCACATCCGGGTGCTGCTGACGCTGGGCGTGGCCACGGCGCTGGTGTCGGCTCTGCGGGCCTGCCGCCAGATCGTCATCCCGCTGTGGGCCGACCACATCGGCCTGGACGCCACGACCACGGCCCTGATCTACGGCCTGATGGGTGGCGTGGACATGCTGCTGTTCTACCCCGCCGGCAAGGTCATGGACCAGCATGGGCGGCTGTGGGTGGCCATGCCCTGCATGCTGATCATGGGCCTGAGCCTGCTGGCCATGCCCTGGACGACTGGATTCGCCAGCCTGCTGACGGTCTGCATCGTCCTGGGATTCGGCAACGGCATCGGTTCGGGCATCATCATGACCATCGGCGCCGACGCTTCGCCCCGTGAAGGCCGTACGGTTTTCCTGGGCCTCTGGCGCCAGATCACCGATCTGGGCGGCAGCGGCGGGCCCCTGCTGCTGTCAGGGCTCACTGCCGTGGCATCCCTGGCGACCGGCATCATGGCCATCGGCGGCATCGGCCTGGCCGCCGCCTGGATGTTCTGGCGCTGGCTGCCGCGCGGCAAGGTCATCCGATGACGGCGTCCCAGCTTCCTGCCGATGACGCCAACACACAGCCCGCAACCCACGGCATGCGGGCCGCTCTGTTCCTGGTCCTGGTCGGCATCTGTGCCGCTCTGCACATCTGGAAGCTGCCCCCCGCCCTGCCGCAACTGCAGGCGCAATTCCAGCTGAGCCTGGTGCAATCGGGCTTTCTGCTGTCCGTCGTACAGATGGGCGGCATGGCGCTGGGCCTGCTGATCGGCCTGGTGGCCGAGCGCATCGGCCTACGCCGCTGCATCCTGATCGGACTGGCCACGCTGGCGATCGCATCCGCCCTGGGGGCCTGGCTGGATTCCGCCACCGCCGTGCTGCTGTGCCGGGCGATCGAGGGCTGCGGCTTTCTGATGGTCGCCATGCCGGTGCCCTCTCTGATCCGCCGCCTGGTCCCCCCCGCAAGCCTCAGCCGCATCATGGGGCTGTGGGGCTGCTACATGCCGCTGGGCACCGTCATCATCCTGCTGTCAGGGTCGTGGATCCTGAGCCTGGGAGATTGGCGATTGTTATGGCTGCTGCTGGCCGTCCTGACGCTGGCCTGCCTGCTGCTGACACTGTCGATCGTGCCCCCGGACCCGGCACGCGGCAATCAGCCCCACCCGGCCGCAATGACGCTGGTGGCCGCAACCCTGCGATCGCAGAATGTCTGGCTGGTCGCCCTGACATTCGGCGCCTACGCCAGCCAGTGGATCGCCGTCATCGGCTTCCTGCCGACGATCTACATCACGGCAGGCATCACCGGCACCACGGCGGGCCTGCTGACCGCCATCGTCGCCGGGGTCAATGCCATCGGCAACCTCGCGGCCGGCCGCCTGCTGCATCGGGGCGTGCGCGCCTGGCATCTGCTGGTGCTGGGCCTGGGCACCATGATCCTGTGTTCCTACGCCGCCTTCGGCGCGCAACTGCCCGCCACGGCGCAATTCCTGGCCGTGCTGACCTTTTCCATGGTGGGTGGCCTGGTACCGGCCACCCTGTTCGTGCTGGGCCTGACCCTGGCGCCCAGCCCCCAGACCACATCGGTCACCATCGGCTGGATGCAACAGTGTTCGGCCCTGGGGCAGTTCGTGGGGCCACCGTTGGTGGCCTGGGTCGTCAACCAGGCAGGTGGCGACTGGCAATGGACCTGGGTTGCGACCAGCGCCCTGGCGCTGGCCGGGATCGGCCTGGCGATTCAGATCGGCCGGCGGACACGCGGCGAACGGATCTGAACCCTAATCGACCACCGGCGGCACCGGCAGGCCGGATTGCGCCCAATCCACAGGGGCACGCACTGGCTGCACTGCACTGCCGCAATCCGGCTCGGCCAGATTCACCCGGCGTTCGGGAATCGCATGCGCCCAGCGAATGGAATAGAAGACCTTGACCACCGGCAGTTCAGGCATGTCGTTGTTCTGCGCCACCACCAGGCCCAGTTCGCTGTTGATCAGGCTGATGATCGAGCCCACCGGATAACGGCCGACGGTACGCACGAAGGCCCCCAGCACGTCCATGTCGAACTGGCCCTCGGATTTCAGCATCTTGAACAAGGTGAAGGCCGGATCCCAGCCCTTGCGGTACGGGCGGCTGGACGTCATCTCGTCGTAGAAATTGCAGATCGCGGCCATGCGCGACAGCAGGCCGATCTGCTTGCCGGCCAACTGGTCCGGGAAGCCGGTGCCGTCCATGCGTTCGTGATGGTGCAGGCAGACTTCGACGACTTCGGGCGGGATGGACGGGTCAGCCCGCAGCACCGCCGCGCCTGCAGCGGGGTGCTGGCGCAGCAGTTCCTGGGGCTGCTGGATCGGGCGGCCAATCTTGCCCTGGACCTCGGCGGGGTCGCGGATCTTGCCGATGTCATGCAGCAGGCCGGCCATCCCGGCCATGTGCACATGTTCGTCGGCCAGCTTCATGGTGCGGGCCAGTGACGTCATCAAGGCCGCCACCGAAACGGAATGCGCATACAGGTACTGGTCCGCTTTCTTGATGCGGGCCAGGCTGGTCAGTGCGTCGGGGTGGCCGTCCAGAGAATCGGCCATATCCTGCACCAGCCCCTGGATCTGCCTCATGTCGATCTTGTTGCCGAGTTCGGCTTCGGCAAACAATTGCCGGACATGGTCGCACGACTCGTCGAGGATTTCACGCGCGTCGTCGAAGGCCTGCCGTTCGCTGGTCGCGGCAGTCTGATGGGCGGACGCCTGCGGCGCCGCAGCCGACCGGGCCCCGACGCCTGCGGCAGCAGACTGGCCATCGGCGGCGTTTGAGCCCGCCCCGGCGACATCCACACCCCGGTCGGTATCGATCAACACCCATTCCAGGCGGGATTTCTGCAATTTCTGCAGCTTGCGATCATTGGAGATCAGGAAACGGGACCGCCAGAAAGAGTGGTCCAGAAAAGACCCACCCAGATCCTGAACATACATGCCCACGCACAACTGAGGAACAGGAATCTTTTTGATCATTGCAGTATCGGGAAGGGAGGAAACGGCCTGTCAGAGTGTATCCGAAGACGGCCGGGCAGCCCCTGCCGGGACATCCATGCCTTCCCAGCGTGGGCCAGGAACGTGGATGTCGAACAGATCGAGCACCCGACACACTGTATGGTCGATCATTTCGTCGATACTGGTGGGGCGCATATAGAAGGCAGGCAGCGGCGGGAAGATCACGCCCCCCATTTCAGTGACGGCCGTCATGTTGCGCAGATGCGCCAGATTGAAAGGCGTTTCGCGCACCATCAGCACCAGGCGGCGACGTTCTTTCAGCGTGACGTCGGCGGCTCGGGTGATCAGGTTATCGGACAGGCCGTGGGCGACTGCCGCCAGGGTGCGCATGGAACACGGCACCACCACCATGCCGGCCGTGGCAAAGCTGCCACTGGCCAGGGTGGCCCCCACGTCACGCGGGCTGTAGACCCGATCGGCCAGTGCATGGACCGCCTGGCGGTCCATGCCCAGTTCGTGGCGGATGTTCAGCACCCCCGACGGGGAGACGACCAGATGGGTTTCGACATCCTGGCTGCGGGCGAGATTCAGCAGGCGAATGGCGTATTGCGCACCCGTCGCCCCGCTGATGCCGACCACCAGCCGACGTCTGTCAGTCACCGATCGCCCCGGCGTCCTTCAGCAGGGTGGCCAATTCGCCGCTGGCGTGCATTTCATTCATGACGTCGGTGCCACCGACGAATTCGCCTTGGACGTAGAGCTGCGGGATCGTGGGCCAGTTGGCGTAGTCCTTGATGCCCTGACGGACCTCGGCATCATCCAGAACGTTGACCGTGACGAGTTTGGTGACGCCGACTTCCTTCAGGATCTGGATGGCGCGCCCGGAAAACCCGCACTGGGGAAACTGCGCCGTGCCCTTCATGAACAGGACCACCGGATGGCTGGTGACGGTTTCACGGATGAAATTCTGGACTTCGGATTGCACTGTATCAGTCATGGTGATCTCTTTAAAATTCAGGCCGGCAGGCGGCCCCAGGTAACGCGTTCGATATCGGCCAGGTCCCGCAGGCTGGCGGCATCGGGAAACCCCGAGGACTGGAACAGGCCCCGCACGGCGGCTGCCTGATCCCAGCCATGTTCCACGCACAAGGCCCCTCCGGGGCGCAGATGATCCGACGCCCCCTGCACGATGCAGCGCAGGGCGCTCAGGCCATCGGCACCATCGGTCAGTGCCCCCTGCGGTTCGAACCGCAGGTCGCCCTGGACCAGGTGGGTGTCTTGTGAGTCGATATAGGGAGGATTCGAGACGATCAAGTCATAGCGCCCCGAATCCAACTGGGTATCGTACCAATTCCCAAGCGAAAACAATAGCGTTGCCCCTAAAGCGCGTGCGTTCATTTCCGCCACGGCCAGCGCCTCGGCGCTGCAATCGGTGGCCCGCACCCGGGCATCGGGACGATCCAGGGCGATGGACACCGCCACGATGCCGCTGCCGGTACCCAGATCCAGCACGCGGGGGGCCTGCAGGCCGGCGATGGCCTGCAGGCCGCATTCCACCAAAACCTCGGTATCCGGCCGGGGGATCAACACGTCGGGTGTAACCTGGAAATCCCGGCCCCAGAATTCCCGCTGCCCCAGGATGTAGGCCATGGGTTCGCCTGCCTGGCGGCGGGCCTCCAGGGCCTGGTAGGCGGCGGCATGGGCGGGGTCCAGCGCGTCGGTATCGTGGGCGATGAGCCAGGCGCGCGACACCCCCAGCACCTGCCGCCACAGCAACTGGGACTCCAGGCGCGGCAAGGGGCTTGCTGCCAGGAAATCCCGCACGGTATGGGCCATGGTTCGCCTTTCGCCGGATCAGTCGAGCGCCAGCGCGGCCAACTGCTCGGTCTGGTGTTCGGCCAGCAAGGCGTTGGTGACTTCGTCCAGATCGCCATCCATCACCTGGGCCAGTTTGTACAACGTCAGGTTGATGCGGTGATCCGTCACCCGCCCCTGCGGAAAATTGTAGGTGCGGATGCGCTCGGATCGATCCCCGGATCCCACCAGGCTTTTCCGCTGGGCGGCTTCGCGAGCATGGACTTCCTGCTGCTGGCGGTCTTTCAGGCGAGCCGCCAAGACCTGCAGGGCCTTGTCCTTGTTGCGATGCTGCGAACGGTCGTCCTGGCATTCCACCACCAGGCCGGTAGGCAGGTGGGTGATCCGCACGGCGGAATCGGTCTTGTTGATGTGTTGCCCGCCCGCGCCGCTGGCGCGAAACGTATCAATGCGCAGATCGTTCGGATTGATCTGGATGTCCGACTGGGCATCGGCTTCCGGCATCACCGCCACGGTGCAGGCGGACGTATGCACCCGCCCCTGGGATTCGGTTTCCGGTACGCGCTGCACCCGGTGCGCTCCAGATTCGAACTTCAGCTGGCCGTACACCCCGTCGCCTTCGATGTGCGCGATGACTTCCTTGTAGCCGCCCAGTTCGGCAGCGCTTTCGGACACCAGTTCCACCCGCCAGCCCCGGATTTCCGCATAGCGCGTGTACATGCGCAGCAGATCGCCTGCGAACAGGGCGCTTTCGTCGCCCCCCGTCCCGGCACGGACTTCCAGAAAGACGCTGCGATCGTCGTCCGGGTCTTTGGGCAGCAGCAGAATCTGCAGTTCGGCTTCCAGGCGTTCGATGCGCTCGTCCGCCCCGGCCAGTTCTTCTTCCGCCAAGGCCTTCATGTCCGGATCGGCCAGCATCTCGCGAGCCGTGTCCCGATCGGCGCACGCCTGTTCCCAGGACTCGAACACCTGCACCACAGGGTCGAGTTCGGAACGTTCCCGCGAGAGCTTGCGGAAACGATCCATGTCGTCGGCAGCGTCGGGTTCGGCCAGCATGGCATCAATCTCGGCCAAACGGTGGCTGAGCTGTTCCAGGCGGCTGCGCATCGAGCTTTTCATGAAGTGGATTCCGGAGGGTTATGCAAGGGGCGCGATCCGGGGCGCAGGCCACCGGACCGGAAGGCAAGAGACGAGGAAGGCCGCTACCGGCGGCGGGCGCCGGATTCGGGCAACAGGCGCGGCAGCAGGGCCAGCATCTGGTCGCGTTCGGCGCCTTCGCTGCGATTGAGCGCCGACAGGGGGCCGTGCATGTATTTGTGCGTCAGGCTGTAGGCAAGGTGTTCCAGCACGGCCTGCGGATCATCGCCGCGCGCCAGCAGGCGCCGGGCGCGGTCCAGTTCGGCCAGGCGCAGGGCATCGGCACTTTGCTGGTAATCGATGATGGCCGGCACGATGGCGCGGTTGGACAGCCAGTGCATGAAATGCTGCACCCGGGCCTCGATGATGGCCTCGGCCTGGACCACGGCGGCCCGCCGGGCATCCGTGCCCGACTGAACCATGCGCCCCAGATCATCCACGGTATACAGATAGACGTCGGCCAGGCGGCCGATTTCCGGTTCGATGTCGCGCGGCACGGCCAGATCGACCATCACCATGGGACGATGGCGGCGCGTGCGGGCAGCCCTTTCCACCATCCCCAGACCGAGGATGGGCAAGGATGAGGCCGTACAGGATACGACCACGTCGAATTCGGCCAGATGTTCCGGCAAGGCGGACAATTTCAGCGTGCGCGCGTCGAATTGCGCCGCCAGCAATTCCGCACGTTCGATGGTGCGGTTGGCCACGGCCATCTGGCGGGGTTGCGCCGCCGAGAAATGGGTCGCACAGAGTTCGATCATCTCGCCCGCGCCGATGAACAGCACGTTCGCGCGAGACAGATCCCCCAGCACGCGTTCGGCCAGGCGCACGGCGGCAGCCGCCATCGACACCGAATGGGCGCCGATCGCAGTCTGGGAACGGACCTCTTTTGCCACCGAAAACGTGCGCTGGAACAACTGGTGCAACAAGGTGCCCAGCGTGCCCGCCTGTTCGGCGGCCCGTACGGCGTCTTTCATCTGCCCCAGGATCTGCGGTTCGCCCAGCACCATCGAATCCAGCCCGCTGGCCACGCGAAAAGCATGACGCACGGCATCGTTGCGCTGGTATTCATACAGATGCGGCGTCAGTTGGCCGGCTTCCACGCGGTTGAATTCCGCCAGCCAGGCCGGCAGTTCCGCGCGCACGCCGGGGTCGGCCGCGCAGTAGATTTCTGTGCGATTACAGGTGGACAGGATCGCGGCCTCGCGCACCGAGGAACCGAACGTGGTCCGAAGGGCTGATAGCGCAGGCTTGAGCAGTTCGATCGGAAACGACACACGCTCGCGCACGGAAACGGGCGCGGACACATGGTTCAAGCCGAAGGTCAGGACGTCAACGGACATGCCGCAGAAAAATTCACAGAGGGAGACTTCAGCATTATAGGTCGCAAGAAGGGTCTTGGGATATTTTCCCGCCAAAGCGCCTGCATATGGGAAAAAATTCGTGTATGATTCGACGTCTTGGCCCGGTAGCTCAGTCGGTAGAGCAGAGGATTGAAAATCCTTGTGTCGGTGGTTCGATTCCGCCCCGGGCCACCATAGAATTAGCAATAGAATCAAAGGCTTGTGAGATTTCTGACAGGCCTTTTTTTCGTCCTGCGTCAGGGCACTGTCAACAAAGTGTCAAACGCGCTAACGGGTTCAGTCTCTTGGCTTCTTCCAGGTGAGTCGGCGCTTTGCGGGTTTGACTCGCGAGCGTTGGGGGCTGCGATACTCCACACTCGGCCCGGTCTGGCCTCTCCACCCTCGGTTTTTATCTCTTTGCCTCACGAGCGCGCGAGGTCACATCCAGGTTTTATGCGGATTTCTGGGCTGCGGGTTGGTGCCTGGAACTGATGAGCGGTGGCTACTGTGTTGGAACTATCAGCCCGCCAGCGGCAGGCATACGCGATACTGCCAATCGGGTCACAGACGATCACGGGCACGGCATTTATTACGCTCAGTGCTTAGCATTCACCACGCTCACCGACCAACCACCAGAACTTTCCTTGTGGACGGCAAGCAGGTCATACGTTTTCAACATTTCCAGCAAACCTGTGTATCCATAGGTCTTAGGCGAAAAGGCGGGGTCAGTGCGCTTAAGGTATTGCCCGAGCTGGCCAAGGTGGACCTTGTCGTCCACCGACTCACTCGCAAGCAAAGTGACCGCCTTTACAACGGAGATTGGCCGTTGCTGGGGTTTTGTCTTGTTATTTGAGATGCCCCTGATATCCGCCGCCTTTTGCTTGGCGTCCTCTGAACCTGCCTCGCCAACCGGTGTAGCTGTACCGTCCTCTCGAATCCATTCAAAGAACTGATCACTGGCATTGCGAAGCGCGCTTGGGGTTTTAGGCTCGCCGATGATGTAGACCATAGACCCACGTTCGCGCAGCTTGCGGCACAGATAGGCAAAATCCGAGTCGCTGGTGACTAAGCAAAACACATCAGCCCGTTCGTCAAACAGGGCCTCCAGCGCATCCAGCGCCAAGGCAAGATCGGCCGTGTTCTTGCCAGAAGCATACTGATATTGCAGGCAAGGAGAAAAGGCAGAAGAGACCAGCACATCGCGCCACCTATCAGCCAGGGTTCTCTGGTTGCCGTAACCACGCCGGATCGTGGCACGACCAAACTGAGCAGATATCAATAGGGCGTATTCGAGAATTTCTGGTGGAACGTTGTCACAGTCAATCAAAATCGCGACACGAGATCCTTCATCTGCCTGTATGTAGTTCACAAGACCCTCTTATGATTTAACTCTGGCGTGACGGATTGCAATCCTGCCCACGACTCCCCCTCGGTACCTTATTGCGCAACAACCCCAGGCTGGGAGCGCAATGGCGGCATTGCTTCATCATGCCATGATAGCGAGACTACTGGTAGTGCCAATCGTAAGCACCCGGCAAGCTGAGCGATGCACTGGATGAGAAGCAGAAAGACAAAAAGATCTCCAACCTGCTCACCGACCTGCGACGTAAAAAGCGTATCCGCAACACTGGCAGCCGAGGGCATCCAGACTGGAAGCTTGCAGAATAAACGCAGACGGAAATTGTGCAAATTCACTTATGAATCAGAGCACTAGCTCTTTCTGCAGTCCGAATTTGCAGAAAGGATGCAGAAAGGATACAGAAAGGGACTTCCGCTTGACCTAAAGCCTGCAAGACACAAGGCCCGCAGACCCAGAACGCGGCGGCTCTCACCCCTCAACACGCACTCCTTGCAGGAAGGGCGCAGCGATACAGCCAGTGTTTCAGGCGGCGGACTCACGGCCACAGATGTCCGAGCCGTGCAGGGTAATTCGCAGTTACTGGCCAACAGGCAAGCACCGCTCCCGCCGAGAGGGCGGTCTAATCGTTAAATTGTCATTCACAGAACCAGCGTTATCACTCATGAGCAGGCTACACGCTCTCGACCCGCCAATGCCCGTACACTGCCTGGGAAATCAAGGACAACATCCGCGATTTGCTGCGCGAGATAGGGGGGGACTGCACCCCCAGCCGACTGGCCAGGCGCTGGATTGCACCGGCCCTGCCATCGTTCTTCGCCCTGTACCCCCAGATGACACTGGAACTGGGCGGCAGCGACCGCATCGTCGATCTGGTGCGCGAAGGCGTCGATTGTGCTGTGCGCGTGGGCGAACTGGCCAGCAGCAGCCTGGTGGCGCGGCCGCTGGGCAGCCTGCGCATGATCAACTGCGCCAGCCCGGCATATCGGGCCAAAATGGGTACGCCGCTTTCCCCCGCCGATCTGCCACAGCACCAGGCGGTGAACTATGCTGCAGGCGGCGGCCCTGTCGCGCCCTGGCTGTGGCAAGACCAGGGCGAACTCCGGACATACGTCATGCAGGCGCAGGTCGTCACTCATAACGTCGAAACCTACATTGCCTGTGCCCTGGCGGGTCTGGGCCTGATCCAGGTGCCTGCCTTTGATGTCCAGGACAAACTCGACGCCGCCACGCTGGTGCCGGTGCTGCAAGCTTGGCCCGCTCCCAGCATGCCGATGCACCTGATGTATGCACACAAGCGTCAACTATCGCGCCGCTTGCAGGCCTTTAGTCAATGGCTGGTGCAAACCCTGGAGCCGGTGCTGACTGATTCCACCCCTCGCCGGGAACCGGCCTGATTTGTGTAGCTTGTCAGTGCCAAAATGAACTGCACCGTTCGACTCAGTCTTCAAAAACGACCGTCAATATGCTCAAAAACCTCTTTGCGGCCATGCCCGTCGATGCCGCCCACGAAGCCTTTGATGATCTATTGGATGTCCCTGGCCTGCGGATCGAGCGCATTGTGTCTCACGGGCAAAAAAGCCCATCGGACTTCTGGTACGAACAGGACGAGGATGAATGGGTCATCGTCCTGCAGGGCTCAGCCGCGTTGCAGGTCACAGGCCGGAATGACCTGGTCATGCTGGCACCGGGCGACCACTACTGGATACCGGCGGGCCTCAGACATCGCGTGCATTCGACGGCACAGGATGGTCCTACGATCTGGTTGGCCGTTCATCGCTCATGACTGCGACGCACACCCCAGCGATATCCAGGGGGCCGAGGTCACTGCGCCCGTCGATCCTGGCCATCGGAACCGACTTGCTGCGCCAGCGCCCAGGCAACGTGCTCTCGCACCAGGGCGCTTTCGTGGTCGGCCCGGCTGAGCAAGGCGGCGCGCAGTTCCTGGGCCTGCGCCGCGTCGGCCTGACGCAGCGCATTGCCCAGTGCCACGGCGATGTTGCGCAACCAGCGCTCGTGGTCGATGCGGCGGACCGGCCCGCCTTCGGTATGCTTGAGAAACGTCGCCTCGTCCCAGGCAAACAGTTCTACCAGCCGATGGCCGACCAGCGGCGAACGTTCGTCGAAGTCGGGCAGTTCTGTGGTCTGAGCGTATTTGTTCCAGGGGCAGATGGTCTGGCAATCGTCGCAGCCGTAGATATGGTTGCCCATCAGCGGGCGCAGATCTTCCGGGATGGAGCCGTGATATTCGATGGTGAGATAGGAAATGCAGCGGCGCGCATCGACCACGCCCGGCGCGACGATGGCGCCCGTGGGGCAGACGTCGATGCAGGCGGTACAGGTGCCGCAATGCGCGCTGACCGGATCGGTGGGTTCCAGCGGAAAATCCACGAAGATCTCGCCCAGGAAGAACATCGACCCCGCATCGCGCGAGAGCACCATGGAATGCTTGCCGCGCCAGCCCTGGCCGCTGCGGCTGGCCAGTTCCTTTTCCAGCACGGGCGCCGAATCCGAAAAAACGCGGTACCCAAAGGGGCCGACCAGCGCCTCGATGCGGTCACACAGTTTCTTCAGGCGCCCGCGCACGACCTTGTGATAGTCGCGCCCCCGCGCATACAGCGACACCACGCCCTCGCCCGGATCGTCCAGACGCGACAGCTCGCGCCTTTGCCAGTCTGGCGGAGTGGTGCCACGCGGCAGGTAGGGCATGCGCGCAGTAATCACACTGACAGTGCCAGGAACCAGTTCGGCCGGGCGCGCGCGCTTGAGGCCGTGGCGCTCCATGTAATGCAGATCGCCGTGGTAGCCCAGAGCCAGCCATTGCAGCAAACGTGGCTCGGCCGAGGACAGATCCACGCCTGCCACGCCGATCTGGGAAAACCCCAGTTCGCGCGCCCAGGTCCGGATCTGCTCAAGCCATTGGCCGTTATCGGCATTGTTCGGCAGGGATGGAATGGAAGGGGTCGCCATAATCGTACAGTGTAGAACCTGAAACCAAACCTATAATTCTTCATGGGGAAAAGAACCTACACGCCTGACGCCAATTTCATCGATCTCCTGATCGATGCGGTGTTCGCTGTCGATATCGACGCCAACGTGGTGTTTGCCAGCGCCGCCTGCGAACGCATCTTCGGATATTCCCCCGAAGAGATGGTCGGCATGAACATGTTCGACATCATGCTGCCGGAGGATCGTGAGCGCACCCTGCGCTCGGTGAGCGAGGTCATGAGTGGCCACCCTCAGCTCCACTTCGAGAATCGATACGTGCGCAAAGACGGACGCATCGTGCATCTCATGTGGGCGACACGCTGGTCGCCGACCGACCAACTCCGGATAGGCTTGGCGCGCGACATCACCGAACGCAAGCACGCCGAGTCGATACAGACCGCGCTCTATGCGATTTCCGAAGCCTCGCACGGCGCAGGGGATCTGCTCACGCTGATCCAGCGCATCCACCAGATCGTCGGCGCCTTGCTGCCGGCGGACAATTTTTCCGTCGCACTCCACGATGCGGAAACGGGGCTGCTGAGTTTTCCATATTACGTGGATGAACACGAGCACCAACCCGAACCCCAGGAACCAAAGGCCGGAACCCTGTATGCAACGATCCTGCAAAGCGGGCAGCCGCTTCTGTTGCCACCAGGAACCGTGCTTACGGATGAACTGGGCACCCATGTCGGTCCGAGCCCGCTTTGCCAATTGGGGGTGCCTCTCAAAGCGCGCAACGACACCATCGGTGTGCTGGTGTTGAAGAGCTATCCGGGCGGCGCCATCTACAACGAGAAAGACCAGGAACTGCTGCAGTTCATCTCCACGCAGATCGCGACCGTCATCGAGCGTCAGCGGATGCAGGCGCGACTTCAACACATGGCGCAATACGACCAGTTGACCGGACTGCCCAATCGAGGACTTCTATATGACAGGCTCAAGATGGCCCTGGCGGTGGCGCGGCGGGAACACGAGCGGCTGTCAGTGCTCTACCTGGACCTGGATCGGTTCAAAGTAGTCAACGACACCCTGGGCCACGGCGTGGGCGATCTGCTGCTGCAGAATGTCGCCAACCGCCTGAAGCGGTGCGTTCGCGAGTCGGACACTGTCGCGCGCATCGGAGGCGATGAGTTCGTGGTGCTGCTTCAGCGCGCTCCCACACCCAGGCAAGCCACAGTGGTCGCGGCAAAAATCCGGGACGCGCTGAGCCAACCGGTCACCCTGGA
Source organism: Castellaniella sp. (assembly GCF_034674885.1). Classification (GTDB taxonomy): domain Bacteria; phylum Pseudomonadota; class Gammaproteobacteria; order Burkholderiales; family Burkholderiaceae_B; genus Castellaniella. The sequence goes on from NZ_JAUCDS010000001.1 coordinate 66,548, forward strand.
CGGCCACACCCTGAGCATCGTACCGAGCATCGGGATTGCGCACTACCCCGAACATGGCGAGTTCGAACAGCAGCTGCTCAAGCATGCCGACCACGCCATGTACCGCGCGAAAAACAAACAGGCTCTGAACAGGGAATAAATCGATCGCGCCAGCCGTTTACCGTTCACAGGGGGCTCCACACCGCTGGTGACGCGTGTTCTCCTGTGCCCGCCGTATCCGCAACGAACCCATCGCTGCGGCGAATCTGAACTCAAACCGAGGAGCACATCATGTTGCGTACCCTGATGTTATTGGCACTTGGCACCGCCGTGTCTTTGCCCGCGCTGGCTGAACCGCCGAAGGTCATGAACGGCAGCATCGTCGACGAACACGGCATGAGCCTGTATGTTTTCGACAAAGACGACATGGCCGGCAAAAGCACGTGCGCTGGAGCCTGCGCCACCAACTGGCCGCCCGCAGCAGCCGATTCCTACGACAAGGAAAGCGGCGACTGGACCATCATCAAGCGCGACGATGGCGTCCACCAGTGGGCCTACAAGGGCCACCCCCTGTACCGCTGGCACACGGACAAGAAACCGGGCGATGCCATGGGCGACGGGATCAAGAACGTCTGGCATGTGGCCAAGCCATGACCAACAGGCACGAGGCCTTTGGAAATCCAGGGCCCGGCATGAACCGCCCTGCCGATTCGAGGCCTCTGCGTGAGCTTTGAAGCCGACCTCCTGGTCTGGCTGCCAAACTTGCGGCGCTATGCACGCGCGCTCTCCGGCGACCCGGCCTGGGCCGACGACCTGGTGCAGGACACGCTGGAGCGCGCCTTGAGCCGGACGCGCCTCTGGCGCCCGGGCAGCAACCTGCGCGCCTGGCTGTTCACGGTCCTGCGCAACCTGTTCATCGACCAACTGCGCGCCCGGCGCGAACTGGCAGTGGACGATGAGTCTGCCCCATGGCAGAGCATGGCCGCGCCCGCCACGGAAACAGATGGCCTGGTGTTGCGCGATGTACAACGAGCGCTGTATCGCTTGCCGATCGAGCAGCGCGAGGTGTTGCTGCTGGTCGGCCTGGAGGAACTGAGCTATCAAGAGGCCGCAAAGGTGCTGGGAGTGCCAATCGGCACCGTGATGTCGCGCGTAGCACGCGGCCGCAAACGCCTGCGCGCCCTGCTGTCGGAAGGTTCAGTCAACCAAGGAGCCGCCTTGAAAGTGGTGAAGCACGTGTCATGAGCGAATCTCTCCATCCTACGGCGGCGTCCCCGGAACTCGGGGACGAGCTGAATCTGCTGTCGGCCCTGGTCGACGGCGAGCTCTCCGAGGCCGAACATGCGGCGATCAGCGCTCGTCTGGCCGACGATCCGGCTGCCGCCGCGTCCGTCGCCCACTACCGCGCGCAGAATGCCGCCCTGAAGGCCCTGTTCCCGCTGCCGCAGGCAGAGCCCGCGCTGTTCGTGCGGCGCCGCGCCCCCTGGTGGCAGTGGGCCGGGATGGCAACGGCAGGGATGGCGCTGGGCTTGGCGCTGGCGTGGATACCAGCCCGGTTCGATGTCCTGCCGCCTGCGTTCGCGCGCAACGCAGATATGGCCTATGCCGTGTATGCGCCTGAACAACGGCATCCCGTCGAGGTGGCGGCAACGCAGCAGGCACATCTGACAGGATGGCTCTCCAAACGGCTGAATCGTCCGCTGTCGGTGCCGTCCCTGCAGGAATACGGCTATTCCCTGGTCGGCGGCCGCCTGCTGCCCGGCGAGTCGGGGCCAGCTGCGCAGTTCATGTACCAGAATCAGGCAGGTGAACGGCTGACGCTGTACATCGTCAAATTTCCACAAGAACAGGCCTCGTTCCAACTGTTGCGCGATGGGACGCGGCGCACCTTCTACTGGGTGAGCCAGGGCATGGGATACGCCTTGTCCGGCGATCTGGCCGAAACAAGCCTGCGGGTGATCGCACTGGACGTATGCACCGGGCTGGGCGGCCGTCCCGCCCAGTGGTAGCACATCTGCAGCGCCTATACCCCCGTCGCCAGCTTTGCCATGACGACGATGATGGCGATCTGCATGACGCCCTGGCTGGCGACCACGTAATAGAAGCGGCTCATCATGCGACCGATCTTCGGGCCGTCGGGCACGGGTTTCTGAATCTCCAGACAGACGCGCACGCTGGTGGGCAGCAGATAGCCCAGGCCCTGGATCGTCATCAGGGTCACCAGCGCCAGCGCCGCTGCAATCCAGCCGAACTGCGGCCATGGCAACTGCATGAACCCGAGCTGGACCGCCAGAAACCAGCCTGCGGTGCTCGTCATGATGGACAGGGTCGGCATCAGGAACAGGGTGACCGGGGTCAAGCGAATGATGATTTCCTTGCGCACGGGAACCGGCACGCTGCGAATGATCGGACCGATGACGAAACCCATGAACAGGTCGATGCCGGTCCACAATACGCCGCTCATGACGTGGACCCAGTCGAGAAACCAGATATTCCCGGCCGCAATGGCCACCACCAGGACCAGCAGCGCCGCTGCTACATACCAGAGGTAGCGCCACCGGATCAGCCCCGGTCCTGCTTCCGGGGTCGTAACAAGCGATGCATCCATAGATCCTCCGCTGTCTTATCGTCGCCCTCCTCACCGGGCGATCCTGGAATTTTAAGCTTCAATGGTCTGCAGAGAAACAAGGCAAGCGTCGCTCGCAGCTAGAATATTCCCTGATGGCCCCCCGGATGCGCCGGGAGACGGAAGGAACTTGCTCATGACCTTTGGAAATCCGCCCGGACCCCTGCGGCCCGGCGGGACACGCCGTGTCGCCAAGGCGCCGCCTGCACGGCCGCTCCTGCTGCTGCTCAACAAGCCCTTCGGCGTGCTGACGCAGTTCAGCGACGACCAGGGGCGCGCCACACTGAAAGACTTCGTCGACGTGCCCGACGTCTACCCGGCCGGCCGGCTGGACCGCGACAGCGAAGGTCTGCTCCTGCTGACCAACGACGGTCGTCTGCAGGCGCGCATCGCCGATCCCCGATACAAGATGGCGAAAACCTACTGGGTACAGGTCGAAGGCGAGCCGGCAGACGCCCAATTGCAGCGCCTTCGCACCGGCGTGGGCCTGAAGGATGGCCCCACCCTGCCCGCGCAGGCCCGCCGCCTGGCCGAGCCCTCGCTGTGGCCACGAGACCCTCCGGTGCGGTTTCGCAAGAACATCCCGACCGCCTGGCTGGAAATCACCATCCAGGAAGGCCGCAACCGCCAGGTGCGGCGCATGACGGCCGCCGTGGGCTTGCCGACCTTGCGCCTGGTGCGCATGAGCATCGGCCCCTGGAACCTGGACGACCTGCAGCCCGGCGCATGGCGCGAGGTCAGCCCGTGACGCAGGACCGCCATCCGATCCAGGAACACGAGGTCGAATTCATCGCCATCCGGGCCCAGGGCGCGGGCGGCCAGAACGTCAACAAGGTGTCCAGCGCCGTCCACCTGCGCTTCGACATCGGGGCCTCTTCGCTGCCCGAACACATCCGCGAACGCCTGCTGAGCCTGCGCGACCATCGCATCACATCGACGGGCGTGATCGTGATCAAGGCGCAATCCAGCCGCAGCCAGGCACAGAATCGGCTGGAGGCGCTGACGCGTCTGCAGGAGATCATCGACCGGGCCAGCGCCACCCCTGCGATCCGGCGCCCCACCCGCCCGACGCTGGGGTCCAGGCGCCGCCGCCAGCAGGCCAAGACGGAACGCAGCGCCACCAAGCAACTGCGCGCCAAGGTCGAGGGATACTGAGCCCCGGCGTGCGTCCCCCGAGCCGCCCAAACCCTCGAACCGGCAGCGCTGCGTGATTCATGCGTTCGATGCCAGGTCATAGGTCGTTTTCCGCGACCGGCTCAGGCTGAGCACGACAGCCGCCACCGTCGCGACGACCGCGATCCACAAGCTGAACTGCACCGCCTGCCGTTCCATGGCCGTCGTGGCGTCCTGTACGACATAGACGGCCAGCACCACCCCGACCAGTGCCGTCCCCAGACATTGGCCAAACGTGCGCATGATGGCCAGCACGCCCGAGGCATAACCGCTGTGCTCACGCGACACGTTCGACAGCATTTCACGGTTATTGGGGCTTTGGAAGCAGCCGAAACCCAGCCCGCACAGCAAGCAGCGCGCGAGGATGTCCCAGATCTGCGGCCGATCGGGCAGCAGCGCCAGCGAAACCAGGCCGGCCGCCAGCACGAACAGGCCGACCGTGGAGATCACGGCGGGCGACACCCTATCGGCGAGCCGCCCCGCATGAGGAGCGACCAGCACAATGCCGACCGGCCACGGCGTGAACAACAGCGCGGTCTCGAAGGCGCTGTAGCCATACACGTTCTGGAACAGAAAGGGCAAGGCCACGAAGGTGATGCCCTGCCCGACAAACGACGCCATCGAGGTCAAGGCCGCCAGGGAGAACCGGGCAGAGCTGAAGATGGCGGGAGGCAGCAGCGGGTGCCTGGCCTGGCGCATGCGCCAGACGAATCCCGCACCGGCAAGCACCGCAATCAGCGCGTACCAGAGGTCTCCTGGCATCGCCGCATGATTGGCCGCCATGATCAGCGCCCCCACCAGCACGGCGGACAGCACCGCGCCCGACACATCGAAGGGCACGCGCACTGTTGCCGGGTTTGCGGGGATGGCCCTGGCGGCCAGCGTCAGCGCCATCACCCCGGGCACCAGGTTCAAGGCGAACAGCCATCGCCAGCCCCAGGCATCCAGCAGCGTGCCGCCGACGATCGGAGCCATGGCGGTGCTGGCGGCGATCAGCAGCGCGTTCAACCCCAGGATCCGGCCCAGCAGGCGCGTGGGAAACGCCGACCGCAAGATCGCCGGCCCGATGCTGACCACCGCCGCCCCGCCCACGCCCTGCAGGATCCGCATGGCGATCAGCACGTTTGCATCAGGCGCCAGCGCGCACGCAGCCGACGCCAGGGTGAACACGGCAAGTCCGGACAAGAACAAGGGCCGAAACCCGAAGCGGCTGGCGAGGGCGGCAAAGATGGCCAGGGTCATGGCGACCGCCAGCAGGTACGCATTCGCAAACCACACGGCGACGGCCGGCGAAACCTGCAGCGCGCCGGCCATGTTCGGCAATGCAATATTGACCACGGTCCCATCGAACACCACCATCACGGTGGCGGCCATCAGCGCCGTCATGACGATCGCGCGCTTGCGACCCGGTAGCCCGTCATCGCCGGGCATGTCTGTGAACAGTTCCATCACGTTCCACCTGCTTGTCGTTGATCCTGCCGAAAAATATAATCGTGGCGAGGATCAGGCGGAAGATGCATCGATTGCAGTTATACATTGCACGAAACGCCATATCTCGCGCCTGCGGCGATGTACTGGCAACAACAAGGTCCACACGGATGCCGGAACCCGATTTCAATCTCTTGATGGCGCTCGACGTGCTGCTGGCCGAAGGCAGTGTGGCCGGTGCCGCACGCCGCACAGGCCTGAGCACCTCGGCCATGAGCCGGACGCTGGGCCGGCTGCGTGAGGTCACTGGCGACCCGCTGCTCGTGCGAGCCGGGCGCCATATGGTCCTGACGCCTCATGCCCAGGCCATTCGCGAACGCACGCGCAATGCAGTGCTCGAAGCCCGGATCCTGCTGTCACCCGCCGTGTCCGAGCTGAACGTTGCCACACTGGACCGCGTATTCGCCATCCGCGCCAACGAAGGGTTCATCGAGGCATTCGGCCCGAAGCTGATTGCCGCCGTCGCCGTCTCGGCGCCACGCGTCTGCCTGCACTTCACACCCAGGATCGACAAGAATTCCCGATATCTTCGCGAAGGCATGGTCGATCTGGAAATCGGCGTGGTCGGCGACATGGGGCCGGAAATCCGCCTCCAGGCGCTGTTTCGAGATCGTTTCGTCGGCGTGGTCCGGGCCGGCCACCCGCTGCTGTCTGCGCCCGCCATCACAGTGGAACGCTACGTCTCATACGGCCACGTGGTCGCCTCGCGCCGAGGGCTTTCCCACGGCCCGGTCGACGACGCGCTGGCGAAAATGGGATTGAGCCGCCAGGTGATCAGCGTCGTGCCCGGGTTTCCGGCGGCACTGGCGGTCGCCACGGCATCAGACTTGATCGCGCTGCTGCCCGCCTCGTACCTGCCCCACTCAGCAGCACAGGAGAAGAGGGGCGCGGCATTCCAGACCTTCGAACTCCCCTTCCCGGATCAGAACATCACAATCTCGCAGATGTGGCACCCACGCCTGGACGCAGAACCCGCACACCGCTGGTTGCGGCAGCTGGTGCGACGGGTTTGCGGGGAATAGCCTGCAGGGGTGCCAGCCGTCAGGCCGGAAGTCCGGTACTGCGTATGGGTTCAGGCGGATCCGCGATACTCGGCAAGATGCTAGAGTGAGATTTCACCCTCGATAAACAACGGAGACCACCATGCCGCAGATTCCCGCACTGCTTGCCGCCGCAGGCCTTTCGTTTTTGATGTCCGTATCCGCCCAGGCCGGCCCCCGGCTGGATCACATCATGCAGAACCACGTTCTCCGTGTGGGAACGCCGGGCGATTACCAGCCGTTCGCCATCCGGACGGCAGACGGGCAGTACAAAGGCCATGACATCGACGTGATCGAGGCCATGGCCAAGGAACTCGGGGCCAAGGTCGAATACGTCCAGACCAGCTGGCCCAATCTGATGAAAGACCTGCAGGCCGACAAGTTCGACGTCGCGGTAGGCGGGATCACGCGCACCGCCGCGCGCATCGGCCAGATCGCGATGCTGCCGGGCTATGCGCCCTTTGGCAAAGTCGCGCTGGTGCGCAAGGAAGACCAGTCCAAATTCAAGACCCTGGCCGACCTGAACAAATCATCCGTTCGGGTCATCAAGAACCCGGGCGGGACCAACGAGGCTTTCGTGCTGGCGAACCTGAAGCAGGCCACTGTCTCCACCCATGACAAGAATGCCGAGATCCCGGCCTTGATCGCCGACGGCAAGGGCGACGTCATGATCACGGAAACCTACGAAGCCCTGCACTACGCCAAGGACAATCCAAAACTGGCCGCCATTTTCATCGACCACCCCCTGACGCCCACGAACTACCTGGGGTTCATGTTGCCGGTGGATGATGCGGACTACCTGCGGGTCATGCAATTCGACTGGGACCTGCTCGACAAGCGAGGGGTACTGGGCGCCGCCAAAGACCGCTGGCTGAAGTAAGCCACATCCACTCACGTTCTGCAGGGGCTGCGGGGCGGGGCGATTTCAGAGGAGAACCGGCATGACTGACTTGTTCGACAATCCGATGGGCCTCATGGGCTTCGAGTTCGTGGAATTCGCCTCGCCCACCCCCGACGTGCTGGAGCCGCTGTTCGAAAAACTGGGCTTCACCCTGGTCGCGCGACACCGCTCCAAGAACGTCCTGCTTTACCGGCAGGGCGACATCAATTTCATCGTCAACCGCGAACCCAAAAGCCCGGCCGCCTATTTCGCGGCCGAACACGGCCCTTCGGCCTGCGGGCTGGCATTCCGTGTGCGGGACGCCCACCACGCCTACCAGCGGGCGCTGGACCTGGGCGCCCAGCCGGTGGACATTCCCACCGGCCCCATGGAACTGCGCCTGCCGGCCATCAAGGGCATCGGCGGCGCGCCGCTGTACCTGATCGATCGCTTCGAGGACGGCGAGTCCATCTACGACATCGATTTCGCCTTCCTGCCGGACGTGGACCGCCACCCATTCGGCCACGGCTTGCGCATCGTCGACCATCTGACCCATAACGTGTACCGGGGCCGGATGGAGTTCTGGGCGGGCTTCTATGAAAAGCTGTTCAATTTCCGCCAGATCCGCTATTTCGACATCACGGGCGAATATACCGGCCTGACGTCCAAGGCCATGACCGCGCCCGACGGCAAGATCCGCATCCCCCTGAACGAAGAATCCTCCCGGGGAGCCGGGCAGATCGAAGAATTCCTGATGAAATTCAACGGCGAAGGCATCCAGCACGTCGCGCTGCTCAGCGACGACCTGCTGGCCACGATCGACGGGCTGAAATCCGCCGGCGTACCGCTCATGAGCGCGCCGCCTTCGGCCTACTACGAAATGCTCGACGAAAGACTGCCCGGCCATGGGCAGGCCGTGCCTGACCTGCAGGCCCGGGGCATCCTGCTGGACGGCGACACCAGTCACGGCCAGCCGCGCCTGCTGCTGCAGATTTTCTCGGAAACCCTGCTCGGCCCGGTCTTCTTTGAATTCATCCAGCGCAAAGGCGACGACGGCTTCGGCGAGGGCAACTTCAAGGCCCTGTTTGAATCAATCGAACGCGACCAGATCCAGCGCGGAGTGCTGAACAAAACATGACCCGCCCGGCCGGGCGATCCCCCGCCGGGTGCTAAGATTTCAACCCGCCTTCCCTGACTCCGGTATCCGACTTGAACGCCCGCCAATTGCTCGGCCTTGCCCTGCTGACGCTGATGTGGGGCCTGAACTGGCCCGTGATGAAGCTTGGCCTGCGCGAATGGAGCCCGCTGTGGTTTCGAGCCATCACCATGGCCGGCGGCGCGCTGGTGCTGCTGGTCTATTACTGGCGACAAGGCGTGCCGCTGCTGCCGCGCGGTGCGAGCCAATGGCGCAGCATCGTCGTGCTGGGCCTGCCCAACGTAATGGGCTGGCATGGCCTGTCCATCATCGGGGTCGACCACCTGCCGGCCGGCCGCGCCGCCATCCTGGGCTTCACCATGCCCGTGTTCACGGTGCTGCTGTCGGTGCTGTTCTACGGTGAACGCTTCACGTCGCGCCTGGCCCTGGCCGTCACGGCCGTATTGATCGCTATCGCCCTGCTGTTGTGGAACGAGATCAGCACGCTGGCCGGCAGCCCCGTGGGCATCGCCTGGATGCAGGGCGCGGCCTTCTGCTGGGCCCTGGGCACGGTCTGGATGCGGCGCGCCAATCTCACGCTGGCGCCCGAAACCCTGGTGATCTGGATGCTGGGGCTGTCTTCCCTGGCGCTGGGATTGGTGGCGAGCCTCCTGGAACCCTCGCCCCAGGGCCCCATCAGCGCCACCATGTGGGGTGTGCTGCTGTGGTCGATGCTGCTGAACTACGGTGCGGCCCAGGTCATCTGGTTCGCCATGGCGCGCGCGCTGCCCGCCTCGACCAGCGCCATGAGCGTCACGGCGATTCCCATCGTCGGCATACTCAGCAGCATGCTGATCGGCGAATGGCCCAGCTGGCAGGACGGCCTGGCCGCCGTGTGCGTGGTGGTAGCCATCAGCGCCGTTTTGCTGCGGCGCAACTGAACGGAGTCCCCCATGTCCGATACCCCCGATCTACGTCCCGATCCGCTGTGCATTATGCCGGCCGGTGATGCGCCGGCCCAGCTCTTTGTCGTGCTGCACGGCGAGTCCGCCGAACCCAGCCAGGTACTGGACCTGGTGGCGGCCATCCGCCAGGCATTTCCGCAAGCCGTCATCATCCAGCCCTACGGGCCATTCGGCGCACAGGCTGATCGGCGCTGGATCGCAAAAGCCATCCCGGACGCGCACGCCTACGTCGGGCTGGTCGCGGATGCAGGCAAGTTCCTGGCCCGCGAAGTCGCCGCCTGGCAGGACCAACACGGCCTGAGCGGCGAGCAGACCGCACTGGCTGGCTTCTCGGAAGGCGCGGCCGTGGCCCTGGACGCCGTGTGCTCGGTGCCCGGCCTGGCCGGCCGCGCCCTGCTGTTTTCCACACGGTTTGCCGCGCTGCCGGACGCCGCGCCACATACCGCCACCCTGCATCTGCTGCACGGAGCAGGAGACCGCGTGGCACCAGTGGAACAGGCCCGCCTGGTCCATGCACGCCTGGCGGAACTGCAGGGCGATGCCACCCTGGACGTCGCCTCGGGCGTCGGCCACGAACTGCACGCGGCCCTGATACGGCAGGCCATCATCCGGCTGCAAACCTGCGTGCCCCTGCGCAGTTGGGAAAGCGCCCAGGGCGAGCCCAGCCTGCGCATCGACGAATACAGCGCCGACGACCCGTTGGACGGCGAAGACCCGGGTTCCGGGACACTGCACTGACCGGATCAGGACGACACCATCCATCATCTGCTTATAACCCCAGGCAATGAAAACCATGACAAAATGCCTGGAAACCCCGAACCAGGAGACACCATGCAACGCGATACCATCGCCATCCACGGCGGCTTTGCCGGCGACCCCCAGACGCACTCCGTCGCCGTGCCGATCTACCAGACCACCAGCTATTACTTCGACGACACCCAGCATGGCGCCGACCTGTTCGACCTGAAGGTGGCGGGCAATATCTACACCCGGATCCAGAACCCCACGACGGACGTCCTGGAAAACCGCGTGGCTCAACTGGAAGGCGGCGCTGCGGGCCTGGCGTTCGCATCCGGCATGGCGGCCATCACGGCCTGCGTGCTGACCGTCGCCAAGGCGGGCGACAACATCGTGGCGACCAGCCAGGTCTATGGCGGCACCTACACATTCCTGCGCCACACGCTGAAGGACCTGGGCATCGAAGCCCGCCTGGTCGACGGACGCGACCCGCAGGCCTTCGCCCGCGCGATCGACGACCGCACCCGTCTGGTGTACTGCGAATCGGTCGGCAACCCGGCCGGCAACGTGGTGGACATCGCCGCGCTGGCCGACATCGCCCATGCCAAGGGCATCCCCGTGGCCGTGGACAACACCGTGCCCACGCCCGCCCTGTGCCGCCCCATCGAACACGGCGCCGATATCGTCATCCACGCGCTGACCAAGTATCTGGGCGGCCACGGCAACAGCATCGGCGGCATTCTGATCGACGCCGGGCGCTTCCCCTGGAAGGACAATCCGCGCTTCCCGCAGTTCAACCAGCCGGAACCCGCCTATCACGGCGTGGTGTACGCGGACGACTTCGCCGCAGTGCCCTTTGCCGGACGGGCCCGCACCGTCGCTCTGCGCAACACCGGCGGGGCCATCTCGCCCTTCAACGCCTTCCTGATCCTGCAGGGCATCGAAACCCTGGGCCTGCGCATGGAACGCCATTGCCAGAACGCGCTGGCCCTGGCCCGCCACCTGCAGCAACACCCCAAGGTCGGCTGGGTCAACTTCGCCGGCCTGGAAGACAACCGGGACTATGCCCTGGCACAGAAATACATCGACGGAGGCATCCCCTCGTCGCTGTTCAGTTTCGGCGTCAAAGGCGGAATCGCGGCCTGCACCCGATTCATGGACCAGCTGCAGCTGGTCAAGCGCCTGGTGAACATCGGCGACGCCAAGACCCTGGCCTGCCATCCGGCCACCACCACCCACCGCCAATTGACGGAAGACGAACTTAAGACGGCAGGCGTCAGCGCCGATCTGGTTCGCCTGTGCGTGGGCATCGAGCACATCGACGACCTGATCGCCGACGTCGACCAGGCGCTGGCGGCCGCCTAGGCGCGACAGGGCCGGTGCGAGGGCATTGTCCTGTAGACTACAGGCTTGCCCCGCATCCCGCCCCCCCCCCCGATGACCATCGCCTCCGTCCGCCAATTTTTCTCGCAACACGCCCCCGACATCGACATTCTGGAACTGGGTCAAAGCACGGCAACGGTAGACCTGGCGGCCCAGGCCCATGGTGTGGCTCCGGGCCAGATCGCCAAAACGCTGTCGCTGCGCGTGGGCCAGGAAGTCGTCCTGGTCGTGGCCTGCGGCGACACCCGGCTCGATAACAAGAAGCTCAGGCACGCCCTGGGCGGTCGCCCGAAGATGCTGCCTCCCGACGAGGTCGCCTCCCTGACGGGCCATCCGGTGGGCGGCGTCTGTCCTTTCGGCCTGGTCCAGCCCCTGCCCGTGTACTGCGACGTGCAACTGCGGGACTATGACATCGTCATGCCCGCTGCCGGGTCCCTGGACAGCGCCGTACGCATCTCGCCCCAGCGCCTGGTCGAATTGACGGGCGCCACCTGGGTAGATGTCTGCCAGACGCAGCCGTGCGACGCCAACTCTTGAAGCCCCCGACCGGACTGCCTTCCGCCAGCAGGAACACCACACCAACGGATACCCCATGAACCGCAATCTCCTGCTGCTGACGGTCTGCCAAGGGCTATTTCTCGTCAACAACGTCACCTTCATCGCCATCAACGGACTCGTGGGACTGGAACTGGCGCCGCACGCCTGGATGGCGACGCTGCCCATCATGGCCTATGTGGTGGGAGGCGCCCTGGCCGCGCCACTGGTGGCCGCCACACAGCGTCGGCTGGGCCGGCGTGGGTCGTTCCAGATCGGCCTGCTGGTGGCGCTGGGTTCTGCGCTGCTGGCTGCGCTGGCCGCACAATATCAGCTGTTCTGGCTGCTGGTGACCGCCACGGTGGTGGCCGGCTACTACAACGCCAACGGCCAGCTGTATCGCTTTGCCGCTACCGAACTCACCCGGCCAGACTGGCACGAAAAGGCGGTTTCCCTGGTGTTGGCCGGCGGACTGCTGGGCGCCGCGATCGGCCCCAACCTGGCCAACTGGACCCGAGCCGTGCTGCCTGTTCCCTTCGTAGGCGCCTACCTGGCCCTGGCCGTCGTGGCGGTGCTGGCCATGGGCCTGATGGCCATGATCCCCTTTCCCCCCGCACCGGATCGCGGGCATGAGGCCCCCAAAGGACGGCCGATCGGCCAGATCATGCGCCAGCCCGTGTTTTTCGTGGCTACCCTGGGGACGGCCATCGGCTACGGCGTGATGAACCTGCTGATGGCCGCCACCCCCCTGGTCATGGACGTTTATCGCTTCGAATTCGGCCACATCGCCACCGTCTTGCAATGGCACGTGATCGGCATGTACGCGCCCGGCTTTTTTACCGGCCACCTGATCCGCCGCTTCGGCGTGCTGCAGGTCATGGGCGTGGGCGTGCTGCTGATGGTCGTCTGCGTCGCGGTCGCCCTGTCGGGCACCGGCATGGCGGAATTCACGGCCGCACTGACCCTGCTGGGGGTCGGCTGGAACTTCCTGTTCATCGGCGGCACGGCGCTGGCCCTGCGCGCCTATCGCCCCGAGGAAAAGGACCGGGCCCAGGCCGCGATTAACTTCTGGGTCTTCATGACCATGGCGGTCACATCCTTCACATCCGGCGCGGTAGCGGCCACCAGCGGCTGGGCCTGGCTGAACATCGGGGCGTTGCCTGCCCTGCTGTTGACCGCCCTGGCCCTGCTATGGCTGGGGCGGCGCGGTCTGGCACCTCGCAGCAATACCGTACCGGGCTGAAGGCTTGAAGGCGGCCTACGCCAGCCGCAAACGACCCGTCGCCACCTGTCCGGCCGGCATCCCAAGCGCGGGCGGCTGCCCGGACAGGCTGCCCGCCACGCGGAACATCGAGACGATCTGCGCCAGGTCGGCCGCCTGTTCCTGCAATGCGGCCGACGCGGCGGCGGCTTCCTCGACCAGCGACGCATTCTGCTGCGTCACGCTGTCCATCTGGCCGATCGCCAGATTCACCTGCTCGATGCCCGAGGTTTGTTCAGCGCTGGCCAGGGAAATTTCATTCACGATGTCGGCCACCCGCTGCACGCTGGTCACGATGTTGCGCATGGTGTCGCCCGCATTGCCGGCCAGGCGCGCACCGGATCCGGCCTGTTCGACCGAATGGCCGATCAGATCCTTGATTTCTCTGGCGGCGGTAGCCGACCGCTGAGCCAGGCTGCGCACCTCGCTGGCAACCACGGCGAATCCCCGGCCCTGCTCGCCGGCCCGGGCGGCCTCGACGGCGGCGTTCAAGGCCAGAATGTTGGTCTGGAAGGCGATGCCGTCGATGACGCCGATGATCTCGTTGATCTGTTGCGAAGACTGGTGGATGGTATCCATCATGTCCACCAGCTGCTTGACGACCGTCCCACCCTGGGCGGCGACCTCGGATGCGGTGATCGCCAACTGGTTGGCCTGATGGGCGCTGTCGCTGTTCTGCTTGACGGTCGCCGTCAACTGTTCCATGGACGCCGCCGTTTCCTGCAGAGACGCCGCCTGCTCTTCGGTACGCGCCGACAGATCCGTGTTGCCCGCAGAGATCTGGCGCGATGCGGCGGCAATGGCATCCGCCCCTGCCCGCACCCGCATCACGACCGCCGACAGGCTGCTCTGCATGGCGCTGATGGCCTGTACCAGGCTGCCTGGCCGGCTGCCCCCGGCGGCCACCTCCGTGGCCAGGTCGCCGCCGGCGATGCGGCGCGTGACCTCGACCGTATAGGCCGGCTCGGCCCCCAATTGCCTCATGATGAAACACGTCAGGTACAGCGCGATCAGGACGCCCAGAACGATGGCGGCCACGGCCACCAGCAGGCTCGCCAGGAACATGCGCTCTGTGAACGACACGACCTCGGCCTTGATCTGTGCGACGGCATCCGTTTTGTCCTTGATCAGTTTCGTCAAGGGGGTCCGCATCGCGCGCCAGGCCGGCGTATCGTGATCCCGCAGATAGGCGGCAGCCTGTGCCTGATCCTGTTTCGCCAGATCGACGGTCTGTTTCAGCACAGGCACCCGCTTGGCCTGCACGTCGGCAATCTCTTGCAAGGTATCGATCAGGCCGGAGTCAATGCCTCCCAGGTTCCGGCTTCTGTCCAGCACCGCATCGAACTGAGCGACAGCGTCATCCAGGTTCTTGACGGCCTTGCCATCTTTCGGGTCCAGCACGATGTTGCGCAGCGCCTGGCCGATCTGCAAGCCTTGCGCATACAGAGTCGTGGCGTTCTGCAGGACTTGCTGATCGATATCGACAAAGGTGATGAAGCGGTTCTTGGCGCTTTGCATGCCGGCCAGTGCCAGGCCCAGTGCGATGACGCAGCAGGCCAGCACGAACGCCATGCACAGGATCATGCGTGTTCTCAGTTTCACGGTGGGGAAGGATCGGTGATTGCAGGGACGGGTGCAGGCAAACTGCTCCGCAGGGTGACGGAGTGATTGACGGCACCGGACCAGAAACCTTTAGGTCTCGATCAATTCAAGCGATGTCGTCGGTGCGCAGCCAGCCGGTCAGGCTCCAGCGCACCGCGCGGGCCGGCAGGACTTCGTGCGGCATGACGCCGCTGACGAACACCGCCAACCGTCCGCCCAGCGGCGCGAAGCGGCCGATCTCATGATCGGGATGGTAGGGATCGTACAGGCACAGCTCGCCGCCGTCGGCACTGTTCCAGTCCGGATTCAGATACAGCACGATCGAGATCTTGCGATGATCGCTGCCGCGATGCTGGTCGATGTGCTTCTTGTAGCCGGCCCCGTCCTCGTAGCGGGCGAAATGGAATTCCTGGCTGCGCAGCCCCATGCCGAATCGGTCGTTCAGGACCTGGCGCAACTGCGCCATCCATTCAAAAAACGGGTGTCGCGCCAGCACCGACCCGGGTGGCACCCAGCAGATGGCATCGCCGCGCACGGCCGGCTGGCGGGCATCCTGGGCCCTGCGACCAATCTCGCCACCGGAAAACTCGCCGGCATCCCACAGCTGCCGGGCATGGTCCAGCAGTGTGTCGCGCCAGGCCGGCATGACGGCCGTATCGGCAATGGCCCAGCCTTGCTGATTCAGCAAGCGGATGATGTCATCGTAATCAGTCATGGCCATTCCGCCCGGTGTCGAGACCGCGATTTTAGCCCGCCCGGGGCCGTGCATCCCACCTGCCGACTTTCCCGCCCTACACCCGGCCCGTGCCGTGCCACAATAAGCGATCCTTTGACTGCCACACACGCATGCCTGTTCTCCGTCAACTTCCCCGCTGGGCCTGGGTCGGCACTGGCATCCTGGCGCTGATCGCCGGCCTGGTCAATGCCATCGGCTATCTGGGCTTCATGCACGAACCCATCACCAACCTGACCGGCAACACGACCCAGCTGGGGATGGCGATCAGCCAGGGCGACTGGCTCCAGACTGCGCACTGGGCCCTGACCATCTGCGCCTTCGTGCTGGGCGCTGCCGTCAGCGGCATGATCGTGCGACAAAGCACGCTGCAACTGGGGCGACGCTACGGCCTGGCCATGCTGCTGGAATCCGCCTTGCTGTTCGCAGCGGTCCCTTTCATGGACGCCGCCCATCCGGCGGGATTCTATCTGGCCTCCATGGCCATGGGGCTGCAGAACGGCATGGTCAGCGCCTACAGCGGCGCCGTGATCCGCACCAGCCACGTCACCGGCATCTTCACGGACCTGGGCATGTACCTGGGCCATCTGTTGCGCGGCATGCCGGTCGATCCGCTGCGCCTGCGGCTGTGCGGCATCGTCGTCGGGCACTTCATCATCGGCAGCATCGCCGGCGCACTGCTGTTTGCGCGGCTGCGGGAACACGCCCTGCTGGTCCCTGCCGCGCTGACCGGCATCGGCGCGCTGGGTTACGGCCTGTACCGCTGGCAGGCAGGCGTGCGGGTGCGCTGAAACCTGCGCCCCCGCTCACGGCAGCGGCAGGGAAAACCGCGCGCCCCAGCCGTAGTCACCCGACGTCAGGTTGCGAGTGGTTTCCAGACGCACCCTCAGGTAGGGGCCGTAGCGAAAACCATGCGCCAGGCCCAGTTGCTGGTCCAGCGGCTGATCCGATGCGCCTTCCAGATGTTCCCGCCGTTCGAAGGAACCGCTGAACGACCCCCAGCTGCCGGCGGCCAGATCCAGCTGCCACTGGTTGCGAATACAGGCGCAGCCCGCATCCAGCCCGTAAGACGCCAGATCGGCATAGGCGATTTCCTGGCGCACATTGGCCCAGGATACATCCAGCCCCGGACGCAGGCCCAATGTGTAGCCCAGCTGCCGGCGCAGGCCCTGCCCCTGGGGCTGGCGAGCATCGGAGACGCCGGCGCGCCAGGTGCCCAGGTCTCCCGCCGAATACGAGCCGCCCACGCCCAGCACCGACAAGCCCTGCGTCTGTTGCAGCCGCGATACCAGGGCGACATGGCGATCGAGCGCATATTTGGCGGAAGCATCGAAGGCCATGGCCCCGTAGGCCAGGTCGCCGTCGGCAGCCGAGCCCGCATTCGGCGCATCCAGCGCCCCGGCCGCGACCGCATAATCCCATGCCCCCGACGGCAGGCTGCCCGACGGCCGCAGGCGATACACCCCCACCCCGGCCAGCGGCGCGGCCTGCCCCCAGGTCGGCAGACGGGCGTCGATGCGGCCCAGGGTCACCCCATAACCGGACGAACTGAGATAGCGCCAGCGCTGCGTGCCCCGGGACCAGCTATCCAGCCCCCTGGATGCCGGCGTGGCGAACAGGTCCCGTGCCGTCAAGGGCTGCGCGGCATCACCGGCCCATCCCCAGCCGCCCATGCCGCTGGCATCGGCCCCATACGGGTCCAGAAACAAGGCATCGTAGGGAATCCACTGATAGGAGCCGCCCGCGTCGCCATCGGCGGGGGATTCGACAGGCTGTGGATCCGGATCCACAGGCCCCAGGGGCGAAGGGGCATCCAGAGTCACCTCGGGCACCGCATAGCGCTGGGGGGCCAGATCGACCAGGCCCGGGGCGTCCGGGGCGGCCTGCTGGGCGCGGGCAGCCGAAAGACCGGCGCCGCAGGACAGCGCCGCTGCAGCCAGTAACCAGACGATCCTGTTCATTCGACGACGGGGCAGCATGTTCTTGAAACCAGGGGATCCGAGGCCCCTGGGGTCCAGTGTACTATCCGGCCCGCATGCCCTTGAAGCGCCGGCCGGCATAGGCAGCCAGCAGGACCAGTCCGGTGGAAATCAGGATCATCACAATTCCCAGGGCGGACAATTTGCCCCACAGCCCGTCGTCGGCGAAATTCAGGATCTGCACGGCCAGGACCTCGCTGCCTGGGCGCGACAGCACGACAGACACCGTCAGTTCGCGCACGAACATGGTCGCCATCAGGATCCAGGCGGACACGATGCCCGGGACCACCAGCGGCACAATGACACGCCGGAACGTTGTCAATGGCCCGGCCCCGCACACCAGAGATGATTCTTCCAGGTGGGCATGCACCTGCACGAACGCGCTGGCCAGGGGGCGCACGCCATACGGCAGATACGTGGCGATATAGGCCAGCAGCAGGGCTGTCAGGGTGGCGTACAGGGGCGTCTGTACGAAGAACCACATGAAGCCGATGCCGATCACGATGCCCGGGAACGAAAACGACAGGAAACTGAGAGATTCCAGCAGGCCGGCCGCCCGGGTGCGGATCTTGACGATCACGTAGGCGATGAACAGGGACAGCAGCACCCCCAGCGTTGCCCCCACGACAGCCAGGAACAGGCTGTTGCGCAGGGCCAGCAAAGAGATCGGATCCTGCAGGACCTCGGCCCAGTGATTCCAGCTCATGGACGCGAAGGCCTGGGCGCTGGGCACCATGGAATACGGCACCAGCGACGTGTACAGCAGCACGGCAACGGGCAGCACCACCATCAGCAGGCTGAGCAGGCTGATCAACGCAAACAACGGCAGGCGGGCCTTTTTGAGTTCGATGACCGATGGCCGGTATCCACGTCCGGAGATCGTGACGAATCTGTCGCCAGAAGCCGTCAGCGCCCGGTACAGCACGATGAGACCTATGGAAACCGACAGCACGCTCATGCCCAGGGCCGCCGCCTGGCCGTAGTCCGGAGCAAAGCCGGTGGAAATCATTTCATACAGGTACGTGGCCAGCACGTCGACCCGCCCTGGCATGCCCAGCACCCTGGGCACCGCATACGACGCCAGGCTGCGCACGATCCCCAGGACAAAGGCCGCCAGGATCGCGGGGCGCAGCACGGGCAGGGTCACCCGCCACAGCGTGCGCCAGACGCCGGCGCCGCCCACGCGCGAGGCCTCTTCCAGCGCCCCGTCGAACGACGCCATGGCTGGCGCGATGATCAGATAGGCAATGGGCATGTTCAACAGCCCCTCGACCAGGATCATGCCTTCCAGGGTATAGATATCGAACGGTGCGGCGGACAGGCCCAGGAAATCCTGCAGCACCAGGTTCAGCAGGCCGTTGGACGGGTTCAGCAACAACGCCCAGCTGACGGAAAACAGCAGGTGCGGGATCATCATCGGAACGATCGACAACACCGTGAACAGCGATTTGCAGGGGATGTTGGTGCGGGTATTCAGGTAAGCCAGCACCAGCGCCAGCAGGGTTGCGAACACCGTCGACCCCAGCACGAAGATCACCGTATTGAACAGGACCTCCAGCAGATAGGGGTCGGTATAGGCGGCCACGTACTTGGCCAGCGTGAACTGCCCAAAGGCAGTCAGCCCCTGCGAGAAGCTGCCCATCAACAGCATCAGCACGGGACACAGCGTCAGAAAACCGACGATCAGGTTCAGGGACCAGGTCAGGCCCGGGCGCTTGGGACTCATGGCCCCCCCCTATTCCATGACCAGCAGGCCATGTTCCGGCGCCAGCATGAAGCGCACTGCGTCGCCTGCAGCTACCGGCACGCCGGGGTCCACCCGCGCCAGCAACAGCTGATCCCCGACACGGACTTCAGCCTCGTAGACTTCGCCCACGAAATCCAGGGTCTCCAGGCGGCCTTCGATGACGTTGGAGGACTTCGTATCCGTCATCGAACCGGAGCTGTCTGCGCGCCCGTGGGGATCGGGGCGGGACAAGCGCAGAAATTCGGGCCGGATGCACAGCGTCACAGGCGTCCCGGCCGGGAAATCGCGCTTCTGGCAGCGCAAGACCCCCAGAGGAGACTGCACGATCGTGGCATCGGGCGCCTGGTCCTGAATCGTGGCTGCCACCAGGTTGGCCCGGCCGATGAAATCCGCCACGAAACGATGATCCGCATTGAAATAGATTTTCTGCGGGTTGCCGCGTTCGATGATGTGACCGCCATTGAGCACCGCAATCGAATCGGACAGCGCCAGGGCCTCGACCCGGTCGTGAGTCACGTACACCGCAGTGATCTTCAGTTCGGTCAAGAAGCGGCGCAGGAGCTTGCGGGTTTCCTCGCGCAGTTTTGCATCCAGATTGCTCAGGGGCTCATCAAACAGGATGACCTTGGGCTCGGCCACCAGCGCCCGCGCCAAAGCCACGCGCTGCTGCTGGCCGCCGGACAGGCGCGTGGCGGCGCGGTTCTCCAGACCTTCGAGCTGCACGAACTGCAGCGCTCTGTGGACCTTTTCCCGGATGATGGTGCGCCGCACCCCGCGCACCTGCAGGGGATACGCCACGTTGTCGAACACATTCATGTGCGGCCAGATGGCGTAGGTCTGGAACACCATGCCCAGGCCGCGCTTTTCCGGGGGCACGGCAATCCGCTTGCGGCCGGACCACACGACCTGGTCGCCGATGCGGATTTCACCGTCATCCGGCGTTTCCAGCCCGACTATGCAACGCAGCAGCGTGGTCTTGCCACAGCCGCTGGGCCCCAGCAGCGTGAAGATCTGGTTGGCGGGAATGTGCAGGTCGATGCCATCCAGCGCGCGGACAGTCCGGCCCTCTGACTGGTAGGTCTTGACCAGCCCTTCGATATGGATGTCCATGCCGTTACCGGGCGCCGAAGATCTTGCCGAACTCGCGACCCCATTTTTCGATTTCACTGTCGGGCAGATCACGCACCGGCAGGACCTTGACCTGGTCGATGCCTTCGATGTCCGGAAACACGCCCGGCGCCAGCACGTATTCGCCAACCTGTTTGGCCAGCAGCGCCATGGCGTCCTTGGACAGCCAGAAATCCATGAAGGCCCGCGCAGCCGCCGGCCGAGGGGCTTTTTGCGTGACGGCGATGGCCCGGGGCGTACCCAGCAGCGGCTGGCCGCTGCGCGGCCCCCAATCGAGCGGCGCCGGGGCCTTGGTCACGATGTATTTCGGCATGGAGATCGCAATCAGTTTCTCGCCGCTCTCGATGGGCGCCGGCGTAGGACCGAAAGACGCCACGAACATGGGCTGGTTGGCCGCCAGGCCCTTCAGGTAGGCCATCCAGTCGGATTCCGACTTGAAGACCTGTTCCTTCAGGCCGATCAGCCAGGAAATGGTGGACGAGTGATTGGCCGGGTTGGCCATGACGATCTTGCCTTTCCATTTGGGGTCGGCAAGGTCTTCGTAGCGCTGCGGCGCATCGGCCTTTTTCAGGTGCTGCGTGTTGAACAGATAGGAGACGTACTCGATCCCGAACAGCGTCATGCGCGGGTCCTTCACGGCCCAATCGGGATAACCCTGGGCCGAGGGGGACTGATAGGCCGCCAGCACGTCGTGCTCTTCCAGCAGGTTGAGCATGGGGCGCGGTGCCTGGACAACGTCGGCCAGCAGCTTGCCGGCATTGTGCTCGGTGACGATCGTCGGGATGAACTTGGAACTGGAGATCCGCGTGTACTGGCCCTGAAGCCCGGTGGAGGCATCAAAGGCCTTCATGACGCTGTCGACCGAGGTGATGTTGGCGTAGAAGACAGCCTTGCCCTCGGCCTTGGCCTGGGCGGACACGCCCTGTGCCCAACCCAGGGCCGGCAGCGACCCTGCCACGCCGGTCAGGCCGGCGGCCCCGGCCAGTTTCAGGAATTCACGGCGATCCAATGCATTCATGGGTGTCTCCAGAAGTTCAAGTTTTTGTCATGGCAAAGCAGTGTGCCCCAAACAGCATCATTTTGCCACCCGGGCGCAAGGCCGTTGCGCTGTCATGGCACGCCGCAAGCAAGACCCGGCACAGCGCGCGCCCAAGGCGTCACAGCCATTTGATCCTGCGGAACTTCCAGTACAACAGCCCGCAGACGGCAGCAGTCCCGGCCAGCATGGCGGGATAGCCATAGGTCCAGCCGAGTTCCGGCATGTCGTGGAAGTTCATGCCGTAGATGCCTGCCACGGCCGTGGGCACAGCCAGGATGGCGGCCCAGGCGGCCAGTTTGCGCGTGATGTCGGTCTGCTGCATCTGGCTGATCATCATGCTGGCCTCGAAGGCGAAGACCAGGGCCTCGCGCAAGCCGGCGAACCCTTCGATCACGCGCTGGATACGATCCGCGACTTCGCCGAAATACCCCCGGCTGTCCGGGTCGATATTGCGGGTATCGACTCGCGCCAGGCGCCGGCAGATTTCCACCAGTGGTGCGATGCTCGTCTGCATGCGCAGCAAGTCGCGGCGAAGACGGTACAGGTGGCGGATGTCCTTTTCACGAAAGCCACGCAGCAGGAACTGGTGCTCGATGCCCTCGACCCGGGCTTCCATGTGATCCAGGGTTTCGACGTAGCGGTCCGCCATCAGGTCCAACAGGGCGGATGCCACGTAGTCGCTGCCGCGTTCCAGGAATTCAGGCGATTCGGCCAGCAGGCTGCGCAAGGCCTGGTGCGACCCGACTGCGTGACGGCGTATCGTCAGCAGATAGCCGGGGCCGATCAGGATCTGGGTGTCGCCGAAGCTCGGGCGTTCATGGGCGATTTCGACGGTGATGGCGACCACCAGCGTCAACCGGTCGTATTCAATGACCTTGGGCCGCCTGTGGGGCGAGATGATTTCCTCGATCGCGCGATCCGGCAGGCCCAGTCGTTCGCCAACGGACTGGATCAGTTCAGGCTCTGGGTCCTTCAGGCCGACCCACAGCAGACCGGCCGCCGAGGCAGCAGCCTCGAGGTCATCCAGGCCGACATCCCGGGGGGGCTGCGAGGCCGCATACAGAATCGAGGCTACGGCGGATTGCCGGAATGCGGCTTGCAGGTCCAGGGCTGCTGTCATCATTGCGTCTCCGCCCCCGATCAGCGCGGCCAGGCCCGCAGGAAGGCCAGCAGCACCTGCGCCGAATTATCCGCTGCGATGTGCAAAAAGGCATTCATTTCGTTTTCACCCGGCCCGCCGCCCGCCAGGTCGCTGAGCGAGCGAAAGGCGATGAAGGGCACCTTGCTGCGCCAGGCCACCTGGGCGCAGGCAGCGCTTTCCATGTCCAGCACATTGGCCTGGAAAGTGCCTCGGACATAGCGGCGGAACCCGGCATTGTCCATGAAGGCCTGGCCCGACACGCCATTGCCGCCCACCACCATGCGGGGGCGGCCGGCCACGCAACGGTCCTGCCGGTCGCACGCGCGCAAGGGCACGCCCTGGATGCTGCGGGCCACCGCCAGCATCTGCGGATCGACGTCGAACCAGAACTTCTCCTGGATCTGCTCGGAGCCGGCCTGTCGTACACGCACGTCGCGCGGCTGCATCATGCCGTAGGGGGCGAATCCGGACAGCGTCTTCGATGTCGGCGCCTGGTACCGGCCCGGCGCGGTTTCCCGCATCATCAGGACCTCCAGGTACTGCCCCCAGCGCTCCGGGACGCTGACGTCGCCGATCTGCAGATCCGGGTTGACACCGCCGGCGATGCCGCTGAACACCAGATGCGTGACGTTGAAGCGGTCGAACACCAGCTGGGTATTCATGGCGGCATTGACCATGCTGATGCCCGACAGCAGCAGCACGACTGGTTGTCCTTCCAGCATGCCTGTCGTGAAATCCACGCCATCGATCGTGATTCGGTGCGGCTGGCGCAACCGATCATTCAGCAAGGCCAGTTCCGGCGCGAAGGCGGACATGATCGCCATGCGCGGCATATCGTCCAGGCGACCGGCAGTGGATATGGCGGCAGTCGCTGCCTGATCCGCAGACGGCGCATCCGCTGCCCGGCTGCTCGTCGGCAGCCCTGCCAGCATGGCGCCCAGCAGCAGCGCCGCCCCCAGGATCCCAAGCCGCCCCAGAAAGCAGGTCGAACATGTCGCGACGCCCGAACGCACCGCTGAAATCGTGCTTTCCATCCTGTCTCCTAAGACTGTCCGAGGGCCGGGCCCATCAGCCTGCCGCAGGCGGCTCATCCGGCCCCGGCAGCGCCGACGCACCGGAAGCCGCTGCATCCGCATCGGGAATCACCGCCTGCAGGCGCTGGACCTCGATGTCGGCATGCATGGGCTCGAGATCCGGCATCTGTTTGTTGGCCTTGGCCGACAGCTCGGCAAAGCGGTTGACCTTGCCGTACAGCCCCTGCTGGCCCGCCACTGCGGTCACGGCGCTGTTGTAGTGCGTGTTGACGGTGTTCAGCGTATTGCCCAGTTTCTGCAGACGTTCGGCCACGACGGCCACCTGGTTGTACAGGCCGCCGGCCATGTCGCTGAGCGCCCGGGTCTGCTCGTTGCTGCGAGCGATCATCCACAGATTGGCCACCGTGCGCAGGATCGGCATCAACGTGGTGTGCGACACCATGATGACGTTCTGCCGGTAGCCGTAGTCGAACAGGTCGCGGTTGTGCTTCATGGCCTCGATGTAGGCCGGCTCGATGGGCATGAACATCAGCACGAAACTGGGGCTCTTCAGGCCGATCAGATTGCTGTAGTCCTTGCGAGCCAGGTCGTCGATGTGATGGCGCACGGCCTGTACGTGTGCGGCCAGGGCCGCCTCGCGTTCAGCGTCGGTCTGCGCTGCGATCGCGCGGTCGTAGTCCACCAGCGAGACCTTGCTGTCGATCACCATGTGCTTGTCGTCGGGCAGCTTGATGACGAAATCGGGCTGCAGCCGATTGCCGGATTCGTCCCGGAAACTGGCCTGCGCCTGGTAGTGATCGCCCGGAACCAGCCCCGCCAGCTGCAGGCTGCGTTCGAGCTGGATTTCCCCCCAGTTGCCGGTGGTTTTCTTGTCACCCTTCAGCGCGGTGGCCAGGGTATTGGCCTCGGTGCTCATTTTCAGGCCGATATCCAGGACACGGCGAATTTCAGCCCCCAGCTGCGTCTGTCCGCGCAGGGACGCGTCGTGGATTTCATTGACGCGCTTTTGGAAACCGTCGATCTGTTCGCGAAAGGGCCGCAGCAGGCCATCCAGCGAGGTCTGGCTGGTCTGGGCGAACGCCTTGCCTTTTTCTTCCAGGACCTGATTGGCAAGGTTCTGGAATTCCACGCGCATGGCGGCCTTGGACTGGTCGAAGGCCTGTTGCAGTTCCTGGATGAAGGCCAGTTTTTCCTGGTGCACGGCCTGCAGGCGGGTCAGTTCCAGATCACGCGCCTGGACCTGCGTCCGGCCCTCGGCGAGATCCTGGGCGGACTGCGCCAGATCGGCCCGCAGATCTTCGATCTGCCGAGCCTGCGCCGCCTGCACGGTGTCCAATCGGATCCGCTCGGCCGTCTGGTGTGCCAGATCGGCCGCCAGCCCGTCCACCCGGCGACGCGCCAGCCACCATCCTGCCAGCCCCCCCAGCAACACAGCCAGGGCCCATCCCACCAGGGTTTCCGGGGAAAACGCGGTCACGATACAGATCCTGTAGAGGGAAAGCCTACATCATCGCATACCGCAGGCGGCATCAGGCCAGATGCAGGGTCTCGGCAGGGGGCGGCGCCGAATGCGGCAAGCCGTTGGTGTCCGTATCCACGAACTGGGGAATGGTCTTGAGCACGTGGCTGTGCAGCCCGCGAATCAGGCGCTGGGTGCCTTCGGGCAGATCGTGCATCAGCGGGGACACCACCCCGATCCGATAATGGACATCGGACAGCACCGGACGCATCACGACGTCATCCCGGACCCCGCCCTGGACTGAGAACGGATCCATCAGGCCCACCCCCAGGCCGGCGCGCACCATGGCCAGCGCCGTCTGCTGGCTGCCGACCTCGATGTGGCGGCGCTGGCGGCTTGCAGTGGCCTGCACCAGGCTGTTGGTCAGGTTGTAGCGCATGCGATAGCGGCTCAGGAGCGTAATGATGTCCGTGTCGCAGATGTCATCGAGGCGTACGGTATCCTGGGATGCCAGCATGTGGCCGACCGGCATGGCCAGCAGGCACGGCGCCTGCCCGCACCAGTGGACACGCAAGCCATCGGTATCGATGGGCAGGTTGATCAGGGCGAAGTCCGCGCGGCCTTCGAGGATTTCCCTGGCGGTGACCTCGTGCACGACTTCTTCCAGAATCAGGTTCCGGCCGAACACCGGGCTGAAACGGTCGATCCGGGCCAGGGCATCGGGCAGCAAGCCGCGCGCCAGGTCGGACGTCGCCAGAATGCGCAACGGTCGGACCTTGCCGCTGCGCATGCCCATCACCCTGGATTCGAGCTGCTGCAGATCCGCCAGGATGCCGCGCACCTCGCGATAGAACTCGGCCCCGGCTTCGGTCAGGGTGATGATGGGCCGGGTGCGTTCGAACAGCACGAAGCCCAGTTCGCCTTCGAGATCACTGATCTGGCGACTGACGACGGGCTGGGAGCGCCCCAGCTGGCGGCCGGCAGCCGTCACGCTGCCACTGGCAACGACGGCATTGAGCGCCTCAAGTTGGCGGATTTCCATAAGGGCAAGAGAGGAAGTGGGTCGCGCGCGGCGCGCCCCCCCAAAGTGAAACGATTGGTATCGTCATGTTAATTCTTACGGCGCACGCCAAAGCAGTGATCAAGCGTGGGAAAGGTTTCCTCCCTCACCGATTGAGCGTAGTCGCGCGCAGCGTCGCGGATGACCTGGCCCGCGTCGGCGAAACGCCGGGCGAACTTGGGAATGCGGTCGCCGCTGAGCCCCAGGATGTCTTCCGTGACCAGGATCTGACCATCGCACGCAGGGGAAGCGCCTATGCCGATCGTGGGAATGTCCAGGTCGGCGGTGATCTCGCGCGCCAGGGGCTCGCTGATGCCCTCCAGGACGACCCCGAACGCTCCTGCCTGGGCATGGGCGCGAGCATCCTCAAGGATGAGACGGGCGGCCTGGTCCGTCATGCCCTGGGCCTTGAAGCCGCCCATGGTATTGACGTACTGCGGCATCAGGCCCACGTGCGCCAGCACCGGGACGCCCCGATCGACCAGGAACCGGGTGGTCTCGGCCATCACCCGGCCGCCTTCCAGCTTGACGCCCGACACCCCGCTGGCCGACAGCATGGACGCGGCATTGGCAAAGGCCTGGGCGGGTGACTGCTGGTAGCTGCCGAACGGCATGTCCACGATCACGCAGGCCTGCTGCGTGGCCCGCACGACGGCTGCGGCATGCGCCGCCATCGTCTGCGTCGAGATCGACAGGGTATCGGGCAGCGCGTATCCCACCATGGCAGTGGAATCCCCGACCAGGATCATGTCCACGGCCTCGTCCAGCAACCGGGCAATGGGGGCGATGTAGGCGGTCAGCGCGGCAATCTTGCGTGTCCCTTTGTAAGACATCAGCTGGGGTACCGTGACGCGCTGCACCTGACTATGTACACTCATTGGTCTACCTTCGAAAAAGAATCATTGTCGGTCATCGCAGGCCCCCAGGGCCAGTGACTGAATCATCACGGAGACCTTCATGTCATCCAATCAACCGTATCTGACGTTTCACGACGGACGGCGAATCCCGCAACTGGGTCTGGGCACCTGGCAAGTCACCGGAGAGCACACCGCCCCGGCCGTCCGGGCGGCGGTCCAGGCCGGCTACCGCGCCATCGATACTGCGTATATCTACCACAATGAAACCGAGGTCGGCCAGGGCATCGCCGAATGCGGTATCCCCCGCGAAGATCTGTTCGTGACGACCAAACTCTGGAACAACCGCCATGACCGCGAAAGCGCCAAAGCGGCGCTGCAGGAAAGCCTGGACCGTCTGCAGCTGGACTACGTCGATCTGTACCTGATCCACTGGCCGATCCCCAAGGAAAACCGCTATCTGGAAGCCTGGGAGGCCCTGATCCAGCTGCACGACGAGGGACGGGCAAAATCCATTGGCGTCTGCAACTTCCAGGTGGAGCACCTGCAAAAGCTGCTGGACAAGACCGGTGTGCTGCCCGTGGTCAACCAGATCGAACTGCACCCGTATTTCCAGCAGACCGAACTGCAGGCCTACCACGCCGACCATGAGATCCTGACCGAGGCCTGGAGCCCGCTGGGCCAGGGCCAGGTGCTGCAGGACCCCGTGATCCAGTCCATCGCTCACGAACTCCAGGCCACGCCCGCCCAGGTGATCCTGCGCTGGCACATCCAGATGGGTCGTATCGTGATCCCCAAATCCACCCATGCAGAGCGAATCCAGGAAAACTTCAATCTGTGGAATCTGTACCTGGACGATGCCGCCATGGCCCGCATCGCCACCCTGGACCGCAACGATGGCCGCATCGGCCCCGACCCCGACCGCTTCCATTTGATGGAGGGATGATTCAGGACTAAAAAGGGTCCCTGCGGACCCTTTTTTGCCTGAATCATCCAAGCGGCCTGCAGGCCGCGCGGTGGAGGGATGCCCCAACTTTAAAAGGGTCCCTGCGGACGGTCCTGTGCCTGAATCATCCAAGCGGCCTGCAGGCCGCCCCTATCAGTTCAACAACTGCCGGATCGCGTACTGCAGGATCCCGCCGTGCCGGTAATATGCAGCCTCGCTGGGCGTATCGATACGCACCAACGCGTCGAATTCCACGTTGCCCGCCTTCACATGCACGGTTTTCGGGGTCTTGCCTTCGTTGAAGGCCTCGATCCCGGTGATCTCAAAGGTCTCCTTGCCGCGCAGGCCCATGGAATCGGCGTTCTGGCCTTCCGGGAACTGCAGCGGCAACACGCCCATACCGATCAGGTTCGAGCGGTGGATCCGTTCGTAGGATTCGGCGATGACGGCCCGCACCCCCAGCAGCACGGTGCCCTTGGCCGCCCAGTCGCGCGACGAGCCCGAACCGTATTCCTTGCCGGCCAGGATCACCAGCGGCACGCCAGCCTTTTGGTAATTCTGCGAAGCGTCGAAAATCGTCGCCACCGGGGCGCCGTCCTGGGTGAAGTCACGCGTCCAGCCGCCTTCGGTATCCGGGGCGATCTGGTTGCGCAGGCGCACGTTGGCAAAGGTGCCGCGTATCATGACTTCGTGGTTGCCGCGGCGCGACCCGTAGGAATTGAAGTCCTTGGGTTGCACGCCCTGCGATTGCAGATATTTGGCTGCCGGTGAGTCTTTGGCGATCGAGCCGGCCGGGCTGATGTGGTCGGTAGTGACCGAGTCGCCCAGTTTCGCCAGCACCCTCGCCCCCCGGATGTCGTGCACCGGGTCCGGGTCACGGCGCATGCCTTCGAAATACGGCGGGTTGCGCACGTAGGTGGACTCGTCATCCCAGCGATACAGATTGCCCTCGGGGGTGGGCAGGTTGCGCCAGGCGTCGTTGCCCGCGAAGACGTCCGAATAGCCGCGCGTGTACATTTCCGCCGTGATCGAGGACTGGATGACGTCCTGGACTTCCTGGCTGCTGGGCCAGATGTCGCGCAGATACACGTCCGCGCCGTTCTGATCCTGCCCCAGGGGCGTCTTGTACAGATCGAAGTCCATGGACCCGGCCAGCGCATACGCCACCACCAGCGGCGGAGACATCAGATAGTTCATCTTGACTTCGGAATGGATACGCCCTTCGAAGTTGCGGTTGCCCGACAGCACCGATGTGACGGCCAGGTCATTGGCCCGGACTGCCTCGGAGACTTCGGGAATCAGCGGACCCGAATTGCCGATACAGGTCGTGCAGCCGTAGCCCACCAGATTGAAACCCAGGGCATCCAGGTATTTCATCAGGTCGGCTTTTTCGTAGTAGTCGGTGACCACGCGAGATCCCGGAGCCAGGGATGTCTTGACCCAGGGCTTGCGTTTCAGGCCACGTTCCACTGCCTTTTTGGCCAGCAGGCCGGCCGCCACCATCACCGCCGGATTGGACGTGTTGGTGCAGGACGTGATGGCCGCAATGGCCACGGCCCCATGGTCGATCTCGAAGTCGACGCCGTCGCCCATGTGAACGGCAGCAGGCTTGGACGTCGGCGAGCCGGGCAGCGCCTTCAGGGATTTCTGGAAGGAGGGTTTGGATTCGGACAGCAGGATACGGTCCTGCGGGCGCTTCGGCCCGGCAATGGACGGGACGACCGTGCCCAGATCGAGTTCGAGCCGTTCGGAATAGATGGGTTCGTGCTGCGGGTCGTGCCACAGGCCCTGGGCCTTGGCGTAGGTCTCGACCAGCGCAACCTGCTCGGCCGAACGCCCGGTAAAACGCATGTAGTTCAGGGTCTCGTCGTCGATCGGGAAGATCGAGATCGTGGAACCATATTCCGGGCTCATGTTGCCGATGGTGGCGCGGTTGGCCAGCGGCACGGCCGCCACCCCCGGCCCATAGAATTCGACGAACTTGCCCACCACGCCGTGCTTGCGCAGCATGTCGGTGATGGTCAGCACCAGGTCGGTGGCGGTGGTGCCTTCGGGCAGCGCGCCCGAGAGCTTGAATCCCACGACGCGCGGAATCAGCATGGAAATCGGCTGGCCCAGCATGGCGGCCTCGGCCTCGATGCCGCCCACGCCCCACGCCACCACGCCCAGGCCGTTGACCATGGGCGTGTGCGAGTCGGTGCCGACACAGGTGTCGGGATAGGCTTCGGTGATGCCATCGACCTGGCGGGTGAACACGCCACGGGCCAGGTGTTCCAGATTGACCTGGTGCACGATGCCGGTACTGGGCGGGACAACGCGGAACCCGTCGAAGGCCGTCTGGCCCCAACGCAGGAACTTGTAGCGTTCGACGTTGCGCTGGTATTCGATTTCGACGTTGCGGCGATAGGAGTCGTTATGGCCGAAATCGTCCACGATGACCGAGTGATCGATCACCAGTTCCACCGGTGCCAGCGGATTGATGCGATCAGGTTCGCCCCCCAGGGCCTGCATGGCCTGGCGCATGGCGGCCAGATCGACCACGGCAGGCACCCCGGTGAAATCCTGCAGGATCACCCGGGCCGGTGTGAAGGAGATTTCGCGATTGGGCTGGGCATTCGGATCCCAGGACGCCAGCGCGCGGATGTCGTCGGCCGTAACGTCGCCGCCGTCTTCGGTGCGCAGCAGGTTTTCCAGCAGGATCTTCAGGCCGTACGGCAGGCGGGACGGATCCAGTCCATGGTCTTTCAGGGCTGCCAACCGATAGATATGGTAGGACTTGCCCCCCACATCCAGAGTTGTCCGCGCGCCGAAACTATTGGGATGAGCCATTGCAAGTCCTCCTGGGTCGTCATTTTGAGGCCGACCGGCACCCCTGGGCCCCGGCCGACCTGATTCAACCCATCTTACACGCAATCCCTCCAGGAGCTCCATCCTGCCCCGTTGACCAGAAGGGCTTTGGGCGCCGCCGCCCCGCACCGATGAAAGCATTCCCGATCTTGACGCTTGTCATGATCCAGGGACGGAAACGACCGGACATTCCTCAGGGTTAAAGGCCGCAGGGGCCGGGTCGCCCCCTACACTGGTCCATCACCGAAGGTTTCCGGAGTTCCATCATGACATTTCCCGCATTTTTCACCCAGGCACCGCGCATCGCGCTGCATGACCCCCTGGCCCAGTTGCTGGGCGCGTCCGACGACGGCCGGATCGAATACGGTTATGAGGACGCCGTGCGCCTGGCCGGCCATTCCTGCCCCACCGTGGCAGGCGCGTGGCTGATGACGGTCAAGGCGCTGCGAGCGCTGTATCCCGACTCGCTGCCCGAACGCGGCAACATCCTGGTGGAATTCGCCGACAGCGCCACCAACGGCGTCACCGGGGTGATCGCCAACGTCGTCAGCCTGGTCACGGGGTCGACGACGGATACGGGGTTCAAAGGTCTGGCCGGCCGCTACGATCGTCGCCAACTGCTGGCGTTCGACCAGGATCTGCCGGGGGAAATCGGTTTCACCCGCCGGGACACCGGAGCCAGCGTGGTCGTGTCCTACAGCGCCCAGGGTGTGCCACCCGCACCCGCTGCCATGCCGCTGCTGCAGAAAGTGCTGTCGGGCCAGGCAAACGACTCGCAGAAACAGGAATTCGCACAGATCTGGCAAGACCGCGTGCGTCGCATCCTGGAAGCCGCCGATCTGCCGGGGCTCATCACGATCCAGCCGCGTCGGACCGCTGCCCAGGCCCATTGACGCTGCTGCCGATCCCGGCATCTGCCGCAGAGCGACGACGCTCATGCGTCTGGTAGTAGGCGATCTTGTCGGCGTACATGGCCTGATCGGCCTCCTTCATGGCCAATTCCAGGTCGGCATGGTGCCGGCTGATGGCCAGGCCCGCTGAGACGCTCAGGGGTGTGCCGCTGTAGTACTGATTGTTCAGTTCCACCAGCGCGCGAATGTTGTCCAGCACCACCTGGGCGGCGGTTTCGTCCATGCCCGGCAGCAGCACCATGAACTCGTCGCCGCCGATCCTGGCGGCTTGGCCGGGCCGGTCGACGGCCTTGTTCAGGACCTCGCCGAAGCGGCGCAGCAGATCGTCGCCGGCAGCATGGCCGGATTCGTCGTTGGTGCGCTTCAGATTGTTCAGGTCCAGAGCGATGAAGGCCACTACCGGCGTGCGCTTGCGCGCCAGGCGCGCCAGCTCGTCGACGAAGAAGGAACGATTCTTCAGCTGCGTGAGCACGTCGTGCTGGCCCAGGTATTCAAGGTAGGCCTCGGCCTTCTTGCGTGCGGTAATGTCGGTGAGCGACACCAGCACCTGGGACCAGTCGTCTTCGCAGCCCTGGAACACGGACAACTGCAGATGGATATACAGCACGTCGCCTTGCAGCGTGCGGTTCTGGACCTCTTTCTGATGAAACAACCGGCCTTCCCAGAGATCGATCAACTGCTCGGCAAACGTCGTGCGGGTTTCATCGTGCAGCACGTCGCTCAGGCGCGCCAGCAGATCGGCTCGTGAAGATGCCTTGAACATCTTCAGGGTGTAGTCGTTGACGTCCAGCACCCGGATTTCCTGCAGGCAGCGGTCCACGAATTCCTGGTGCACGTCCAGGAACGTGCGGAAATCGCTGACGCCCAATCCGCGCAATTCATCGAACAGGCGCTTGATGGCGCTGAAATCCTCGACCCACAGGGACACCGGCGCCTGCTGGAAGAATTCCCGGGCATCGCGGGCGCTGTCCTGCGCCTGGCGCTTCAGGTTCTGCAGTTCGGTCACGTCTTCCATGGACACCAGGATCCGGTCCCAGGGCTGGCGCTCCTGCGGCAGCAGCACGCCCTTCAGTGACAGGTCCAGGCGCTTGCCCGACAGCGTGTAATTGACGGTCACCCCGTGGAATTCGGTCGCCCCGCGCCACAGCTGGTCCAGTTCTTCCAGGAAGCCGTCGTGCATGTCGTCGCGAAATACATCCCCCAGACGCGCCAGCAGCGCTTCCTGGGAATCGGCCTGGTACATGCGCAGGGTCTGGCGATTGACCCGCAGGACGCTCATCATGCCGGCGCATTCGGCCAGGCGGCTGCGATCCTGCAGCAGCCAGGGCCGGATGTCCTGGACACCGGCTTCGCGCAGGCGATGGAACAAGGCATGCAGCGCGCTGTAGTCTTCCAACCAGAACGCCATAGGCGAGGCTTCGAACAGGCCCGGCAAGTCGGGGCCGGACACCGAAGACTGCTGATCGTCGGGAAGAGCCTGGGTACTCATATCTTCGATTCCATCTGGAAATAAGCATATTGCCATCAACCGCACCATCGCAGGAGGCAAGGATTCGATCCAGCGAGATTAGCAGAAATACCGATGGACCCCGGCCAATATAAGAACATGACGATAGTGGATATGGGCTGCCGCGCGCCTCATCGTCCTTCCCGGCGTTCACAATAGACCCGAGTCGCAACCGCCGACCTGCTCGCTCTGGGCACATCAGAGGCACCCGTCAACGACCCCATCGCGCGTCACGATACCAGGGCCGATCCACGACGACCATCAGGATGGAGACTGCTTTGCACACCCCGACCCGCCCCCAATCCCAACGCCCGGAAGACGAACGCCTGGGCCTGCCCGCCAACATCCTGTACGGATTCCAGCACGTGCTGACCATGTACGGCGGCATCATCGCCGTGCCGCTGATCGTCGGCCAGGCCGCCGGCCTGGCGCCTGCCGAAATCGGCATCCTGATCGCTTCCTGCCTGTTCATGGGTGGACTGGCCACCCTGGTTCAGACCCTGGGAATTCCATTTTTCGGCTGCCAGCTGCCGTTGGTGCAGGGGGTGTCGTTCGCCAGCGTGGCCACGATCCTGGCCATCCTGACGTCCGGCGGCGACCTGCCGTCGGTCTTCGGGGCCGTCATGGCGGCCGCGCTGCTGGGCCTGCTGATCACGCCGGTATTCTCCCGGATCATCCGCTTCTTCCCGCCGCTGGTCACGGGCTCGGTCATCACCACCATCGGTCTGTCCCTGATGCCGGTGGCCGCACACTGGGCCATGGGCGGCAACGCCAAGGCGCCGGATTTTGGCAGCACCGCCAATATCGGCCTGGCTGCCGTCACGCTGGCGATCGTGCTGCTGCTCAGCAAGTTGGGCAATGCCACCGTCTCGCGCCTGTCCATCCTGCTGGCCATGGCGCTGGGCACGCTGATCGCCTGGGCGGCGGACATGACGGATTTCTCTCGCGTCGCCGACGGCCCGACCTTCGCCCTGCCCACGCTGTTTCACTTCGGCCTGCCGGAATTCCACCCGGCCGCAATCCTGTCCATGTTCATCGTGATTCTGGTGGTACTGGTGGAAACGTCTGCCGACATCCTGGCGGTGAGCGACATCATCAAGACCCCGATCAATTCCCGCCGCCTGGGCGACGGCCTGCGCGCCGACATGGTATCCAGCCTGATCGCACCGGCATTCGGATCCTTCACGCAAAGCGCCTTCGCTCAGAACGTCGGCCTGGTCGCCGTCACTGGCGTGAAGAGCCGCTTCGTCGTGGCCACCAGCGGAGTCATCCTGCTGGTCCTGGGACTGTTGCCGGTGATGGGCCGTCTGATCGCCACCGTGCCCGCCGCCGTGCTGGGCGGGGCCGGCCTGGTGCTGTTCGGCACAGTGGCCGCCAGCGGCATCCGCACCCTGGCCAAGGTCGACTACGAAGACGGCATGAACCTGATCATCGTCGCAACGTCGGTGGGCTTCGGCATGATCCCCATCGCCGCCCCGCAGTTCTACAACCACTTCCCCGATTGGGTGGCGACGATC
Source organism: Castellaniella sp. (assembly GCF_034674885.1). GTDB lineage: Bacteria > Pseudomonadota > Gammaproteobacteria > Burkholderiales > Burkholderiaceae_B > Castellaniella. The sequence continues at coordinate 101,254 of NZ_JAUCDS010000001.1, forward strand.
TTCCATTCAGGCATCAGTTCCACCGCCATCATGGCGATCCTGCTGAACCTGCTGTTCAACCACCTGAAGCGCGGCAACCCGGATAGGCCCTCGGTCTTTGCCGCCGGCACCCGGCCATACAGCCGGTAACGCCGGCGCCCGGGACTCCGGTGTATGCTGCCGTACCTGCACACACGGTACGGTAGGACACCCACATGGACCACCTGAATCAGACCCTGTTTCTGTGGATCAACGCCACAGACCCTTCCGCCTTCAGCCTGACGCTGGGGGCATTCCTGGCCAACGTCCTGGTCTACGTGTTTCCGCTGTATGTAGTCCTGAACTGGCTGCGAACCGACACGGCGGGCCGGGATGCCCTGGTGCAGGCGGTTCTGACTGCCGTGGTGGCCATGTTCCTGTCCTGGCTGGTCGGCAAGCTCTGGTTCCATCCTCGGCCTTTTGTCGTAGGCATCGGACACCAGTACCTGCCCCACGCACCGACGGCATCATTCCCCAGCAACCACCTGAGCTTCATCTGGGCGCTGTGCGCCGGCCTGTGGGCCCATGGCGCACAGCGCCGGGCGGCCTGGGTGCTGGGGCTGCTGGGCCTGGCAGTGGCCTGGGCCCGCATCTACATGGGGATCCACTGGCCGCTGGACATGGCCGGCGCCCTGCTGAACGCCATCATCGCGGCGCTGCTGTGCCTGCCGCTGCGCCGGCAGGTGGTGCCGGGCCTGCGCGCGCTGATCGAGCTGCCCTACCGCTGGATCTTCGCCTGGCCGATCCGCAAAGGCTGGTTCCGGGCCTGATGCGCCATTCATCTTCGGTTCATGCGCCGACGGCCCTCTCGTCCGGATACCGGCGAGAGGGCCGTCGGCATCCCTGAAGACGGTCAGAGATCCTGGCGCGCGATCGCCATGGCCTCGCGCAGAATCGTCAGATCGCCGATATGGTTGGCCAACAACAGGATCAGGCGGGCATTGACCTGCACGCTCTGCTCGTCGCTGAGATCGTGATGCAGATTGATCAGTTCTTCATAAAAATCATCGCCGGGCGTGTAGGCGCGCGCGTAATGGCGTCCAGGTTCGCCGAAATTCAGGTTCAGGCTCAGTCCCATGGGGTTCACTCCTGGTTGCAGGTGGCGCGTGCCAGCGCCTGGCGGACCCGCTGGGTGTCCAGGACTCGCCAGCGGGCCACGATGTGCTGGTCGGGGCGAATCAGCCAGGCCGAGCCGGGTTGGGCGTCATAGCGTTCGGCGAAACGCCCGGTGTAATCCTCGAAGACCCTGAACCCATGCGGCGAACGCCCGCCCGATGGTGTCACGAGAACCACGTCCACCGGCAGCGGTCCGGACATCAGTGCCTGCAGGGCATCGACCTGGGATACGTCGCTCGGCTTGTCCACGTAGACCAATAGCTGGAAACGGTTGCCCAGCCGACCCAGCAACCAGAAATGATCGACCTGGGCTCTCAGGGGGCTGTCGTCACAGGGAGCCCCAGGCGCCATCTCGCCGGCAAAACCGGCCTCGTCGGGCGTGTTCAGGACGGAATCCCCCAGAATCGCCGGTACCGACAGGCGCCCCGAGTTCACCAGCGCCCGGGCAAACGGATAATGGCGCGCCAGGTCCAGCACGGCATTGCGGAATGCCAGCGATGTCTTGGTCTTGGGGGTGATGAAATCCGTCGATCGCGTGGAATTCAACAGGTTCTCGTCGGCCGCGAAGGTCCGTTCGTCGGAATAGGTATCCAGCAGACGGTCCGGAGCCTTGCCCTCCATGACCAGCCGCAGCTTCCAGATCAGGTTGTCCGTATCCTGGATGCCTGAATTGGCCCCGCGCGCGCCGAACGGCGAAACCTGGTGGGCTGCATCGCCGACGAACAGCACCCGCCCATGTCGGAACTTCGCCATGCGGCGGCACTGGAACGTGTAGACGCTGACCCATTCGAGTTCGAATTCGTGCTCTTCCCCCAGCATGGCCCTGATGCGCGGGATGACTTTTTCCGGGCGTTTCTCTTCTTCCGGGTCGGCATCCCAGCCGAGCTGGAAGTCGATACGCCAAACATTGTCCGCCTGGTGGTGCAGCAGCACCGACTGGCCGGGGTGAAAAGGCGGGTCGAACCAGAACCAGCGTTCGGCAGGAAAATCGGCCTTCATGACCACATCGGCGATCAGGAAGCGGTCCATGAAGACCTTGCCCTCGGCTTCCAGGCCCATCATGCGACGGATGGGACTGCGGGCACCGTCGGCCGCAATGAGCCAGTCGGCCTCGATCGCATAGGTGCCGTCCGGCGTCTCGACCTGAAGTGCGACACCGTCATCCAGCGCGCGCATGGACACGACTTTGTTGCGGAACCGCAGATCCAGGGACGGCAGGGACTGGGCCCGCTTCACCAGGTATTCTTCCAGGTAGTATTGCTGCAGATTGATCATGCCCGGCCGGTGATGATCCGACTGGGGCAGCAGGTTGAAGCTGTAGACCTCTTCGCTGCGAAAGAAAGTCCGCCCCACGTTCCAGCTGACGCCCTTGTCCACGCAGGGATCGGCCACTCCCAGGCGGTCCAGCACTTCCAGTGCCCGCTTGGCATAGCAGACGCCGCGCGACCCCACCGAGACGGTATCGTCATCGTCCAGCAGCAGCACGGGCACATCCTGCTGGGCGAGATCGATGGCGGCCGCCAGGCCGACCGGGCCGGCCCCCACGACCACCACCGGATGGCGCACGGCTGCGCCCGCCCCCAGTTCGCGCGGCGAACGGTATTCGAACTTCTGGTACTGATAAGTACTGAGCATGGTCATGTCTCCTCTGGGGCGGATCGCGATCTCGACGCCGCGATGTCCGCCGCCCGATCAGTGTTCTGCTTGCAGGCCATGCCACATTTCCTGGTCGCGTTCGGCCGTCCAGATGCGCGGGTGGCGGATGCCGCTGGCCTCGTCCATGGCGCGGACGACGTCGAAGGGCAGGCAATGCTCGTAGATGAAGACCTGGGCGAACTTCGGGTCCATGGCGCTGCGAATGTGCGCCATGGCCTGCTTCAGATCCATCCCGCGCGCGTGCGCCTCGCAGGCGGACGAATACAGTGTGGAGACGAAGTCCCGCGTGTAGGCCAGGCCGGCAGCGACCCGTTCCGGTGTTTCCAGCGCAGGCCCCCGGCCCGGCACCAGTTTTTCCGCCCCCAGGGCGGCCAGCGCGTCCAGGGTAGCCGGCCAATCGGCCAGCTGGGCGTCACCGGTATAGCAGGCCGCGTCATATTCAACCAGATCCCCGGAGAACAGGACTTTCTCGGAAGGCACCCACACCACGGTATCGCCCCGGGTATGGCCCGCGCCGGGATGAAAGACGCGGACTTCCAGATCTCGTCCCATCCACAGGCTGATGCCGTCCTGCAGGACCAGCGTCGGCCACGTCAGGCCCGGAATGGACTCGAAGGCCTGAAACAGGCGCGGGAAACGTTCATATTCGGACTGCATGTCCTGGGCGCCGCGCTCTACGATCATCTCGTAGGTGCCCTGGCTGGCAATGATCTCCTGCAGCCCCTCGGCGCGGTAGGCCGAGGCCCCCAGCACTCTGACGGCATGGTAATGCGACAGCACGGCGTACTTGATGGGCTTGGCGGTGACCTTGCGGATTTCCTCGATCAGCCGTCGCGCCATGACCGGGGTGGCCAGCGTGTCGCAAATCAGGACGGCCTCTTCGCCGATGACGACGCCGGTGTTCGGGTCGCCTTCGGCGGTATAGGACCAGCAGTGCTCGGACAGTCGGGAAAAAGTGGTCTTCTTTTCCTCCAGGTCGGCGATGGATGCGAATTGTTTGTTCATGATGGAATCCTCAGTGGTGTGTCACATGCCCAGGTACGCAGCGCGCACCTGCTCATTGCGGATCATGTCCTGTCCGGTGCCCGACAACACGATACGGCCGGTCTCCAGGACATAGGCTCGGTCGGCGATGCCCAACGCAGCAAAGGCGTTTTGCTCGACCAGCAGAATGGTGATGCCCTGGGCCTTGAGCGTGCGGATGACGTTGAAGACTTCTTCGACCAGCAGAGGAGCCAGGCCCATCGACGGCTCGTCGAGCAGCAGCAGGCGCGGCCGGCCCATCAGCGCCCTGCTGATGGCCAGCATCTGCTGCTGCCCCCCCGACAGCGTCCCGGCGGGCAGGCGCCGCTTTTCACGCAGGACCGGGAACATGGCATAGACGCGATCCAGGTCTTCATCCACCTGGGCGACGGGCCGCAGATAGGCGCCCAGGCGCAGATTGTCCTCGATCGACAGGGGGCCGAAGACCTGGCGGCCTTCGGGGCTGTGGCAGATGCCGGCCCGCACCCGCCGATCGGCCCGCACCCGGGACAGATCCTGCCCGGCGAAACGGATCCGGCCGGCGCTCATGGGCTGGATGCCGGACAAGGTGCGCAGGAACGTGGTCTTGCCCGCGCCGTTGGCCCCGACCAGGGCCACGAGCTCGCCCTTGAAGACCTCGAGATCGAGGCCCTTGAGCGCCTGGATGCGCCCGTAACAGGATTCGAGTTCCCGGACCTCGAGCAGCGGCTCGCGCGCCGCTGCGGCCAGATGCCGCAAACCGCCCGCCTGGCTGGCCCCCAGCCCGATCGTTTCCGGCGCGAGCGACACAATGCGGTGGTAGAGTTCGCGGTACTCGGCGCGGGCCTGCTCGCCGAACAGGGGATCGCGGTGATCAGAGAAGGCGGCCGCGATGCCCGCCCAATCCTCGGGCAGCAGTGCTTCCCGGGCCAGGGGAAAGACGCTCTTTTCTTCGGTCCGGATGTGCCGCTTCAACTGATCTGCGTAGCGACGCAAGCCGTCGATGAATTCAGGATGGTCCCCCAGGCGACCACCCTGCCCCAAGAAGCGGCGCAGGTCCTGCAGGCTGGCAGGCCCCTCGCGGTGTTCCTCTTCCAGAGCGTCCAGGATGGGGGTGGCCGATTCCGGCGCGCGCCGCCTCAGCGCCAGGAACAGATACTGGTCTTCCTTGGCGTGATGACAGCCGTCCATGAATTCCCGGATGTAGTCGAACAAGGCCAGGAAGAAACCTTCCTCGACGGGTTCGCCCGCCTGCAATTCATCGGCTACCCAATCCATGGCGGTGGCGATGCGCCAGAGGTTTCGATGTTCTTCCTGGATGATGTCCAATGCGTGCATGACTTCCCCGATCAGGCGTGGCCGCCCAGGTAGGCTGCGATCACGTCCGGATTGCTGCGGACTTCCGGCCCCGAGCCCTCTGCCAGCCTCTTGCCGTAATCCAGCACCAGGATCCGGTCCGACAGATTCATGACCATCTTCATGTCGTGTTCGACCAGCACGACCGTCACGCCCGTTTCGGCGATCCTGCGCACCAGGGCGTCGGCCTCCTGGGTTTCCTTGGGATTGAGGCCGGCGGCGGGTTCGTCCAGGAACAGCAGGCGAGGCTTCATGGCCAACGCCCGGGCGATCTCCAGGCGCTTGAGCGCACCGTACGGCATGCTGTCGGCCCGCGACCGGACGTAGTCCTGCAGACCGACGAACGCCATCAGGGCGGCGGCTTCCTCGCGCAGCGCCCGTTCGCCGCGCCGCAGGCCTGGCGTGCGCAACAGCGCCTTGAGCAGGCTGCCGTCCAGATGCAGATGGGCCCCGACCATGACGTTTTCCAGCGCGCTCATGTTCATCCAGACCTGCAGGTTCTGGAAGGTACGCGCCATGCCCCGTCGAGCCAACGCATAGGGGGTGCGGCCCTGGATTTCCTGGCCATCGAGGCGGACGGCACCGGCGGTGGGCCGGTAAATTCCGGTGATCAGGTTGAACAAGGTCGTCTTGCCCGCACCGTTTGGACCTATGACGGAATACACGATGCCTTCATCCACGGAAAAGCTGACGTCCTGGACCGCACGGACATTGCCGAACTGGATGGACAGGCGATCGACTTCAAGCAAGGCCATGATGTCAGTCCTCCTGGCGCAGGCGCGCCGCCAGCGTAGGCACCAGGCCGCGCGGCAGGAAGATCATGCACAGCATCAGGATCGCCCCGAAGACGACGACTTCCCAGCCCTCGAAGGTCACCAGGGCCTGTGGCAACGCCGTCAGCAGCACGGCCCCCAGGACGGAACCGAAGACCGATGCCATGCCGCCCACCACGACCATGGTGATCAGCTCGATCGAATGGAAGAAGTTCGCGATCTCCGGCGTCACGAAACCCACGTAATGCGCCAGGATGCTGCCCATGATGCTGGCCGCGACGGCCGACAGCACGAACACGATCGTCTTGTAGCGCGGTGCATCGATCCCCACGACCTGCGAGGCGATCTCGGACCCGTGCAGGCCCCGCAAGGCGCGGCCGAACGGCGAATCGATCAGGTTCAGCGCGCCCCAGACGCTCAGCAGCAACACGACCGCAATGACCCAATACCATTGGATGTCGCGCACCAGCTCGTAGCCGAACAATTCCATCGACTGGACCGGCATGCCGTCGGGCCCGCCGGTCCAGTCGGCTTCGTTGCGGATCACGATATTGATGATGATGCCCAGGCCCAGCGTGGCCATGGCCAGGTAATGCCCCTTGAGCCGCAGGATCGGCCGCGCAACCAACAGGGCCAGCAACCCGGTGCCTGCGGCGCCGGCCACCAGGGCCAGCAGCGGGTGCCAGCCGAAATGCGCCGGCAGCACTGCCGAGGCGTAAGCCCCCAACCCCACGAAACCGGCATGGCCCAGGCTGATCTGACCCGCGTAGCCGACCAGCAAGTTCAGGCTGAGGACGATCACGGCGTTGATGCACATGCGGATGATGATGTCCAGGTAATAGCTGTTGGGCACCAGGAAAGGCGCCGCCAGCAGCGCCAGAGCCAGGATGATCAGACCGATGAGGGCACGTCCGCGCATGGTCACACCCGCTCTGTGGAAAGACCGCCGAACAGGCCGCGCGGCATGAAGAACAGGATCAGCAGGATCAGCACAAAGGGAATGGCGTCCTTGTAGGCCGACGAGATGTAGCCTGCGCCCATTGCCTCGAGCACCCCGACCAGCAAGCCGCCGACCACGGCGCCCAGGCCACTGCCCAGACCGCCGACCACCGCCGCGACGAAGCCCTTCAAGCCCAGCATGATGCCCACGTCATAGGAGGTCAGCGTGATCGGCGTGATGAGAATGCCTCCCAGCGCCCCAAGGGCGGCCGCCAGGGCGAAGCTCATGAGCAGGACCCAGCCGGTGCTGATGCCCACCAGTTGCGCGGCGACCCGGTTGTAGGCCGTGGCCAGCATGGCCTTGCCCGCCAGCGTGCGGCTGAAGAAATACCAGAGCAGCGCCACCACCGCCGCCGTCACCCCGAACACCCAGAAGCTCTGGGGCTGCAGCGTCGCCCCCAGGAGCGACACGGGGGCGTGGTCGGAAAACGGCGGCAGGCTGTGGGCGCCCTTGCCCAGCCAGACCTGGACCAGGCCGCGCAGCACCAGCGAGGCGCCGATGGTGATGATGATCAGGGTGACCGTGTCGGCGTCCTTGACCGGTTCGATGGCGCACTTTTCGAGCAACACCCCGACCAGGGCCGGCAGCAGCACGGCCAGCGCGAAGGCGGGCGCCCAATGCAGGCCCGCCTGGGTGAAGAACACCGCCAGCATGCCGCCCAGCATGATGAATTCGCCCTGGGCGAAATTGATCACGTTGCTGGCGTTGTAGATCAGATTGAAGCCCAGCGCAGCCAGGGCGTAGGTCGCTCCGACGGTCAGGCCCGAGAACAGGAATTGCAGGAACTCCGCATGCACGGTATGTCTCCTCGCCAAGGTCCGTCCGGGACCACCGCCCCCATGTCGCGAGCGTCTTTTTCCAGACGTATTACAGAATTTATACTTTATGCATCTAATTCGGTATCGGTGAAAACATAAAGGACTTGCCGGCCGCGATCAAGAGGATCTGATGAACAACCGACACTTATCCGGGAAAACCATCAAGTGTTCCGGCTGGCTGGCTGATCGATTCATCGGCTCATCCTTTGAATCCCTTGCGTTCAAGTCAACACGAAAATCAGATTTTTTCTTATTTATTTGTATCGCAACAGCAAAATATGGACCGATCCCGGCAGGCAAACGCCTCAGAGCGAGATCGAGACCAGGGGATCGTCGGAGGGAAACCGCTCGAAGCCGCCATCCAGACGTTCCGGCACCGTGCCGTCGGCCAGCAGCATCTGAGTGTCCAGATGCCATTCGGATGGCTCGGCCAGGCGGCGGTATAGTTCGCGGCACACCATGCGCGCCGACTGCCCAGGCCAATCGGCCGGCAGCAGGACTTCCGGCAACTCGGGATCCCGCAACAACAGGCGGCGGTAATCGTGGATCATCAGCACCCTCAGCAGGAAGGCTTCTTCGGGTTCCAGGCGGACTTGACGGTCACGCCGCAAGTCGGCCAGGATCGGCAGGTAATCGGCCACGAAGGCGGCATAGGACTCGGCCAGGCGATCCAGGTTCCAGGCGCGGGCCACCAGATCGGAGTCGGACGCCGTCATGGCGATGCGCGCATCGGCCGCCAGCAAAGGCAGCAGGCAGCCCAGCATGTCGCCCAGGCCGTCCGCCTCCAGGGCATCGCAGGCGGCCTCCAGATGGGTTGAAGGGTGCACGAAGCAGTCGCTGCCCAGGCTGCCGAAGCCCTGCCACTGCAGGGCCTGCCGCAGGTGGTCCCGCTGCCGCGAGTCGAGTTCGCCCACAACCAGGATCAGGCGCCAGCGGCGATCCCAGATTGGCGCGTGCGAGGAATAGATATGGCGTGACGCTTCCTCGAAACGCAAACGTCCGGAGTCGGTCAGCACGTATTCCGCACGGCGCCCGTGCGTATCGGCGCGCAACCACTTTTCCTTGCCCAAGCGGAATACCGACGTGCGCACCAGACGTTCATTCAGACCCAGCGGCTCGAGCAGCCGGATCAGACTGCCCAGCCAGATACGCCCGCCACGCGGCAGCACCGCATCACCGAAGACGGACATGATCAGCGACCCCGCACGCACCCGTTGCTGTTGGCGGAAACGGTCAATGCGATGCTGGATGGCTGGAATCAAGGCGGTCCGCAGGCGGGGCCTGCCCATGGGTTCAGGGTTGGCGGCCCTCGGATCTGACATTCTGGATGGCGAAGAAACCTTCCTTGTGGATGAGTTCGTCCTGTGCGCCCAGAGCCTTGACCGCCACGACGCAGGCATCCACGAATTCCGGGCTGCCCGCGATGAAAATACTGTGCGCGGACAAGTCGGGATACAGGCCTGGCAGGATGGCGTCGATGTGCCCCTGGAGATAGCCGTCCCGCTGTTCGCGCGTGAGGGTTATTTTATAGTCGAAATTGCGATGCTTGGTACGCCACCAGGCCATCATGCCGCGACCATAGACGTCAGCCTCGGTGCGCGCCGAGAAAATCAGGTCGACTTTCTTGCGGTAGCCGCGTCGCAAAGCGGCTTCGGCCAGGTCCAGGATCGGGGCCAGACCCGTACCTGCCGCCAGGCACAGCACCGGCGTTTCGGCGGATGGATCCCCGATGAACGTGCCATAGGCGCCATTGATCTTGACGCTGTCGCCGACCTTCAGTTCGTCATGGATCCAGGCGCTGGTGACCCCGTCGTCCGCGCGCGCCACCTGCAGCGAGATCTCGCCATCGGGCCGGGGCGCATTGGCGATCGAATAGGCCCGCCGAGGGACGCCGGCACGCTCGTCGCCCACGGTGACATACTGGCCGGGCCAGTAGCGGATCGGCTGGCCCACCGGACGCAGGCGGACTTCCAGGGTGCGATTGGCGACCTCGCGACGCTCGATCAGGATGAACAGCGCGCCTTCCCGGGGCGGGAACAGCTTCGGCCGTGCATCGGCCGTGCCCCATTCGATCACCATTTCGTCGGAAATCGGCTTGGCCATGCACATCAGGCCATATCCCTGGCGGCGTTCCTCGGGCGACAGGGCCATGTCCAGCACCATGCCCTGGTCGTACTGCCCTTCCAGGACCCGGACTTTGCACTCTCCGCAGGCGCCGGCCCGGCAGTTGTTGGGGAGCGCATACCCGGCCTTCTCCAGGGCCATCAGGACCGTGTCGCTGTCCTTGCATTCCACGGATTTTCCGGAGGGCTGAATAACGATGCGTGACATGGGATTTCCTGCGTCGATCAGAACACCGGGATGATGTCCTGCATTTCGATGTCCGAGACTTCATGGCCGGTAATGCCGACTTCCGGGATGGCGGGAAACGGAATGCCGTAGCGATCCAGTACGCCTTTCAGGTTCAGCATCGCGTTCTTCCAGTTTTCGAGCTTGGCCTCGTAGGTGGGAATGCCGAAGCCCGCATCGCGGGCGATGGCCTCCGCTTCGCGCTGGGTCGCGATGAAGTCCTCCGGCAGATCCCAGAATTCCATCGGCGGTTCGAACAGCACGGCCGACAGGAACAGGTAGCCCGCCCGGATCTGCTTGGTCACGACGGATTTGTATTCTTCGCTCAGGCCTGGATAGTCGCGCTCCATCACGGCCATGCAGATCGCCATGTGGCGGCCTTCGTCGCGGCCGATGTTCTTGAAGGCTTCCTTGAAGACAGGTTCTCGCGAGTTCTCGTACATCTGCTTGAAGATGGTGGCCGCTGCGATTTCCCCCATCAGAAATGAGCTGAACAGCACTGCCAGATCGTATTTGGGCACGGCGTTCTTGTAACCGGTCCAATAGCGCGCGCCATTGAAGTACAGCCACTTGGCATTTTTCTGCAGGCGGCGACCGATATCGGTCTTGGGCTCGTAGGTGAGGGGATCGGGGTGGTCAAGCAATTTGGTAATCGACAGGCCGCACATGATCTCGTGATTCTGCTCGTCGCTGGCGACCGAGAAGAAGCACTTGCGCACGGGGTCTTCCTCGTGGACCTCGTAGGTCTTGATCAGGGCCTCGGCGAAGACGGGGGGCGCGGATGCGTCGAATACCGACAGCAGCGTCCACCAATAGGCGATCGATTCGCGCTCTTCCCAGGAATAGCTCTCGACATCGAGCGTATCCCAGGGCAGTTTTTCGGGTTCCCAGTATTCCCTGAGCGAGGCTTCCCAGACTTCCTGCAGTTTCTGGGTCTTGCGGTGCCAGGACAAGGGATAGACGTTGGGCTGTTCGATTTCGGGCGGAAATTCCATCTTGTCCGAAAAGCGTTCTTTGCTGGACATGAAAAGGCTCCTTTGGATAGGGGTACGGGGGTGGCGGATGGGTAGCGGTCTGTTTTTGCCTGTTTCCAATCCAGCACGACTCAATCATGTTACTCAATAGCCATTCTTGTCAATTTATATGTATCGCTTTAACACTAGGGTTTTCCTTGATAAATCCTGGATTGAAGATCAGTGCTGCGGATAACCCCTATAAGATCATTGATTCCAATGGTTATAGAATTACTTGATAAATCCATTATAAAAACCGATAAATAGATTTCCAGTGAAAAATCACAGATCAGAAGTGATACATTAATCAACATAAATTATCGATTTTTCGTATTTCTATAAGAACACCGCCCTTGGCCGGTATCGGAGACTTGCATGTCGCACCCCTTGCTGGATCAACACCGCCCCCTGCTCGAACACGCACTGGACACCATCGCCACACGCGGCTACTGGTCGGCCTTTGCAGAATCCCCCAGCCCCAGGGCCTACGGTGAAGGCGCCCCCGAAGCCGGCCGCGCCGCCTTCGAGGCCCACCTGGGAAAACCCTTCGAACTCGACCAACCAGGCCAATGCGGATGGCACGACGGGGAAACCTCGCCCTATGGCACCCCCCTGGGCATCCGCTACCCTCAGTCCGACCCCCGGATCCTGGTGCGGGCGGCCACGGCTGCCATGCCGGCGTGGCAGGCACTGGGCGCGGCAGGTCGAACGGGCATCTGCCTGGAAATCCTGCAGCGGCTGAACCGCCAAAGCTTCGAGATTGCCCACGCCGTGATGATGACCAGCGGCCAGGGCTGGATGATGGCCTTCCAGGCCGGCGGCCCCCACGCCCAGGACCGGGGCCTGGAAGCCGTGGCCTACGCCTGGCGCGAAATGTCGTTCATCCCTGCCGAGTCCACCTGGGAAAAGCCGCAAGGCAAACACCCGGCCCTGGTCATGCGCAAACACTACGAAATTGTCGGCCGGGGCGTCGGCGTGGTGATTGGATGCGCCACGTTTCCCACCTGGAACACCTACCCGGGGCTGTTCGCTGCCCTGGCGACCGGCAACCCCGTGATCCTGAAGCCGCACGGCAGCGTCGTCCTGCCCGCAGCCATCACGGTCCGCACGATTCGCGCCGTGCTTATCGAAAACGGCCTGGACCCGAATTTGGTCACCCTGTGCCTGCCACCGGACCACCAGGCCGCTCAGGCGCTCTACACCGACCCCGACGTCCACTCGATCGACTACACCGGAGGCAGCGCCTTTGGTCGATGGCTGCTGGACCATTGCCGTCAGGCCCAGGTCTACGCGGAACTCGCCGGGGTCAACAGCATCGTGATCGACTCCACCGACGATTACCCCGGCATGCTGCGCAACCTGGCCTTCACGCTGTCGCTCTATTCCGGGCAGATGTGCACCACGTCCCAGGCCATCGTCGTGCCGGCGCAAGGCATCGACACCAACGAGGGCCACAAGTCCTTCGAAGAAGTCGGCCAGGACCTGGCACAGGCAATCGAACGTTTCCTGGAAAAGCCGGAAACCGCCCTGGCCGTCCTGGGGGCGATCCAATCCGACGCCACGCTGCAACGCATCGACGAGGCTGCCGGCGGCGGCATGGGCCAAGTCGTGCTCGCACCCCGCGCGCTGCGCTATGACGACTTCCCGCAGGCACGCGCCCGCACTCCGGCCTTGCTGGCCTGCGATGCACGGGACACAGCGCACTACGCACAGGAACAGTTCGGCCCCATCAGCTTCCTGGTCCGCGCACAGGACACGGCCGCCGCCCTGCAACTGGTCGAGGATCTGACGCGCACGCACGGCGCGCTGACGCTCGCGGTCTACACCACCCGGGATGACGTGCGGGACGCCGCAATCGCAGCGTCCTGGCGCGCCAAGGTCGCCCTGTCCTTCAACCTGACGGGAGGTGTGTTCGTGAACCAGTCCGCCGCCTTCTCCGACTTCCACGGAACAGGCGGCAACCCGGCGGCCAATGCCTCGTACGCCGATTCGGCCTTCGTGGCCAACCGATTCCGGGTCGTGCAGTGGCGCGCCCACGCCTGACGCCTGTTCCCACCTACTCCAGGAGGCCCGGCATGAGCTACCAGAACATCCGCTTTTCCATCGACGAGGGCATCGCCCGCCTGACCTTGTCGCGGCCCGACAAGCTCAACAGCTTCACCGAAGCCATGCACCAGGAAGTGCGCGACGCGCTGGCTCGAATCCAGCAGGACAGCGCAGCTCGCGTCCTGGTGCTCGCCGGCGCCGGCCGCGGCTTCTGCGCAGGCCAGGACCTGGGTGACCGCGCCATGCAGATCGGCACCGGTCAGGCGCCCGACCTGGGCGCCACCGTCGAAGGCTTCTACAAGCCGCTGATCCTGGCGCTGCAGAACCTGCGCGTGCCGACGCTGGCGGCCGTCAACGGGATCGCTGCCGGAGCGGGGGCCTCCATCGCCCTGGCCTGCGATCTGGTCGTGGCCTCGGAATCCGCTTCTTTCCTGCAGGCGTTCAGCAAGATCGGACTGATTCCCGACACGGGCGGTACCTGGCTGCTGCCCCAGCGTGTCGGCATGGCGCGCGCCATGGGCCTGGCCCTGCTCGCCGAGCGGCTCCCCGCACGCCAGGCGGCCGATTGGGGCCTGATCTGGTCATGCGTCGCCGACGATGCCTTCGACGCCGAGATCGATCGACTGGCCCGCCAGCTGGCCCAGGCGCCGACCCGGGCCCTGGTGCGCACCCGCCAGGCCATGCAGGCCGCCCCCTCGCACACGCTGGAACAGCAGCTCTCGATGGAGGCGGGCATCATGCGCGAACTGGGCTGGCGCGCCGACTACGCGGAAGGCGTTGCCGCGTTCCTGGAAAAGCGCCCTGCGCGATTCACGGGGGAATGAGGCCATGACAGCCCTGGATTTCCGCCCTCGCGCCGCCCGCCAATCTGCCATCCACTTGGGAAACCTTCTCCATGACGCATGAAGCCCTCGCCCCCCAGACCCTGGCCGAAACCGTGGCCGCCGCCATGTGGTCCCGCGACCGCGCCGCGCAGTCGCTGGACATGCGCCTGGACTCCATCGCCCCCGGCAGCGCCCGGCTGTCGATGACCGTGCGCGGCGACATGCTCAACGGCCACGGCATCTGCCACGGCGGCATGATCTTCACGCTGGCCGACACCGCCTTCGCCTATGCCTGCAACAGCGACAACCACAACACGGTCGCCTCGGCCTGCCACATCGATTTCCTGGCGCCTGCCCGCGCAGGAGACCGCCTGCAGGCCTACGCGCAGGCCCGCACCCAGGGCGGCCGCACCGGAGTCTACGACATCACGGTCCACAACTTGACAGAGGGTCGCGACGTCGCGCTGTTTCGGGGCAAGTCCCACCGGATCCAGGGCATGGTGACCGACACACTGCCTCCAGGCTGAGCCCCTGCGAACCAACACCATAAGACCAGGAGACACACATCATGCCCGTCAAGACCGTCCAAGCCGGGGATCTGGAATCCATCGAGACCGCCAGCCGCGATGAAATTACCGCGCTGCAGCTCGAGCGCCTGCGCCAGACCCTGCGCAACGCCTACGACAACGTTCCCCATTATCGCCAGGCCTTCGACGCGCGCGGCGTCCATCCAGACGACCTGCAGCGCCTGGAAGACATCCGCAAGTTCCCCTGTACGACCAAGGAAGACCTGCGGCGCAACTACCCCTTCGGGATGTTCGCCGTGCCCCGGGAACGCATCGCCCGCCTGCATGCCTCGTCCGGGACGACCGGCAAGCCCACGGTGGTCGGCTATACCCTGAAAGACATCGACACCTGGGCGCAACTGGTGGCCCGGTCGATCCGCGCGGCGGGCGGGCGGGCCGGCGACATCGTCCACGTGTCCTACGGCTACGGCCTGTTCACCGGCGGGCTGGGCGCCCACTACGGCGCGGAACGCGCCGGCTGCACCGTCATTCCCATGTCCGGCGGCCAGACGGAAAAGCAGGTGCAGCTGATCATGGACCTGCGGCCCGACATCATCATGGTGACGCCGTCCTACTCCCTGGTCATCGCAGAAGAGTTCGATCGCCTGGGAATCGCACCCGAAGAGATCTCGCTGAAGGTCGGCATCTTCGGCGCCGAGCCCTGGGGCGAGGGCATGCGCACGGAAATCGAACGCAAGCTGGGACTGGACGCCGTGGACATCTATGGCCTGTCCGAAGTCATGGGCCCCGGCGTCGCCTCCGAATGCATCGAGACCAAGGACGGCCCGGTCATCTGGGAAGACCATTTCTACCCGGAAATCATCGACCCGCTCACCGACGAGCCGGTGCCAGACGGCGAGGAAGGCGAACTGGTCTTCACGTCGCTCACCAAGGAAGCCCTGCCCATCATCCGCTACCGCACCCGGGATCGCACCCGCCTGCTGCCTCCGACCGCCCGCAGCTTCCGCCGCATGGGCCGCATCACGGGGCGCACCGACGACATGCTGATCATCCGCGGGGTCAATGTCTTCCCCACCCAGATCGAGGAGCAGATCCTGCGCAACCCGATCTTCAACGGCACCTACCAGATCATCGTCTCGCGCGCCAATCACCTGGACCAGGTCGAGATCCGCTGCGAGCTGCAGCACGAGGCCGACGGCGCAACGGCCGAAGCCATCGACCAGTCCGCCCGACAACTGCAGCACCACATCAAGACCAATATCGGCATCTCGACCCGAGTCACCGTCATGCACTACGGAGAACTGCCGCGCACGCAGACCGGCAAGGCCCGCCGCGTGTTCGACGAACGGCCGAAACAGGCCTAGTCGTCGCGGCATCGGGATGCCCGCATGAATCCGAATGGCGGCGCGACCGCCATCGGCCATCCGCCGGGGATGAGCAGCACCCGGCGGCTCACTACCGCCCGTGCCGGCTTGAGATTGATCCGGCCTGTCGGTCGTTACGCTCTGTGCCCATGTGCATCGGTGCGGACCAGAGCATCGCCATGATCATCGAAAAAACCACCCAAGGAGACACATCATGAAATCACCGACCTGGCGCTGGATGACCGGCTGCGCGCTGGCTGCCTTCGCACTGACGGCGCACGCCGCCGACCCGATCAAGATCGGCTCTGTCCTGTCGGCGACCGGCCCTGCCGCCTTCCTGGGCGACCCGGAAGTCAAGACCCTGGAAATGTACGTCGACTCCATCAACAAGGCGGGCGGCGTCCTGGGCCGGCAGCTGCAGCTCGTGCATTATGACGATGGCAGCGACGCGAACAAGGCCAACGGTTTCGCCAAGCGCCTGATCTACGACGACCAGGTCGACGTCATCATCGGCGGCACCACCACGGGCTCTACCATGTCCATGGATCCGCTCGCCGAAAAAGCGGGCATCCCCTTCATTTCCCTGGCGGGCGCGGTCGTCATCATCGATCCGGTGAAGAAATGGCTGTTCAAGACCCCGCACACCGACCGCATGGCCGCCGAGAAGGTGTTCGAGGACATGAAGAAGCGCGGCCTCACGAAGATCGCCCTGCTCAGCGAAACCAGCGGCTTCGGCCAATCCGGAAAGAAGGAATCCGAACTGGTCGCGCCCAACTACGGCATCCAGATCGTGGCCAACGAGACCTACGGCCCCAAAGACACAGACATGAGCCCGCAGCTGACCAAGATCAAGAACACCCCCGACGTCCAGGCAGTTCTGATTTTCGGCCTGGGTCAGGGACCGGCGCTGGTCACCCGCAACTACAAGCAGCTGGACGTCAAGCTGCCGCTCTACCATGCGCACGGCGTGTGCTCGAATGAGTTCATCAAGCTGGCCCGCGACGCGGCCGAAGGCGTGCGCCTGCCCTGCGCAGCCCTGGTCGTCGCCGACAAGCTGCCCGACAGCGATCCCCAGAAACCGGTCGTCACGGCCTACGCCAAGGCATTCCAGGATCGCTGGAACGCCGAAGTCTCGACGTTCGGCGGCCACGCCTATGACGGCCTGATGCTCTACGTCGACGCGGTCAAGCGGGCCGGCAGCACCGACAAGGCCAAGGTGCGCGACGCCATCGAACAGACCAAGGGCTATGTCGGCACGGGCGGCGTGGTGAACATGTCGGCCACCGACCACATGGGCCTGGACCTGAGCGCCTTCCGCATGCTCGAGATCCACAATGGCGACTGGAAGCTGATCGACTGAATGCCAGTGTCTGCGCGATGAACCACCGGCCGCTCCTGCGGCCGGTTTTTTACCCACCCACCGCCGCCGAGATCCGCCGGCCAGCCGCCTGCAGCGCCAGGGCGGACGGGCTGTCCGGATCAGCCTGCAGGGACGCGGCGTGCCCCACCAGCGTCAGGGCCAGCAGCAGCTGGCCCTGCGCATCGAGTACCGGCACGCTGAGGGCGTTGATGCCGGGAACGTGTTCGCCTTCCACCACCGCCAGGCCGCGCGACCGGATGTCGCGGCACACGGCGGCGGCCAGCCGCCGCGAGGGCGGGTCCTGCCAAGCAGCGAAGACACGCCCCGTGGCTGAGGATTCCAGATCGAAGAGGGCACCCTCCGCCACCCCGACGGACACCCCTTGGCCCGGCTGGCAGACCCGGATGGCGGTCACCCCTCCCTGCCCGTTCACCGCGACGAAACAGGTTTCCCCCAGTGCTTGCGCCAGGGCGCGGGCCTCGGTTCCAGCCAGTTGCAGGGGATCCTGGCGCGCCAGCCAGGACAGCGCCAGATCGCGCACGGCCGGACCGACGTCGTACTGACCCGTGCGCGCATCCTGGCAGACCCAACCGGCGCGGGCCAGGCTGACCAGATAGCGATAGGCCTTGGCCCTGTGCATCCCGGCCCGCCGGGCGAGGTCCGACAGGCCGCACGGAGAACCCCCATCGGCCAGCAGGCGAAACAATTCCAGCCCCAATTCCACCGACTGGATCCCCTGGATGTCGCCGGGCCAGGCCCCGGCCGGCAGCGCAGCAGCCGCCTGCCTGGGTGGCATGTCGTCGTCGATAGGCACCATGAACTGTCTCCGCTTTTTTGACCCCGCTATCGCCCGCCACCCACCGCAACGCCCACCGATGTCAAACCAACACACCGATCGCCCCGATCAGAAGCCCGCCCAATCCATTCATGGACAAAAACTGTTGGACGCACGAACGAGATATGCCTTAGATTGTAATTGCTGCTTATATCATAACGCTGTTAATCATTGTATAACGTTTTGACGGAGACATCCATGAAGAACCCCATCACATTCCCCAAGGCCGAAGGCGTCTACACGCGCCAGGCTCATTGCGACATCCCCGACGGCCTGTACGAACGCGAACACGGCCGCAACGGTTTCTTCGGCCCGGCCAGCCACATCCTGCACACCCACAAGCCCACCAGCTGGACAAAATGGGAAGGCCCGCTGGAACTCACCCTGCTGGACCTGAACCGCCTGGACGACAGCGCCCCCTGCCCCTGGAAGGCGCGGCGCTTCATGCACAACGGCCAGACCCAGGTCTGTTTCTGGAAATTCGACGTCTCCATGCCGGACCTGGCGCGCAACGGCGACGGCGACATGATCCTGTTCTTCCACCGGGGCGAAGGCGAATTCTTCTGCGACTACGGCCACATGAGCTACCGCGAAGGCGACTACATCAATATTCCACGCGGCACGACCTGGCGCCTGGAAACGTCGACGCGCAACGAGGTCCTGACCATCGAAGCCACCGAAGACCTGTTCCAGATCCCGGAACGCGGCATCACCGGCCGCCACGCGCAATTCGACCTGGCCGTGCTGGATACGCCGAAAATCGACGAAGCATACAAGGCCCAGTACGGCGAACATGAAACCCGTGTGCGCGCCAAACGCCGCCAGCAGGTCACGACGGTGACCTTCCCCTACAACTTCCTGGACACGGCCGGCTGGCACGGAGACTGCGTGCCGGTGAAGCTGAACTGGCGCGACATCCGCGAACTGCTGTCGGACCGCTATCACCTGCCGCCAACGGTGCATGCGACCTTTCTGTCGAACACCATCATCGTCTGCACCTTCGCCCCGCGCCCCATCGAAAGCGACCCAGGCGCGCTCAAGGTGCCCTTCTATCACAACAACGACGAATTCGACGAGTCGATCTTCTACCACCAGGGCAATTTCTTCAGCCGCGACAACATCAAACCCGGCATGTTCACCCTGCATCCCTCGGGTTTCCATCACGGTCCGCACCCCAAAGCCTTCGCGGCGGCGGCAGCCAACAATCAGGGCGAACGCAAGTACACCGATGAAGTCGCCGTGATGATCGATTCACGCTACCCGCTGGAACTCGACACCTTGCCCGATGGGGTCAAGGTTCCGGGCTACCTGGACTCGTGGAAGGAATGACGCGCGGCCGCCCGACGCGCCCGATCAGCGCCGCGTCGGGTCGAAGTGCTTCGTCAGGCCCTGCCAGCAGCGGTAGTATTCCCGCTGCCGCTGCGGCGATTCCATGGCCTGGCGGGTGACCTGGATCGCCACCGGCGTCTCGAACATGAACGCCATGGTGTCGGCGATGTCGTCAGGCCGAGTCGTGTCTGCCGCGCTGGCCTTGGCGAAGGTCTCGGCATCCGGGCCATGGCCGGTCATGGTGTTGTGCAGCGATGCGCCGCCAGGCTGGAAACCCTCGGCCTTGGCGTCGTAATGACCATGCACCAGGCCCATGAATTCGCCGGCCAGGTTGCGGTGAAACCAGGGCGGCCGGAAGGTATCCCGCATGGCCAGGATGCGCGGGGCGAAGGCGACGAAATCGATCGTGTCCACGCCCGGCACAGCGCTGGGCGCATGCAGCACCAGGAAGATCGACGGATCCGGATGATCATAGGTGATCGAGCCGATCGCATTGAAGCGGCGCAGATCGTATTTATACGGCGTGTCGCTGCCATGCCAGGCCACCACGTCCAGGGGCGAGTGATCCATGCGGGCGCTCCAGAACCGGCCCTGGAATTTCGCCAGCAGTTCGAAGTCGCCATCGACGTCCTCGTAGGCAGCCACAGGCGCCAGGAAGTCGCGCGGGTTGGCCAGGCCATTCGAGCCGATCACACCCAGATCGGGCAGCCGGAAATGCGCGCCGGGATTCTCGCAGACATAGCCGCGCGCCACGCCATCGGGCAGACGGACCTGGAAACGCACGCCGCGCGGAATGACCGCGATTTCCTGGGGCTCGATCATCAGCACGCCCAATTCGGTCGCCAGTTCCAGGCGGCCCTGCTGCGGCACGATCAGCAGTTCGCCATCGGCGTCATAGAAATAACGGTCCCGCATCGAACGGTTGGCGGCATACAGGTGGATGCCGCAGCCGGCATTGCCGCCCATGGTCACCATGCCGTCCACGAAATCCACGGCTGCATCATCGCCGGGCAAAGGCATGGGATCCCACCGCAGCGGGTCCGGCGGAGTGGGGATGTCGTCGTAGTGGCTCAGCCAGCGGGCCCCGGCCGAGGACGGCTCGAACGGCCCGTGCGTTGCCGCCGGCCGGATGCGATACAGCCAGGATCGACGATTGGCATGACGCGGCGCGGTGAACGCCGTGCCCGACAGTTGTTCGGCATACAGGCCATAAGGGGCCCGCTGGGGGGAATTGCGTCCCGCCGGCAACGCGCCGGCCAAAGCCTCGGTGGCGAATTCGTTGCCGAACCCGCTCTGGTATTCCAAGGAGGATGTCGTGCTCATGATGATCTCCCGAAAAGCACGGCCGGCAACCGGCACACACGCCGGATACGCCAGACCATGGTTGGCGCCCGCCGTCACAAACGACGCACCGTCACTCGGCGTCGGGCTGCGCGCCTGGATGCGCCGCCTGGAAGGCGGGCAGCGATTCACAATACGCCGCGATTCGCGCGATGGTCGGAAAAGCCGACAGATCCACATCATAGCGACGCGCGTTGTAGACCTGGGGCACCAGGCAGCAGTCGGCCATGCCCGGCTCGTCGCCATGGCAGCAAAGCCCCGTCTCGGGCGATCTCAACTGGGCCTCCAACGACTGGAAACCCAGGCCTACCCAGTGCCGGTACCAATCGTCGCGGGCGGACTGCTCGACCTTCAGTTCGTGCGCCAGCCAGCGCAGGACGCGCAGATTGTTCAAGGGGTGGATGTCGCAGGCGATGTGCAGCGCCAGGGCGCGTACCCGGGCGCGGCCCAGCGCATCGGCCGGCAGCAGCGTGGCGGGACCACGGGTCTCGTCCAGGTACTCCATGATCGCCAGGGACTGGGTCAGGATCTGGCCGTTCTCGTCCAGCGTCGGCACCAGGCCTTCAGGATTGCGACGCAGGTAGTCTTCCCCCAGCTGCTCGCCGCCGTGGCGCAACAGGTGCACAGGCACGACCCGATAATCCAGCCCCTTCAATCCCAGCGCGATCCGGACGCGGTAAGCCGCCGAGCTGCGAAAATAGGAATAGAGATCCAGCATGGATTCAGGCTCCCGCGCGACGCTCGACCATCTGCTCGATGGTGCCGAAGATGTCCTGGCCCCGAGCATCGCTCATGTGAATGCGTACCGTGTCGCCAAAGCGCATGAAGGGCGTGGAAGGGGCGCCGCCTTCGATGGTCTCGTACATGCGGACCTCGGCGATGCAGCAATATCCTACCCCGCCGTGGCGGATGCTGGACCCATGCAGCCCGCCTTGCTTGTTGGACACCGTGCCCGAACCGATGATCGTCCCGGCAGCCAGTTGGCGCGTACGAGCGGCATGCGCAACCAGTTGTGGAAAATCGAAGGTCATGTCCTGGCCGGCATCCGGACAGCCGAAAGGTTCTCCGTTCAAGTCGACCCGCAGCGGCAGGTGGACCTTGCCGTCGCGCCAGGCCGATCCCAGTTCGTCGGGCGTGACGGCCACCGGGGAAAACGCACTGGCCGGCTTGGACTGAAAAAAGCCGAAGCCTTTGGCCAATTCCCCCGGGATCAGTGCCCGCAAGGATACGTCGTTGACCAGCATCAGCAGGCGGATCGCGCCGGCGGCGTCCGACGGCCGCGTTCCCATGGGCACGTCGCCCGTGATGACGGCGACCTCGGCCTCCATGTCGATGCCCCAGTCCTCCGTGTCCGCGACAATCGGGTCCCGCGGCCCGATGAAGCTGTCCGAACCGCCTTGGTACATCAGCGGATCAGTAAAGAAGGATTCCGGCACCTGGCTGTTGCGGGCGCGGCGCACCAATTCCACGTGGTTCAGGTAGGCCGAGCCATCCGCCCACTGATAGGCGCGCGGCAGCGGTGAATGGCAAGCGGCGGTATCGAAAGGGCGGGCCGCCCCGTCCTGGCCCGAATTGAGCCGATCGTAGGCGGCACGCAGCGCCGGCAGGCAGGCATCCCAGTCGTCCAGCGCCGCCTGCAAGGTAGGCGCGATCTCGGGCACTGCAACGCACTGCGACAGATCCCGGGACACGACGACCAGGCGGCCGTCGCGCGACTCGTTTTTCAAAGTGGCAAGCTTCATGGGGACTCCAGTTGCCCGGGCGGCCAGGGCACGCCCGGAGCGCAGGGCGGCCGCCCTGCGTGTAAAAGCGGACTTACTTCAGCTCGGCCTGGACCTGGTCGAACAGATCCTGGCCGACGCTGGGAATGAACATCTTCCAGACCGGCTGCACGCGTTCACGCATGCGGTCGTGCTCGACGTCGCTGACCTCGTTGATCTCCATGCCGTGTTTGGCCATGGTTTCCTTGGCGGACTGCGCCTGGGCGCGCGCCACCTGGCGCTGATAGGCCCGGGCCTCGACGGCGGAATCCTTCAGGATCTTCTGCTGATCCGGAGTGAGCTTGTCCCAGAAGGCCTTGGACACCAGCGGGATGAAGGCACCGTAGCTATGCCGCGTGATGGACAGGTACTTCTGGACTTCGTAGAGCTTGAGCGCGGCGATGACGGCATTGGGCGTGCCCTGGCCGTCAATGGTGCGCGTTTCCAGCGCGGTATAGAGTTCCGGCACCGCCAGCGGCACCGGATTGGCGCCCAGGGCCTTGATGGTCTCCTGGGTGATCTTCGCCTGGATCGACCGGAATTTCAGACCTTCGAAGTCTTCAGCCTTGGCGATCGGATGCTTGCTGTTGGTGGCGTTGAAAAAGCCGTTTTCCCAATACGCCAGGCCTACCAGCCCATGTGCGGGCAGGGTCTCGAGCAGCTTCTGGCCCACCGGGCCATCCAGTACTTTTTCCGCCTGCTGGCTGTCCTTGAACAGGAAGGGGAAATCCAGGATTTCATACGCCTTCACCATGCCCGTCAGGGTGGTGGTCTGGGGCACGGTGAACTCGATCGTGCCCCCCTGCAGGGCGGAAGTCACCTGCACGTCGTTGCCCAGTGCGCCGCTGTAGTAGGGCTTGATGTCGATCTCGCCCTGGCTCTTGGCCTTGACCAGTTCGACGAACTTGGCGACGCCCTGGCCCTGGTGGGATTTTTCCGGCAAGGTCACGGCGAATTTCGCGGTGACGGCCGCCCAGGCAGAGCCGGACAGTGTCGCGGCCAGCAGGCCGACCAGCAAAGTAGTGCGGATTTTCATGGGAGTCTCCTTGGGTGGAATGGAATGAAGTGGGTGCCGGGCGCTAGCGCCACCATTGGGCAGGCACGGTCACCAACGAGGGGAACAGGATCAGGGCCACCAGCAGCGCGACCAGGGCAATCAGGAACGGGCTGATGCCGCGCGTGGCCTGGGCCATGGAGACCTTGCCCACGGAACTGACGACGTTCAGCACCACGCCCACGGGCGGCGTGATCATGCCGATCGAGCAGTTCATGATGAAGATCACGCCGAAGTACACGGGATCGATGTCCGCCGCCTGGACAATGGGCATGAATACCGGCGTGAAGATCAACACGATAGGGATGAAATCCAGCACCATCCCGGCGAAGAACACCACCACCATCATGGCCGACATCAAGGCCAGTGGATGATCCGACAGCGCGGTCAGCCAACCGCCCACCTGGCCGGAGATGTCGGTGATGGTGATCATGTAGGACGCGACCATGGCCAGCGCAGCCAGCAGCAGCACGACCGACGTGGTCTGCGCCGTGGACAGCAGGCATTCGTAGACTTTGCGCCAGCTGAGTTCCCGGTAGACCACTACGCCGACGAACAGCGCGTAGGCAGCCGCCACCACGGCGGATTCAGTCGGGGTGAAGATGCCGAAACGCAAGCCGCCGATGATGATGACCGGCAGCATCAGCGCCCAGCCGCCCTGCCCCAGCAGGCGCAGGCGCTGCCCCCAGGGCACCCGGGGCGTCAGCGCCGCCTTCTGCCGCCGGGCGACGAACCACCAGGCCACGGTCAGGAACAGCCCCATCAGGACGCCGGGCACGATCCCGGCCAGGAACAGGCGCGTGATCGACACGTTGGCCACCACGCCGAAGATCAGGAAGCCGATCGAGGGCGGGATGACCGGCGCGATGATGCCGCTGGCGGCCATCAGGCCGCAGGCGCGCGCGGGATCGTAGCCGGCCTGGCGCATCATGGGCACCAGGATCGCCGCCAGCGCCGCCGTGTCCGCCACCGCGGACCCCGACAGGCTGGCCAGCAGGATGCCGGCGCAGATCGCCACATAGCCCAGGCCGCCGCGCAGGTGTCCGACGAAGGCGCTGGCCATGTCGACGATGCGCCTGGACAGCCCGCCCGCATTCATGAACTCGCCCGCCAGGATGAAGAACGGCACCGCCATCAAGACGAAATTGTCGGCTCCGGCAACGGCGTTCTGCACGACGATCTGGGCGTCGAACTGCCCGATCAGCAGCATCAGCGCCACCCCCGCGAACATCAGTGCGAAAGCGATCGGCAGGCCCACGGCAATCAGGCCCAGCAAGGTGCCAAGGAAGACCAGCGCGCTCATCAACGTCCCCTCTTGGGTGCGGCGACGTCGGCGGCATCGTCTTCGATGCGTTCCGCCAGGCCTTCGATGCGGTCGGCCAGGTCTTCCGTCAGGCCGTCATCGATGCCGACCAGCGCTCGGCGGATGTTGTTGCACACGGGAAAGATCAGCGCCACCCCGAACACCAGGGCCGCCCCATACAGCCAGGCGTAGGAAATGCCCAGGACCGGGTAGGTATTGCCCAGGTTGATCAGGGTCTGGCGCCATCCGCCGATGATGAAGACCCCGCAGCCAGCCAGGATCAACACGCCGGTGAATACCACCAGCGTGCGACGCGCTCGCGGCCCGATGGCCCGCTGCAGCGTGTCGAAGCCGATGTGGATGCGCCGCGCCGAAGCCAGGACGGCACCCATGAAGATCAGCCAGACGAACAGCAGGCGCGACAGTTCTTCCGAAATGGCGATGCCCGAATTGAACGCGTAGCGCAAGACGACGTTTCCGAAGACCAGGATGCCCATGATCGCCAGGCAGGCGACGATCAGGACTTCAAAGCCCCTGGCGACCAGGTGGGCGGTGCGGTTCATCATCGGCGCTCACCGCGCGAGATAAGAAGGGACATCATGCTTGTCTCCGATCCGGATGTGGATGCTTGCAGGCCGGCGCCCGCGCATCCTTGTTATGGATGCCCCATTAGACGGAGTTTCCAGATATCATACAAACAGTTTTTATTCATCGATTCATAGGATTTTCCGATGGAAGTCACGCTTCGCCAGTTGCGCGCCTTTGCGGCGCTGGCCCGCACCGGAGGCTTTACACGGGCGGCCGAGTCCTTGCACATCACACAATCAGCGCTCAGCGGCCTGATCAAAGAACTGGAATCTCAATTGGGGGTCCGCCTGGTGGACCGCAGCACGCGGCGCATCCAGCTCTCTGAAGTCGGGCGCGAGTTCCATACCGTCGCCACGCGTGTGCTCCGCGATCTGGACAGCGCACTGGACAATATCGATAACCTCAAGCGCCTGCGCCGCGGCATCGTCCGGATTGCCGCCCCGCAGCTCATGGCCAGCACATTGATCCCGGAAGTCATTGCCGGCTTCCGCCTCGCACATCCCCACATCCAGATCCACCTGCTGGACTGCGCCGTGGAAAACGCCATTACCCAGGCGGTGCGCGGCGAGGTCGATATCAGCATCGGCCCCTATCGCGAGGGCTTGTCCGACATCGCGGCCGACCCCCTGTTCGACCTGCCTTTCATGGCGGTGTTCCCCGTCGGCCACCCGCTGGAATCCCTGAAGCGGGTCGGCTGGACGGATCTCATGCGCCACCCGCTGATCGTGCTGCACGGCCAATTCACCGATCAGCTGGCCATGGACCTCCACCAGCTGTCGTCCCAGCAACCGGTGCGCCCCAGCCACGAAGTCACCTTCATGAGCACAGCCCTGAGCATGGTCAATGCCGGCCTGGGCGTGACGGCCTGCCTGCCGTATGCCCAGCGCCTGGTGGATCTCTATGGCCTGCGAGCGCGGCCATTGCACGACCCCGAAATCCGGCGGAAGTTCTTCATCTACAGCCGCCAGCACGCCAGCCTGCCGCCCGCAGCCGAAGCCTTCGTGCAGTATCTGCACGAACACGTGGGGAAACGACAATGGGAGTAAGGCCCCTTGGGTGCGCCGTCAGGCCCGGGTGAATCCGATTTCGCCCTGATGCGCCAACGTGCCGTCCTGCTCCGCCCAAAGCCGCGCCACGTCGCCGTCCTGCAAGCAGCCCGCCACCTGGAAAGTTCGCGGCGCAATCAGCGGACGCAGGCCACGGTAGGACAGTGACTGCACGGACAGTTCCGGATGGGCGCGGGTGAAGGCGCGCACCATCAGCGTGGCAATCAGAGGCCCATGAACCACCAGGCCGGGATAGCCTTCGACCTCGCGCACGTAGCGGTCATCGTAGTGGATGCGATGGCCATTGAAGGTGACGGCCGAATAGCGGAACAACCGCACGGGGTCCGGCGCCACGGCGTGAGTCCACTGGGCCTGCGGCGCTGGCTGGGTGCCCTGCAACACCGGAGGCGCAGGTTCGCGATAGACGATGTCCTGTTCTTCGGCGATGCACAGTGCGTCGTCCTGGGTATAGAGATGCTCGACCGTCATGAACTGCAGGCGGCCGCTGCGCCCGGTCTTTTCGACGATATCGACAATCCTGGACGCGCGCCGGGCAGGCCGCCCCAGCGCCAGCGGCGCATGAAACCGGATGCGGCCGCCAGCCCACATCCGGCTGCGGTCCCCGGCGGGCGGCAGAAAGGCATCCTGCTGCGGATGGCCGTCGCGCCCCAGGCGGGCATAGGGCTCGCCGTGGATGAAGAACGCCCAGTGCCACATCAGCGGCAATACAGCCTGCGGATCCAGCGATTCGTCCAGGCTCAGCGCCACCCGCTGCGCGTGGCCGGGGTCCAGATTGTCCTCGCAGGTTTCAGTACGGCCGATCCAGGACGAAAAATCCATGATCCGATGCTCCAGAATAAAAAGGCCCCCACGCTGCGTTCGGCTTGCTGTCCACATAGCAGCCTGCATTCTGGTCGGATCCACCAGGCACGGGGCAGTCCTCAGAACTGCCCCGTGTCCGGGTTCATCCCCCAAGGGGGCTCATGAGAGAGGTTCAGTTCTTGTTGGATGCCAGAGCGGCGTCGATCAGGTCCTTGCCGATCTGCCCTTCGAATTTCTGCCAGACGGGGTGCATGGCTGTGCGCCAGGCCGCAACGTCGTCCTTGGACAGGGTCTGGATCTTCGCCGCGCCAGCACTGGCGATACGCTGACGGTCGCGTTCATTGATCTCGGCCGCCAGTTTGTTGGCGTAGTCGGAGGCGCCCGCCATGGCCTTGCTGAGCCCGGCCTGCACGTCTTTGGGCAGGCCGTCCCACCAACGGGCATTGGCGATCACCATGTAATCGATGTCGCCATGATTGGTGACGGCAATGGTCTTCTGCACCTCATGCAGTTTCTGGGTATAGATGTTGGACCAGGTGTTTTCCTGGCCATCCACCACCCCGGTCTGCAGCGCCTGGTAGACCTCGGAGAAGGCCAGTTTCTGCGGATTGGCGCCCAGCTGGCGGAACTGGGCTTCCAGCACGTCAGAGGCCTGGATGCGGAATTTCAGGCCCTTGACGTCTTCCGGCCGCGTCAGTTTGTCCTTGTTGGTGGACAGCTGCTTCATGCCGTTGTGCCAGTAGGCCAGGCCCTTGATGCCCTTGGATGTCATGGAATTCAGCAGGTCCTGGCCTGCCGGGCTGGCCTGGAAACGGTCCACGGCATCCATGTCGTCGAACAGGAAGGGCAGATCGAAGATCTGCAGCTTCTTGGTATAGCGGTCGAACTTGGACAGCGACGGCGCGATGAGCTGCACGTCGCCCAGCAACAGGGCTTCCATTTCCTTGCCGTCGCCAAACAGCTGCGAGTTCGGGAACACCTGGACTTCGACCTTGCCCGGCAGGGCGGCCTCGGCCAGTTCCTTGAACTTCAGGGCGCCCTGGCCCTTGGGGGCCGTTGCCGCCACGACGTGGCTGAACTTGATGACGATGGGTGCGGCCTGGGCGGCAGTCGCCGCCAGGCTGGCGGACAAGGTGAGGCCCAGTGCCAGCGCCAGGCGGGTCAGTGTGCGGGATTGCATGGTTTTGTCTCCTTGGAAGTTTTATGTGTGCAACTCGGGCGGCCCCTGAACATGCGGGCTGCCGGATTTCACCGGGGCCTCGTACTGCCGGGCCCCGTGCATTCTCAGGGATTCAACGGGGATCGCCCGGGAAACCCAGTTCCTGCAGGATGGCCTGGGTATGTTCGCCCAATGCCGGGATCGCGCCCATCCGGGTTTGCGCGAGGTCGCCGATGCCGGGAGGCAGCAACGCGGGCAGCGGGCCGGCGGGGCTGTCGACCGTCGTCCACCGCCCCCGCGCCTGCAGCTGTGGGTGCGCCCACACGTCGGCCATGTCGTTCATCTGCGCATTGGCGATTCTGGCCTCGTCCAGGCGGGCGACGACCTGGTCGATGCTGAGCGCGGCAAACACCCCCAGGATCAGGGCGCGCAATTCGCCGCGCGCGGCCGAGCGCCGGGAGTTGCTCGAGAACCGAGGATCGTCGGCCAGTTCCGGCTGCTGCAGGACCTTGTCGCAAAAGACCTGCCATTCCCGTTCATTCTGCAACCCCAGCATCACGGTCTTGCCGTCCCCCGCCTCGAACGGCCCATAGGGGTAGATCGTGGCATGCGAGGCCCCGCTGCGGGTGGGTGGCCTGGCGCCGTCGAAGCTGTAATACATCGGGTAGGACATCCACTCGGCCATGCTCTCCAGCATGGACACGTCGATGTGCCGGCCCCGCCCCGTCTTGCCGCGCTCGATCAGCGCCGCCAGGATGTTGGTGTAGGCGTACATGCCGGCGGCGATGTCGGCGATGGAACACCCCGCCTTGGCGGGCTCGTCTGCCGACCCCGTGACCGACAGAAAGCCGGATTCGCTCTGGATCAGCAGGTCATAGGCTTTCTTGTCGCGATACGGGCCGTCGTTGCCGTAGCCGGAAATATCGCACACGACCAGGCGGGGAAAGCGTTCATGCAGGGCCTCGAAGGACAGACCCAGGCGGGCGGCCGCGCCCGGCGCCAGGTTCTGCACCAGCACGTCGGCCTTGGCCAGCAGGCGCTCGATCACATCCGCCGATTCGGGCTGCTTGACGTCCAGCGCCAGGCTTTCCTTGGACCGGTTCACCCACACGAAATGAGACGACAGGCCGCGCACCCGCTCGTCGTAGCCGCGCGCGAAATCCCCCACGCCGGGCCGCTCGATCTTGATGACCCGGGCACCCAGGTCCGCCAGCTGGCGCGTGCAGAACGGCGCGGCAATGGCATGTTCCAGGGTGATGACCGTGATGTCCTGCAAGGGCAGCATGTTGACCTCTTCAGAATGAACGCGGCATGCCCAGCACATGCTGGCCGACGTACGACAGGATCAGGTTGGTGGAAATCGGCGCCACCTGATACAGGCGGGTCTCGCGGAACTTGCGCTCGATGTCGTATTCGCAGGCGAAGCCAAAGCCGCCGTGCGCCTGCAGGCAGGCGTTGGCTGCTTCCCAGGAGGCATCGGCCGCCAGCATCTTGGCCATATTGGCCTGGGCGCCGCAATCCTGGTGGGCGTCGAACAGAGCGCAGGCCTGATAGCGCATCAGGCTGGCGGCTTCGACGTTGACGAAGGCCTTGGCGATGGGGAACTGCACACCCTGGTTCTGGCCGATCGGGCGGCCGAACACAATCCGTTCGCTGACGTATTTTTTTGCCCGATCCACGAACCAGTAGCCGTCGCCGATGCATTCGGCGGCAATCAGCGTGCGTTCCGCGTTCAAGCCGTCCAGGATGTACTTGAAGCCCTTGCCTTCCTCGCCGATCAGGTTTTCCTCGGGGATCTCCAGGTCTTCGAAGAACAATTCGTTGGTTTCGTGATTGACCATGTTCAGGATCGGCCGCACGGTGAGGCCGTTGCCAATGGCGGACTTCAGATCCACCATGAAGATCGACATGCCCTCGGATTTCTTGCGGACTTGCTCCAGCGGCGTAGTGCGGGCCAGCAGGACCATCAGGTCCGAATGCTGCACGCGGGAAATCCAGACCTTCTGGCCGTTGACCACATAACGGCCGTCCTTTTTCACCGCCGTCGTCTTGATTTTCGTGGTGTCCGTGCCGGTCGTCGGTTCCGTGACGGCCATGGACTGCAGGCGCAGCGCGCCGCTGGCGATCTTGGGCAGCCATTGCTGCTTCTGCGCCTCGGAACCATGGCGCAGGATCGTGCCCATGTTGTACATCTGCCCGTGGCAGGCGCCCGAATTGCCACCTGCCCGGTTGATTTCTTCCATGATCACCGAGGCCTCGGTCAGGCCCAGGCCTGATCCGCCGTACTCTTCCGGGATCAAGGCGGCGAGCCAGCCGGCCTGGGTCAGCGCATCGACGAATTCCGCCGGGTAGCCACGCTGCTCATCCACACGCCGGAAGTACTCATCGCCAAATTGCGCGCACAAATCGCGAATGGCGTCGCGGATGTCCTGATGGTGTCCTGCAGCGTTGAACATGCACAGCCTCTTGATGGAAGGAGAAGGGGCAGCATGCAGGAATCGGCCCGGACAGGCAATTTTGTTTTGCCAAACCAGGCCTTTCGGATCCGGCCCGCGCCGGATCCGACGCGGCGTCAGCCAGGTGCGCTGTCCTGCGCGTCGCCGACCAGCAGATCCACCAGTTCCTGTGCGAAGACCGGCAATTCCCCGGCCTCGCGCCAGCAGATGTGCAGTTTGCGCAGCGACCATTCGTCGGTGAGCGCAACGAGGCGGATCGGCAGGGTCTGTGCATAGCGCAAGGCGGCCGACTGCGGAATCACGCCGACGCCCACTCGCGCCGCTATCAGGCGGCAGACGGCCTCGAAATTGCCGACCTCTACCCGGAATTTCAGGATGCGGCCCAGGTCCTCGGCCGCCTTGAGCAAAAAGGAATGGATGGCGCTGGATTCGAACAGGCTGATGAAATCGTCGTCCAGTGTCTGCTCGAAGGCACAGGCAGCCTGCCCGGCCAGGGGGTGATCCGGATACGTGACCAGCACCAGCCGATCGGTGCGATACGGCAGGTAGCGCACGCCCGCCCCGCCGCTGCCCTGGGCCGTGATGCCGATATCCGCCACGCCGTCGGCCACGGCCTTGACGACCTGATAGCTGAGCCGCTCGCGCAGTTCGACATTGACGTCGGGATGGCTGACCAGGTAGCGGCCCAGCACGGCGGGAATGAACTCATTCATGGCTGTCGTGTTGGCATAGACCCGAACCCGCCCCTTGATGCCCTTGGCGTATTCCTGGATCTCGCCGCGCAGGTGTTCCAGCTGGCGCAGCACCGTGCGGGCATGTTTGACGAACACCTCGCCCGAGGGAGTCAGGGTCACCCCCTGGCTGCCGCGATACAGCAGATCCGTGCCCAGGGCTTCTTCGAGGCTCTTGACCCGGTTGCTGGCAGCCGGCAGGGACAGGAACGTTCGCTCTGCGCCCTTGGTCAGGCTCTGGGCGCCAGCCACGTTGACCATGAGCTGCATGTCGGTGAGGTCAAAGCGTGTCGCCATGAAACGGATATCCCTTACGGTTTGATGAAGCCAGTCTTCAGCAAACAATAATAGGCAAAAAATTCCCCATGAAGCAAAGTCACCCCTGAAAAAGCCCTGCGGCGCAGACTGCAGGCGCCTGCCGGCAAGGCCGGCCCCCACCCCATGCGTACCACAGGAAAACCATGTCCCACCCCAGCGCAACACTGACCCGTTTCCTTGCCGATCTTCGCTATGAACAGATCCCGGCCCCCGTGCTGCGACGGGCCGAAGACCTGCTGCTGGACACCCTGGGATCCATGCTGGCGGGATCGGGCGCGCGCGCCGTGCAGACCATCGCGCAGTACGGACAGGCCATGGGGCCGCAGCAAGGCCCATCGGAAAACCTGGTCACTCGCAGCGGCACCAGCCCGGTCTTCGCCGCGATGAGCAATGCCGCCGCCGCCCACATGGTCGAACAGGACGACGTCCACAACGGATCGGTCTTTCACCCGGCCGCCGTCGTCATGCCGCCCGCCATGGCGCTCGCGCAGGCCCGGGGGGCCTCGGGCCGCGACCTGCTGACGGCCATCGTGGCCGGCTACGAAGCCGGCATCCGCATCGGTGAATTCCTGGGCCGCAGCCACTATACGATCTTCCACACGACCGGCACGGCCGGGGCACCGGCGGCCGCCATGGCCTGCGGCAAGCTGCTGGGGCTGGATGCTGCCCGGATGCTGCACGCGCTGGGATCGGCGGGCACCCAGGCGGCCGGCCTGTGGGAATTCCTGCGCGACGGCGCGGATTCCAAGCAACTGCACACGGCCCGCGCCTCTGCCAATGGCCTGATGGCCGCCTGGCTGGCTGCGCGAGACTTCACCGGCGCCAGCCGCATCCTGGAAGGCCCCCAGGGCATGGCAGCGGGCATGTCCCGCGATGCCGACCCGCTCCGGCTGACCGACGGCCTGGGCTCGCGCTGGGCGCTGCTGGAAACGTCCTTCAAATACCATGCGTCCTGCCGCCACACCCACCCTGCGGCCGATGCGCTGCTGTCCGTCGTGCAGGCGCACAACCTGGGCATCGCCGATATCGCCCAGGTGACGGCGCACGTCCACCAGGGCGCCATCGATGTCCTGGGTCCGGTCGTGAACCCTGCGACAGTGCACCAATCGAAATTTTCCATGGGCACAGTGCTGGGCCTGATCGCAAAGCATCGCAAAGCCGGCCTGCAGGAATTCGACGAGGCCCCAGCCGACTCGGACATTGCAGATTTCCGGGCACGCGTCACGATGCAGCTGGATCCGGAAGTGGACGGCGCCTACCCGCAGCGCTGGATCGGCAAGGTCACGGTCACGACGCGCGATGGCCGCACGCTGAGCGGCCGCGTCGACACCCCCAAGGGCGACCCGGACAACACCCTGATCCGCCCCGAAATCGAGGACAAGGTCCGCCGCCTGGGGCGTTATCAGAATGCCGCCAGCGCAGCCGACATCGACGCCATGATCCAGCGCGTCTGGACTCTGGCCGACACCGCCCGGGTGGGGGACTTCTGTCCCCGGGATGGCGCGCCCGCGCGCCCCTGACGGCATCCCGCACCAGGATTATGATTCCCTGATGTCTGCCGCCACCGACTCAGCCGCCACGCCGCCCGCCTCGTCCGCACTGACGTTGGCCGCCACCCTGACCATCCAGTCCCTGGTGTCCATGTCCCTGCTGACGCTGCCGGCCATTGCGCCGGTCGTCGCCGACGTGCTGGGCGTGCCGGCCGCCTACGTCGGGGTCTACGTGGCCCTGGCCTATCTGGGCGCCATGGCAGCCAGCCTGCTGTCCGGATCCGCCACCCGGCGCTACGGCGCCATCCGCGCCAGCCAGGCCGGCATGGTGCTGTGCGCGCTGGGGCTGGCGCTGTGCACGATCGCATCCGTGCCGATCATGGCCATCGGCGCCCTGCTGGTCGGCCTGGGCTACGGTCCCATTACGCCGGCCAGCTCGCACCTGCTGGCCCGCACCACGCCCGCCCACCGCATGTCTTTCGTTTTCTCGATCAAGCAGACCGGCGTGCCCCTGGGCGGCGTGCTGGCCGGCCTGATCGTGCCAGGCCTGGCCCATTGGGCAGGCTGGCAGGCAGCCCTGCTGATCGTCGCCGCCGGCAATTTGCTGTGCGCACTGGCGATCCAGCCGCTGCGCCCCGCCCTGGATGCCGACCAGAACCCCCTGCAAAAGCTGTCCGCAGGCAATGGTCTGATCGGCCCGCTGAAACTCGTCTTCAGCCAGCGCAGCCTGGCGGTGCTGGCCGGTGTCTCGTTCCTGTTTTCGATTGCCCAGCTGTCCCTGACGTCCTACCTGGTGACGTTCCTGAACCACGACCTGCACATGGACCTGATCGCAGCCGGCGTCATCCTGGCCGTATCCCAGGCGGCCGGGGTCGGCGGCCGCCTGCTGTGGGGCTATCTGTCGGATCACTATTTCGGCCCGGTCCGGACCCTGGCTGGCCTGTCCGCCCTGATCGCCCTGTGCGCCCTGGGTACGCCGCTGCTGCAGGCCGTCGACTCGAACGCGATCGTGCTGGTGGTGCTGTGCCTGTTCGGGGGCAGCGCCATCGGCTGGAACGGCGTGTACCTGGCCGAAGTCGCGCGCCAGGCCCCTGCCGGCCAGGCCAGCATCGCCACGGGCGGCACGCTGGCCATGACGTTCCTGGGGGTGGTGGTCGGCCCACCGATCTTTGGCTGGATCGCGTCGTTGTCGGGCAGCTACGGGTTCGCCTATGCCACGCTGGTGGTGCCTGCAGGCATCTGTCTGATGCTGCTGTGGCGGTATCGGGCGGCGTTCGGGCGCTAGCTCTCCATGGCCTCGCCGAGATAATCCAGGAACGAACGCACGGCCGGCGACATGCCGCGACGCGACAGATACGCGGCATGCACGATGCCCGAAGGCAGCGACCACCCGGGCAGGACCGATTCCAGACGGCCCTGGGCAATGTCCTCGTGGCACATGTAGTCGGGAATCATCCCGATACCGACACCCCCGATGATCGCATACAGCAGCGACAACAGATCGTCCACGATGCATGCGGCGCGGCACACGGCCTGGCACTGTGCCCCTTGCGGCCCGGCCAGGGCGAAGTGGATCTTGCCCGCCTGCGCGGACATCCCTGCCGCATCGAAGCGTTCCAGATCATCGGGGTGGACTGGCCTGCCCAGGCGCTGCAGCAATTCCGGGCTGGCGACCAGCAGGCCATGGCTCAGGCCCAGCCGCTTGATGACGGCGCTGCCGCTGTCGTCAAGGCTTTGGCGCACCCGCAAGGCGACGTCCACGCGTTCGCTGACCAGATCGACCACGCGATTGCTGACCTCGAGTTCCAGCCTGACCAGCGGGTGACGCTTCAGGTAGGCCGGGATCAGGGGCGCAATCACTGACTGAGCGAGCGTGACGGGGCAGGACACCCGCAGCGGGCCGCGCGGTTCGGCCAGGATCCGGGAGATTTCCGCGTGCGCCTGCTCGGCTTCTTCTCGCACGGCGACGCAGTGACGGACGTACTGCTCGCCCGCCAGCGTCAGAGAGAGCTTGCGTGTAGTGCGGTTCAGCAGCCGCACGCCCAGTTCGGTTTCCAGCCGTGCGATCCGCCTGGACAGGCGCGAGGTCGGCAGATCCAGCGCGCGCGCCGCCCCCACGAAACTGCCGTGCTCCACGACTTCCGCGAAATAGCGCATATCGTTCAGATCCTGCATGGATGATTCACCCCAAAAATAGAATGCTGTAAGCCTTGACAGCCATATTATCTATTTCATACCGGTAATGGAAAATATCGTTCATCCAAGGCCTTGTCCGGGCCTATCACTCACACAAGGTATTCTCCATGAAGCTCCTGCACATTGACTCCAGCATCACCGGTTCCGATTCCATCACGCGCCGTCTGTCCCAGGACATCGTGGCGCAACAGCGGGCCGCGCACCCCGGCCTGCAGGTCGAATACCTGGATCTGGCCGCCCAGGCCCCCCAGCCCCTGTCGCTGAACGCGCTCGGCTTCCGGATGCCGGCGGACGATGCCGCGATCACCGAGACCCAGCGCCAGGAAAATGAAGTCTCCGAGGCCCTGGTCAGTCAGCTGATCGCAGCCGATATCGTCGTCATCGGCGCGCCGATGTACAACTTCACCATTCCCGCCCAGCTCAAGTCCTGGCTGGACCGCGTGGCCCAGGCCGGCCGCACGTTCAAATACACCGAGACCGGTCCGGTCGGCCTGCTGGGCGACAAGACGGTGATCCTGGCGCTGAGCCGCGGCGGCATCTATTCCGCCAACCCGGCCATGGAGCATCAGGAAAGCTACCTGAAATCGATCTTCGGTTTCATGGGCGTCACCGACATCCGCGTCGTGCGCGCCGAGGGCATGAACATGGGTCCCGAGCATCGCGAGCGCGGCCTGGCCCAGGCTCAGGCCGATATCGAGGCGCTGCTGGCCGCCTGATCATTCGGGCCGGCCCGGCCCCGGCGGGCGGCGCCGATCCGGGTCAGACGAACATGCCGCCGGACGCCTCGATGCGCTGCGCGTTGACCCAGCGGCTGTCCGGCGACAACAGGGCAGCGACCAGGTCGCCGATGTCATCCGGCTTGCCGGCACGCCCAAGCGCCGTCACCGAAGCGACAAAAGCATTCATTTCCCGGTCGTCGCGAACGGCCCCGCCGTGGAAGTCGGTCTCGATGGCGCCCGGTGCAATGGTGTTCACCGCGATGCCGCGCGGTCCCAGTTCCTGGGCCAGGTAGCGCGTCATCACCTCGATGCCGCCCTTCATCACCGCATAAGCGGCGAAATTGGGCAGCGAAAAGCGCGTCAGGCCGGACGATACGTTCAGGATCCGACCGCCGTCGCGCAACAGCGGCAGCAAGGCCTGGGTCAGGAAGAACGGCCCCTTGAGATGCACGCGCATCAGTTCGTCGAATTGCGCCTCGGTGGTATCGGCGAACGCGGCATAGATTCCCATCCCTGCGTTGTTGACCAGGTGATCGAATCCCGTGCTGCGCCATTGACTGGACAAGGTCTCCCGGACCTGCGCGGCGAACCCGGCAAAGCTGGCGCTGTCGCCAACGTCGAGCTGCAGCGCCGCAGCCCGTCGCCCCTTGTCCTGGATGCGGGATACGACTGCGTCGGCCGCTGCACGGTCGGCGCGGTAGGTCAGGATCACGTCGTTGCCCCGGTCGGCGAGCTTGATCGCTGCGTCACGGCCCAGGCCCCGGCTGCCGCCAGTGATGAGTGAAATAGTGGAATGCATGGATTTCTCCGGTATCAGGCTGTGGAATCAGCGGAGAAATCATTCTATTGAACGGAACAAATGATATAAATAGGCGATTCATGAAAACATAGTTCCACGAAAAGAGACAGTGATGAGCAGAATCCAGGACATGCAGATCTTCAGGCGCGTGGCGGAACTGAGCGGCTTCAGCGCAGCCGCCGACAGCCTGGGGTTGCCCAAGGCCACGGTATCCGGCGCCGTGCGCCGACTGGAAGACCGATTGGGCACCCGGCTGCTGCATCGCACCACCCGCCGTGTGAGCCTGACGCTGGACGGCGAGGTGTTCTACCAGCGGTGCCGCGACCTGCTGGCCGATCTCGAGGAACTGGAAAACCTGTTCCTGAGCAGCGACCAGGCGCTGACAGGCGTGATCCGCACCGACATGTCCAACGGGATCCTGCAGAACATGA
The DNA here is from genome assembly GCF_034674885.1 of Castellaniella sp. GTDB lineage: Bacteria > Pseudomonadota > Gammaproteobacteria > Burkholderiales > Burkholderiaceae_B > Castellaniella. Next base: position 138,853 of record NZ_JAUCDS010000001.1, read on the forward strand.
TCATGGCCCGCCTGCCCGAATTCCTGGATGCGCATCCCCTGCTGAAGGTGGAGATGAGCAGCACCGATCAGTTCATCGACCTGGTGCGCGGCGGATTCGACTGCGTATTCCGGGTCGGCGAACCCGGCGACCTGAACCTGGTGGCGCGCAGGCTCGGCCACCTGCCCTTCATCAACTGCGCCAGCCCGGCCTATCTGCAGCGCCACGGAATACCGCAGACCGTAGACGACCTGCGCAGCCACAGACTGGTCCATTACGTCAGCCATCTGGGAGCCAGCGATCCGGGATTCGAATACCCCGTTCGCGGCGGATACGAGTCCCTGCCCATGCCCGGCGCGCTCACGGTCAACCACGTGCACTCGTATGAAGCCGCCGCGATCGCAGGAATCGGGATCATCCAGGTGCCGGAGGCGCACGCGCGGCACCTGATCGAAGCCGGAAACCTGGTGGAAATCCTGCCGGACCACCGCCCCCGGTCCCTGCCCGTATCGGTGCTCTACCAAGGGCGCCGTCACCTGGCGCGGCGTACCCAGGTTTTCATGGAATGGGCGCAGACCGTCATTGATCCCATCCTGGAGAAAGACTGACCCCGGACATGCGCCGGGGGCGGGGCATCATTCCACCGTCACGCTTTTCGCCAGGTTGCGCGGCTTGTCCACGTCCGTGCCTCGGGCGCAGGCCGTGTGATAGGCCAGCAACTGCAGCGGCACCGTATGCAAAATGGGCGACAGCTTGCCGTAGTGTTCCGGCATGCGGATGACGTGCATGCCCGATGCCCCCACTATCTGCGAGTCGGCATCGGCAAAGACGTACAGTTCGCCGCCGCGCGCGCGCACTTCCTGCATGTTGGACTTCAGCTTTTCCAGCAGTTCGTCGTGCGGCGCCACCGTGACCACCGGCATGGCGTCAGTCACCAGGGCCAGCGGGCCGTGCTTCAGTTCGCCGGCGGGATAGGCTTCGGCGTGGATGTAGCTGATTTCCTTCAGCTTCAGCGCGCCTTCCAGGGCGATGGGATAGTGCATGCCGCGCCCCAGGAACAAAGCGTTTTCCTTGCTGGCGAAGCGTTCGGCCCAGGCGATGATCTGCGGTTCCAGGGCCAGCACGGCGGCAATGGCTGCCGGCAGGTGGCGCAGGGATTTGACGGCCTGCTGTTCAGCGGCGTCATCCAGCCGGCCATGGGTCTGCGCCAGCGCCAGTGTCAGCAGGTACAGCGCCGTCAGCTGGGTGGTGAAGGCCTTGGTGGACGCCACGCCGATCTCTACCCCGGCCCGGGTGATGAAGGCCAGCTTGCACTCGCGCACCATGGCGCTGGTGGCCACGTTGCAGATGGTCAGGGTGTGCTCCATGCCCAGGCTGCGGGCGTGTTTCAGCGCCGCCAGGGTGTCGGCCGTCTCGCCCGACTGGGAAATGGTCACGACCAGGGTGCGCGGATCGGGCACGCTGGTACGGTAGCGGTATTCGCTGGCGATCTCGACGTTGACCGGGATCCCGGCGATCGATTCGATCCAGTAGCGCGCCGTCAGCCCGGCGTAATAACTGGTGCCGCAGGCCAGGATCAGCACACGGTCGATGGCCTTGAACACCCCATGGGCACCATCACCGAACAATTCCGGCATGATGGCGTCGATCCCCTGCAGGGTATCGCCCACGGCGCGCGGCTGTTCGAAGATTTCCTTTTGCATGAAATGACGATAGGGGCCCAGTTCGGCCTCGCCCGTGTGGGCCTGGACGGTATGCACGGGCCGGTCCACAGGCTGGCCCTGAGCATCGCTGACCCAGACGCGGGACAGTTGCAGGTCCACCACGTCGCCGTCTTCCAGGTACATGATCTGGTCGGTCGTGCCCGCCAGCGCCAGCGGGTCGGACGCCAGGTAATTGCCCTGTTCGCTGCAGCCCACCACCAGGGGCGACCCCTGGCGCGCCCCGACCACGCGGTGGGGTTCCTGCGCGCAGAACACGGCGATGGCATAGGCGCCTTCCAGGCGTCGCGTCGCCTGCTGCACGGCGGCGAACAGATCGCCGTCGTACAGATGATCCACCAGGTGGGCGATCACTTCCGTATCGGTCTGGCTGTGGAACACATAGCCCACCGCCTGCAGTTCAGCACGCAACGCGTCATGGTTCTCGATGATGCCGTTATGCACCAGCCCGATGCGCGGCGCCCCGTTTTCCGGGCCGGAGAAATGCGGGTGGGCATTGTGCGTCAGCGGCGCCCCATGGGTGGCCCAGCGAGTGTGGGCAATGCCGGTCAGCCCCTGGACGCCGTCCTGCGCGGCCTGGGCCGCCAGTTCCGCCACGCGCTGGGTGCTGCGCACCCGCAACAGGCCGGTGCCGGTATGCACAGCTACGCCGCAGGAATCATAGCCACGGTATTCCAGACGGCGCAGGCCTTCCAGCAGAATGGGAACGATATTGTGACGCGCAACGGCGCCGACGATGCCACACATGAGGATGCTCCTGAAATCAAATCATGGGGCCCTGCGAACCGGTCGCAACCGACCCCCGAAATCCTGTTCAGCCGCTATTGTGTCTCGACCACAAAGAAATATGATTTCTATTTTCTATTTAATATGAAATTATATTTCTTTGGTTTTATTGAATGAAATATAATTTCATATTCTTTCTGGGAGATTCGGCATGGCCGACACCAATCTCGCGCACGGACTCGATGATCTGGACCGCCGCATTCTGGGCCAATTGCAGCAGGACTGCTCCCTGAGCAATCTGGACCTGGCCGCCCGTGTGCACGCATCGCCCCCTACCTGCCTGCGCCGCGTACGCAAACTGATGCAATCCGGCCTGATCCTGCGCCAGGTCGCCCTGCTGGATCCGGCACGCCTGGGCGCCGCCCTGACCGTCATCATCGAAGTATCCCTGGACGCACAGGCTGCGGCGCAACTGGATGCAGTCGAGGCCGGCCTCATCAGCGAGCCCGCCGTCCAGCAATGCTACCGCGTCAGCAGCGGCCCCGATTTCGTGCTGGTGGCCCAGGTCGCCGACATGGCCGCCTACCAGGACCTGGCGATACGCCGCCTGACGGGCGACCCCCGCATCCGCAACGTGCGCAGCTTTTTCGCCACAGCCCGCAGCAAATTCGACCCTTCCATTCCCATCGTGGATTAAGGGTTAATACTTATGCTATAGTAGCGGATTGCCTGTTTTCTGACCTCCTGACCTTGGCTTGCGCCAGGTGTTCCACCCGCCAGCGTTTTATTTCCCCTGGCGGACCGACACACGGAACACCCCACCGATGCGCTATTTTGGGTTGACCCGGTCGGCACATGCGACTGATTCTGCGTGGCAGACATCCACAGCAGCAAACCCGACGGGGCCCTCGACTGGCGCCCCGCAGCACATCGCCCGCCTTCGCGGGCCAAGGAAATCATGTCTTTCGACTCCCTGGGGCTCGGCCCCAAGCTCGTGTCCGCTCTTCAAGAACAGGGCATCTCCACCCCCACGTCCGTGCAGTCCGCCGCCATCCCCAAAGCGCTGGCCGGCCACGACCTGATGGTGTCCTCGCAGACCGGCAGCGGCAAGACCGCCGCCTTCATGCTGCCCTCGCTGCAGCACCTCAGCCACCGCACCGGCCCCGGCGGGCGCGGCGTGCAGGTGCTGGTGCTGACGCCCACCCGTGAACTGGCCATGCAGGTGGCCGATGCCACCCGCGCCTACGGCAAGCACCTGGAGGGCCTGCGCGTGGCCACGGTCGTCGGCGGCATGCCCTACGGCGCCCAGATCAAGTCCCTGTCCAAGCGCGTGGACGTGCTGGTGGCGACCCCGGGCCGCCTGATCGATCACCTGCAGGCCCGTCGCGTGAACCTGTCCACCGTGCAGACGCTGATCCTGGACGAAGCCGACCGCATGCTGGACATGGGCTTCATCGAAGACATCGAAACCATCGTCGGCGCGACGCCGGACGACCGCCAGACCCTGCTGTTTTCCGCCACGCTGGACGGGACGGTGGCCAAGCTGGCCGCCAACCTGATGCACGAACCTCATCGCATCGAAATCGCCTCGGCTCAGCAGAAGCACACCAACATCACGCAGCATCTGCTGTATGCGGATGACCGTGCCCACAAGCTGCGTCTGCTGGATCACCTGCTGCGCGATACCACGCTGGACCAGGCCATCGTCTTTACCGCCACCAAACGCGGCGCCGACGACCTGGCCGACCACCTGTCCGAAGAAGGCTTTTCTGCCGCCGCCCTGCACGGCGACATGAACCAACGCCAGCGCACCCGCACCCTGGGTCTGCTGCAGAACGGCCGCGTGCGCGTGCTGGTGGCCACTGACGTTGCTGCCCGTGGCATCGACGTGCAGACCATCACCCACGCCGTGAACTACGACCTGCCCATGCAGGCCGAAGACTACGTGCACCGCATCGGCCGCACCGGGCGCGCCGGGCGCGATGGCCAGGCCATCACGCTGGCCGTCACGGCCGAACGCCACAAGATCCGCCGCATCGAACAATTCATCGGCCAGTCCATCCCCATGGAAACGATCCCGGGGCTGGAACCGAAGCAATCCGTACGCCCCACCTGGAAGGACCGGCCCAGCAAGGGCCGCCCGCACAGCGGAAAGCCCGGCGGCTACCAAGGCAAACCCGGCGGCTATCAGGGCCGCAAGCCCTGGCAGCAGGATCGGGACGAGGCCACTGCCGGCGCCCGCCCCGCCGCTCGCCAACCCTGGCAAAAGGACCGGGACAACGCTGCCGGCCCCAGCCAGGGCGCCCGCAAGCCCTGGAACAAGGACCGGGACGCCGCCGCGCGCCCCCAGGCCGGCGCTGCCAAGCCCTGGCATCGCGACCGCGCGCAGGCGGACGACGACACGCGGCCGGCTCGCAGCCACAGCACGCGTTCCGACTGGACAGCCGCTGACGCGTCCTCCCGGCCCGGCCACGCCCGCCGCCCCGATGCCCGCGCCGACCACGGTCAACGCGGCCCGCGCAGCGACAAGGTCGGCGCCAAATCGACCTTCAAGCGCCAAGCCCGCCAGGATCAGGACAAAAAGCCGGCCCAACGTCCGCGCTTTGCCTGAATGACCGACGGCGCGTGACGCGCCGCTGCGCCTCCCCATCGCCCCGGGCGCTCTCACGAGCCCCGGGGCGATGTGCCTCTGATCAAGCTGCTATGCTTCGCCCCATGATCGAACTGCCTGCCATCCGGACCCCCGACAACCTGCCCGAGCCCGATGCCGACTCCCGCGCCCATGCGCAGCGGGTACAGGCCATGCTGCTGGATCGGATCAAGGCTGCCGGCGGCTGGCTGTCCTTTGAAGCGTGGATGCAGGCGGCGCTCTACGAACCCGGCCTGGGCTACTACAGCGCAGGCAGCGCCAAGCTGCATCTCGGGGGTGACTTCACCACGGCACCGGAAACCAGTCCGCTGTTCGCGCAGGCGCTGGCCCCCCAGGTGGCGCAGATCCTGCAGGCCAGCGGCAGCCAGACCGTGCTGGAATTCGGCGCCGGGACGGGTGCGCTGGCCGCAGCGCTGATCCCGGCCCTGCAGGGCCTGGGCATCCAGGTGCATTATCAGATCATCGAACTGTCCGCCGATCTGCGCGCCCGACAGCAGGAACAACTGGGCTGGTGGCGCGATCAGGTGGAATGGCTCGACGCCTTGCCCGAGGCGTTTTCCGGATGCGTGCTGGCCAACGAAGTCCTGGATGCCATGCCGGTCGTCCTGTTTCAATACGGCGCCCAGGGCCTGATCCAGCAGTTGGGGGTGGAACATCGCCCGGACGTCGATGGCAGCCCCTTTGCCTGGGCTGCGCGTCCCATGCCCGATGCACTGGCGACACAGATCGCCGCGCGCCTGCCTGCCATGCCAGGCTATCGGTCCGAGATCAACCTGCAGGCCGAGGCCTGGATGCGCCAGATGGGCCAATGGCTGAAACGGGGTGCGGCGCTCCTGATCGATTATGGATTCCCGCAGGCCGAGTACTACCATCCGCAGCGCCTGCAGGGCACCCTGATGTGCCACTTTCGCCATCATGCCCATGACCAGCCGCTGATCCTGCCCGGCCTGCAGGACATCACGGCCCACGTGGACTTCACGGCCATGGCGGATGCCGCGCTCGACGGCGGACTGGACGTGCTGGGCTACGCCTCGCAGGCCCGCTTCCTGATGAACGGCGGGCTCGCGCAATTGATCCGCGCGCCAGGGTGCGACCCTGCCGCGCGCGCCCGGGAACTAGCCGCCATCAACACGTTGACGTCCGAAGCCGAGATGGGCGAACTCTTCAAGGTCCTGGCCGTGGGTCGCGACATCGATGGCCCGCTGCTGGGTTTCGTGCGCGGCGACCGGCGCGACCGGCTCTGAACCGCTGCGGCGCGGGCGCGCCGCCGCCCCGATCAGTCCACCGCCAGTCCGAAACTGTTCATCAGCCGGCGAGTGGCAAAATCGGGCGCCCCCCCGGTAAACCATGCCCGATCAGCGGCATCGGGATGCAGCGCCTGCTCTGCCAGAGGCACCAGGCTGCGCGCGTGGCGGGCAATAGCCTCCGCCGGGTCCAGCCAATCGACGGGCCAGGGGGCCAGGCGCCGAAAGACATTGGCCAGGAAGGGATAGTGGGTGCAGCCCAGCACGACGATATCGGTCCGGCGAGCATCGGTCTCTACAAAGCAGCCGGCGATCTCGGCATGGATATCGTCATCGGACACCGGCAGGCCTCGGATATAGGCTTCCGCGATGCGGGCCAGGCGAGTCGACCCCACCAGCCGCACCTGGCATTTCGAGGCAAAGGACTGGATCAGGCGACGGGTATAGTCGCGCTGGACGGTTCCCGGCGTAGCCAGCACCGACACCAGCCCGGACCGCGTGCGTTCGGCCGCCGGCTTGATGGCCGGCACCGTCCCGACGAACGTCATCGCAGGATAGGCCGCCCGCAGCGCAGCGCCTGCAACGGTGAACGCCGTATTGCAGGCCACGATGCACAGGACCGGATCGTGGTCGCGCAGCAGGCGGCCGAACAGGGCCACCACATGACCCCGCAATTCATCTTCCGCCCAGCCGCCATAAGGAAACCCGGCATCGTCGGCCACGTAGACGAAGCGCCGTTCGGGCATCAGCACCCGCGCCTCGCGCAAAACGGTCAGGCCGCCGATGCCGGAATCGAAGACCAGCACGGGACGTTCGGGCGGAACACAGGAAGGCACAAGTAGAGTCGCGGCTTGAAAAGTACGATTGTCCTCTTTTTCCGAGGACCCAGTGTCGGGTCCCGGCAGCCCCGCGACGGGTTCAGGCCGACGTGGACAAGGCCAGGATCCGCGCTGCCCGCAGGCCTTCCCGGATCAAGCCGGCATCCCCTCGCGCGGCCCGGGCAATGGCGCCGGCATCCACGGATCGGACGGCCTCCAGGCGCTGGCCCCAGGCAGGCAGGTCGATGCCCTCCCGGACGCAGGCCGCTGCTGCCAACAAATCCAGGCAGCGGTCCGGACGACGCACGGCATCGCAGGATTCCAGCAGATCCAGCCAGGCCTCGGGCCCGGCAACATCACCCGCCTGCAAGCACATACTCTCGGCCGGGCCGAGGCGCGCCAAGCGATCCAGCATGCCCGGCAGCAGGCGGGCCAGGTCCCGGCAGGCAGACGGCGCACGCAGCCGATCCTGCAGACCGGCATCCGCCGAAGCACGGCACAGCAGGGCATACCGCTGCGCCAGGGACAGGCCCCGGTCAGCGCCCTGCGCCAGACCAGCGGCGACCCCGGCATTCCAGATCAGTCCAGGTGCGACCCGCGCCAGCGCATCGCATTGGACCAGCACGTCGAACATGCGGCCTGGGTGAGCCGTCATCAGGCCCTTGGCGAATTCCTGCCAGACCCGTTCCGGCACCAGGGCGTCGACCTCGCCGTCGCGCACCAGGGCGCGACAGAGATCCAGGGTCTCGGGGGCGATGGAAAAATCGTGGAAGCGCGCGGCGAAACGGGCCAGGCGCAACAGGCGCACAGGGTCCTCGACGAAGGCCGGCCCCACGTGCCGCAGGATGCGCGCCTGGACATCTGCCGCCCCGCCCAGGGGATCGATCAGGGTGCCGCCAGGCGCCTGCGCGATGGCATTAACGGTCAGGTCGCGGCGATGCAGATCATCGACCAGGGTGACGTCCTGCCCCGCATGGAAGACGAAGCCGTGATAACCCCGTCCGGATTTGCGTTCCGTGCGGGCCAGGGCGTATTCCTCGTGGGTGCGCGGGTGCAGGAACACGGGAAAATCCCCGCCCACCGGGGTGAAGCCCCGCGCCGCCATGATTTCCGGCGTGGCGCCCACCACCACCCAGTCGCGGTCGCCGGCAGGCCGCCCCAGCAGCGCATCGCGGACGGCGCCACCTACGATATACACATCCAGGCCCGCCAGAATGGGGTCCTGCCAGTCGGCAGGCAGGTGGGACACCGTCACGGCTGCGCAGTGCGCGTGCCGTCCAGGGGGCTGACCGTGCCCAGACGCGCTTTCAGGGAATCCGGCTTGCCGGAAAACAGCATGGAATACCAGACTGTATTGGACATGACGTTCTTCACGTACAACCGGGTTTCGGTGAAGGGGATGGTTTCTGCGAAGATCGCGCCCTCGACAGGGGCCTGCAGCTGGGAGCGCCAGCGCTTGGGACGACCCGGGCCGGCGTTGTAGCCGGCCGTGGCCAGCAGCTGGGATCCCCCCAGGCCCTGCAACACCATGTTCATGTAGTTGGTGCCTAGAACCGTATTGGTATCGAAATCGTTGACCTGCCCGGGATGGAAGTCCTTCATGCCGATCTTGCGGGCCACGTATTTGGCCGTGGCGGGCATCAGCTGCATCAGGCCCGATGCACCCACCCAGGAGCGGGCGTCCATGATGAACCGCGATTCCTGGCGGATCAGGCCATAGACCCAGGCGGGGTCCAGATCGATCTGGCGTGCTTTCTCGGCGACGCGGCCTTCGAAGGGCGCGATGAATCGTTGGCTGAAATCCACGACCTGCCGGGTCTGCAGGGACGTATTCACCACCCGGTCGTAGATGTGTTCGGCACGGGCGAATTCGGCGGCGCCGCGCAGCTGCGGATCGCTCATGCCGCGCAGGGCGAAGTTCCATTCCGGCACGGCCTCGCGGCGCCAGCCCAGGTCGAACAAGGCAACCGCGCGCTGCAGGCCGGCATTGGCCCGCGCCTGGGCTGTCCAGGCGGGATCCAGCGGCGCGGGGGCGGCCGGCAGGCGCGGCGTACGACCGAGCTCTTCGGCCGCCAGCTGGCCATAAAACCCCAGATCGCCCGCAACGGATTCGTAATACTGCCGCGCGGCCTGCGCATTACCCTGGGCCGCCAGCGCCCGGCCATACCAATATCGCCAGACGGGCTCATCGGCCTGGGCGACCGACATCTTGCGGATCGCCGCCGCCACCCGATCCCACTGGATCGGCGAGGCCCGCAATTCGGCACGGACTTCCCAGGCGTGGTTGTAATCGGTCATGGGAATGAACCCCGACTGCCGGTACCAGCGTGCGGCATCGGTCTCGACGTTCAGCGCGGCCGCCAACCCGAATTGCCCCCAGACCCACTGCATGTCGGCCTTGGGCATGATGGCGGCCCAGTGTTCCTGGACGTACTGCGCGGCCTCGGGGCGGTCGTCGCTGCGGGACAGGCGGGACAGCGCCAGCGCCGTCAGCTCGAAATCAGTGGTCGAACGCGGCTTCGAGCGCGACGCCAGCCATTTCCGGGGATCCTTCATCAGGGCGGCGAACTGCACCATCGCGGCGTCGTCGAAGACCACGGACGCCAGGCGATTGATGTCGGCCGTCTTGCTGCTTTCCATGATGTCGCGCAGCAAGCCGTTCCATTCCTTGCGGCTGAGCACGTGATCGGCTGCCGCCTGGTCCAGCAGTTCCCAGCAATCGGAATTGGGCTTGAACACGTCGAGCACTTCGGTCGCGCGGGCATGCTTGCCCGTCATGTGGCGGGCCATCAGCAGCGAACACTGCACAGCAGACGACGGGTCGGCTACCGGCTGGATCCGCAAGGCACCGGCATAATCTCCGGCGCGCACCGACGCCAGGATCCAGTCGGCGCGAATGCGTTCGTTCAGATAGCTGTCCGGATTGTCGTGCAGAAACTGCCGCACGGCATCGTTCGGCACAGGGGACGTGCGGTCCTGCAGATTGCGCTGCAGGGCCCAGTAACGGGGATATTGGCCCAGCACGGGATCGGCTGCCGCGACCGGGATCAGGCGATCCAGATCCGTCCAGCGGCGCTTCTGCACGGCGGCGTAGGCATCTTCCACCGCCTGGCGGGCGGCGGGCGGCACGGTCGGGGCCACATAGGCCGGCACGACAGGCGCGGCCGGTTCCGACGCAGCACCGGCCGCAGCAGCGCCGGGCACCGTGCCGCCATCGGCGACCAGGGCTGCCTGCGGGGCTTCGCCCGCCTGCGCCTCGGCCTGCGTCGGCGCATGGGCCCCTGCACAGCCGCTCAGGCCCAGCGCGGCCGCCAGCCCCCAGGCCAGCATGCGCCCTCGCGCCACGGTTTGGTCAGGAGGACAACAGGCGTCATGCCCGGTCCGGCCAAGGCATCCCGGATCCCTTAGAATATCAACGCGCATCACGCCACCCCACAGCTACGGCCTGCCTCATGAATCAGAACGCACAGGATAACGCAGTCCCCTTGCGGACGCGACTGAAACAACGACGAACCGACCTGCCCGCCGCCGACCGCGACCGGGGCGCCCTGTTGATCCGGGGCCGGCTCTACACCTGGCTGGCTGGCCACCGCGCCGCGCTGCGCGAATCCGGCCGCCCTGACATCCGCCATATTGCAGCATTCTGGTCCATGCCTGAAGAACCCGGCCTGCAGGCGCTGCTGCGCCAATGGGCGCAAGACGAGTCCCTGACGGTGTCTCTGCCCGTGGTGACGGGGCCCGACGCCCCGCTGTCATTCCACCTATGGACGCCGGAGACCCCCATGCACCCGGGCGCCTACGGCATCCAGGAACCCGACGGCCCTGCCGCACCAGCCCCGGACCTGGTTCTGGTGCCGACGCTGGGCTTCACCCGTCAGGGCGATCGCCTGGGCTACGGCGGCGGCTACTATGACCGCACGCTGGCGGCGCTGAAGGCGTCGGGGCAGCCATTTACCAGCATCGGCATCGCCTGGGCCAGCGGAGACCTCAGCGGGGAACCCTATGCCCCGGCCCCGCACGACGTCCGGCTGGACGCGATCCTGACCGACAAGGGCTGGGCCGTTCCGGCGCCGCAATAAACCGCGATTACGACCCGATCCGCAGGTTGTCGCACACCTGCACCACGGCATCTGCATGGTTCAGGGTATAGAAATGCACTCCGGGGGCGCCGCCGTCCAGCAGGCGTTCGCACAGCCGGGTAATGGCGTCGATGCCGAATGCGCGGATCGACGCCTTGTCGTCGCCGAAACCCTGCAGGCGCAGCCGCATCCAGCGCGGGATCTCGGCCCCGCACATGGACGAGAACCGCGCCAGTTGGGTGTAGTTCGTCACCGGCATGATGCCCGGCGTGATGGGGATATCGACGCCCTGGGCGCGCACCCGGTCCACGAAATCGAAGTACGCGTCCGGGTTGAAGAAATACTGCGTGATGGCACCGTCGGCGCCGGCGCGTACCTTGTTGACGAAATGCCGCAGATCTTGTTCCGCGCTTTCCGCCTGGGGATGCATTTCAGGGTAGGCTGCGACTTCGATGTGAAAGGCATCGCCATACTGTTCCCGCACGAAACGCACCAGTTCGCTGGCATGATGCAGGTCACCCGTGTCGCCACCCATGCCCGACGGCAGGTCGCCGCGTAGCGCCACCAGCCGGCGGATGCCCCGATCGCGGTAGTCGTCCAGGATCACGCGCAGATCGTCGCGCGTGGCCCCGATGCAGGACAGGTGCGGCGCCACGTCGGTGCCCAGATTGCGCAACAACTGCACGGTATCCACCGTGCCGGTCCGGGTGGACCCGCCCGCGCCGAAAGTCACGCTGACGTAGGCGGGATTCAGAGCTGCCAGGCGCTTGGCCGACCGCACCAGGCGTTCCTGGGCGGCGATGTCGCGAGGCGGAAAATATTCCAGGCTGAGGACCGAGGAAGGCCTGGTTTTTTCAGTATTCGGCATGGTGTCCCAAGAATCTCATTGCAACAAAAGGCTGGCCAGCACGCCGGACACCAGGCTGTAGACGATGGCGCCGATCACGGCCCACCAGAATCCGTCTACCTGGAAGCCCTTGAGGATAGACCCCGCCCACCAGAACACCAGGGCATTGAGCACCAGCAGGAACAGCCCCAGCGTGACGATGGTCAACGGCAGGGTCAGCAGGACCAGCAAGGGTTTGACGACCGCATTGAGCAACCCCAGCACCAGCGCGGCGATCAGCGCCGAACCGAATGACGAGACGGTAATGCCGGGCAGCAGATAGGCGACCACCAGCAAGGCGACCGCATTCAGGATCCAGACAAGCAACAGCATGATGATGCTCCTTTGACAATTCAGGCGGGCTGGCGCAGCACCTGGCCGGACGACGCCGCGCCGGGGCGGCGCATCCGGTCAGGCATCCGGACCGATCAATAACGGTAGTGGCCGGGCTTGAACGGGCCGGCCACCGGCACGCCGATGTAATCGGCCTGCTTCTGCGACAGCGTCGTCAGGTTCACGCCCAGTTTCTTCAGATGCAGGCGGGCGACCTTTTCGTCCAGGTGTTTCGGCAGCACATAGACCTGGCCGGTCTTGTACTGATCGCCGCGCGTGAACAGTTCGATCTGGGCGATGGTCTGGTTGGTGAACGAGGCCGACATCACGAAGGACGGGTGGCCGGTGGCGCAGCCCAGGTTCACCAGGCGGCCCTTGGCCAGCAGGATCACGCGCTTGCCGTCCGGGAAGATGATGTGGTCGACCTGGGGCTTGATTTCCTCCCATTGCAGGTCTTCCACCGAGGCGACGTTGATCTCGCTGTCGAAGTGGCCGATGTTGCAGACGATGGCCTGGTCCTTCATGCGGTACAGGTGGTCGCGATCGATCACGTGGTAGTTGCCGGTGGCGGTGACGAAGATATCAGCCTGCTCGACCACGTCGGCATCGTCCAGGTCCACGACCCGGTAGCCTTCCATGGAGGCCTGCAGGGCGCAGATCGGGTCGACTTCGGTGACCCAGACCTGGGCGCGCAGCGCGGCCAGCGCCTGGGCGCAGCCCTTGCCCACGTCGCCAAAGCCGCAAACGATGGCGACCTTGCCCGCCACCATGACGTCGGTGGCGCGCTTGATGCCGTCCACCAGCGATTCGCGGCAGCCATACAGATTGTCGAACTTGGATTTGGTCACCGAGTCATTGACATTGATGGCCGGGATTTTCAGTTCGCCACGCTGGGACATCTGGTAGAGGCGATGCACGCCCGTGGTGGTTTCCTCTGTTACGCCCTGGATCTGCGCCAGGCGGGTCGAATACCAGTTGGGGTCCTGGGCGAGCTTGGCCTTGATCGAGGCAAACAGGACGCGCTCTTCCTCGTTGTCGGGCTTGGAGATCACGGACGCATCGGTCTCGGCCCGCGCACCCAGGTGCAGCAGCAGCGTGGCATCGCCACCGTCGTCCAGAATCATGTTGGCCTGTTCGCCCGGCCAGTCGAAGATGCGGTGGGTGTACTGCCAGTAGTCTTCCAGGGATTCGCCCTTGACGGCGAACACCGGCGTGCCGCTGGCGGCAATCGCGGCGGCGGCGTGATCCTGGGTCGAAAAGATATTGCACGAGGCCCAGCGGACTTCCGCCCCCAGCGCCTTCAGGGTCTCGATCAGCACGGCCGTCTGGATGGTCATATGCAGGCTGCCGGCAATGCGAGCGCCCTTGAGCGGCTGCGACGCGGCGAATTCCTCGCGCGTGGCCATCAGGCCCGGCATTTCGGTTTCAGCAATGGAAAGTTCGCGGCGGCCCCAGTCGGCCAGGGCGATATCGGCGATGACGTAGTCGTGTGCAGTGCTCATGCGTGTTCCTGTAGAGCCTGCGCAGCGGGAGAACGGTTGCCGCCCACCCCTGCCCGCGCAGGGCAACGATGGGCGCCGTTCATAAAGAAGGTTCCTGAGCCTGGCGGCCCGCAGCTAGGCCCATGACGGGCCGGCGGGGCCGGTGCAGCGCCCCTCAGGAAATGGGGGTCATTATACTGTGTCGGCGGTGGGGCGATTGCGCACACCGCAATCGCCCCACCGATCACTTCATCCAGACGCTATCCAGCAACTGGCAGGTTTCCTCGACGCCGGCCGCCCAGATGTCGGCCATTTCTGCGTCCGAACGCTGGTATTCGCCGCCATAGTTGCCGTCGCCGATGTAGGCGCGTACGGCGCTGGCGGGCAGTTGGCCCAGTTTCGCGGGGTTGATACCGGGTTTTTCCTCGTTTGGCATCTGAACGCCGTCGATCCGGGTCCAGGGGAAATTTTCCATCCAGGACGCGTGCGACGCGTTGGTGGAAATGGCGCGCACCCGCGACATGACGGCGGGAGAGGCCCACCAGTTGTGGATGACGACGCGGGCGTCTTCGTGCTGATTCAGCCAGTTGCCGATGTAGGTCTGGACCGGGCTGTTGCCGCCATGGCCATTGATCAGAAAGACGCGGCGAAAGCCGCTGTGGTAGAGGCTGTCCAGAATGTCGGTGATCAGCGCGCCGTAGGTGTCCGGCCGCAGGCTGACGGTGCCCGGGAATTCCCGAAAGTAGGACGTCATGCCAAACGGCAGGCCCGGATAGACGGGCACCCCGACGCGATCGCCGGCTTCCTGTGCCAGCCGCGAGGACAGGATGAAGTCCGTGCACAGGCTCAGATAGGCGTGCTGTTCCGTGCTGCCCAGGGGCATGATGACGCGGTCATCGTGTTTCAGGTGCTCTTCAGCCTGAAACCAGTTCATTTGTTCGATCTGCATGATTGATCTCCTTGTCTGTCCAGACGCCGGGGCACACGCCCCGGCATGTATGCTCAGGCCTGCGTTGCGCTGGCCATCCGGCTCGGCGCAACAGGCTGCTTGCCCAGCGCGCGTTCGGCATGACGCAGCTTGTCGAAATGGCGATCCAGGGTTGCCTGGCTGGCCTTGCGCGTGACCAGGCTGACGCCGACCATCACGATCATCGTGTAGCACCAGCTGACGATCAGGGGGTCAAAGCCGAAGGCCCATTCCTTGTGCCAGATCACCATCACGACATACAGGATCTCGCCCAGGATCACGGCGCTGATGGCGCCGGTGCGCGTTGCGCGCTTCCAGTACATGCCCAGGATCACCGGGGCAACCCAGATGCCCAGCCCGCCGAAAGCAAAGCGGATCAGCGCAAAGATGCCGGCCGGCTTCTCGATACCGATCACGACGGCCAGCATGCCCAGCACCACCGTCATCCAGCGCGACAGCCGCAGCAAGCGTTCCTGTGACGCCTGCGGATGCAGCAAGTTCTGATACAGGTCGCGCGTCACCCCGCCCGTGGCCACCACCAGCAGCGCGGAAATCGTCGACATCCCGGCCGAGACGATGCCGGTGATCAAGAGCGCCGCCAGGAAGGGATGCAGGCTTTGCTGCAGGACCATCGGGACGATGAAATCCGCCTGTTTGCCCGACAGCCCATGGATGAACGTCGAGGCGTTGACGCCCGACCATTCGATCAGCGTGGCCGAAAACAGCATGCCCATCGTGCCCAGGATCACAGCCTTGAACATGGTGCGATAACTGTTCATGGTGAAGAATTTCGTAAACAGCGTCGGCTGACCGATCGTGAAGAAGCTCCACATCACGATCATGGACATATAGGTCGCCCAGGGGAAATTGTCCTTGGCGCCGGGAAACGTCAGGTGGGCGGGACTGTCCGCCGCCAGCTTGGCCGTGATGGTTTCCATACCGCCGCCCATGTGCACGGTGACAACGAACGTCACCACGGCGGTTATCACCATCAAAGCGCCCTGCAGGACGTCGGTCATCATCGCACCGCGCATGCCCCCCGCGATGCAGTAGATCGTCACCACAATGCCCATCGCCACTACGCCGACCCATTCGGGGCCGCCGGTGAAGACGTTGAAGATGACCCCGGCGCCCACGGTCTGCGCCCCCATCATGGCAATCACGAACGCCAGCATCATCACCGCATGCACGCCGCGGATGGCGTTGGACTCATATCGGTCCGACAGATAGTCGGTCATCGTCATGAAGCCGTACTGCCTGCCCATCAGCATGAGTTTGCGACCCACGAACAGCGCAGGCACGATCATGGAGAAAGCAAGGCCCGGCACGGAAATGCTCATACCTGCAAAACCGGTCCCATAGGTCATGGCGGGAACCCCCATGAACGTGCTCATGCTGTACTGGCTGGCGAAATACGCAAAACCGCCGACAACCGCGCCGGCCTTGCCGCCCATCACAAGAAAGTCGCTCAGGGATTTGGTCTGGCGGGTGGCATACCAGCCAATCCCCAGCATGATCAGAAAGAAGATCGCCAGCGTCACATAAAAGGGACCGGGATCCGGCTGCACCAGAATGGGCGCGTCGGTCATTGTGCTTCTCCTTGCGACGGCTCATCGTCAAAATCCTGGTATTCGGGCCGCTTCAGGCACTGCCACGCAAACAGGATGATCATCAGCAGCACGACGCCGCCATGAATCAGCCAGCCGTACACGAAGACCGGGACACCCAGCCATCCGGGCACATAGCTTGTGTTGAAGAAAAACGGGAACGGAATCATGATCAATACATACATGAGCATGAACCCCAGGAACCATTTGCGCTCGAAAGCATTACTGCGCATGTCCATCGCGCACCTCCAGAAGTAAAAAATCGCATTTGCCGGCCCCCAGGCCAGCAACATGAAACACCATCACACGCCCTGATCGGGCAGCCAGGTCGGCAGGTTCACGCAACGCCGGGATGCCTGCATGCCTTGTGGGCAGTCCGGCAATGTCAGGGCATGCGGATGCATGGGTGTGGTGAACCAGACCCCGATCTCGCACCCCAGTTGATCGGCCAGATCACCTGGGCACCGCTTGATCGGTTCGTCCACCAGAATCGGAAACCGCAACCAGGCCGGATCGGAGTCCGGCAGCACGCGGGCGTGCTGCACGCGATGGCGCTCGGCCCAGCGCTGCCAATACCGGGCGCCGGCGCGCCGGCGTGCCAGGATCTGGTCCAGCCGCTGCAGCTGCGGCAACAGCAGCGCCGCGATGGCATCGGGCATCCGCCAGCCATACTGCGGCGTGAACAGGCCACTGAGTTCAGCCGCCTGCATCTGCGGCACAGCGGCCACCCTCTCTGCCGGCAGATCGGCCAGGCAGGCGGGCAATGTCGCCGCCGCCACATCCGGGCGCTGCCGATAGGCCAGACACATTGTCCCCAGCAGAGACCGGACATGATCGGCATCCGGCACAGGGGATGAGGCATGAATCCCGGCCAGGGCGGCCCCCAGATCCGGATCGCGGGTCATGGCCCAGCCGCCGTGGATGCTGTTGACGATCTTGGACCGTTCGCTGCTGAAAAAAGCAATATCGCCGAAGGTGCCCAGCAACTGCCCCCGGTAGGTACCCCCCGTGGCATGTGCGCAGTCCTCAATCAGGCGCAACCCGCGCTGACGGGCCAGATCGCACAGCGCGTCCATGTCCCGACACACAAGGCCAAACGTGTATTGCAGCAGGATCGCGCGCGTCCTGAGCGTGATCGCCTGGCGGGCTGCGGCCGCGTCCATGCCAAAGGTATCCAGTTCAATATCGATGAAACGGACCTCGATACCTTGAAAGGAAAAGGCATTGGTCACCGCCTGACAGGTGAACGCCGGCACCAGGACCTGGTCACCGGGCTGCAGGCCCAGGGCACGCACAATCGCGAACAGCGCCGACCGCCCACCCATGAAACTGGCGACGTAAGGCATGGCCCAGGCGTCTGCCACATGTCGATGCAGCGCATCGACGGCGCCACGGGCCTGGCCACCCCCTTGCAGCAGGGTGGCGGCGCGCACAGCGTCGTCCTCGACAAGGCTGGCATTGAGCAGCGGGACGCGATAGGGAAAGCGGTCAAGACTCATGACGGATACAGATGAAAAAGCCCATCAGCGATAAATGCCGACAAAGGCGGGTTCGCCCACGACCACGCTGCCCCGATACATGCCTTCGGTATTGAAGGGCATGACGACCGTGCCGTCCCGATCCACGGCGATCAGGCCACCGGCGCCATCCAGGGGCGGCAGTTTGTCGAAGACCATGCGGTTGGCAGCCTGGCCGAGCGACATGCCGGCGTATTCCATCATGGCGGACACGTCATGGGCCGCCTGTGCCCGGATGAAGGCCTCGCCCTTGCCGGTCGTCGATACGGCGCAGGTCGCGTTGCGGGCGTAGCACCCCGACCCGATCACCGGGCTGTCGCCGACGCGACCCGGCCATTTGTTGGTCAGCCCGCCGGTCGATGTGGCGGCAGCCAGATTGCCCTGGCTGTCCAAGGCCACGGCCCCCACCGTCCCCATCTTGCGGGACTCATCCAAAGGCGCACGGGCCGTCAGGGCATCGCGGTGCGCATCATGATCCAGCACGATGGTTTCTGCACCGCTTTCCTGGGCCAGGCGCAATTGCTCGCGCCGCGCAGGCGTGGAAAAGAAGGACGGATCCACGCGTTCCAGCCCGGCATCGCAGGCAAAAGTCTCGGCGCCCGCGCCGACCAGGAAAACGTGCGGACTGCGTTCCATGACAGCCCGTGCAGCCATTACCGGATTGCGGATGACCTTGATGTTGGCGACGGCGCCGCACCCCAGCGTGCGCCCGTCCATGATGGATGCGTCCAGTTCGTGTTCGGCGGCCCGCGTGAAGACCGACCCATGGCCGGCATTGAATAGCGGGCATTCTTCCAGCAGGCGCACGGCCTCGGTCACGGCATCCAGCGCGGAACCGCCGCCCGCCAGCACCTGTTCGCCGCCCGCCAGGACAGCGCGCAAGGCCTCTTCGTAGTCTCGCTGGATCTCGGGCGTGATCTGCGCGCGCGTGATGGCGCCGGCACCGCCGTGTATGGCGAGAACGGGTTTAATCATGGGGTCTTTTTCCATAGCTGAGCCACGGCATGACGGATTCCGTCAGTTGCGCTGCCGTGAGCAGTGAGTGTTTCGATTGGTGGGCGACGGCGACCGACAGCGCCTCGATCAGGCCCAACACGGCGGTTTCTGAATTGGCGAGCATCTGTCGACCGCTGTTGGCGCACAGGCAGATGTGCGCCAGTTCGGCGATGGGCGAGCCCGGCCGGTCGGTCAACGCCAGCAGGGTGGCCCCGGCATCCCGCGCGACTTTCGCCAGCGTGATGGTGTCGCCCAGATAGCGGGGAAACGAAATGGCAATCACCAGATCGCCGGTCCGGATGCGCGAAAGTTCCCGGGCGGTATGGGACACGCCACCGGGGCCGGCCAGGGATTCGACCATCTCGCAGTGCAGGCTCAGGCCGCGCTGCAGCAAGCCGGCCAGAAATCCGCTGGACCCGAAACCGATGATGAATACCCGCCGGGCATCCAGCACCGCCTTGACGGCAAGTTCGCATTGTTCCGCACTGAGACTCAGGCGCGTGGCCTCGGCATTGCGCTGATCTTCGTAGAGCGACGCGGCAAAGATGTCGGCGGCACTGGCGGCCTTGCCGCGTTCCAGGCGCAGCCGTTCGATGGGCTCCAGCGCCTCTTCAAAGCCCCGGGCCAGTTCCGCCCGGAACTGGGCGTAGCTGGTCAGCCCCAGTGCACGGGCGAACCGATTGGCCGTGGCCACGGACACCTGCGCGCTGTGGGCGAATTCGTCGATCGACATGGTGGCGACCTTGAACGGATGCGCCAGCACGAAATCTGCCAGGCGCCGCTGCGCGGCGCTGAACGACGGCACCCTGTCGGCAATGCGACTGGCAATGGTCGGCGACGAGGCGGACGTGGGATCTGAGGTCAAAGCGGGCTCGGGGGTCAGGCAGCCAGATGCCGGGCTGCCATCCTGATCAATAAGAAAAATAATTTACATCAAAAACAGATTGATGAAAATAAATTTTCATACTGATAAACCCTGATATTGCGCCACAAAACGCACCGGCCCGGCGGAACCTCTGGGTTCCACCGGGCCGGCAGGCAACTTCAGATCAGTCTGGGTGCGACTACGCAGCAGCCTTCAGCACCTGAACCTTATCCGTGGCTTCCCAGCTGAATTCCGGCTCGTTGCGGCCGAAATGGCCGTAGGCGGCGGATTTGGAATAGATGGGGCGCAGCAGATCGAGCATGTTGATGATGCCCTTGGGGCGCAGATCGAAGTGTTCGCGCACCAGGCGGGCGATCTGCTCGTCGGGGATCACACCCGTGCCTTCGGTGTAGACCGTGATGTTGATCGGTTCGGCCACACCGATGGCGTAGCTGACCTGCACCTGGCACTGGCGGGCCAGGCCTGCCGCGACGATGTTCTTGGCGACGTAGCGGGCGGCGTAGGCGGCCGAGCGGTCGACCTTGGACGGGTCCTTCCCTGAAAAAGCGCCGCCGCCGTGCGGGCAGGCGCCGCCATAGGTGTCGACGATGATCTTGCGGCCGGTCAGTCCGCAATCGCCCTGCGGGCCGCCGATGACGAATTTGCCCGTGGGATTGATCAGGAATTTCGTCTTGTCCGTCAGCAGGCCTTCGGCGAAGACCGGGCGGATGATGTGCTCGATGGCGGCATCGCGGATGTCCGCCTGGGAAATATCCGGGTGATGCTGCGTGGACAGCACCACGGTATCGACTTCGGCAGGCTTGCCGTCCAGGTAGCGGAACGTGACCTGGGACTTGGCGTCCGGGCGCAGCCAGGGCAGGCGGCCGTCCTTGCGCAATTCGGCCTGGCGCTGCACGATGCGGTGCGCGTACCAGATCGGGGCGGGCATCAGGTCGGGAGTTTCGTCGCAGGCGTATCCGAACATCAGGCCTTGGTCGCCAGCGCCCTGGTTCAGGATTTCTTCCGGCGTGCGGTCCACGCCCTGGGCGATGTCGGGAGATTGCTTGTCGTAGGCGACCAGCACCGCGCAACCCTTGTAGTCGATGCCGTAGTCGGTATTGTCGTACCCGATGCGGCGGATCGTGTCGCGGGCAACCTGGATGTAGTCGACATTGGCGCGCGACGTGATTTCACCGGCCAGCACGACCAGGCCGGTATTGCAAAGGGTTTCGGCGGCGACCCGGGAAGTCGGGTCCTGTTCGAGCAAGGCGTCGAGAATCGCGTCGGAAATCTGGTCGGCGACCTTGTCGGGATGGCCTTCGGAAACGGATTCCGAGGTAAAGAGAAAATCGTTGTTTGCCACAGCGATACGTCCTGTATGTGCGCCGGAACGGCCGGCGCGAGGTTGAACGAAACGCGTTGCACCTCTGGATGTATCGGGGCGCGACGCTTTAGCGGTTTAGACCACGCCGTCGCCGGCGCAGGGATCGCTCCGCAAGTTGTCGGGTTAACTCAGCGATCAGGGGGATTTTAAGCGAAAATATGTCATGCCTGCTGAAAACGCTTCGCCCGACAGGGATATCCTGCCCCTCATGCTGCTATTTCTCGTCCGTCTGCTGGCCCGAGTGCCGCTGTCCTGGCTGCAGAACCTGGGCCGGCTGATCGGCCTGCTGGTGTACTGCCTGCCGGGGCGCTACCGGCGCCGCCTGCAGGGCAACGCCCGCCGGGCCGGCTACGACACGCCAGCGTTCTTCCGCAAGGCGGCAGCCGAATCAGGGGCCATGATCCTTGAAATGCCCAAGGTCTGGTGGCGCACGGCCCAGTGCCTGGCCCTGACCCACAGCGATCAGGAATCCATTGTGCGCGATGCGCTGGCCGAAGGCCGGGGCGTGCTGTATCTGACCCCCCATCTGGGCTGCTTCGAGATCACCGCCCGCCACCTGACTCAGCACGGTCCGCTGACCGTGATGTTCCGCCCGTCGCGCAGCACACTGCTGGATCCCATCGTCGAGTCCGCCCGCGACATGCACAATCTGCGAGCCGTGCCCGCCAACCGCCACGGCGTGCGCGAATTCGTCCGCGCGCTGAAACGCGGCGAGGCCGTGGGCATGCTGCCCGACCAGGTTCCACGCGAGGGCGACGGCCTGTGGCTGCCGTTCTTCGGCGAACACGCCCTGACCATGACGCTGGCGGCCCGCTTGGCCTTGCAGACCGGCGTGGCGGTGATCCTGACGGCCGGTGAACGCCTGCCGGATGGACACGGCTGGCGCATCCACTATCTGCGCCTGCCCGACCCGCTGCCGCAGACACCCGACGCCCTGGCCCTGGCGATCAACCAGGCCATGGAGACCCTCATCCGGCGTTTCCCGGAACAGTATCTATGGAGCTACAACCGCTACAAATGGCCGGACGATGCCCCCCCTCACCCAGGGGGCTGATCCACCTACAATGCCCCGATCATGGCTTTCGATAAAAAACCCCTGCTGCGGGCGGCGTTTGCGTATTTCGGACGCTGCCCGACTCCTACCCGGCTGCGCTGGGGGCGCATCCTGGGCTGGTTGGCGCCCCGACTGCTGAGATCCCGCGCTCATGTCGTGCGCGTCAATCTGGCGCGCTGCTTCCCGGAACTGGACGATACCCGGCGCGAGGCGCTGGCCCGCCGCCACTTCCAATTGCTGGCGCAGTCTTTCATCGACCGCGGCCTGTGCTGGTTCGGCACGCCCGAACGCATCCTGTCCACGATCGATCTGCAGGGCGAACGGCACCTGCAGACCCTGCTGGACCAGGGCCGGCGCATCCTGATGTTCGCCCCGCACTTCATCGCCCTGGATGCCGCCGCCACCCGCCTGACCCTGTTCCTGAAGGAATCCGCCACGCTCTACACCCGCCAGAGCGACGCTGACGTGGACGAGATCGTGCGCCTGGGGCGCGGGCGTTTCAACCAGGTGCATCTGATCAGCCGCCACGACGGCGTGCGCGGCCTGATCCGGCATCTGCGCAAAGGCATCCCCGTCTATTACCTGCCGGACATGGACTTCGGCCGTCAGGGCAGCGCCTTCGTGCCGTTTTTCGGCGTACCCGCCGCCACCCTGCTGTCGGCGGCCCAGATCGCCGCTGCCTGGGACGCGGCCGTGGTGCCCGTCATCAGCCGCCTGGACCCAGACACCGGACGCTATCAGGTCATCGTCGGCCCACCGGTGGATGATTTCCCGGGGGATGACGCCCCCGAGACCGCCACGGCACGCCTGAACCGCCTGATCGAAAGTGAGGTCCGCCCCGATCCGGCCCAATACTATTGGGTGCACCGAAGATTCAAGACGCGACCTGATGGCGAGGCAGGGTTTTACTAGGGCTGCCGCCATCCAGCCGGGCCACGCTTGCGCACCCCGTTTTTTGCAGGATAATCTGTCAGATGATCTGGAACTTCACCAAAATGCAGGGCGCCGGCAACGACTTCGTCGTGCTGGACGGCGTGCGTCAACCCATCCAGCTGACGCCGGAACGCGCACGCGCCCTGGCGGATCGACATTTCGGGATCGGCGCCGACCAGATCCTGCTGGTCGAA
This sequence comes from Castellaniella sp., assembly GCF_034674885.1. Taxonomy (GTDB): domain Bacteria; phylum Pseudomonadota; class Gammaproteobacteria; order Burkholderiales; family Burkholderiaceae_B; genus Castellaniella. The sequence continues at coordinate 162,287 of NZ_JAUCDS010000001.1, forward strand.
GATCCGCTGGATCCCAATGCCGACTTCCGCTACCGCATCTTCAATGCCGACGGCGGAGAGGTCGAACACTGCGGCAACGGCGCCCGCTGCTTCGTGCGCTTCGTGCACGACCAGGGTCTGTCGCGGCGCAACCCGCTGCGGGCCGAGATCGCCACGGGCCTGCTCGTATTGCACGAATCGGATGACGGCCAGGTCTCGGTGGACATGGGCCAGACGGCATTCACACCCGATCGGCTGGCCTTCGAAGCCGCCGGGCTGGACACCCGCGCAGCCGGCGCCGACACGCTGTACGGGCTGGACCTGGCAGGCGAGTCCGATCCGCTCTGGTGTTCCCTGGTGGCGATCTCCAACCCCCACGCCGTCACCCTGGTCGACGATGCCGAAACCTTCCCGGTCGGCCGCATCGGCCCGGCGGTCGAAAGCCACCGCCGCTTTGCCCAGCGGGTCAACGCCGGCTTCATGCAGGTGCTCGACCGCCACCATATCCGCCTGCGCGTCTTCGAACGCGGGGCGGGCGAGACGCTGGCCTGCGGCACCGGGGCCTGCGCGGCGGCCGTGGCCGGCATCCGCCGAGGCCTGCTCGACAGCCCCGTGCGGGTGGACACCCACGGCGGCGCCCTGCACATCGAATGGGACGGCCAGGTCCTGCGCATGCGCGGCCCGGCCACCACGGTTTTCAACGGCCAGATCGACATCGACGCCCTGGTCGCCTCTCTCGAACGGAACCCCACATGACACAGGAAGCCCCTAGCGCTCAGGATATCGCCGACTACCTGAGCCAGAACCCCCAGTTCTTCGAAGAACACGCCGACGTTTTCGCCACGCTCAGCGTGCCTCACCCGCACCAGGCCCGCGCCATCTCGCTGGGCGAACGCCAGATTCTGACACTGCGCACGCGGGTCAAGGAACACGAACAGCGCCTGATGCACCTGCTGCAGAATGCCGGCGGCAACGAACGCATCAACCAGGCGCTGATGCAATGGTGCGCCCGGATGCTGGCCGAACCCGACGCGCAGCAGATTCCGGCGCACATCATCCGCAGCCTGGGCGATCAATTCGACCTCGATGCCATCGCCCTGCGCATCTGGGACCTGCCGGCCCTGAGCGACAGCGAATTCGCCCAGGATGTCACCACTGACATCCGCCGCGACGCCGCCGACATGACCCAGCCCTACTGCGGTCCCGTCAAAGGCCAGGCTGCCGCCGGGTGGCTGGCCAATGAACCCGCTTCGCTGGCCATCGTGCCCCTGCGCGCGCTCAATGGTTCAGAACCCATCGGCCTGCTGGTGCTGGGATCGACAGACCCCCAGCGCTTCACTGCCGACATGGGCACCACTTTCCTGACATTGATTGCATCCCTGGCCGGTGCGGCACTGGGGCGGCTGATCGATCCGGCACCCCAGGTCGCCTGAACCGGCGGGCAGGGCCATGTCCGCCGACGACACCCAGCGCATAGAATCCTGGCTGACCGAACTGGGCGCCGGACAACGGTATTCACCCCACACGGTCGCTGCCTACCGGCGCGACCTGCAGGCCCTGCAGACCTGCTTCCCGGATATCGGCCTGGACGCCCTGGAAGAACTCCACATCCGCCAGGCGCTGGGGCGCCTGCATGCCCAAGGGCACCAGCCGCGCAGCCTGGCAAGGGCGCTGTCGGCCTGGCGGACTTATTTTGCCTGGCGCGCGCCGCATGCCGACCTGCACCGCAATCCGGCCCAAGGCGTGCGGGCGCCCCGCATTCCTCACAGCCTCCCCAAGGCCCTGTCTGTCGATCAGGCCCAGGCGCTGTTGGACCGCACCAGCCTGCCGCCAGCCGACTCGCCCATCGAAAAACGCGACATGGCCATGTTCGAGGTCCTGTATTCCAGCGGCCTGCGTCTGTCGGAACTGGTCGGGCTGGACTGGCAGCCGCTGCGCGAACCGGGATATGCCTCGCACAGCTGGATCCAGCTGGCTGAACGCGAGGCGCTCGTCCGGGGCAAAGGCCGCAAGACGCGGGCCGTGCCCCTGGGGCAGCATGCCATCGACGCCCTGCAGGCCTGGCTGACCGTGCGCGGTCAGCTGCTGTCCCCAGATCCGGATGCCGACACCCGGGCTGCGCTGTTCCTGGGCGCACGTGGCCGCCGCATCAGCCCACGCGTCGTGCAACTGCAACTGCAGGCCCTGGCCCAGCGCGTCGGCCTGCCGATGCATATCCACCCCCACAGCCTGCGGCACAGCTTCGCCAGCCACCTGCTGCAATCGGCGCAGGACCTGCGCGCAGTGCAGGAACTGCTGGGGCACGCGAACATCGCCACCACCCAGATCTACACCCGACTGGATTTCCAGCACCTGGCCGCCAGCTACGATCAGGCGCATCCCCGCGCACGGCGCAAGACCCGGGACGACACACCCGATCCGCAGCGCTGACCGGCCGACCAGGCACGCCGGCCCCAAACGGGCTACTGCGCCTGCGGGTTCCGCTGCCAGGCTGCCAGCAGTTGCTGCGTGTTCCAGCGAAACATGCCCAGATAGGTCGAGGCTTCATGGCCGGGTTTGTCCAGGGTATCGGCGTATAGCGAACCGCCCAGGGTGACGCCGGCCTCGGCGGCCAGCTGGCGCAAGGCCTGGGAACCGCTGCCATGCTCCAGGAAAACGGCGCTGACGTGTTGCGCACGGACCTGATTCAGCAGACTGGCCATGGCGCGGGCCGATGGTTCGGCCTCGCTGGAAATCCCGACCAAAGACAGTATGCGGACGCCGTATGCAGCTCCGAAATAGCCGAAGGCATCGTGCGAGGTCGCCAGAACCCGGTGGTCCCGAGGCACGGCGGCCAGTTGTTCACGCCAATGGGCATCGGTTTCACGCAACTGCTGGATGTAGGCGTCCGCCCGGGCGAAATACGCCGACCCATGCGCCGGATCGGCCTGGGCCAACCCCTGGGCGATGTTCTGCACATACTGCACGCCATTGGCCAGGTCCTGCCAGGCATGGGGATCGACCGCGCCGGCCTCGTGCGCGTGATCGTGCTCTTCGGCGTCGGCCTGCGCGGCGTGCTCTTCGCTCAGGTGGCGCGGCGTCACGCCCCGGGACGCCGCGATCGTCTGCCCCTTGAAGCCCGCCGCATCCAGCAGGCGCGGCAGCCAGGCCTCGAAGCCCAGACCATTGACCACCAGCACCTGGGCAGCGCCCAGCGTGCGGACATCCCTGGGACTGGGCTCGAAAGTATGTGCATCGCGCATCGGCCCCACCAGCACGTCCAGATGGATGTCATCGCCACCGACCACCCGCACCATATCCGCCAGGATGGAAAACGAGGCCACCACCTGCAGGCGGGCCGGTGGCGCAGAGGCCTGCGCACTGACGGCTGCATCCTGCGCATGTGCCATGCCCCCCCAGGCCAGGCACAGCAACAGGGCAACGCTCAGGCGACGCCAGAACTCAAGCATGGTCATTCTCCATGGATTGCAGCAGGCGGGCCCGCCGCGCCCGGATCTGCCGGGCAGTCTGCAACAGACCACCGTAGGGCCCGACGGCGACAGATACAAAATGCGCCACCCCCGCCGCCAGGATGATGGCCGGCGAAGCCGCGACGTCTGCGTAATACGACACCAACAGACCGACATAGGACGCCAACGCGCCCAGAATGGCAGCCAGCACCATCTGGGCCCCGACCGAGCGTACCCAGAACCGGGCCGCCGTGGCGGGCAGCATCATGATGCCCACCACCATCAGCGTACCCAGCACCTGGAAGCCGGCCACCAGGTTCAGCACCAGCAGCAACAGGAATCCCATGTGTGCCCAGGCGCCGATCCTGCCTTCGGTGCGCAGAAACAGGGGGTCCAGGCATTCTGTGACCAACACCCGGAACATGCCCGCCAGGGCCAGCAGGGTCACGCTGCTGACCAGCGTCACCAACAGCAGTGCGGCGGTGCTCAGGCCCAGCACCGTGCCAAACAGCACGTGGATCAGATCCAGGTTGGTGCCCTTCAGCGATACCAGCAGCACTCCCAAGCCCAGGGACACCAGGTAGAACGCGGCAAAGCTGGCGTCTTCACGCAGAGGCGTCAGGCGGGAGATCAGCCCGGCCAGCACGGCGACGATCACACCCGTGACCAGGCCGCCCACCGTCATGGCGGTCATCGACAGGCCGGCGGTCAGGAACCCCACCGCGACCCCCGGCAAGATGGCATGCGCCATGGCATCGCCCATCAGGCTCATGCGCCGCAGCACCAGAAACACGCCCAGGGGGCCCGCCGCAAAGGCGAGCGCCCAGGACCCGGCCAGCGCCCGGCGCATGAAGCCGAAATCGACGAAGGGCTGCACCAGCAGATCCCAGGCGTGCATCATGACAGCCCCCCGGCGCACAGATGACGCGCCAGATGCAGATTGGCGGCGCTCAGCACCCGATCGCTGGGCCCCCAGTCCACGACCTGTCCGGCCAGCAGCAGCGATTCGGGGAAATGCTGGCGCACCATTTCCAGATCATGCAGAACGGCGATCACGGTACGGCCCTCTCCGTGCCACTGATGCAGCAGGACCAGCAGGTCGTCGGTTGTCGCCCGGTCCACGGCGGCAAAGGGCTCGTCCAGCAGGATCACCCGGGCATCGCGCAACATCAGCCGGGCAAACAGGGCTCGGCGCAATTGCCCGCCCGATAGCGTATTCACCGGCTGGTGGCCGAAACCCGACAGCCCGACCGTCTGCAAAGCAGATTCCACGGCGTCCCGGCCTGCGGAATCCAGCCCGCGCCAGGCGCCCACCCGATGCCAGGCCCCCAGCGCCACCATGTCGAAGGTGCTGATGGGGAAGTCCAGATCCAGTTCCGCAGCCTGCGGCAGGCAGGCCAGGCTGCGCCCCAGATCGGGATCGATGCGGATGTGCCCTCGAGCCGGGCTGAGCCGCCCCGTGAGCGCCTTGATCAGCGTGGATTTTCCGGCGCCATTGGGGCCGACCACCGCCGTCAGCGCGCCCTGGGAAAACGTGCCGCAGGCGTCGCGCACGGCGATACGGTCACGCCAGCCCAGCCAGACCTGCTGCAGTTCGATCGCGGGCGCGCCCTGCCCCGAGGCCACTCCCTGCCCCCCATGCACGGAGCAGGAACCACCGACCCCATGATCTACCACCATTGCAGCGCCCACCCGGTCAGCGCCCACAACAGCAACACCGCCCACGCAACGCGCCGCATCCGGCACGCAGCCGATAGCAACAAGGAAGATCCCCGGTAATGGTCGGATCGGGACAAGGGGCGAAAGCGCGGCATGGGTGGTGGCAACGAAGAAAGTTCGTTATGTTATAACATAACCATCATGACGACCAAGGCCCATTCTCACTCAGCGTCCGCCATCGCCCAGCGTCTGCAGACGGCGGAACAGCTCTGCACCCAGCGCGGTTCGCGGCTGACGCCCTTGCGCCGGCTGGTGCTGGAGACCCTGTTGCGACACCCTGGCAGCCTGAAAGCCTACGAACTGCTGGATGCCCTGCGCACCGCCCAGCCAGGCGCGGCCCCCCCTACGGTGTACCGCGCACTGGATTTCCTGACGGCCCAGGGCCTGATTCACCGCCTGGACGCCATCAACGCCTGGTCGGCCTGCACCGATGCCGGCGGCGAACCGCACGACCTGCTGATCGTCTGCACCCGCTGCGGCAACGTCGCCGAATTGAGCGACCCGGCGCTCAGCCGGCGCCTGGCCGACTGCGTGGCCAAAGCCGGCTTTGCGCTGGACGGCCACGAAACCGAACTGCGTGCCGTCTGTACGCGCTGCCAGAAAGATTGATCAGCCCGCCAGCAGGTGGGCGTAGCGCTGGCGGAATTTCGCCATTTTCGGCGCGATCACGAACTGGCAATAACCCTGTTCGGGATGGCGTTGGAAATATTCACGATGCAGGGCCTCGGCCGGCCAGAACCTGCCGGCCGCCTCGATCCGGGTACAGATGGGGGCATCGAAATGCACCTGCGCATCGTCGCGCACGGCCTGGGCAACGTCGCGCTGGGCATCGTCCCGATAGAAAACGACCGATGCATACTGGGGACCGACGTCATGCCCCTGACGATCGGGCGTGGTCGGATCATGCGTGCCGAAGAAGACCTCCAGCAAGGTACGGTAGCTGACCCGATCCGGGTCGAAATCCACCTGCACGACTTCGACGTGGCCGGTATCCTGTCGGCACACCTGGTCATACGTCGGGTGATCGACGTGTCCGCCACAATATCCCGGCTGCACGTCATGCACGCCCGGTAGCGCTCGAAACACCGGTTCCAGGCACCAGAAGCACCCGCCGCCGACGATCGCCTGTTCCATATTTGCCTCCCGATCATCCATTGAACGCTCGTATCCAGGATACCCCCGCGCAGCCAGTGCGTCAGGGCTGTTTCGATTCGGACAGGGACAAGATCCACTGCGCCAGGCGCATCGCATCGGCATCGGACAGCCGCGGTTGCGCGGGCATGGGGATCGCCCCCCACTGGCCGCTGCTGCCATTGCGTATCGCCTGCGCCAGGTACTGCGCCGCCTGCGGCTGCCCCTGGAAACGCTGCGCAATGGCGCGAAAAGGCGGCCCGACCCGCCGGGCGTCGACCTGGTGGCACCCCAGGCACTGGCGCTGGCTGGCCAGCGCCTGGCCGCCGGCGACCACAGGCCCGGCGGCCAGGGCCGAGCCGACTGTCAGCGTAAGCAGGCCGGAGAGTGCCCCGATGCGGGCGATCCGGATCATTGTGCGACGATATTGCATGGCGTGGCTGTCACCCCCATCAGACCGATCACGGTATTATCCTTGATTGTCCTGTCTGCCGGTGTTCTCCATGCCTTACCCCCATATCGACCCCATTGCGCTGCAGCTTGGCCCAGTGGCCATTCATTGGTATGGCCTGATGTACCTGGCCGGCTTCGCCCTGGCCTGGCTGCTGGGCCGCTGGCGCATCCAGCACCACCCCAACGGGCTGACCCTGCGCGACCTGGAAGACATCATTTTCTACGGCGTGCTGGGCGTCGTGCTGGGTGGGCGACTGGGCTACGTGCTGTTCTACAAATTCGACGACTACCTGGCCCACCCGCTCTCGATCTTCGAGGTCTGGCAGGGCGGCATGTCGTTTCACGGCGGCCTGCTGGGCGTGATCCTGGCGATGCTGTTCTTCGCCCGCAAGCGTGGCCAGCACCTGCTGGCCATCGGCGACTTCATCGCCCCCCTGATCCCCCTGGGCCTGGCGGCCGGGCGGCTGGGCAACTTCATCAATGGCGAACTCTGGGGTCGACCCACCGACCTGCCCTGGGGCATGATCTTTCCGGGCGCTCACGACAACACGCCGCGCCATCCATCGCAACTGTACGAAATGGGGCTGGAAGGATTCGCGCTGTTCGCCCTGGTCTGGTGGTTCGCCCGCAAACCCCGCCCCATGGGGCAGATCAGCGCCGTCTTCCTGATGGGTTACGGCGTCTTCCGGTTCCTGGTGGAATTCACCCGCGAACCCGACGATTTCCTGGGGCTGCTGGCAGGCGGCCTGTCGATGGGGCAGATCCTGTCCATCCCCATGGTGCTCATTGGCCTGTGGCTGTTCCTGCGGGCAGCAGGACGATCGTCCCCTGCACCGACACGCTGAGCGTCTGGCGCCCGCCCTCGATGGGGGCGGCGACCTTGTCTGCCGCCATCGCGCTCATCATCATGCGCGGCATGGGCGCCGGGGCCTCGCCAGCGCCGCCCAAATCCACCTGATGCAACCGGTAGGCGCTGAACCCCAGGGCCTGGGTCAGGGCCTGGGCGCGATCCTGGAAGGCCTTGACGGCCTGCTGCAGCAGCTTCTGTTCCTCCGCTGCCTGGCGTTCCCGCGAGACTGAAAACGCCATCCCGGCAATCGGCATGCGGTCGGCCAGTTGGGCCGCCAGCTTCGAGGCCGCCGGAAAATCCTGCGAGTCGAGCAGGATTTCGGCATGTCCCCGCCATTCTGAAATGCGGCCATCCCGATCCGTCATGGGCCAGATGCGATAGCTGCCGCTGCGCGCCTGGATGCCGTCATGGCCCTTGGCCTGCTTCATGACCTCGTCCAGGCGGCTGTTCAACTGATCGGACACCTGGGACTGAGAGGCGCCGGATACCTCGGCGGCCAGCGTGACCTGCACCGTGTCCTGCGGCACTTCCGCGCTGGCCTGCGCCGACAGCGTCGCCTGCGGACGGTCCTGGCGGGACTGCGCCGGGTCGTGTGAGTGGGCTTGGGCCAAGGGTGCCAAGGCCAAGGTAACGCCCAGCACCAGGCCGGCTATCAGCGGCGTGCGAAACGAGACATGATGGGTCATATGAGGATTCCTGTGGGCGCCACCAGCGTGGTGGCCAGAAGCCTGCAGGATACTTGCAAAGAACTACCAACAAAAGTCCGTCGTGTTACCACGACGGACTCTTTGTAAATGCCCCGCCTGTGCCGTCTAGGCCGGCATCCCGGAACCGGAGGTTCACGGTGGTCGCCTTCAGTCAGCCTTCGGGCTATCCAAATAAAGGTAGCACGCCTATCTGCCAATCCGGCAACCGATGCCAATTAGCATTGGTTCAAGGAATGTATGGCCATGTCTCGAACACGGCAGGGACTTAATCAGCCGGATGCCGGGGAGGCGTCCGGAAAAACGGGTCAAACAGCATCGTCCGATACGGTGTCGAGCATGCGGTTCATGGCATCAATTTTACCCCTGAAATCCCCCACGGCAAGTTGGCTGAGGGGACCGTCCGGCGCGCGCAGCGTCAAAAGCTCGTTGGCGATCTGGATAGCGGCCATCACGGCAATGCGCTCGTTGCTGACGATCTTGCCGCTGCCCTTGATGGCGAGCATGCGCTGATCGACCTGGCGCACTGCCGCCAGCAGGGCGTCTTTTTCCTGGGGAGGACACGCCAGCGAATAATCGCGCCCCAGAATGGATACATCGACACGTTCCATGGATCAGGCCTCCGCGCCGGGCAGGCGTTCTAGGATGAGATCAATCTGTTGCTGGGCGCCGCTGGCCGCCGTGCGCAGCCGGTCGTAGTCAGCCTGCGCCGTGGACAGGCGCTGCTGCAGGGATTCGGAACGCGACTGGTGGTCCTGCAGCTGGGTTTCCAGCGTCTGGCGGGCCTGGGCGGTTTCGTCGCGCACGGCCTGCAGTTCCTGGTCGTGACGGGACATGCGCTCGGACATGCGGGCGAATTCGTCGTGTTCCTGGGCCTGCTGGGATTTGAGCGTCTGGCATTCCTGTTCCAGTTGCTGGATCCGGGCCTTCAGGGCGCGGCGTTCGGCCTGCAGGTTCTGGGCAAGCTGCACGACCGTCTGGATACGTCGGGATAAGGCGTCGAGATCTTCGAGCATGCGGTCTACCCTAGGAAGAGGACTGGGAGGAGTGCCCCTCCGGCGCGGCCGGAGACGGGCTGGGCTGTACGGTACCGCGATGCCCACGATGACGCAAATACCGGTTTTCCCGCCCACGCCGGAACAGCAGGCCGGACAGTTCATTGAGCGCCAGGGTGTAGACCTCGCGTTTGAATTCGATCACGGCATCCAGCGGCACCCAGTAGGCGTTCCAGCGCCAGGCGTCGAATTCGGGCGTATCGGTCGCCCGCAGCGAGACATCGCTGTCTCGCCCTACCATGCGCAGCAGAAACCAGATCTGCTTCTGGCCTTTGTAGTGGCCGCGCAATTCGCGGCGCACGTAATGATCGGGCACGGTATAGCGCAACCAGTCTCGGGTACGCCCCAGGATGCGGACATGTTCGGCCTGCAGGCCGGTTTCCTCGTGAAGTTCTCGGTACATCGCCTGCACGGGAGTTTCGCCGTGTTTGATGCCGCCCTGCGGAAATTGCCACGCGTGCTCGCGGATGCGTTTACCCCAGAAAACCTCGTTTTTCTGGTTCACGAGAATGATGCCGACATTGGGGCGGTAGCCTTCGCGATCCAACATGGGGCCACCTCGGTTGTGAATTCAATACAATTACCATCGATTATACGTACCCAGCGGAATCCCTACCATGCACGCCAGCAAGTACCACCTGAACACCCTGAAAGAAGCCCCTGCAGAAGCCGAAGTCGTCAGCCACCAGCTGATGACGCGAGCCGGCATGATCCGCAAGATCGCCGGCGGCATCTACACCTACATGCCTCTGGGCCTGAAGGTGCTGCGCAAGATCGAGGCCATCGTGCGCGAGGAAATGAACAGCGCCGGCGCCATCGAGCTGCTGATGCCGGTCGTGCAGCCGGCCGAACTGTGGCAGGAATCCGGTCGCTGGGAACAATACGGCGCCGAACTGCTGCGCATCAAGGACCGCCACCAGCGCGATTTCGTCCTGCAGCCCACGTCCGAAGAAGTCATCACCGACATCGCCCGCAATGAAATCCACAGCTGGCGCCAGCTGCCGCTGAACTTCTACCACATCCAGACGAAGTTCCGCGACGAGCGCCGGCCCCGTTTCGGCTTGATGCGCGGGCGCGAATTCACCATGAAGGACGCCTATTCCTTCGACCGCGACGAGGCCGGCGCCCTGGCCAGCTACGACGTCATGTACGCCGCCTACCAGCGCATCTTCACCCGCCTGGGCCTGACCTTCCGGGCAGTGGCAGCGGACACCGGGTCCATCGGCGGTTCGCGCAGCCATGAATTCCAGGTCATCGCCGACACGGGCGAGGACCTGATCGTCTACAACCCCGATTCCGAGTACGCCGCCAACATCGAATTGGCGGATGCGCCCTGCCTGCTGCCGGCCCGCGAACCGGCGCGCGAGGCGCTGGAGAAGCGCGCCACGCCCGACGCTCCCAAATGCGAGATCGTCGCCGACCAGCTGGGGCTGCCCCTGTCGCGCACGGTGAAATCGGTGGTGCTGGCGACCGATCCGGCCGACGGCCCCGCGCGCCTGTGGCTGCTGCTGATTCGCGGCGACCACGAGACCAACGAGATCAAGGTCGGCAAGCTGCCCGGCTTCCAGGATGGTTACCGCCTGGCCACCGAAGCCGAAATCCAGGCAGCGTTCGGCTGCACGCCGGGCTATCTGGGGCCCGTCGGCCTGAATGCTGCCGTTACGGTGATCGCCGACCGCACAGTCGCGCACATGGGCGATTTCGTCTGCGGCGCCAACGAGGCCGGCTACCACCTGAGCGGCGTGAACTGGGGCCGCGACCTGCCGGAACCCGCCCTGGTGACTGACCTGCGCAACGTCGTGGCGGGCGACCCCGACCCGCAGGGCGGCACGCTGGCCATCCAGCGCGGCATCGAAGTCGGCCACGTCTTCTTCCTGGGCGACAAATATTCCCGCGCCCTGAACGCCACCTTCCTGGAAACCGACGGCAAGCCGGCCGTGCTGCAAATGGGCTGCTACGGCATCGGCATCAGCCGGATCGCGGCCGCCGCCATCGAGCAGAACCACGACGAGCGCGGCATGATCTGGCCCCGCGCCCTGGCGCCATTCGAGGTCGTGCTGTGCCCCATCGGCCTGGGCAAAAGTGAAACAGTTCGCAACGCCGCAGAATCCCTGTACCGGGACCTGCAGGCGCAGGGTATCGACGTCATTTTGGACGACCGCGACGTCCGGCCCGGTATCATGTTCGCCGACTGGGAACTGATCGGCGTGCCGCTGAGGGTGACGCTGGGGGATCGCGGCCTGAAAGACGGCATCGTCGAGATCCAGACGCGCCGGGACACCGAAGCGCAACGCATCGCGCCCGCCGACGCGCTCGCCCACATCCTCGACGCGCTGGCGGCCCTTTGAACCCGACATGTCACACGGCTTAACGAAAAAATGAGCCCGATACCCGCCAACGCTTCCGGCGACCTGTCCATTCGCGTATATTACGAGGACACCGATACCGGTGGAGTCGTGTACTACGCGAACTACCTGAAATTTTTCGAGCGCGGCCGCACCGAATGGCTGCGGGCGCTCGGAGTCGATCAACGCGAACTAGCAGCCCGGGAACAGATGATGTTTGTGGTCAGACATGCGGACATTGCCTATCGGCAACCGGCCCGTCTGGACGATCAGATCGACATCCGCACCACCGTCGCTGATCTACGGGCATCGACCCTGGTGTTCCAGCAGCAGGCGATGCGCGGCGGCGAACTTCTCGCCTCGGCCACGGTCCAAATCTGCACCGTGCACGCCACGACCTTCAAACCCATCCGTCTGTCCCCCACTCTGCGGGATCTTTTGAACAAGGCCCTTCATTAACCATGCAAGCCTCTAGCGATTTGTCGCTGCTGTCCCTGATCGGCAACGCCAGTCTTCCCGTGCAGATCGTCATGTTGATCCTGCTGGGCGCTTCGGTCCTGTCCTGGACCTACATCTTCAGCAAGCGGGCCGCGTTGCGGCGCGCCGACGAGCAGACCCGGCGCTTCGAAGACGACTTCTGGGCCGGCGGCGACCTGACGGTACTGCAACAGGCCATTGCCAGCCGCCGCAACGAACACGGCGCACTGGCCCGCATCTTCGATGCCGGCATGACGGAATTCGTGAAGGCCCGACGTTCTTCCAGCCGGGGCGACACCCTGCTGGACGCCCCGCGCCGCGCCATGAAGGCGGCCTTCCAGCGAGAAATGGACAGCCTGGAATCCCACCTCAACTTCCTGGCTTCCACGGGCTCCGTCAGCCCCTACATCGGCCTGCTGGGCACGGTCTGGGGGATCATGCACGCCTTCATGGGCCTGTCCACCATGCAACAGGCTACGCTGGCGGCCGTGGCGCCCGGCATCGCCGAAGCCCTGATCGCCACCGCCATCGGTCTGTTCGCCGCCATTCCGGCCGTGCTGGCATACAACCGCTACACGAACCAGATCGATCGCCTGTCGATCCGCTTTGAAAGCTTCGTGGAAGAATTCCTGAACATTCTGCAACGCCAGGTGCACTGAGATGACCTCTCTAAGCGGCCGTCGCGAACGGCGGATGAAAAACGACATCAACGTCGTACCCTACATCGACGTCATGCTGGTCCTGCTGGTCATTTTCATGGTGACCGCCCCCATGATCACCCCGGGCCAGATCGAATTGCCCTCCGTAGGCACGGCGTCCGACGTTCCCGTCCAGCCCATCGAAGTCCAGATCGACGCCCAGGGCGCGCTGTCGATGCGCCTGCGCGAGGGCGGCGCTTCGTTCCGCCCCGTGGACAAGGCCAATCTGCTGGCCGAAGTCCGTGCCGCCGCCACACCCGAGACACCGGTGGTGATCTCGGCCGACGGCAAGGTACCCTACGAATCCGTGATGCAGGTCATGGACCAGCTGCGCAACGGCGGTGTTGCGAAACTCGGCCTGCTCGTCAATCAGAACGCGCCGGGCAGCCGCCAGTGACGCACACCCCGGCAGGATTTCCGCCCAATGACATGGTTTGATCGCTTCACCGACTCCGAAGGGCAGCCCGACGGACGCGACGATCGGCACGGCCTGATCCTGTCCCTGGTGGCGCACGGCCTGCTGATCCTGCTGATGGTCCTGGGTTTTTCCTCGGCTCCCGACAATTCGGGCCCGGTTCAGGTGGAACTCTGGGCCAAGGGCACGGTGGCCGAAGCCGCCCCGCCCCAGGAACAACCGGAAGAGGTCCCGCCTCAAGAGCAGCCGGAACCGACTCCGGAACCTCCGAAACCCGACGACAGCGCCCAGAAGGCCGCCGAAGAGGCCGCCCAGGCCGAAGCCGCGCGCCAGGCCGCAGCCGCCCAGCAGGCCCAACAGCTGGCGGAGGCCCAGGCGCGCGCCGCTGCGGCCGCCAAAGCCCAGGCAGACGCCGAAATCGCGCTGGCCAAGGAACGCAAGGCCCGGGAAGAAGCAGAACGCCTGGCTCAGGAACAAGCCGCCAAGGAAAAGGCCGCAAAGGAAGCCGCTGACAAGGCGGCCAAGGAAAAAGCCGCCAAGGCGGCTGCAGAGAAAGCCGCAGCAGAAAAAGCGGCTGCCGAAAAGGCAGCAGCCGACAAGGCAGCAGCCGACAAGGCAGCCGCTGAAAAAGCAGCCCAAGAAAAAGCCGCCGCAGACAAAGCAGCAAAAGAACACGCAGCCAAGGAACAGGCCGCCAAAGACAAGGCGGCTGCTGAAAAAGCCGCAGCCGAAAAGGCAGCCCAGGAAAAGGCAGCCAAGGCAGCCGCCGAAAAAGCGGCGGCCGACAAGGCCGCCAAGGAAAAAGCCGCCAAAGAAGCCGCCGCCAAGCGCGAGGCCCTGAAGGCCGCCATGCGCGGCGCGGCACTGGAGGCAGCCGGCATCCCCAACGGCAACGCCGATCGCAACCAGCGCGGGGGCGGCGGCAACGACGGCTACGCCGCCAAGGTCCGCGCCTGCGTACAACCCGGCGTCATCTACAACGTCCCGCCGCGCAGCGGCTCGGGCAACCCGACTGCCAGCTTCCGCACGCGCCTGGCCTCCAGCGGCCAGGTGCAGGACGTCAACCTGACGCGCTCTTCAGGCGATCCTCGTTTCGACGACGCCGTGCGCAAGGGCATCCTGGCATGTTCCCCATTCCCCAAACCGCCAAGCGGCCGGTATCCATCGTATATTGACGTGGATTACCGCATGTACGACTAAGGAGATCGTTACCATGACCGTATTTACAGCCTCCGGCTTCATCGGGCGCCTGTGGCGGCGCGCGACGACGGCCGGCCTGGGTCTGGCGCTGGCCACCGTAGCGGCCACCAGCGCCCACGCCCAGTTGCGCGTCGACATTTCTGGCGTCGGCGCTACCCAGTACCCGATCGCCATCGCCGATTTCTCAGGTGCCGCCAGCGGCACTTCCACGCCGGAAGTCATCCGCGCCGACCTGACCCGATCCGGCCAGTTCCGCCTGATCAACGCCGCAGGCGCCAATCTGACCGTGCAAAGCCCGATCGACTACGGCACCTGGCAGTCGCGCGGGGCTGACTACCTGGCCTACGGCACCGTGGCGCAGAACGGCGGCCAGTACACCGTCAGCTACCGGCTGGTGGACAACGTGCGCAAGTCCGAACTGGACTCGGCCGTGTTCAGCGGCGGCGAAGCCGAAATGCGGCGGATCGCCCACCGCATTGCCGATCGCATCTACGAAAAGATCACCGGCGTGCGCGGCGTTTTCTCCACCCGGATCGCTTATGTGTTGCAAACCAGCAACGGCTATGAGTTACAAATTGCTGACGCCGACGGCCAGAATCCGCAGGTCATGCTGCGTTCGAAACAGTCGATCATCTCGCCGACCTGGTCGCCTGACGGCAGCAAACTTGCCTACGTCAGCTTCGAATCGGGCAAATCCGTCATCTACGTGCAGACGCTGGCCAACGCCCAGCGCCAGCCGATCTCCAACTACAAGGGCAACAACAGCGCCCCGGCCTGGTCGCCTGACGGCAGCCATATGGCGATCGTACTGTCTATGGACGGCATCTCGCAGATATATACCATCAACGCGGACGGTTCGAACCTGCGCCGCGTGATGCGGTCCCCCCTGATCGACACCGAGCCCTACTACACCCCCGACGGCCAGTCCCTGGTCTTCACCAGCGACCGCGGCGGCAGCCCCCAGATCTACAAGGTCCCTGCCGCCGGCGGTGACGCTCAGCGCCTGACCTTCTCTGGAAGTTACAATATCTCACCTAGGGTATCGCCGGATGGACAACAACTGGTGTACGTTACTCGCAGAAACGGTGCTTTCAGAATTGCAAGCTTGTCCTTGGGTTCGGGCTCCGAACAGCTCCTGACGGACGGTCCGGACGATCAGTCTCCCAGCTACGCCCCCAACGGCATGCAAGTGCTCTACAGTTCGATTCAGAACGGGCGCAGTGTACTGGCAGTGACTTCGATCGACGGCCGGGTCCGTCAGACGCTGTCGGTCCTCAACGGCAAGGTCCGCGAGCCGGCCTGGGGCCCTTTCACCAACTGATTTTTCCGTGTGACTCTTTCTTCTTAAAGGACATTAAATGAGCTCGCGCATCACCAGGACCCTGACCATAGCCGCCTTTGCCGCCTCTCTGGCCGCTTGCAGCTCCGTGCCGTTGGATCAAAACGGCGCTAACGGCGCCGGCTCGGATTCGGCGTCCGCTGGGCAAATCATGGATCCCTTCAATCCTCAAAGCCCGCTCGCGCAGCAACGCTCGGTCTATTTTGACTTCGACAGCTACTCTGTTCCCGAACAGTATCGCAGCGTCGTCGAAATGCACGCCAACTACCTGACCAGCCATCAGGCACAAAAAGTCCGCGTCGAAGGCAACACCGACGCACGCGGCAGCTCCGAATATAATCTGGCACTGGGCCAGCGCCGTTCGGATGCCGTGGCGCGCATGATGAAACTGCTGGGTGTCAACGCCAACCAGATCGAAGCCATCAGCTACGGCAAAGAGCGTCCCAAGGCTCAAGGCAACACCGAAGCCGACTACGCTGAAAACCGCCGCGCCGACATCAACTACCAACGTTGATCGCCGTCTGGCCATGACAGCGCCGTAGCGGCTGACGCTACGGCGTTTTCATTTGCGCCGACACCCTGGATGGAAGGAACCGCCCCATGCATGCACTGACTCATCGCCTGAACGCTCTGCCCGCCGCCGCGCTGCTGGCCCTGACGCTGGCCACCCCGGCAGCCCATGCCTTTTCCGACGACGAAGCCCGCCGCGCCATCCTGGAACTGCGCACGCAGATCCAGCAGATCAAGGACCAGAACCAGCAGGCCCGGCTGCAACTGGCCGACCAGATGGACATGCTGCACCAGGAAATAGCGACCCTGCGTGGCCGCGTCGAAGAACTGAGCCAGATCAACCGCAATGCCTCGGCCCCGGGCCAGGGCAATGCGCCCCAGACTCCGCAGACTGGCGACCCGCAGCAGCAGGCCGCCTACGAAGCCGCAGCCGACCAATACCGCAACGGCCGCTACAAAGAAGCCGCCGGCAGTTTCGCCACGTTCGTCCAGTCCTATCCGAACAGCGACACGGCCACCGACGCGCAGTTCTATCTGGGCAGCAGCCAGTACGCCTCGAAGGACTTCAAGAATTCCATCCAGACCATGCAGGCGCTGGTCAAGGCCCACCCGGACGACGCCCGTGCCCCGGATGCCCTGCTGGTCGTGGCTGCAGACCAGATCGAACTGAACGACATGAAGGGCGCCAAGGCCAGCCTGCAGCGCATCATCAAGGACTATCCCCAGAGCTCCGCCGCCGAAACCGCCAAGAGCCGCCTGAAGCTGTTGTGATGCCGGCTGTCCCCGATCTGCCACGCCACACCCTGGCCCTGGAGGACGGCGATCTGCACTACACCCAGGCCGGGAGCGGTGAAGACGTCGTCCTGCTGATCCACGGTTCACTGTGCGACTATCGGTACTGGCGCTGGCAACTGCCGGCCTTGGCGGAACACTGCCGCGTACTGGCCCCCAGCCTGCGCGGCTGCTGGCCGGCCGCGCACCATCACCCCCAGGCAGGCTATCGGGTCGACGCGCATGCGCACGACCTGATCCGCCTGACCCGCGCCCTGGGCATCGAACAGGGCGTGCACGTGGTGGGTCATTCACGCGGGGCGCAGGTCGCCATGGCTTTTGCGATCCAGGCCCCGGATCTGTGCCGATCCCTGACGCTGGCGGACCCGGGCTTTCGCTTTGACGACGAGCCGGAAACTCCGCCTTTCTACACGCGAACCGTCGAACTGCTGCAGGCCGGCGACATCGACGGCGCCCTGGAGGGCTTTGTCGATACCGTCAACGGCGAAGACACCTGGCGCAGGATGGTCGGCTGGTTCAAGGACATGGCCCGCGACAACGCCATGACGCTGCTGTCGCAGATCCTGGAGGCCAACACCCCGGTGCCGTGGCGCGATGCAGCCGCCCTGCGCGTCCCGATCCTGCTGGTAGGCGGGTCCAACAGCCCCGCCAAATACGGCACGCGCCAGGATCGGCTGCAACAGATCCAGCCTGAGGCGCGCCGGGTACGCATCGCCCTGGCAGCGCACGGCATGAACCTGGCCAACCCCCGGGCCTTCAACCGCGCCGTGCTGGATTTTGTCGATCCCGTGCGCGACCCGGCACCAGGCATCAGTGCTTCATAGCGTGTCCGGCCATGCCGGGCATGGCGTTGGCGGGTTTGACCTCGCACTGCGCCGTCACCCGCTGGCCATTGTCCAGCGCGAAATCGACCTGCACATGATCGCCGACCTTCAGTCCAGCCCGGGCCTGCTCCAGCATCATGTGGTAGCTGCCCGGCTTGAACGCCAGTTGCCCGCCAGCCGGCACCGCGACCTGATGCACCATGGACATCTTGCTGATGCCGTTTTCTTCCTTCGTCTGGTGGATCATGACCTCGGCGTAGTCCGATGAACGCGCACCCACCAGATTCACCGCCTGCGACCCGGCATTGTGAAAGACCAGAAAGCCGCCCGAAGGCGCAGGAGCCGGCAACTGGCGGATCCAGCAGTCCGATGCGGTGACAGTCGTCGACACGGGCGCATCGGCGGCCGGCGCCATCGCGCCATGATTCGCGGCCCATGCCGACGTCGCCAACAGCATGCAGGCCGAGACACTGCCTGCGATCATTCCTATCCGATTCATTTCTACCACCTTTCAAGCCCGGCGCAGCAGGCCCCCATGGCCCCGTACGACACCGGCTCAGGCCAGTGTACTATGGGCTTTTCCGCTCTCTTTTGCGCCATGTCTAATCTTGCTGATCCTGCCGACGCCACTGCCCTGCCCGCCGCGCACATCACGCCGGATGGCTTCCGTGACCTGTTGGCGCGGCTGCACCCCTTTGCCGCCGTGCTGGGGATCGAAGTCCAGGACATCCGCTACGGCCAGGCCACGCTGCGCCTGCCGCCAAACCCGGCCAATCAACGCCTGGGCGGCATCGTGGCGGGGCCCATGCTGATGGGTCTGGCGGACCTGGCGCTGTACGCCGCCGTGGTCAGCGCCACCGGCGTGCCCGAATCCGTCACGGCCAGCCTGACCATCAACTTCCTGCGCGGCGCGCCGGCAGGCGGCATCATTGCCCAGGCGCAGATATTGAAAACCGGCCGCATGACGGCCGGTGAAGTCCTGCTGGTGCCCGAGGGCGGCGGGGAACCCGTCGCCCAGGTCATCAGCACCTGGTCGGTCCCCAGAAGACCCAGCTAGAGCCCCCCAGGGGGATGCGCCTGGACACGGAGCGGTCCCTGCGGACCGATCTGTGCCAGGCAAATCCGAGCAGCATGCAAGCTGCGAGGCGGCCGCAGGCTGCGCAGCGTCGGGGCCTTATCAATTTTTCGTCAGTTTCCCGACGACGCCTTCGACGTAGTAGTCCATGGCGTTCAGACCCTTATCGTCCAGGGCGCCTTCAGCCAGCACGACCTTGCCTTCATTGGTCTTGATGGGTGCGGCAAAGACGTTCAGCGTGCCGGCGGCAATGGCGTCTTCCTTGGACTTGACCTCGGCCTTCAAGGCATCGTCGACGGCGGGGCCGAAACCTTCGATGTCCACCATGTGTTCCTTGAAGCCGCCCCAGACCTGATCGGACTTCCAGGTGCCGTCCAGCACGGCCTGGGCCTCGCGGGTGAAGTACGGACCCCAGTGGTGGGTGACGGCCGCCAGCTGGGCGTGCGGGCCGAATTTCAGCATGTCGGAATGGTAGGCGATGGCCCACTTGCCGCGTTCTTCGGCGGCCTGCACGGTGGCGGTGGAATCGGTGTGGTGCGTGACGATGTCGGCACCCTGGTCCAGCAGCGCCAGGGCGGCGTCGCGTTCCTTGCCCGGATCGAACCAGCTATTGACCATGATGACTCGCACCGTGGCATCGGGTTTGACGCTGCGCAGGCCGCGCGTGAAGGCGTTGATGCCCTGCAGCACTTCGGGAATCGGATAGGCGCCGACATACCCGACCACGCCCGTCTGGGTCTTGTGGCCCGCCAGCACTCCAGCCACGTAGCGGGCCTGATAGAAGCGCGCATTGGTCGTGGCGACGTTGGGCGCGGTCTTGTAGCCCGTGGAATGCACGAACTTCACGTCGGGGAACTGTTTGGCGACCTTGATGGTCGGATTCATGAACCCAAAGGATGTGGTGAAGATCAGCTTGTTGCCCTGCTGAGCCAGGTCGCGGATGACGCGCTCGGCATCGGCGCCTTCGGGCACGTCTTCGACGTACTGGGTCTTGATCTTGTCGCCCAGCTGCTGTTCCATGTATTTGCGGCCCAGGTCCTGCTGCCAGGACCAGCCAGCCTCGCCCACGGGGCTGACGTACACAAAGCCGATTTTCAGGGGTTCCTGGGCCATGGCCGGACCGGCAGCCCACAGGCAGGCGGCGGCCGTCACGGCCCCCAGGGTTTGGCGTATCACACGAGTTTTCATGACAGGAGATCTCCGTCGGGTCAAGGTTGGGATCGGGTCGGACGACAGGCGCCGTCAACTGTTGGGGTTGAACACGCGCCCAAGGGACGCGGGCATGTTGATGCGGATCCAGTTCACGTTGCGCGAGATGAGGACCAGCACCAGGATCGTAGCCAGGTACGGCAGCATGGACAGCAACTGCGAGGCGATGGGCACGCCCAGGGCCTGCATATGGAAGGTCAGAATGGTGATGCCGCCAAACAGATACGCCCCGACCAGCACGCGCAGCGGCCGCCAGGTGGCAAACGGCGTCAGGGCCAGGGCGATCCAGCCGCGCCCGGCCACCATGTTCTCGACCCACATCGGGGTGTAGACCAGGGACATGAAGGCCCCCGCCAGACCGCAGCAGGCGCCGCCGAACAGCAGCGCGACCAGGCGGATGCGGCGTACCGAATACCCAAGGGCGTGGGCCGATTCAGGGGACTCGCCCACGGCCCGCAGCACCAGCCCGGCGCGGGTCCGATACAGGAACAGGCTGAGCAGCACGGCCAGGATCAGCGCCCCGTAAACCATCGGGTGATGCTGGAACAGGGCCTCGCCGACAAAGGGGATGTCGCCCAGCACAGGGATCGACCAGGTCGAGGCCTGGATCGTGGCGCCGACGTAGGGCAGGCCGATCGAGGCCGACAGGCCCACCCCGAACAGGGACAAGGCCAGCCCGCAGGCGATCTGGTTGGCGCCCAGCCAGACCACCAGCCAGGCGAAGAGTCCGGCCATGACTGCGCCCACGAAGGCGCCGCCGGCAAACCCCACCGCCGTGCTGCCGGTCTGGACCGTGAGGGCGAAGCCCAGGGCGGCTGCCACCAGCATCATGCCTTCGGAACCCAGGTTGATGACCCCGGATTTTTCATTGATCAGCAAGCCCAGAGCCGCCAGCATCAGGGGCGTGCCGGCATTCATGGCAGCGGCGATCAGAGGAGCCAAGGCGTCCATGGTCAGCGCCTCCAGCGCAGTCGTTGATGGATCAGGACATCGCAGGCCAGCAGGGAAAACAGCAGGATTCCCTGGAAGATGCCGGTGATCGCGCTGGGCATGCCCAGGCGCGTCTGCGACAGTTCGCCGCCGATGTAGAACAGCGCCATGATGAAGCTGGCGAAGACGACACCGATCGGATGCAGGCGCCCGACGAAGGCCACGATGATGGCGGCAAAACCGTAGCCGGGCGACACGGACGGCGTCACCTGCCCAATGGGCCCCATGATTTCACAGGCGCCGGCCACCCCGGCCAGGGCGCCTGACCCCAGCATGCAGCCCCACAAGGCCTTTCTGGATGAAAACCCGGCGTAGCGGGCAGCCAGCGGCGCCAGGCCGCCGACCGTCAGGCGATAGCCCGCAAACAGCCGCGACAGCAGCAGCCAGGCGAACACGGCGGCCAGCAGCGCCAGCACGATGCCCAGGTGCAGCCGCGTGCCCGGCCAGACCGGCAGCAGGAATCCCTGGTCGAACAGGCGGGACTGCGGGAAACCGAAACCATCGGGATCGCGCATCACCCCATGCACCAGGTAGCTGAGCAACAGTTGCGCCACATAGACCAGCATCAGGGACACCAGGATCTCATTGGCGTGATAGCGGTCGCGCAGCCATGCCACCAGCGCCGCCCAAAATGCCCCGCCCAGGGCCCCGGCGATCAGCGCCAGAGTGATCATCAGGGGACCGCCCCCGCTGCCCGAGCCATCGTCGAACTGCAGGATGAAGGCGCCGGCAGTGACTGCGCCCAGGACCAGCTGCCCCTCGGCGCCGATGTTGAAGATATTGGCCCGGAAGCACAGCGCCAGCCCCACCGCGCACAGCAGCAGCGGCGCGACCTTGACGCCGATTTCCGACCAGCCGCGCAGGCTGCTGAGAGGTTCGATGAAAAAGACCGCCAACCCCTGCAACGGCGATTTGCCCACCGCCATGAACATGAACACGCCGCACAGGGCGGTCAGGGCCAAGGCCAGCAGCGGCGAGACCCAGGCCATGCGGCGCGAAGGCTGGGCGCGAGGGATCAGCTCAAGCATGGGCGGCCTCCTGGGTGACATCTGCCGCACCGGGCCACAGGCCGCTCATCCATTGGCCGATCTGTTCCCGGCTGGCCCGTTCCCGCGTGATCGGCGGAGACAGGCGGCCCTTGGCCATGACGACCAGACGATCAGAGAGTTCCAGCAATTCGTCGAGCTCCTCGGATATGAGCAAGATGGCGCATCCGGCATCGCGTAGCGCCAGGAGTTCGCCCCGGATCTGCGCCGCCGCGCCGACGTCCACCCCCCAGGTGGGCTGAGCGATGATCAACAGCCGGGGCTGGCGCACGACCTCCCGGCCGACGATGTATTTCTGCAGATTGCCCCCCGACAGGCTGCCGGCCAGGGCCTGCGGCCCGGCGGCCTTGACGCGAAAGCGGTCGATGATGCCGGCGGTAATGCGCTGCACGGCACCGGATCGGATCCAGCCATGGCGGACGGTTTGCGCCCCCTGGTGCGACAGCAGCAGATTGCGCGACAAGCTGAGTTCGGGCACGGCGCCCCGCCCCAGGCGTTCTTCGGGCACAAACGCCAGGCCTTGCGCTCGCCTCCAGGCGGCCGACTGCCGTCCGATGGGCGCCCCATCCAGCGTGATGGACGCCGGTTCGGCCCGCAGGTCTTCGCCGGACAGCACCCCCATGAGTTCCTGCTGGCCGTTGCCCGACACGCCCGCTACCCCGAGGATTTCTCCGGCATGCAGATCGAACGCGACCCGGGACAAAGGCGTGGCAAAGGGATGCGCCCGCTGCAGATCCAGCCCCTGTACCTGCATCAGCACCGGGCCGGCAGCCCGCGCCTGACGATGCTGCACCGGCAGGTCGGCGCCGATCATCATGCGCGACAGGCTGGCTTCGGTTTCCTGGCGCGGATCGCAGACGCCCGTCACCCGCCCCGCCCGCATGACCGTGCAGCGGTGGCACAGGCTGCGGATCTCGTCGAGCTTATGGCTGATGTACAGGATGCTGCAGCCTTCGGCGGCCAGCCGGCGCAGGACCTCGAAGAGCCGCTGCACGGCCTGGGGCGTCAGGACCGAAGTCGGTTCATCCAGGATCAGCAGGCGCGGCTTGCCCAGCAAGGCGCGGATGATCTCGACGCGCTGGCGTTCGCCCACGGACAGGGTATGGACGTGCCGGTGCGGCTGGACGTCCAGCCCGTATTGCTCGGCGGTCTGCGCAATGCGGCCGGCCAGGGTCTGCAAAGGGATATCCGGCGGCAGGCCCAGGGCGATGTTTTCCGCGACCGTCAGTGTGTCGAACAGCGAAAAATGCTGGAACACCATGCCCAGCCCCAAGGCGCGTGCCGCTGCCGGATTGGCGATCTGCACGGCCTGGCCGTCCCATTCGACCGTGCCGGCATCGGGCCGCACCACGCCATAGATGATTTTCATCAGGGTGGATTTTCCCGCACCGTTTTCACCCAGCACTGCGTGGATTTCGCCAGGTTCGACCGTCAGGTCCACCGCGTCGTTGGCGCGGACGGCGGGGTAGGTCTTGGTGATGCGGCGTAAGGCCAGTCGCGGCGGCATGCAGGCGTCCTGTTCGAATCGTTCGTGAAACAGCCGGATTCGAAAAATTCTACTCAGGAAGCGGGAAGCGGCCTAAAGGGGACAAACCCCTAGGCCAGCCTGGCAGACCTGAGCACGACGAACCGCCAGGCCCGCCACATGGTCGTGTTCGGGGCTCTGGCACCGGGACATCACGTTTTGTGAATGATGGATATTATCGCAGAGTGATGATGACTGTCATGTCCAGTCCCATCAGGCCCCGGAGAGGCCTCAGGCCTCGAAGGCCATGCGTCCGGCAAACCACAGAAACAGCGCCCCCACCAGGCCGCTGCCGGTGCGCGCCAGCCCCTGTCGCCGACGAAACGCTGCCGCCAGACGCGAGCCGCCGAAGATCAGGGACGACAGATACAGGGCACTGCACACCTGCAGGATCGCGGCCAGGATCAGGAAGGACAAAGCCGGATGCGGATAGGCCGGGTCCACGAACTGGACGAAGAACGACAGCAGGAACAGGATGGCCTTGGGATTGAGCAGGCTGAGCAGCAAGGCCTTGTGAAAGGGGTTGCCGGCCGCGCTGGATACGGTTTTTGTCTCGCCATGCCCCGGATGCAGGGCGGACCACAGCAGGCGGATGCCCAAGTAGCTGAGATACACGGCGCCCACGGCCTTCAGGGCCAGGAACAGCATCGGCAACAAGCGCAGCACGGACGCGGCACCAGCTGCCGTCAGCGTCATGAGGATGGAATCCCCCAGGAACACCCCGCAGGCAGCCTGGTATCCCGCACGCACCCCGCGCCCGGCCCCGACAGCCAGCACGAACAAGGAATTGGGCCCGGGCAGCAGCACGATGAAGACGACGCCCGCCAGATAGGTCCAGACGTCCAGAACGCCGTATTCAGAAAACATGATGAGTGCGATCAGAGAGGCCGCGCCAGGCGGCCGCACGCGGGAATTGCGCAACAATCATTGTATCCAGATCGGGTTCATGAAATGCGCGACCTGAGCTAAAAAAGGCCCCACAGCATCACTGTGGAGCCCTGGGTGCTTCCAGCCTCTGGATCAGGCCGCCGCGACCGCGTCGACTTCTACCGAACTGCGGATCAGGTGGTCGAAGGCGGACAGGGCGGCCTTGGCCCCATCGCCGGCGGCGATGATGATCTGCTTGTAGGGCACCGTGGTCGCGTCGCCAGCGGCGAACACGCCCGGCACCGAGGTCTGCCCTCGCGCATCGACCACGATTTCGCCGTGCTGGGTCAGATCCACCGTGCCCTTCAGCCATTCGGTGTTGGGCACCAGACCGATCTGGATGAACACGCCTTCCAGCTCGACCTGATGGACGTCGCCGCTGCTGCGATCCTTGTAGCTCAGGCCTGTCACGCGCTTGCCGTCGCCGTGGATTTCCGTGGTCTGCGCCGACGTCAGGACGACGACGTTGGGCAGGCTGCGAAGCTTGCGCTGCAGGACCTCGTCCGCACGCAGAGCGTCGCCGTATTCCACCAGCGTGACATGGCCCACGATCCCGGCCAGGTCGATTGCCGCTTCGACGCCCGAATTGCCGCCGCCGATGACCGCCACGCGCTTGCCCTTGAACAGCGGACCGTCGCAGTGCGGGCAGTAGGCCACGCCGCGATTGCGGTATTCGTCCTCGCCCGGCACGTTGATCTGGCGCCAGCGCGCGCCTGTGGACAGAATGACGTTCTTGGCCTTCAGCACGGCGCCGCTGGCCAGTTCGACCTGGATGGACTTGCCCGGCACCAGCTTGGTGGCCCGTTGCAGGTTCATGATGTCGACCTCGTAGGCCTTGACGTGCTGTTCCAGCGCGACGCCAAATTTAGGGCCCTCGGTTTCCAGCACCGAGATGTAGTTTTCGATCGCCATGGTATCGAGCACCTGGCCGCCGAAGCGTTCGGCCACCACACCCGTGCGGATGCCCTTGCGGGCCGCATAGACGGCTGCCGCAGCGCCGGCAGGACCGCCGCCCACAACCAGCACGTCGAATTCCTCGCGGGCATTCAGGGCTTCGACCTTGGCGTCGTCGTTGCCGGCATCCAGCTTGGCCAGGAATTCCTCGACCCCGGCGCGGCCCTGATGGAACAATTCGCCATTCAGGAACACCGCAGGCACCGACAGGATTTCGCGTTTCTGCACTTCGTCCTGGAACAGCGCGCCATCGATGGCCACGTGACGGATGCGCGGGTTGACGACCGACATCGCGTTCAGCGCCTGGACCACGTCCGGGCAATTCTGGCACGACAGGGAAAAATAGGTTTCGAACTGGTAATCGCCCGGCAAGGCGCGGATCTGTTCGATCACGTAGTCGTCGAGTTTGGGCGGATGACCGCCAACCTGCAGCAAGGCCAGGACCAGCGAGGTGAATTCGTGACCCAGAGGAATCCCGGCGAAACGCACGCCGACATCACTGCCCGCCCGGGCGATTTCAAACGAAGGGCTGCGGCCATCCGAGGCCGCGACTTCGGAAAGGGACAGCTTGTCGGACAGACTGGCGATTTCTTCCAGAAAGACGCGCAATTCCTGCGCCTGGGTGCTTCCATCCAGGGAGGCGCGCAGCTCGACGGGCAACGTGACCCGCTCGAGATAGGTTCCCAATTGTCCTTTGAGGTTTGCATCCAGCATAGTTCACACCTTTTTGGAAAAAACTTCCCCCGGACAGGCCATTATGGCACTGCCCAATCAAACGCATGGGGAGAAAAAATGGGCGGCCCGCCCGCAGCCGGGCCGCGATCGCATCATTCGCATTCCGTGTGGTCCAGCCAGACAGAATGCCCGGCGTATCGGCGGCTCCTGCCGCCGCACGCCGCTCAGGCGATGGGGATCAGATCTTGCCGACCAGGTCCAGGGAGGGCGTCAGGGTCTTGGCGCCTTCTTCCCACTTGGCCGGGCAGACTTCACCCGGGTGGCTGGCGATGTATTGGGCAGCCTTGACCTTGCGCAGCAGTTCGGACGCGTCGCGGCCGATGCCGTTGTCATGGATTTCCAGAACCTTGATTTCGCCGGCCGGGTTGACCACGAAGGTGCCGCGCAGGGCGATGCCTTCTTCTTCGATCAGCACGTCGAAGTTGCGCGACAGCGCGTGGGTCGGATCGCCGATCATCGGGTAGTTGACCTTCTTGATGGCGTCGGACGTGTCGTGCCAGGCCTTGTGGGCGAAATGGGTGTCGGTGGACACGGAATAGACTTCCACGCCCAGCTTCTGGAATTCGGCGTAATGATCGGCCAGGTCTTCCAGCTCGGTCGGGCACACGAACGTGAAGTCGGCAGGGTAGAACACAAACACCGCCCATTTGCCGGCGACGGTCTGGTCGCTGACCTCGACGAACTTGCCATTGTGATACGCAGTGGCTTTGAAGGGCTTGATCGTGGTGTTGATCAGGGACATAAGGACTCCTTGTGGTTGGTTCGGGACGTTGCCTCAGTGGCTACAGGAGCTAGTGTAGGCAATCCCTATTGATAAGTAAAATTGATAGTTTTTATTGTCGTGATTGGAATTGACTATCAGCGAGCCGGTAGAACGTGCAACAAGACCTCCGGAATCGTACCTACATCTTAAAGATGGGTTCCCATTTCCCCTGCCTGAATATCATATCCGGGATTGCAAATGACCGATGGCGGGCATTTCACCGTCTTTTAGCCGGTTTTCAGCCCGGACCGCCCGGAAAACGGCAGCTGAATAATTGCTAACAGTTCAAGTCATCTCGTCGTTGACGGCCTAGAAAGGCGGGGGGTAGCGTGAAAGCACTGCCTTCTCACTTTACGGAGGATACGTCTTATGCAAGCAAAACACACTTTGGCCGCAATGGCCGTGATGTCAATGACGTTGGTCGGAACCGGCTTTGCCCAGACCGGCTCAGGCACTGCTTCCACTCCAGCGCCGGCAACCATGGGCGCATCCGGCGCTGCATCGACCAGCCAGCAGGAAGCATCCCAGGTGCTGGCCAGCAATCTCATCGGCATGCCGGTCAGGAACGGCACGGACGACAAGGCCGAGGACATCGGCAAGATCACCGACCTGGTGCTGAACCAGGACCAGAAGACCGTCAACGTGCTGATCGGCGTAGGCGGCTTCCTGGGGATCGGCGCCAAGAACGTGGGGGTGCCGCTGGACAAGGTGGCATTCAACACCCAGGCCAAGACCGCCGTCGTGCACATGAGCAAGGGAGAACTGGAAAAAGCTCCGGCCTATGTGACACTGGCCGACAAGCAGGCCAAGCAGGAACAGGCTGAGCAGCAGTCCCAACTGAAGCAGCAGCAGACGCAGCCGCCTTCTTCCCCGCTGGGCTCGCCAGCCCCCGCCGCCGGCGGAAACGCCTCGCAATGATTCCGCACGACACCCGGCCAGCCGATTTGCATTCACGCAAGCGGTTGTCCGGCGATATTCAGCCATAACAAGAAGGGGATATTCATGCTCTATACCATCGCCGTCGTTTTATTGATCCTGTGGCTGCTGGGGCTGGTCAGCTCGTACACCATCGGCGGTTTCATCCACATCCTGCTGGTCATCGCCGTGATCATGATTCTGGTGCGTCTGATCAGCGGACGGCGCCTGTAGCCGGCATCCGGCTCATCTTCCCGCGCCTTCCCGGCGCGCGATCGGCGGCTTGTTCCGGAACCTGCGTTGCACCGGAGCAAGCCGCCGAGTCCTGGACGATCAGGGGGCCACGACGATATTGTTGTGGACTTCCTTGACGCCATGGACCGTGCTGGCAACCTGGCCGGCACGGTCCTTTTCCTTCTGGGTCTTGGCAAAGCCCGACAACTGGACGATGCCGCCCTGAATGGTCTTCACATTGATGTTGGCCGCAGGGCCCGCCCCCAGGTCATCGGCGATGCTGGCCTTGACCCGGGTGGTCACCACCGACCCATCGACGTATTCGCCCACGGATTCCTGATGATTGGCGACAGAGCAACCCGCCAGGGTCGCCACGCTCAGGCCCAAGGCTGCAGCCAGGGCGATCTTGTGTGTCATTCCCATGTTCATTCTCCTTCTGATGGCGCGGACCCTGCCCCGCCTGATTTTCGATGAGAAGCCTGCCTACAGTACACCGGCAGTGCCGGATTCCGCACTTCGAGCTGTAACAAACGCCCGTGCCATGGCACCCGCCGGAGTTTCCCCGCTCAAGGCGCTTCGCGCTTCAATCCGGACAACTCACGACTGCGCGCGATTCAGGCAACGGGATATCCACGGACGTGTTGCCCGCAAATTTTCGTATCCTCTCGGCCAGGTCCTGGGTCGGTTTCTCATAACCGTAGCAGTACGGAGGCGTCGGAACCAATTCGGGCCGGTAATCCTGCAACACGGGCTTTGCATCGCCCAGATACAGGTTGTCTTTCAAGCGCAGAAAGGCCTTGTAGTCGCGGGTATAGCCGTACAGGGGCTTCAGTCTCTCGTAGGCCTTGCGATCGGATTCGCCGTTGCCCAGCGCACTGCGCTGGGGTGCGATGGGGATATAGCGGCAGTAATTCACATCGATGCCTTCCACCGTGGGAAAGAACGCAGGCTCCACGCACTTGCGCCGGGAGTCGTTGTTGAAGATGTTTCCTTCGACCAGAGCCTTGGCCTCCAGGCTGAAGCTCATGCCATAGAAATCCCAGTTCTCCACCAGGTTGTTGAACAAGTGGAACGTGCCGAACTGCGCTCTGGGATTGCGCTGCACGGTGTTGAAGAAATAGTTGTGGTGCAGCGTCACGCGCGCGATCGAATCGCGCGCGTAGTGGTGAAACAGGTTCTTCGACGTGATGTTGTTCAGCAGCATGACCTTGTTCGAGTTGTGGAACTTGGTCCACGAGATCGTCACATCCGTCGATCCGTTCTTCACGTTCAGCAGGCGGTCGGACATGCGCGACAGGTCCATGTGGTCGACCCAGACGTTGCGGCTGTCGTTGGCGACGTTCACGGCTTGCGTCAACCGGTTCAGGCGGCCGTCGATCGTCAGATGCGTCAGGATGACGTTCCGGCTTCCATACACGCCCAGGCCGTCGTCTATCAATACCACTCGCTTGCCGCGTCCGTCGATGGTCGTGTTGGACGGCACGCGCAACTGCGACTCCAGGACGATGGTCATGTCGGAGGCAAACCGTATCCACGTTCGCCCTGTGCGGGCCTGCTCCAGCGCGGCGCGCAGCGTCCCGGGCCCGGCATCCTGGTCGGACGTCACCTGGATGAACTTGCCGCCCAGCCCGCCCGTGGCCTTGGCGCCATAGCCTTCGCGCTGCTGCAGCAACGCGGACACGAATGGACAGTGTTCATCCGGGGCCGCGCACCGTTCGCCGGCCACCGCCAGGCCGCCATACAGCGCGGCCAGCACCAGCAACCAGGTCGTCGCATTCTTTCGCGCAAACATCGAAGCCACCATCTACGCTTGCGCGGACCGATCGGCAGACGTCACATGGCGCCAGATGCCGCCGCTCAGGCGCAGGTTCTCCGGCTCGCTGGCCAAGTGTTCCCGCAGATGTGCGAAATAGGCTGCCTGCCAGCGCTGCGAGTAGGTCTGGGCATCCTCGCCCGAATCGGGCGATGGCAGCATCTCCAATGTGTAGGACATGCGTCCGCTCTCCCAGCGGGGCACGTAGAACACCGACGGCACGTTCAGGCGATATGCCAGATGAGACGCAAAACCGGAGTACGTCACGTCCTGTCCTTCGAAGGTTGTGCGCGGCGCGGCGGGATTGATTGCCCCATCGATGGCCAGACACAGCACGTAGCCCTCGTTGATCGCACGCATGCAGGCCTTGGCAACCTGGGCCTCGGTCTGGTCGGCGGTAGAGATCAGCGCCTCGGAATAGCTGCTCTGAGCGATGCTGGGTGCCGTCGCCAACCAGCGGGACGGGATACCCACCAGCTCCATGGCCATCAAGCCGGCGTACATGGGGCCCACGTGCGCCGTGGCGACCACGACACCACGCCCGGCCGCCAGCAGTGGCGCAAAGAAACGCTCTCCGGTATCGAGTTCGCCCAGCAAATACATGGCCTCCTCGGCGCGCTCCTCGCGGCATTCGAGCCAGTCGAGCAGCAGGTGGTCGATCATATGGCCCCAGCGCGCCCGGCGCTCCCAGGACGCGCGATCGGTGGACGTATCGCCGCGCAGCGACCAGGCCCAATCCAGCCGCGCCTGCGGAATAGGCGCGGTATCCAGTTTTTCTTCCATGCGGGCCAGAGCTTCCTGAAACGTGCCCGGCAGCCGCGCGCTGCGCGTGGCGATGTATCGCGAGAACAGCGCCTCTGCCTCTTCCTGGCGGCCCGCCTGCGTGAGCGCGCCGATGGCGGCCCGCTGCCACAGCAGCTTGTCCGGAGACTTCCGGACCAGTCTCATCCACTGATCAGCCGCATCGTCATACTGCAAGGTGTGTCGCAGCGCGCGGGCATACAGGGCGCGCGTCTGTTCCAGTTCCGGCGCCAGTTCCAGGGCCTGCGCCAGCGGCGCCACCGATTCCTGGTAGCGGCCAGCACGCAGCAGGGTTTCGCCATACAGCGTCAGCAGCCGCACATCCGCCGGCGCCATCTGCAAGCCGGCCTCGAAATGTGCCACCGCATGCACCTTGCGATCTTCGTCTGCGCCGCGCCGCAGATGCGAGAGCCCCAGCGACGAGCGCAGCGCCGCGCAATCGTGGCCCGCGCGAAGCGCGGCGTCACCCAGCCGGATCGCCGCCACCGTGCGGCCATCCTCCATCAGGGCGCGCACCGCCATCGTCGCCATGCGTCCGTTTGGCAGAGTGTCCGGGTCCAGTGCTGCCGCGACGACTGCCGCCTGGGCCACATCGCCATTGCGCACGAAAGCCATCATCCAGGAGTACGCGTCACCGGGCTCGCTTTGAGCCAGGGCAAGGGTCGCGCGGGCAACGTCGGCCGCCTCGGCCACCCGGCCCGCCTGCACGCGCAACTGAATCCGCGCGGCATGCAGGGCCGCGTTGCCAGGCTCGATGCCGGCGGCAACATCCGCCTCGGCAATCGCCCTGTCCCACTGCTCCATGCGTCCGAAAAGGCTGGCGAGCAGGCGGCGGTCTTCGACACGCGAGGGATGGACGGTGATCAGCACGCCCAGCGCGGCGATCGCGGGCCCGAACCGCCCCTCGCGCACGAAGGGCGAAACCAGCAATCGCCGGACATCACGCCAGCCGTCCCTGGCCTGTCGCAACGCCGGTTCGAGCGCGGCCATGTCGCGCTCGGGGTCGGCCGCGTCGCGGATCTGCCCGATGATGTCGCGCAAGCGGGCGATGGCGCCCTGCGGATCAGCACCCGCCGCACGCGGGCGACTTTCCATAGCTGTGTCAACCATGACGGAGTCCTCTCAACAAAGCCAGCGCCACGCGGGCGATGAACATAAGCACAAAGCCCAGCGCCAGTGCCTGCAACAACAGGAGACCCGTGCGCGGGCTGCTGGGCCGGTCCGTGGGAACCGGTTGCGCAATGATCGACAGGTACCGCTGCAGGCGCAAAGCGTCCGTCATGGCCTGTTGGTACGATTGCTGCGCCAGGGTCAGGTTGGAATCCGCGAATGCCTGGGCATTGCGCAACGCCTCGTAGGGCTTGAGCTGCTTGACTTCCGCATTGCCGCCTCCGCTCAGGCGAAAGCGCACCGACTTGAGCCGCTTTTTCAGGGCAGCGACCTGCATTTCGGCCGGCTTGAGCATGAAGTGGTTCTTGTTGCCCAGGGCCTGGATCTTGTCCAACCTGATCTGCGCGGTGCTGAGTTCCCCTTCGATCTGGCTGGACAGATCCAGCAGCATCGACACCGTGGCAGCGGGGTCGACGTTTCCATGGGCCGTACGCCATGTCGTCAGCGCGTCCCGGGCTGCAAGCGCCTTCTGCTCTGCCAGCCCGACTGACTCCCGGCTCACCGTCAGTTTGTCGGTGACACCTTTCTCGTTCATGGTGCTGACGAATTCCTCGGCCAGGCCGATCAGCGCCTGGGACAGCGTGGCCGCGTCTTCCGGGGAAAACGCGCTGACCCGCAGCACATCGATCTGCTCCAAGGCATTGAACGAGACCTGCACCGACGCCTGGTAGGCGCGATACAGCGCGTCCTCGCTGGAATCCTCGGAAAGATGATTGAGCGGGTCCCATCCGGTGTTGGTCAGATAATGGCGCAGGCCAACCTTCTGGTCGAGCCGCTGCATCGCATCGCGCGACCTGATGAAGTCCGCAACCGCCCACCCGTCCACGAAGCCACCGAGCATGCCGCCTGAATTCCCCGTGGTGAGCAGACTGGCCGCCGCACCTGCGCCACCTTGCTGACCGGATGCCGACTGCACGAAGAACCGTGACTCCGCCTCGTAGCGCGGCGTGGCGACGAAACACACGTAGACCAGCGCAAGCGCCACCGGCGCGACGACGATCAGCGCGTTGATCCAGCGCCGGCGGCGACGCTCCCGCAGCGCCGACTGCCGCTCGCGGCGGCGGCGTTCGATTTCCGACCCGGACTCAGAACCCGAGCTGGCCCTCGTCGAAGCCGCCTCCGAAGTCGTCCCCGCGTGTTCCAGAGTCGCTGCGCGATCGTCGCGGGGGATATCGTTGGAGGCATTGGTCGAGGTCGTCGTCGATGCGGAGTGCGCTTCGTTCATAGATCAAGCCTTTGAAGCAATAGTCCGCCAACTGATTCTGGCGGTAACTGGAGAAAATGAGAGTCCGGCTCACCAGCCGTTCTTCGAACAGGGCTAGCCAGAGCCGGGTGAAACGGCAGGGCTCGAAGGGAATGCTCCCTTCGATCACGTAGACATCGAACGCCGGCGCCAGCGCCAGCGCGAATGAAAACTCCTGCCGTATGTAGAGCGGCCAATGCTCCATGGGCTTGGCCAGGCAGCCGGGATCGCTGATCAGGTCGGCAACCAGTTCGTACGCCGCATCCGCATCGATCTCGTACATCTCGCTGACGAAATCGATCATGCTCAGGCCGGTCGCCTTGCCGCGGATGAAGCCTTGCCGGCCGATCGCCCACGACACGTTGCCAGCGTGCTTGACGAAACCCTGGAGAGGCGGGCGCAGGCAGCACAGCACGTCCACCAGCTGCCGATGCATTTCGGGCACGGACGACAGCAAGGCATAACGTCCGACCGGGATATCCAGGCTGGCATTGACCAGCAGCGATTGCCTGCTGCCAAAGACATGGGGCGCATCGGTCACGCCATTGAGCTGGATCATCTTCCCTCGCACAGGATCTACCTCACATCGGCTGGACATTGGGGCGGGCCAGGCGCTCGGCCATCAGGGCGACCACCATCAGGAACACCAGCGAGGTCAGGAAATAGCCCAGGCTGGCATCGTGCGACTGGTACGCCGGGAAGTACGCCGAACGCAGCAGTTGCATGCCATGCGCGAACGGCGACCAGAGCACCCACGGGCGCAACTGCTCCGGCAACTGTTCCGATACGAAAAAGACGGCCGCGAAAATCTGCAGGAAACGTTCGATGATCGGCGCAAGCCGCAGAAAGAAGTGCCAGAAGGTCGCGATCGTCCCGAACAGCAGCCCCATGGCCGCGCCGCAACACCCCATCAGCACTACGAAAGCAAGAAAGCCGGCCCAACTGATCGGCAAGGTGATGTAGCCCAGCGCGTGGCCTGCACCGATCAACACCGCAAACACCACCAGATAGACCGACACATAGATCAGCGCCTGCACCAGGGCGCACATCAACGGCGTGACGCCCTGGAAGTTCAGCAGGCCTCGGGCTGACACATAGGCCGTGCTGCTGCGAAAGGCGATCTGCCGGAACATGATCCAGGTCGTCGCCCCCAACATCGCGAACGTCTGCACGTCCATGCCCAGGATGTAATGCGTCCCCATCAGGATATACAGCGACGAAATCAAGGTCAGCAGCACCACGGGGCCTACCAGCGCCCACACCAAAGCGATGCGGCTCTCGCCTTGCATCACACGCAGCTGGTAGATGAACAT
Organism: Castellaniella sp.; assembly: GCF_034674885.1. GTDB lineage: Bacteria > Pseudomonadota > Gammaproteobacteria > Burkholderiales > Burkholderiaceae_B > Castellaniella. The sequence goes on from NZ_JAUCDS010000001.1 coordinate 196,940, forward strand.
CGCCATCAGTGTGCGCCCGGCAGGGCGGGCCTGGCCGGCCCTGCCGGGCGAGTACCCTTCATGCAAGGTGTGCAGACGGTCCCGCAGGATCGCCAGGTCGCCCGCTTCGTCCTGCGCCACCTCGATTTCCAGCGCAATGTCGTTGCGTGACGCATGGCGCCGCGCTTCGCGCGCCTTGTCCTGCTTGCGTCGTTCCGCGCGCAGCGCATGCGCTGCGGCCAGGCGCTCGTCCTCGGCCACCAGCCTGGTCGGCATGTAGCCCGGTTCGAATACCGGCACGCCCGCGCGGATGTCCTGTTCCAGGAGGCGCACGATGATACGCAGGCGCCGCCGGGAAAAATCGGCCAGGTTTTCATCGACTGCGCTGCGCGCGATCTCCGCCTCCAGTTCCGCCTGCACTGCCTCATACACCGCCCGCCGGGCCGCCACGGAATCGTGCGGCGCACCCTGCAGGCGGGCGAGCAAGGGCTTGAACAGCACAGCCGGCGCGGCCTGGGCCTCGAACAGCGAGGCCGGATCCAGCCGCCAGTCGGCAACGCCGGACCCTACCGTGTAGCGGCCGTCTTTCCGGCGCGATCGCCAGCTCTTGATCCGATCCTCGTTACCCATCGACATGCTATGGGGATAGCGACGACGAGCTGGCGCCCGCATCACTGCCGATGGCTTTCGTGGCACTGAAGCCCGCGCTCATCGTGAAGCGGAAGGCCGACAAGACCTTCTGCACCTGCGTGAACGGCGCGTCCGAAATATAGATCGCCTCGCCTTCGTGCACCGTGAACTCGCGCGCCAGCGCCACCTGCTCCGGACGGGTCAGGTCGAACTGGTAGACCACGGGCAGCATGTCCGGCTTGCCGTCCACCCCGGCCTTTGCGGGCGTGAACAGGAACACGGAACGCGGATCTGCCAACTTGTCGTCCAGCCCCCTGGAATCCGCCAGCGCATCCAGCACGCTGTAATTGCGCTTGCTGATGGCCACGCGCCCTTGAGTGCCGGCCGCCCCCAACACGGTCAGGAACTCCTTGGATTCATAGGCAGTAATGACGTCGCCCGCCCGCAACAGGATGTCGTTTTTCTGGTTCCGGTAGATATCCGACAGCCGCACCGATGCCACCTGGTGGTTGCGGCGCAGGCTGATGATCAGCTGCTCGGGATTCTCCTGCACCGGCGCCGCCTGCGCCAACGCGCTGCTCAGGCGCTGGGATGTCTGCGTGATGGGATACATGCCGGGCTTGGTCAGGTTCCCCTGCACCGTCACCATCTGGCCGCGTTCGTCGGCCACGCGTGTCACGCTGATGTCTGCGCCAACGACAAGCGTACTCAGGCGCTCCATCACGGCGTCATGCAGCTGCCCGAGGGTCAGGCCCTCGGCCCTGAATTTGCCGAGGATGGGAAACGAGACATGGCCCGAGCGGTCGACTTCATGGTTGCCCAGATCGCTCACACCGGACGGGTCCGACGCAAACACGCCCAGGCCACCGCGTTCCCACACCTTGATGTTGATGCCGTCGCCGGGCACCAGGCGGTCGAATCCCGCTTGCGTCAGGTCACGGTAGCGCGCAGGGAAATCGGACACCTCGGGCTCACGGCTCTGCTGTGCGAGTTCGCGCGACACGGGCATCACGATGACATCCTTGTCATCGTGAGCCCCCGTCATTTCACTCAGCATGGGGCCGGACCGCGGCAGTTGGCAACCCGTGAGCATCAGTGCGGCAAGCAGCAGCATGATCAGGGTTGTGTGACGCCGCACGTCCGGGTTCAGGACTTTCACTTGCATAATGATCCTTCCACTCCAGCAGCTTAAAAAAAGCCCCATCGCCCATCACGCCCGCATCAGGCCCATGGCCGGCGCGAGATCGACACGATCGTCGTGCTCGGACATGCCGGGCATGCACAGGCTCAGGAATTTGGTGAGCATTGCCTCGAGCGAAAACAGCTTCTGCGCCCGGCGGCGGCTGTGCGCCCCCAAGTCCTCGTTGCTGCGTACCTTGTCCACCATCGATGTGACCTTCTCGCACGCCTCGTGCAGATCCGGATGAACGACGTCGCTGAGCAGGTGGCCCGTCTCGTTCTCCACGAAACACTCGCCCGCGCCGCCGGCTGGCGTCGAGACCACGGGAACCCCCTGCAACTGAGCCTCGATCAGCACGTTGGGCAAGCCTTCGTAGCGCGACAGCAGCACACTGGCGTCCATCTGCGAATACCAATAGCCGACGTGATTGGACAAGCCCACCAGCAACAGCCGGTCGTTCACATGCAGCTCCTGCGCCAGCGCCTCGATGTTCTCGCGCAAACGCCCGTCGCCCACGATGACGAAGCGCGCATGCGGTCGCTCCTTCAGGTACAGCGCGGCCAGCTTGATCCATAGCTGTGGCCGCTTGTCCGGTTCCAGCCGGAATACGCCGCCGATCGTTTCCGTGGCGTCGTCCGTGCTTGCGTGGAAGGCCTTCCACATTTCCTTGTCGGCGTCCGACGCGTCGGTCGGCAGCTCGGGCACGCCGTTGTACAGGATGTGAAAGCGCTCGATCGGAATGTCCAGCCACTCCGAGTACGCTTGCGCAGCCTTGCGGCTGTTGCTGACGAAGACCACCCCCGGCACCTGGGCCAGGGCCTGGTACAGCTCCGGATACTCTGCGCGGAAGCGATCCTTGCGGATGTTCGGCGGCAAGCCGCGGAACACCAGGTGGATGGTCGGCGTGCCCGCCAGCAACGCCGCCAGCGCGCCGAACAGGCAGGTGCCGTCCTGCCACAGGCTCACCACGTCGAACGGATTGGCCCGCAGCACCGGCGCAAGCCGCGTCACGCCATAGTGGACCGGCGGGGGCAATTGTTCCAGCAGACGGGCCAGGCTTCCTGCGGGAACGGTCTGGTGGGACACCGAGACGGCCGGCAAGCGGTTGATCTCCGTGACGGGAATATGCGCCTTGACCAGGACGGGAAGGAAAAAATCGTCCTGCTTCTTGGGCGAGCCCGTCGGCTCGGTGTGCTGCTTGACCAGCACCTCGACCTTCTTGGGCCGCAGCGGGATATCGGCGGAAGGCCGTCGGCGGCGGGACTTGGCCATGCGGGTCAGCTCGCCGGCCAGGCGCGTCAGTTGCCGTTCTGCGCCGCCGGGGCCCAGGCTGCCGGTGACCAGCGCTACCGAGACGGACTTGTCCAGCGCATGTTCGGCGATCTTCCGGTCGCGAAAGTGCAGGATCGCATGTTTCATCGACACGATCCGGACGTCTTTTCCCGCCAGTGCTTCTTCGGATTCGAAGCGCTGGTAGAACGCATAATCACTGGCCAGTCCCTCGGCGAGTTCGGCCGCCTTGCTGCCGGGCGCCAGGTGCTTGACCACCGGCGCGATCACCTCGAACGCATCGGCCAGCAGGCCACGTTTGCGCAGGCGCTTGGCAAACTCGGCCCGCATGTTGCGATCCGTGTGTTGCGAGATCAGGCGGCGGAACAGGGCGTCGGACTGCTCGTGCGCGCGGATGTCGCCCAGCAGCTTCGCCCGCGCGAACAGGCGCTCGGCATTACTCTTCGACTCGGGCAGATGGCGATCGACCAGCGACAGGGCCTCTTCAACGCGCCGTTCCTTCACGAGGCGCGTGGCGCAATGGCGGACAATATGCAGATCGTCCGGGCATTGCTGCAGCAAGGTCGCCCATTGCTCGGCCATGCCCTCGTTCAGGCCCGCCAACTCCTGCAAGCGAAGCAGCAGAAAGCGGACCTTCGAGTCCTCCATGTGATGCTCGGCCAGCGCCTGGGCCCGAGTCAGATTTTCCTGTGCGACTTGAACCCGGCCCGACCCTGCAACGATGTCCGCCAACTGCGCTTGAACCTGTTGAAGATCGGACGAGGCCTCCCCTTGCTCGGCAATCAGTGGCGAACTCATGCCGCCTTTCTCCGATTGAGCTTGTCGATCCACACCGTGCAGCGCTCGATGTAACGATCGAACTGTCCCGGGCTCTCGGCCCGTTCCCGCAGCTTTTTCCAGTACGGCAAGGCCTGCTCGAAGCGGCGCAGGCGCATGGCGCCCACGGCCGCCAGGCGCAGGCCGATGGGATCATCGGGCACGAGCCTCACGATGCGTTCGCCCAAGTCCAGGCGCTCGGTCGTGCTCGACGATTCCAGTGCGCGCGCTTCGGCATACAGATAGGCCAGGATGCGCCGCTTTTCGTGAGCCACTTCCGCCATCTCGGGCCACGACCGGGCGACGCGATCCAGCAGGTTCCAGGCGGCCTGATGATCCCCTTGGGACAATATCTGGCGGGCGCTGCGGATCGCACGCGGGCCCAGCCTGCCGAGCTGGCGCTCTGCTTCGTCCCGGACGCTCTGGTCGGCGGACGCGTGGGCGAGCACATCCTTGTACGCGTCGATGGCTTCGCCGAACCAGCCACCTTTGAATGCGACCCGCGCAAAGTACAGCTTGGCGCTGAGCGGCGCGGATTCGCCGGCCGCAGCCTGCTCCAGATGCCGCATCGCGGTCTTCTGGTCCCCCAGCGCATCGGCGGCGCGGCCCCGCATGGCATGCAGCTCGGGGAAATCCACATTGGTGTCGATGGCCAGGTTGGTCAGGTCGATCACTTCCTTGTGATTGCCCGCCACCAGCGCGGCGCGAACGCCCAGACGCATCGCGCGTTCAAATGCCCGCTGCGCCCGCGCACCGGCCAGCACGTCGGGATTGAGCAGGCGGTGCGCGCAGATCTGCTCGGCCGCGTCGCGCAGGCGCCCCTCCTCCAGCGCGCGATTGCCTTCCTCGGCCCAGGTCGAAGACTGCGCCCGCAGCCATGCGCCGATTTCCTCCTGCTTGCTCCTGACCAGGCCGCAGGACGCCGCCAGGGTTGCGGCGGCCATGATGCAACCTCGCCACGAGGCTTCCTTGACCAGCTCCAGGGCGTCCGCGTCATCCAGCGAGGGATGCTCCGAAGCCAGGCCGCGCAGCGCGTCGCGGTCGCCGGCCAGCAGGCGATCGCGCCACAGCACCGCGAAGCCGCGACCATAGCCGGGGAGCGCCGCGCGGACCTCATGAACCCAGCGGATGGCTGCCGCCATGTCCCCGGCAGCCTGCAGCAGCGCAAGCACTGTGTCGGCCGCTTCCACCGCCATCGCGTCCTGGGACGAGGAGATGCGGAACAACTGCTTCCACATGCCCAGGCTTTCGTCCACGTAGCCCAGATGGCCTGCAGACACCGCCGCGATCCGGACGATTTCCGGCGTCTCGATCTCGTCGCCCAACAGGCTGGCCGCCAAGGAGTACGCCACGTCATGGTGGCCCAGCTTGAACTTGTTTCGCATGAGGACCTGCTCGGCCTTGCTGCCCGATGCCAGGGCTCCGTCCATGCTGTCCAGCAGCGCCAGCGAGCCCTCGTAATCGCCCAATTCTTCCTGGATCCGTGCGAACAGCAGCACATGATCGGGCAACTGGGGGTAGCGGCGCAGCACTTCGCGCACGCGGCGCGAGGCATCCCGCAGATCACCGGAATCCCAGAGCCTTTCGATATGCTCTGCGCTCTCGTCGGCGGCAAGCTTGTGCACCACGGGCTGCGGGGCGGACGCTCCCATCCGCGGACGCATGAAGTTCCTGTACCAGTCCGTGTACAGGCGTTCGGCGAAGACGGGGGTGTAGTGCGTCAGGTCGAGCCCGCCGTCCTCCATCGCATCGGCCTGGCCGATCTTGTTCATCAGTGGCGTCGGGTCGTAGCAAGGCACGCCGAGACGCTGGGCAGCGGCAGTCACGGCAGCGATCAGCTGGGCCCGCTGTTCGATGGTCACGTTGTCCGGCGTCGTGGCGTTGACGTGCGTGACGAACACGACCTTGTCCCTGTCCAGCAATTCGACGAGCTGGCGCATTTCCTGCTCGATCTCCTCGTCCGTCTGATCGCGTCTGACGATGCGGGCGAGCAAGTCCCGGTCGTCCGCGTTGAGGCTGTTGAAGGCCGGATCCTGGTCCAGGACGGCGCGGCGCTCCACAAGTCGATCGGCGTTGGCCATGGACCAGAACTGCCGGGTACGCGCCCGATCAGCGAAGAACTCGCTGAAGTAGCGGACCAGGTAGTTGGATTGGATGGGAAAGCCGCCAATGGTCAGGAGCTTGCGAGAAGACAGCTCGACCATGTACAGGTCAGCCGGCTTGTGCGTGCCGCGGCGGGCCTGCTCGCCATTCGAAGGCCGGAAGATCAGACGCTGGACGTCTGCGGGAATGTCGGCCTGATTGAACATGAATCGCGCCTGCTGGAGCGCTTCGGCGGCCGTGTGCACAAAGCCGTAGTTGCGGCCGAGTTGAAGCTTGATCGGGTAGCGTCCCACGGCATCGCGCAGCGGCGTGTGGATGCGGCAGGTTCCTATCGGAGCGATGGTAAAAACAGCCATTCGGGGCTCTCCTGTAGTGATGGATATCGGGCCTGAACTTAGAGCGTCCAGTACAAGAGGTCGCACGCAGGCAAGTAAATCGACGGGACATCGAAATACGTCTGCCGTACACGGGCGGGCATATAGCTAAGTGATTTAGACTCGGGGCCCAGTTACGCCTTTCGGGCAGCGAGTCAATGCATCTTGGGGGAAGAGGCGCAGCAAACCTATTTCTAAAAATTTTCGTTGCTGTTGAAATGAATCAGGGCGGCCTGTACAAGCATCCGGGAAATCCCTAAAAAAATTACAACCATGACGGAGATGTAATCACAACCCCGGAGAAACACGCTCCCGAAGTCGGGCCAAGGGTCTCGCACCCATCCCACCACACTGCAGCCAAATGTAACTGGCACCTGTGGTCCCCTTGAAATGCCGCGAATCATCCCTATAATTAGCACTCGATGGGGTTGAGTGCTAACAACACTGCCTTGCCCCCGCACCTCTCAATTTCTACGTACAGGAGTTCCTCCATGGCACTGCGTCCTTTGCACGATCGTGTGATCGTCAAGCGTCTGGATAACGAGCGCACCACCGCCTCGGGTATCGTCATCCCTGAAAGCGCCGCTGAAAAGCCCGATCAGGGCGAAGTCCTGGCCGTCGGCCCGGGCAAGAAGACTGAAGACGGCAAGGTTCTGCCGGTCGACCTGAAGGTCGGCGACAAGGTCCTGTTCGGCAAATACGCCGGCCAATCCGTCAAGGTCGATGGCGAGGAAGTGCTCGTCATCCGCGAGGAAGAAGTCCTCGCCGTGATCCTGTAAGCCACCGCTTCGTTCAATCCCAAGGAATTTCAACATGGCTGCAAAGCAAGTTTATTTCGGCGACGATGCCCGTACCCGCATCGTCCGTGGCGTCAACATCCTGGCCAATGCCGTCAAGACCACCATGGGCCCCAAAGGCCGCAACGTGGTGCTGGACCGCTCCTTCGGCGCCCCCACCGTGACCAAGGACGGTGTGTCCGTGGCCAAGGAAATCGAACTGAAGGACAAGTTCGAGAACATCGGCGCGCAACTGGTGAAGGAAGTCGCCTCCAAGACCTCCGACAACGCCGGTGACGGCACCACCACCGCCACGGTGCTGGCCCAGTCCATCGTCGAAGAAGGCCTGAAGTACGTGGCCGCCGGCATCAGCCCCATGGACCTGAAGCGCGGCATCGACAAGGCCGTGATCGCCGCCGTGGACGAGCTGCACAAGCTGTCCAAGCCCTGCACCACCAGCAAGGCCATCGCCCAGGTCGGCTCGATCTCGGCCAACAGCGACACCTCCGTCGGTGAAATCATCGCCAACGCGATGGACAAGGTCGGCAAGGAAGGCGTCATCACCGTCGAAGACGGCAAGTCGCTGGAAAACGAACTGGACGTCGTCGAAGGCATGCAATTCGACCGCGGCTACCTGTCGCCCTACTTCATCAACAACCCGGACAAGCAAGTCGCCGTCCTGGAAGACCCGTTCATCCTGATCTTCGACAAGAAGATCAGCAACATCCGCGACCTGCTGCCGGTGCTGGAACAAGTCGCCAAGTCCAGCCGCCCGCTGCTGATCGTGGCCGAGGACGTCGAGGGCGAAGCCCTGGCCACCCTGGTCGTGAACAACATCCGCGGCATCCTGAAGACCACCGCCGTCAAGGCCCCGGGCTTCGGCGACCGTCGCAAAGCCATGCTGGAAGACATCGCCATCCTGACGGGCGGCACGGTGATCTCCGAAGAAACCGGCCTGTCGCTGGAAAAGGCGACCCTGGCCGAGCTGGGCCAGGCCAAGCGCATCGAAGTGGCCAAGGAAAACACCACCATCATCGACGGCGCCGGCGATGCCAAGAACATCGAAGCCCGCGTCAAGCAGATCCGCGCGCAGATCGAGGAAGCCACCTCGGACTACGACCGTGAAAAGCTGCAGGAACGTGTCGCCAAGCTGGCTGGCGGCGTGGCCGTCATCCGCGTCGGTGCCGCCACCGAAGTCGAAATGAAGGAAAAGAAGGCCCGCGTCGAAGACGCCCTGCACGCCACGCGCGCAGCCGTCGAGGAAGGCATCGTCCCGGGCGGCGGTGTCGCGCTGATCCGCGCCAAGGCCGCCGTGGCCAAGGTCAAGGGCGACAACGCCGACCAGGACGCCGGCATCAAGCTGGTCCTGCGCGCCATCGAAGCCCCGCTGCGCACCATCGTCAGCAATGCCGGCGACGAAGCCAGCGTGATCGTCAACGCGGTTGAAAAGGGCGAAGGCAACTTCGGCTACAACGCCGCCACCGGCGAATACGGCGACCTGGTCGAGCAAGGCGTCATCGACCCGACCAAGGTCACGCGCACCGCGCTGCAAAACGCTGCTTCCGTGGCCAGCCTGCTGCTGACGACCGAAGCCGCCGTGGCTGAAATCGTGGAAGACAAGCCGGCCCCGGCCATGCCCGACATGGGCGGCATGGGCGGCATGGGTGGCATGGGCGGCTTCTAAGCCCATCCCTTCCCGGCCCCCGGCAGGCGTTCACTCGCCTCTGGGGGCAGCCTCGGAAATCCCTGTTGCGGTTCGCCGCAGCAGGGATTTTTCATATGCGGAACCCGCGCCGCGATACCCGCCATCGTCTCGGTGGAGACGCCACCTTCCAGGGAATACCCGTATTGATTCAATTCACCGGACGGTGAAAATAACGACATCGCGCTTTGGGAACATGCCATGTCGCTGCCCCACCGCTTCAACGATGTCTCTCAGTTGGAAGACTGTCTGTCCAGCCCCTCCGAGGCCCTGGTCAATGACTTGGGCCGTGTGCCCGGCGACCTGATGATCCTGGGGGTGGGCGGGAAAATGGGGCCGACCCTGGCCCGCATGGCCAAGCGCGCCGCGCCCAATCGGCACGTGATCGGCGTCGCCAGATTTTCCGAACCCGGCCTGCGCACCCAGCTTGAAGAGCAAGGCGTGGACTGCGTTTCAGGCGATCTGCTCGATCCTGAAACACTCGATCGGCTGCCGGCCGCCCCCAACATCATCTTCATGGCCGGCCGCAAATTTGGCTCCACCGGCAGCGAATGGCTGACCTGGGCGATGAACAGCCACCTTCCGGCGCTGGTCGCTCAGCGCTTTTCAGAATCCCGCCTGGTCGTATTTTCCACGGCATGCGTCTATCCGTTCACGCAAACCCATGGCGCCGGCACCCCGGAATCCGGCGCGCTTGAACCAGTTGGTGAATACGCCAACTCCTGCGTCGCCCGGGAACGACTGTTCCAGTATTTCTCGCACCAGCACCAGACACCCGGGCGCCTGCTCCGTTTGTCCTATGCCATCGACATGCGCTACGGGGTGCTGCACGACGTGGCCAACAAGGTCCTGCAACACCAGGCCATCGATCTGGCCATGGGCTACGCCAACATCATCTGGCAAGGCGACGCCAACGAACGGGCCCTGCGCGCGCTGGCGCACTGCGACACCCCGACGTCGCCGCTGAACCTCAGCGGCCCCAGGGTCTCAATCCGCGAGGCGGCGATCGGGCTGGGCGAACGCCTGGGCATAGAGCCCCGCTTCACCGGCACCGAAGCCGACAGCGCGCTGCTGATCGACTGCACACAGGCCGACCGGCTTTTCGGCCCGCCCCAGGTCGGGCTGGACAGGCTGCTGGACTGGACCGCCGACTGGGTGCGCCGGGGCGGAGCCAGCCTGGACAAACCCACGCACTACGAAGCACGCGATGGCAAATACTGAATCAAGGCCGCGATGATGCACTGGGCCACCTTACCGGACGACACCCTGGCGGCGCTGCGCGCCGGAACCGTAATTCCGGCCCACTTGCTGGCCCTGGACGCCAACCGAGCCCTCGACACCCGTCGACAGCAGGCCCTGACGCGCTATTACCTGGACGCGGGTGTCGGCGGCCTGGCCGTCGGCGTGCACTCGACTCAATTCGCCATCCGCGAATCCGGCCTCTATCGCCCCGTGCTGGAGCTGGCCATGCGGACCGTCCAGGATTGGACACCCCTGGGCGGGCGCCGTCCCCTGTTCATGGTGGCGGGCCTGGCGGGCAAGACGTCACAGGCCCTGAACGAAGCGCGCACCGCCCGCGACCTGGGCTACCACGCCGGACTGCTGAGCCTGGCAGCGCTGTCGGGCGCCAGCGAAACAGAACTGATCGAGCATTGCAGGGCGGCGGCCGGCGTCATGCCCATCATGGGCTTTTACCTGCAGCCCGCCGTCGGCGGATTGTTCCTGTCCGAATCGTTCTGGCAACGTTTTTCGGAGATCGACAACGTGCTGGCGATCAAGATGGCGCCCTTCAACCGCTACCGCACCCTGGATGTCGTGCGCGGCGTCTTGGCGGCCAAAGCGCAAGAGCGCATCGCGCTGTACACCGGCAATGACGACCATATCGTGCTCGACTTGCTGACGCCGTACACGTTCGTGCACGAAGGCCAACCGGTCACCGTCCGCATCTGCGGCGGCCTGCTGGGCCACTGGAGCGTCTGGACCGAACGGGCCGTGCAGCTCTTCCAACGGATCCGGAATGCCGCCCGGGCGCAACAGATCGATGCCGCCCTCCTGGCGCTGGACCCGCAGATCACGGACTGCAACGCCGCCCTGTTCGACGTGGCGCACGATTTTCGCGGCTGCATCGCTGGCTGCCACGAAATCCTGCGCCGCCAGGGCCTGTTCGAAGGCATCTGGTGCCTGGACCCGCACGAAGGCCTCAGCCCCGGACAGGCGCAAGCCCTGACCCGGGTGCATAACGATTACCCGCATTTGGTGGATGACGCATTTGTCACCAAAAACCTCGGCCGGTGGCTGACCTGACAACACTACCGCCCGGATTCACTGAGCAACCACAAGGAGAGCTCCGATGAAAAAGCGTGTATTCCTTCAAGCAGCGGCCGCTGTCGCCGTCCTGGCCACCGCACTCCCCGCCAGCGCAGAGGACTGGAAGCCGACGCGCCCCATCAACCTGATCGTGCCCTGGGCGGCCGGTGGTTCCACCGACCAGGTCACGCGCATCACGGCGGCGGAACTGGAAAAGGTCCTGGGGCAGACCATCGTCATCGTGAACCAGCCCGGTGCGTCCGGCGCCATCGGCACCCGCAACGCACTGACGGCCGACAAGGACGGCTACACCTGGACGGCGGGCGCCGCCCAGGACCTGGGCGCCTACCAGACGCTGGGCTCGCTGGATGCCAGCATCAAGGACTGGCATCTGTTCCTGAATGTGGCCAATGTCTCGGTCCTGGGCGTCAATCCACAGCGCCCCTGGAAGACCGGCAAGGAACTGATCGACGCCATGAAGGCCAAGCCCGGAGAGATCAGCGTGGCAACCGCTGGCGTCACATCAGCAGGCCATGCGGCCATGGACCGGATCGTTGCCGCAACCGGCGTCAAATACAAGGAAGTGTCCTACGACGGCGGCAATCCCGCTGTCCTGGCCGCCGTCGCCGGTGAAACCGACCTGACCTCGCAACTGGCGGTCGAGCAGGCCGACATGATCCGCGGCAAACGGTTGCGCCCCGTGGGTGTCGTGGGCAACAAGCCGCTGGAGCTGGAGGGCTACGGAACGATCCCATCATTGTCCGACGACATCCCCAACCTGCAGGCTCCCTTGAACTACTTCGGCATCTTCATCCCCAAGGGCGTGCCTGACAACGTCATCCAGACCCTGCAAAAGATCTGGGCCGAGAAAATGCCGTCGGACGCTGCGCTGAAGAAATACGCCACGTCCAGGGGCGCTGTCTATGACCCGCTGTATGGAGACGCCGCTCAAAAAGCGGTCTTCCCGGCAGTGCAGTTGAATGCCTGGAACATCTACAACAGCGGCAAGGGCAAGGTTTCCCCGGACACCGTCGGCATCCCCAAACCCTGAGGCCAACATGCAAGCTCCAGACCCAGTTCCCGCATCGGATCTCGACAAGCCCCAGGACGCGGGGCTGCCCCCCGACGCAAAGTCCTCACCCCGGGCCGATCTGCATGACGCACTGGGCTGGATCGTCCTGGGCCTGGCGATCTGCATCGCCTCCTGGAACATGAGCCGACTGGAAGACCAGCACATCAACCCCTACACCATTCCGGGCCTGGTGCCCGGCCTGCTGGGCCTGGGGATGATCATCGTCGGCTCCATCCTGGCCATACGCAGCTGGGAACGCCATCGGCACCACCCTGCAGGCCCGGCGGCGGTCGCCGACGATCATGCCCATCTGCGGCGCAAGCGCGTCCTGCTGACGATCATCCTGTGCTGCGGCTACAGCATCGTGCTGATCGGTCACGGCCTGCCCTTCTGGCTGGCGTCCTCGATCTACGTCACCGGCTCGATCCTGACGCTGAACCGCCTCCATCCGGACACAAGCCGCCACCCCTTCAATCTGAAGGCCATCGTCCACGCACTGTTGATCGGAGTGGGCTCATCGGTGGTTGTCTGGCTGGTATTCGAACGGCTTTTCCTGGTCCGCCTGCCTTAGGAACGGGACGATGGCCATCCTTTTTCACGAGATACGCACATGCTGAACGGTTTGCAAGATCTGGGCGCTGCCTACCTCAGCTTCATGGAACCCATGACCCTGCTCTACGGTCTGGGAGGCGCATTCGTCGGGCTCATCATGGGCATCCTGCCCGGCCTGTCCGCAACGCTGGCGATTGCGCTGCTGACCACCGTCACCATCAACCTGAAAGGCAATGAAGCCATCCTGGTGCTGATCTGTTCCTACGTCGGCGCCCTGTATGGCGGATCACGGACGGCCATCCTGCTGAACATCCCCGGCACGGCGGCCAATGCGGCATCCTGCGCCGACGGCTTCGCCCTGGCCCAGCAGGGACAGGCGGGCCGCGCCATCGGCATCGCCACCTCGGGCGCAGTCACCAGCACGCTGTTCGGCGTCATCTTCCTGGCCACGCTGACGCCCTTGCTGTCCGACGTCGCGCTGCAGTTCGGCGCCTTCGAGTTCTTCTGGCTGGCGCTCTTTGGCGTCACGCTCTCGGGCAGCATCGTCGGCGGCGACCCGCTCAAGGGCTGGCTGATGGGCCTGCTGGGGCTGTTCCTGGCCCAGGTCGGCGAAGAAAGCCTCTATGCCTACGACCGTTTCACTTTCGGCTCGGAAGAGCTGGCCGGCGGCCTTGCCCTGATTCCGGCCCTGGTCGGCGCCTTTGGCCTGGCCGAAGTCCTGATGGCGCTGTCAGACCCCGTGGAGCGCAAGATCCACGATCTCACCGATTCGGTCCTGCCACGCTGGCGCGATCTGTTCCGATACCGCTGGACCGTCATGCGATCCGGCCTCATCGGCGTCTTCACAGGGCTGCTGCCGGGGGTGGGCGAAGACGCGGGCTCATGGGTCTCCTACGCGGCGGCCAAGGCCGTCAGCAAGGAAAAGGACCAGTTCGGCAAGGGCTCCATCGACGGCCTCATGGCGGCCGAGACCGGCGACATGTCCTCTGTTCCCGGCCACCTCATCCCGGTGCTGTCCCTGGGCGTGCCCGGCTCGGCGCCATCAGCGGTGCTGATGGCCGCCATGATCATCCACGGCGTGCAGCCCGGCCCGATGCTGATGATCGAGCACCCGGATTTTATCTACCAGGTGGTGGCCATGACCACGCTGGCCTCCATCGCCATCCTGCTGTTCGGCCTGTTCGGCGTGCGCCCCATGCTGCAGGTCCTGAAAGTCCCCCGCGACATCCTGATGCCCATCGTCTTCCTGCTGTGCGTCGTGGGCTCGTTTGCCGTCGCCTCGCGGCTGTTCGACGTCTACGTCATGGTCGCCATCGGGATCGGCGCCTACTTCCTGCGCAGGCGAGGCTACGAAATGGCGCCCCTGGTCCTGGGCCTGGTCCTGGGACCGCTGCTGGACAAAAGCCTGCGCCGGGGTCTGGTGCTCTCCGACGGCAGCCTGATCCCGTTCTTCACCCGGCCGATCGCCCTGGTCCTGGCCACCATCACGATCTTCACCTTCCTGCTCTACGTGCCTGCGGTCCGCCGCGCCATCGGCCGCGCCGCTTCCATGGCCGGCCAGGGGCTGCGCAGCCTGATCGGACGGGGGGCATCCGAATGAAAACGGCCTCACACATGCAGATCGCGCTCTGCAACGAAGTGCTGCAGCCCCTGGATTTCCCGGCGCAGTGCCGCCTGGCCGCCCAGCTGGGCTACGACGCCCTGGAAGTCGCCCCCTTCACGCTCAAGCCCGACCCCTTGAGCATCACGGACGCGGAAGCGCGGGACTGCGCACGGGTCGCGCGCGATCATGGCCTGTTCATCTCGGGCCTGCACTGGCTGCTGGTCGCGCCGGCGGGCCTGTCCATCGTCAGCGCCGATGCCGCGCAGCGGCAGCGCACCGTCGACGTCATGAGACGGTTGATCGAGCTGTGCGCGCTCATGGGCGGACGCTATCTGGTCCACGGTTCGCCCAAGCAGCGCTCGGTGCCGCCGGGATCCAGCCATGCCCAGGCGTGGGAACGCGCCCGCGCCTGCCTCGGCCACGCCGCCGAACATGCCCAGGCCTGCCGACTGCACTATTGTCTCGAGCCCCTATCGATGGTCGAGACGGATCTCGTCAATACCGTCGGTGACGCAGTGCGCATGGTGACGGACGTCGGCTCGCCGGGCCTCAAGACCATGATCGACTGCAGCGCGGCCGGGCAGACCGAACAGGAATCCGTCACCGAACTGATCGACCGCTGGATGCCGAGCGGCCATATCGCGCACGTACAGATCAACGACCCGAACCGGCAGGGCCCCGGCCAGGGCGACATGGACTTCGGCCCCATATTGCGCCGCCTTAGAACCCTGCAACACGCAGGCGTCTACGACGGCATCGTCGCCGTCGAACCCTTCGACTATGTGCCCGACGGGCCCGGCTGCGCGGCCCGTGCCATCGGCTACGTCCGCGGCATACTGCAGGAGAACGGCCGTGACGATTGACGCCCCCCGCCTTGGCATCGAAGCCATCGAACTGTACGAACGGCCCGTGCGCCTGCGCCTGCCTTTCCGGTTCGGGGTCGTGACGCTCACCGAATGCCCCCAGGCCTTTGCCCGTGTGCGCGTGCGGGGCCCCGATGGCCGCGCCGCATGGGGAGCATCGGCGGAACTCATGGCGCCCAAGTGGTTCGACAAGAACCTGCAACTGTCCAACGAAGACAACTTCCGGCAGCTGCGCACCGTCTTGTGGACGGCACGGGACGCCTACCTGTCGGACTCCCTGCCCGCCACGGCATTCGGCCATTTCGCGCGCCACCACCACGCCCACGAAGACGCCTGCGTGGCACGCGGATTCAATCCGCTGCTGGCCAACTACGGCCCGGCGCTGCTGGATCGCGCCGTGCTGGACGCGGCGTGCCGCCTGAACGACATGTCCTTCTACGATGCCCTGCAGGCCAACCTGCCGGGTATCGATGATTCCCTGCCATCTTTCGCGAACCTGGGCATGAGCGCCCTGCTGCGCAGCCTGCGCCCGGCGGCATCCATCGAGGCGCGTCACACGGTGGGGCTGCTGGACGCCATTACAGCGGACGACCAGGCGCAGCGGCTCGACGACGGATTGCCCGAGACCCTGGAAGAGGTCGTCGCCGCGTACGGCCACCGCTGGTTCAAGCTCAAAGTCAGCGGCCAGCGACAGCACGACATCGAACGCCTGAGCCACATCGCCGCCGTGCTGGATCGCCGCCCCGAACCCTACTTCGCATCGCTGGATGGCAACGAACAGTATGCAACCGCGCAGGAACTGCTGGAACTGACGGAAGCAATACGCGCCACGCCCCAACTGGCGCGCCTATGGTCGTCCATCGTTTTCATCGAACAACCCATCTCGCGCCAGCACGCGCTGGAGACCGACCTGCGCCATATACGCCCGGGCAAGCCCGTGATCATCGACGAATCCGACGGAGTCCTGGATGCCTTCGTGCAAGCGCGCGCATGCGGCTACGCCGGCGTGTCCTCCAAGACCTGCAAGGGCATCTATCGTTCATTGCTCAACACCGGCCGCTGCATTGCCTGGAATCGCGCGCAACAGGACACACGCTATTTCATGTCCGCCGAGGACCTGACCACCCAGGCGGGGCTGTCGGTGCAACAGGACCTGGCGCTCGTCAATCTGCTGGGCATCACCCACGTCGAACGCAACGGTCATCACTACGTCAACGGCATGGCCGCGCAGCCACCAGCGGAACAGGACGCATTCCTGCAGGCGCATCCGGATCTGTACGAACGCCGGCACGGGGCAGTGCGCCTGGCCATTCACTCCGGCCGCATCCTATGCGCATCCCTGGCCTGCGTCGGCTACGCCAGCGGCGCGGATCCGGATTTTTCCGCCATGCAGCCCCTGGAAGCGGGAGGCATGGAATGAGCGCCACCGCACCCGCTCCAGAACGTCAACGCGACGCGGACCGTTCGCAGGCCGCGATCCTGGCGGCGGCCCGGGACGAATTCGCGGAGCTGGGCTTCGACGGCGCCCGCATGGAGGGGATCGCCAAGCGCGCGGAGGTCAACAAGCGATTGATCTATTACTACTTCCGCGACAAGGACCAGCTGTTCCAGGCGGTTCTGGAAAAAGCGTACGAGCATATTCGCAGTGCCGAGCAAGCGCTCAACCTGCTGTCGCTGACCCCGCCGGAAGCCGTGCGCAAGCTCGTCGAGTTCACCTGGAACTACAGCACGACGCACCCCGAGTTCCAATCCCTGCTGAACAGCGCCAACGTGCACAAGGCCCGGCACCTGCGCCAGTCCCGGGCACGCGAGCTGAATTCCCCGGTCGTCGACACACTGGGCCGCATCCTGGAACAAGGCCGCCGCGACGGCATTTTTCGCGGTGGCATCGACCCGACCCAACTCTATATTTCCATCGCCGCACTCACGTTCTTCTATCTCTCCAACAATCACACCCTGTCGGCCATCTTCGGCCGCCACCTGCTCGCCCCCAAGGCGCGCCAGGAACGCCTGACGCACATGTGCGACCTGATCCTGGGATACGTGATGCGCGATTGACGGCATGCCGACGCAAGGCCTGCGCCCTTCGGACATTCTCAAAGGAGCTTTCAACATGACCACACGACGATTGGGAATCATCATGCACGGCGTCACGGGCCGCATGGGCATGAACCAGCATCTGATCCGTTCCATCGTGGCCATCCGCCAGCAAGGCGGCGTGCTGCTGGCCAACGGCGACCGGGTGATGCCCGACCCCATCCTGGTGGGCCGCAATGCGGAAAAGCTCCAGTCGCTGGCGCAGCAGCATCGCATCGAACGCTGGGGCACGGACCTGGCGGTCGCGCTGGCCAACCCGGACGACACCGTGTTCTTCGACGCGGGCAGCACGCAGATGCGGCCCGCCCTGCTGGCGCAGGCCATCGCGGCCGGCAAGCACGTCTACTGCGAGAAGCCGATCGCCACGTCGCTGCATGAAGCGCTCGAGATCGCCCGCACGGCGCACGCGTCCGGGCTCAAGCACGGGGTAGTGCAGGACAAGCTGTTCCTGCCAGGCCTGCGCAAACTGGACATGCTGCGGCGCGCCGGATTCTTCGGACGCATGCTCAGCGTGCGCCTGGAATTCGGCTACTGGGTCTTCGAGGGCGACCTGCAGCCGATCCAGCGCCCCAGCTGGAATTACCGGGCCGAGGACGGCGGCGGCATGATCCTGGACATGATGTGCCACTGGCGCTACGTCCTGGACAATCTGTTCGGCGAGGTCAAGTCGATTTCCTGCCTGGGCGCCACCCACGTGCCCGAGCGCCTGGACGAGTCGGGCGCCCCCTATCAGGTCACGGCGGACGATGCCGCCTATGCCACGGCCGAACTGATCGGACACGCGGGGGAACCCGTCATCGCGCAAATGAACATGTCCTGGGCCACCCGCGTGCGGCGTGACGACCTGGTGACGTTCCACGTCGACGGCACCCACGGATCGGCGGTCGCCGGCCTGCAGGACTGCCGCATCCAGAGCCGCGTCGCCACTCCCAGGCCGGTCTGGAACCCCGACGTCAAGCAGTCCATGGACTTCTTCGACCAGTGGCAGGACGTGCCGGATACCGAGACCTACGACAACGGATTCAAGATCCAATGGGAGCACTTCATCCGCCACGTCGTCGACGATGCCCCCTACCGCTGGACCTTGCTGGAAGGCGCAAAAGGGGTGCAGCTGGTCGATCTGGCCCATCAGTCCTGGCGCGAAAGGCGCTGGATCGACGTTCCCGAACTGACCCTCTAGGAGCCGGCCATGCCCTCGACCCTGAATCTCCCGCGCGCGGACGGCGGGCTCGCCCCCTACACCCTGAGGGGCCAGGCCCCCGCCGTCGCCACGTCCGGCACGCAGAGCTTCAACCGCATTGCCTACTCCGCCGCCCACGTCGTCTCCGACCCGCGCGCCGCCATCGATCCCTGGCTGCAGACCGCCATCGACTGGGATGCAACCATCGCCTACCGGCAACACCTCTGGGCATTGGGCCTGGGGGTAGCCGAGGCCATGGACACTGCCCAGCGCGGCATGGGACTGGACTGGGCGACGTCCCTGGAACTGATCCGGCGGACCCAGGAAGCCGCCCGGCATGTTCCCGGCGCGCGCGTCGCCTGCGGATGCGGCACGGATCACCTGGCCGCCGATGCGGCTGGTTCGCTGTCCGACGTCATCGACGCCTACCAGATCCAGATGGAGGCCATCGAAGCCCTGGGCGGCCGCCTGATCATCATGGCCAGCCGCGCATTGACCCGCCTGGCTCAGGGGCCGCAGGACTACCACACGGTCTATGACCGCATCCTGACCCAGGCCCGCGAACCCGTCATCCTGCATTGGCTGGGCGACATGTTCGATCCCGCCCTGAGCGGCTACTGGGGTTCGCGCGATCTGGACCAGGCCATGGAAACCGCCCTGGCGGTGATCGCCGCCCACCCCGACAAGGTGGACGGCATCAAGATCTCCCTGCTCGACAAGGACAAGGAGATCGCCATGCGCAGGCGCCTGCCGGCCGGTGTGCGCATGTATACCGGCGACGACTTCAACTACGCGGAACTGATCGCAGGCGACGGTCACGGCCAGGCCCCCGAGCATCAACACAGCGACGCCCTGCTGGGCATATTCGACGCCATCGCGCCCGCCGCCAGCGCGGCGCTGACGGAGCTGGCCCAAGGACGCGTGGATCGCTTCCACGCCATCCTGAGCCCGACGGTGCCCTTGTCGCGGCACATCTTCCAGGCCCCCACGCGCTTCTACAAGACCGGCGTGGTGTTCATGGCCTGGCTCAACGGACACCAATCCCATTTCACCATGGTCGGGGGCCAGCACAGTGCCAGAAGCCTTGTGCACCTGGCCGAGTTGTTCCGCCTGGCCGACACCGCCGATCTCTTGCAGTCGCCGGACCTGGCCGCGCACCGCATGCGGACCCTGCTGGCGCTGCACGGCATCGACTAAGGCGCAGACACACCCCCCGAACACAGGAGATCCCGATGCGTGACTTCAGTACCGACCACCGCTGGCTATCCATCAACACGGCAACCGTGCGCTTCAGCCAGGGCAAGCCCGTGCCCCTGGACAGGATCCTGGACGCCTGCGCGGCGCGCGGCATCCGTGCCGTTTCGCCCTGGCGCGACCAGGTCGCCGCCGTCGGGGTCCAGCCCATCGCCCGGCAATTGCGATCCCTGGGGCTGAAGCTGTCCGGCTATTGCCGGGGCGGCATGTTCCCGGCGATCGACGAGGCCGGCCTGCGGGCGGCGGATGAAGACAACCGGCGCGCCGTGGACGAGGCCTGTGAGCTGGGCGCGCCCTGTCTGGTCCTGGTCGTGGGCGGCCTGCCGGGCGCGCTGGATGGACACCCCCTGCACAAGGACCTCGCACTCTCGCGGCAACAGATCGCGGACGGGATCCATCGGCTGCTGGACTACGCACGCCAAGCCGGCATGCCCCTGGCCATCGAACCGCTGCACCCCATGTACGCGGCAGACAGGGCCTGCGTCAACACCCTGGAACACGCCCTGGACCTGTGCGACCTGCTTGATCCGGGCCGCAGCGGCGCCCTGGGTGTCGCCTGCGACGTCTACCACGTCTGGTGGGACCCCAAGCTGCAGGCGGAAATCACGCGCGCCGGCCAGTCGCGGCTGCTGGCTTTACACGTATGCGACTGGCTGACGCCGACCACCGACATGCTCAACGACCGGGGCATGATGGGCGATGGCGCGATCGACATTCCGCGCATTCGCAGCTGGGTCGAAGAACAAGGCTACGCCGGCTATAGCGAAGTCGAAATCTTCTCGGCGGCGAACTGGTGGCAACGCGAGATGGGCGAGGTGCTCGACACCTGCATCCAGCGGCACCGCAGCGCCGTATAGGTCCGTACCGCATCTGGATCCGGGGTCGGTACAATGCCGCCATGACCCAGCCTCCTTCCTACAAAAGCACTGGCGGACTGATCCGCATCGTCCGCGCCTTCGGCTACTCGCTGCAGGGGCTGGGCGCCGCATGGCGGCACGAAGCCGCCTTCCGCCAGGAAACGCTGTTGGCCGTGGTGCTGATCCCCCTGGGCCTGTGGCTGGGCGATTCCGCCACGGAACGGCTGCTGCTGGCGGGCATGGTGGTGGCAGTGCTGATCGTGGAACTGATCAATTCCGCGATCGAGGCCCTGGCCGACGCCATCAGCACGGACCACCACCCCTTGCTGGGGCGCGCCAAGGACATCGGCAGCGCAGCCGTGCTGCTCACGCTGCTGTTGACCGGCGCTGCCTGGGCCTGCGTGCTGATCCCCCGCTGGCTGTAGGCCACGACACAAAGAGACCTCATATGACGTTCATCGACAAACTGCATCGCGCCTGGGCCAGCCAGGATTCTCTGCTGATGGTCGGCCTGGACCCGGACACGCGCCGTTTTCCGGCGGAACTGGCCGGTCGGCCGGATGCCGTGTTCGAATTCTGCCGCCGCATCGTCGATGCCACCGCCCCCTACGCCTGCGGGTTCAAGCCTCAGATCGCCTATTTTGCGGCCCTGGGCGCGGAAGACCAGCTCCTGGATCTGTGCCGCTACATCGGCGAACATCATCCCACCCTGCCCATCGTGCTGGATGCCAAGCGCGGCGACATCGGCAGCACGGCCGAACAGTACGCCCGGGAAGCCTTCGAGCGCTACGGCGCCGACGCCGTCACCGTCAACCCCTACATGGGACGCGACTCGGTGCAGCCCTACATCGACTATGGCGACCGGGGCGTGATCATCCTGTGCCGCACATCCAATCGCGGCGGCGCGGACCTGCAGGACATGCGCCTGGCCAACGGCACGCCGCTTTACCTGCATGTGGCGGACCAGGTCGCGCGCGTTTGGGACACCACCGGGCAGTGCGCACTGGTCGTGGGGGCGACATTCCCGGAGGAAATCGCGCAGGTGCGCCGCCGTGTGGGCGACATGCCGCTGCTGATCCCCGGCATCGGCGCTCAGGGCGGCGACGTCCAGGCCACCGTCCAGGCGGGCCGCACGGCGTCTGGCGCTGGCATGATGATCAATTCGTCCCGCGCCATCCTGTACGCCAGCCAGGGCGATGACTGGACCGACGCGGCCGCCGGAGCCGCCCGTGCCACCCGCGACGCAATCCGCCAGGCCTTGCAAGGCCCTGCGGCATCCACAACGACGACGCGCTGACGCCAGGCGAACAGCCTGGCGCGCCGCATCAGCGGCGGCTCAGGTCGCCCAGCGCCACCTGCAGGGCAAAACGCACCGCTGCCAGGCGAATGGCTTCCCGATCGCCCTCGAAGATCCTGGTCACGGCCCGCGTCGTGATGCCGGACCCGGCCCGATGCGCGATGCCGAAACACACCATGCCGACGGGCTTGCCGGGTGTCGCGCCATCCGGCCCGGCAATGCCCGTGGTCGCCAGGGCCAGCCGTGCGGCCGGCACCGCCCCCAACACACCTCCGGCCATTTCCATGGCGGTTTCCTCGCTGACGGCGCCATAGCGTTCCAGAGTGTCGACTGAAACACGCAGCTGCTCGGCCTTGGCCGCATTGCTGTAGGTGACAAAGCCACGCTCGAACCATTGGCTGGACCCCGGGCAGGAGGTGATCGCCCCGGCCAACAGCCCTCCGGTGCAGGATTCGGCTGTCGCGCACATCCAGCCCGCTGCTCGAAGGGCAGCCCCGAATTCGCCCGCCAGGGCGCGCAAGTCACGGTCGATCATCACAGGACTCCTAGACGGATGAGTACGGCAGCGGCCAACAAGGCATACACCGCCGCGAAGATATCGTCGATCATGACGCCGAAGCCGTTCTTGAAGCGCCGGTCCAGCACGCTGACGGGCGGCGGTTTCAGGATGTCGAAGACCCGGAACAGCACGACCCCGACCAGTTGAGACAGGAAACCGGCCGGCATCAGCCACAACACCAGCCAGATGGCGACGATTTCGTCCCAATTGATGCCGCCGTGGTCGGCGATGCCCAGGTCGTCGCCACAACGCTGGGCCACCCAGCAGCCCAGTCCGAAGGACAGCAGCAGAATGACGACCATCCAGCTGTCCGGCAGCCCGCGCAAGAGCCCGGCCCAGAGCAGCCAGCCCACCAGGGTGCCCCAGGTACCGGGCGCTGGGTGAATCAGTCCGGAACCGAAGCCAAAGGCGAGAATGCGTTCGGGACGGGAGAACACCCAGGCGGCAGAAGGCCGCTCAGGGTTGTCGGGCGCGTCGCGGCCCGCGCCAGGATGTCGAGAGGAGTTCATACGGATTCTGCGAAATGGTCGAAGCCTTGGTGTTCCACCGTCAATGCCTGCCCGCCGGCATCCAGCACACGCACGCCCGAGCCGCGCCGGATTTCGCCGATCCGCGAGACAGGCAGGCCCAGCTGACGCCCCAGGATCTCGATCTGTTCACGCCGTCTCGGGTGCGCAGTGAAACATAATTCATAGACGTCGCCCCCCGCCAGCAGGGCATCGCGACGCACGTCCTCAGGCAGGCCGTCGAGCACCGGATCAGCGGGCAAGGCATCCAGCCAGAGCTCGGCCGCGCACTGGCTGGCATCCAGGATGTGGCCCAGATCCTGCAGCAAGCCATCGGAAATGTCGATGGCCGCATGCGCGACTCCGGCCAGATAACGGCCCAGTTTCAGGCGTGGGACGGGGCGTTCCAGAAATGGCAGGGCAGCCTGCAGGCGCGCGGGATCCGGCGGCAGCCGCCCCTGAACCAGGCGCAGGGCAACATCCGCAGCGCCCAGCGTGCCGGACACCCAGATATCGTCGCCGGCCCGCGCAGCATCGCGGCGCAGCGCATGGTGGCGGCGGACCTCGCCCATGACGGTGATGCTCAGGACCACCCCCGAGGAACCCCCGGTGGTGTCGCCGCCAACCAGGGGGCAGCGGGATTCTCGCGACAAGGCATGAAAACCGTCGGCGAAGGCCTGCAGCCAGACTTCGTCGATGCAAGGCAGCGAGATGGCCAGGGTGCAGGCCAGGGGCCGCGCGCCCATGGCGGCCAGATCCGACAGATTGACGGCCAGGGCCTTGTGCCCCAGCAGGCCGGGATCCGTATTCGGAAAGAAGTGCCGGCCCTCGATCAGCATGTCGGTGCTGACGGCCAATTCGCAGCCTTGGGCAGGCGACAGCAATGCACAATCGTCGCCCACCCCCAGCATGCCGCTGGGGGCTGGCCGGCTGAAATACCGGGCAATCAGATCGAATTCGCCGCCTGAAGGCATAGGCCTGGCCTGGGCGCGTCAGCGACGCGCAGTGGATTGCACCTCGGATGCGCGGACTTCGGCAGCCAGTTTGTCCAGCACGCCGTTCACGAAACGGTAGCCATCGGTGCCGCCAAAGGACTTGGCCAGTTCGACGGCCTCGTTGATGGCCACGCGGTAGGGGACTTCGACGTGATGAACCAATTCGAAGCTGCCGATCAGCAGCACCGCATGTTCGATCGGGGACAGTTCGGCCAAGGGACGGTCGATATAGGGCACGAAGCTGGCCCGCAGGGATTCCGCCTGGCGGGCAGCCCCCTGCAACAGGGTCTGATACCACTGGGCATCGGCCTGGTCGAAGTCCTCGCCGTCGCGCACGTGCGCATCGATTTCGCCGAGTTCGCCCAGGTCGGTACCGCCGCGCAGCAACCAGGCATAGACCCCCTGCAGCGCGAATTCACGCGCCATGCGGCGGGCGCTGCGGGCATTGGCCCGCCCGTTACGCGCCTTGGGTTCAGTCATCAGAGTCCTCTTCGAAGTCCTCGTCGTCGTCATCATCATCGTCGTCATCATCGCCTGATTCGGGCTCGAGCGCGGCGACCAGATTGGCCATCTCGACTGCCGCGCGGGCGCAATCGCGGCCCTTGTCAGCCGCCCGTGCCTGGGCCTGTTCATCGGTATCGGCAGTCAGGACGCCATTGGCGACCGGAATGCCGGTTTCCAGCGCAATGCGGCTGATGGAGGAGGCGGATTCGTTGCTGACGATCTCGAAGTGGTAGGTTTCGCCACGGATCACGGCGCCCAGGGCGATCAGGGCGTCGAATTCGAAGGTCTCGGCCATCTGGGCCAGCGCCACGCCGAGTTCCAGCGCGCCAGGCACCGAGACGACCATCACGTCGCGCTCGTCCACGCCCAGGGCCGCCAGTTCATCCAGGCAAGTCTGCAATTCGGCTTCGCCGATGTCGGCATTGAATCGGGAACGCACGATGCCAATGTGCAGGCCTTCGCCGTTCATGTCGGGGGTCATCACATAAGGGTTCATAGCCGTGATTCCATGTCAGTTGACGGCGTCGGACACGCCAGGTTCGTTATGGTACCCCGTAATGGTCAGGGAGAACCCTGCCATGCTGGGCATTTTTCTAGGCCGCGCCAGCAGGCGCGCCTGGCCGACGCCCAGGTCGCGCAGGATCTGGGCGCCGATCCCGAAGGTGCGCAATCCATGGCGTTCGCCGTCGGGCTGTGCCGCTGCCGTGGAGGCGTCGGACGCGCTGCGGGCCCAGGCATCGAACTGGGCGAACAGCAGGTCGGCTTCGCCGTGGCAGTTCAGCAGCACCAGCACCCCGCTGGGGGCGGCGGCGATCGTGCTCAGCGCCTGCGGGATGGTCCAGCTGTGGCGGGTGGCACCCTCGCACAGCACATCGAGCACGCTGGTGGGTTCGTGCACGCGCACCAGGGTTTCCGTGTCGGCGTGGATCTGCCCATGCACCAGGGCCAGGTGCGGGGCGTTCGAGGCGCGATCGCGATAGGCCACCGCCTGGAAATCCCCCCAAGGCGTGGTCACGGCGCGCTCGACCAGCCGTTCGACCATGGTTTCATGTTCGCTGCGGTACTGGATCAGATCGGCGATCGTGCCGATCTTCAGGCCATGTTCCCGGGCAAATACCATCAGGTCCGGCAAGCGGGCCATGGTGCCGTCGGGCTTCAGGACCTCGCAGATGACGGCGGCAGGCGTCAGGCCGGCCATGGCCGTCAGGTCGCAGCCGGCTTCGGTATGGCCGGCGCGCACCAGCACGCCGCCGGGTACCGCCCGCACCGGAAAAATATGGCCCGGCTGCACCAGATCGGCCGGGCATGCGTCTCGCGCCACCGCCGCCTGGATGGTGCGGGCTCGGTCCGCCGCCGAGATGCCGGTGCTGACGCCTTGTGCGGCCTCGATCGAAACGGTGAAATTGGTGCCGTAGCGCGTGCCGTTCTGGTTGGCCATCAGGGGCAGCTGCAGTTGCTCGCAGCGTTCCTGTGTCAGGGTCACGCACACCAGGCCACGCGCGTGGGTGACCATGAAATTGATGGCGTCAGGCGTGACGAAATCGGCCGCCATCACCAGATCGCCCTCGTTTTCGCGGTCTTCCTCGTCGACCAGAATGACCATGTGGCCGGCCCGCAGTTCAGCCACGATTTCCTGGACGGAAGCGATCTGGAAGGACGAAGATGCGTCGCGCATCGCCCCGGTATCCGTATTCATTTCAATGCTGTCCCAATAAAAGACTGTGCTGCCATTTTAACGGCTGCCCAACAAAGCCTCGGCGAATTCCGCTGCCACGAAAGGCTGCAGGTCCTGCATGCCTTCACCGACGCCGATCCAGTAGACCGGCACGGGCCGCACGCCCTGACTGCCGGCCGCTACCGCCGCCAGAGTGCCGCCCCGAGCCGTGCCATCGAGCTTGGTCACGATCAGGCCCGTCAGTCCCAGCGCGGCATCGAACGCGCGGATCTGCGCCAGGGCATTCTGGCCGGTGTTGCCGTCGACCACCAGCAGCACTTCGTGGGGGGCGCTGGCATCGGCCTTGCCGATCACGCGCTTGATTTTCTTGAGTTCTTCCATCAGGTGCAACTGGGTGGGCAGCCGGCCAGCCGTATCCACCAGCACCACGTCGGCGGCCCGCGCCCGCCCGGCATTGACCGCATCAAACGCCACGGCGGCCGGATCGCCGCCTTCCTGGGCGATGACGGTCACGCCATTGCGGGCTCCCCAGGCCACCAGCTGTTCACGGGCAGCGGCGCGGAAGGTGTCCCCTGCCGCCAGCAGCACCGTAGCCTGGCGTTCCTGGAGGGCATGTGCGAGCTTGCCGATCGAGGTGGTCTTGCCCGCCCCGTTCACGCCGGTGATCATCACCACCATGGGCGCGCTTTCCCCCACGATGAACGGTTTTTCCAAAACCTTCAGGTGATCGGCCAGGATGTCCTGCAGGGCAGCCCGCACGGCATCGGGCTGGTCGATGCGCTGCTTGCGCACCCGGGACCGCAGTTCGGTCAGGAGTTTTTCGGTGGCCTCGACCCCGGCGTCCGCCATGATCAACGCGGTTTCGAGTTCCTCGAACAGGGCCTCATCGACCTTGACGCCGACGAACAGGCCGCCCAGGCTCTGGCCCGTGCGCGACAGCCCCCGCCGCAGGCGGGACAGCCACGAACCCCCATCCGCCGCCTGGTCCAGGCGCGCCAGGGGGTCGCCGGCGGCGTCCACCGCGTCGGACCACGGGTCCGGGGGCTGGACTGTGGCCCCGCCGTCCGGCGCCCAGGACCCGGCGTCGTCTGCGGCCAGCCCCGCAGCGGCGGCCGCCTCGGGCGCGAACGCCAGCGCTGCAGGCGCGACCGGTTCCTGCGCAGGCTCGGTGGGCGCAACCGGGGCAACGTCCGGAAGGTCGGGCGCAGCGACTTCAGTTGCCCGGGTTTCCGGCGGCAATTCGGTCGGCGCGACCGGAGCGATCTCGGGCGCATCGGCGGCGATCTCGGCCGAATCCGGCTGCGGCTGGGGTTTCTTGCGTTTAAAAAAACTGAACATAGGCTTTACACTGAACGATCCGGCGAACGCCCGACACCGTGCCGAACATCACGGGCCGCGCATGAAAAAACATCAGATTCGTATTGTAGGCGGTCACTACCGCAAAACCCCGATTTCGGTCCCGAACGGCGACCATCTGCGCCCGACGCCCGACCGGGTCCGCGAAACGCTGTTCAACTGGCTGGCCCACTTCTGGGGCGGCTCTTTCGATGGCAAGCAGGTGCTGGACCTGTTCGCCGGCTCCGGGGCCCTGGGCTTCGAGGCCGCCTCGCGCGGCGTCGCGCTGGCCCAGCTCGTGGAACAGGCGCCAGCGGCCCTTGCAGGCTTGCGGGCCGTGCAAAGCCGCCTGCAGGCGCCCGCCATCCGCATCCATGCAGGGGACGCCCTGGCCTATCTGCAATCCCTGCCGGCGCCGTCATTCGACCTGCTGATGCTGGACCCGCCTTTTGGCGGCGACTGGCTGGAACGCGTGCATCCCCTGATCGGCCGCGCCCTGATGCCGGGCGGGCTGCTCTACCTGGAATCGGGCACGGCGCTGACCGAAGCGCCCGCCGATTGCCTGCCGCTACGCCAGGGCCGCGCCGGACAGGTGCATTACGCGCTGTTGCAGTTTGC
This sequence comes from Castellaniella sp., assembly GCF_034674885.1. Classification (GTDB taxonomy): domain Bacteria; phylum Pseudomonadota; class Gammaproteobacteria; order Burkholderiales; family Burkholderiaceae_B; genus Castellaniella. The sequence continues at coordinate 225,064 of NZ_JAUCDS010000001.1, forward strand.
TGCAACGCAAAAAAATCGTAATAATGAACGACTGGAATCGGGCTGCGATTCCCTTACGCCATCGGAGAGCGCATGATCACCGCCGTCTATCCCGGAACGTTCGACCCCCTGACCCGAGGGCACGAAGACCTCGTGCGTCGCGCCGCCGGCCTGTTCGACCAGGTGGTGGTGGGCGTGGCCGTCAGCCAGAACAAGCGCCCCTTTTTCAGCGTGCAGGAACGCCTGGAAATCGCCGAGGAAGTCCTGGGCCACTACCCCAATGTGCGCGTGCGCAGCTTCAGCGGCCTGCTGAAGGATTTCGTACGCGAACAGGACGCCCGGGTCATCGTGCGCGGTCTGCGAGCCGTGTCGGATTTCGAGTACGAATTCCAGATGGCGGGCATGAACCGCCACCTGCTGCCGGAAGTCGAAACCCTGTTCATGACCCCTTCGGACCAGTACCAATTCATCTCCGGCACCATCGTACGGGAAATCGCCATCCTGGGCGGGGACGTCAGCAAATTCGTGTTCCCATCGGTGGAACGCTGGCTGCACGCCAAGGCCAAGGCCTTGCGCGAACAGCAGAGTCAGGCTCAGGCCTGATCCGGCCAGGCGACTTCGTCCGCCTCAGGGTGGATCTTCATCAACCGGCACGGCTGACCTAACCATTCAGTCAGCCAGGCGGCTGCCAGATCGCCCTCATCCACGACCCGCACGACCTGCGAGCCCACCTGGGCGCGGCGCTCGACGCTGGCGTCATCCTCGATCACATCCAGAGGCACATCCAGACGCAGCATGCCCGGCGCGCGCACGACCAGATAGCCAAAGCGCAGGCTCAGTTCCAGCAAGCCCAGGCGCGGCGCCTGATCCAGGCTCAGCCAGGCATGTTCCGGATCCACGACCAGCCAACGACGGTCATAGGCGCCGGCATCCTCCAGGGCGGGGCCGCCGGCGATGGGGTGGGCAAGGGAAAGCGTCATCCAGATTTCCTTTAGAGTGGTTTCATTGGCCCAGCAGGCCCTTCAGGGCATTGCCGATCCGTTCGACCGGGTCAGATTTGGTCGCAGCGTCGCTCCCGGCGCGGTTTGGCTCGGATTCCGGGCTGGGCAGGGCTTGTTCGATCAGGTCCTTGCCCTTGATCAACTCCATCAGGCCGGACTTGACCGCCTGCTGGATGCTCTGGTTATGGATGCTCCCCCACTGCACGGCGTAGTCAGGGTGTGCCCAGTCGCCCGTGACCTGCACGGGAATCGTCACGCCCAGCAAAGACCCCAGCGTACCGGACAGCGGTTTGGGGGCGCGGGCAGCGACCTGGGCCAGCAGCTGCAGATCCAGGCGCTGTCCCGGCACATCGATCTGGGCAGGCTTGCCGGCCGTGACCCGCACCAGGCTGGAGGCCAGCAGCAGTTTGGACACGGTACCCTGCCCGTCCTTCAGGTCGACGCGGCCTTCCAGTGTGCTGAACGGCGTGCTGCGCTGCTTGTCGAAAGGCGAGGCCAACGCGTCCAGGCGGCCTTTCAACACGTTGCCCAGGGCGGCGGACACATCCGTCAGCGTCCGTGTGGCATCGATGCCGTGCACCGCGCCGTCCTTGACCTGCCAGGAGGCCCGACCCGACAGCCCCTGCATCCACGCGTCTACTGTATTGCCCTGCGTCTTGAGATCCAGCTGGGCCGCCCCCTGGCCTGACAGCAGGTCGCGCCCCAGCGCCGCCTGCAGCAAGGGGGCGACGGCCACCTTGTCCAGGTTCAGCTTCAGGCTCAGGGTCTGGTCCGCAGCGGCCCGGGCCTGGGCGTTCAAGCTGCCGTCATACAGTTTGGCGGTCAGTTTGGGCAGGCTCAACGCACCCTCGGCCACCTGCACCGGTGTCGCCACCTGGGTCAGTTGCAGGTCGCGGATACGCAGATCCGCGATCTTCAGGTCACCCTGGATGTCCAGCCCCTTCAGGAAGGACAGATCGATCACGGACGGCGCAGCGGCGGGGGCCGGAGTGGCGGCCTTGGGGGCGGCGGCGCCCTGGTCCGCCGCAGGTGGCTTGGCAGGCACGGGCGCCGGCTTGGGCACCCAATGATTCAGGTCGATTTTCTCTGCGCTCAGGGAAAACCGGGTCTGCGGCTGGACGAGGCGTGTCGTCGTAGCCTTCAGGGCCGCCTGCCCGCCATCCATGACCGCGTTCAGATCGACATCCAGCGCATCGCGCACCAGATCCAGATGCACGCTGCCGATCATCGGCACTTCATTGAGGAATTTGGGCTGCTTCTGGTCCCGCAGCGTGACGTCGCCCTTCAGGGCGGTCAGCCCGCCTTTGCGCAGCGTCGTATTCCAGGTCAGGGGCGAGGTCAGCTTCACCTGCACCAGGCGCGGCCCCTGCGTCAGGGCGCCATCCAGGCTGGCCTTGCGGAACTGCCAGTCGTTGGCATTGCCGCTCAGGCCCTCCAGCCCCAGGGACACAGCCAGGGTCTGATCCCCGGACGACTTCAGGGTAGCGGCAATCGGATCGGCCTGAGCTGATTCGGGCGACACGGCCAATGCCGGAGCATCCAGGGCCAATTCCAGGTTGCGGCCCCGGTCCTGGCCTGAGGCCCGCAGGGCGAGCTTGGCGACGTTCAATTCGAGATTGCGCGGGTCCAGCCGCAGTTGCCCGGCCGTCAGACTGGCCTTCAGGGCCTGGATGGGATGCGCACCCACGATATTGCCGGCCAGCGTCAGTTCCAGATTCCCGGCCGACAGGCGGCGTTCGCTGCCCTTGTATGCCAGATTGCCCTTGAGGGCGGCATTGGCCTGGTCCAGATTGCCCAGGCGCCCGTTCAACTGGACGTTGATTTTCTGCGCCGAGTAATAGCCGCGCCCGCCGGGATTCAGCCGCAGCAGGGCCTGGGCCTGCAGCTGGGCGTCCTGCACCGGGTCATCGCCGGCCACCTGAGCCTTGAGCGACACATCAAAGGGCTGATCGTAGGTCACTCGCCCGGTATTGGCCTCGATCGAGGACAGCGTCGTGGACAGGCCACTGCGCTGGTCAAGATAATGGATCTGTCCGCCCTTGAGTTCCAGCCCGGCGATGTCGATGTTCATGTCGGTGCGGCCCTCGGGATCATCCGCAGCCCCGGCAGCGGCAATCAGGGGCGCCGCCACGACCGAGCCTGCCGGCGCAGCCGACGCAAGGGCTGGACGGCCCGATTCCAGCAGGTCGCCGAAATTGAAACGCCCCTTGGTGTCGCGCACCACCCAGGCCTTCAGTCCCGTGATCGCCACGTGGTCCACCACCAGTTGATTGGACAGCAAAGGCCAGATCGCCACGGCAAACCGCGCGCTGTCAATCGAGACGAAGGTGTCCTTGGAGGAATGATTGGACAGCGCCACGTCGCTGACCGACAAGCCGATGCGCGGGAACAGGGACAGGCTGATGTCCCCCCCGATGGTCAAGGTCCGCGCATAACGATCGAACACCAGCTGTTCGAGCCGTGATTTGTAGGCATTCGGATTGAAGGTCAGCAGGAAGATGGCCAGACCGACCACAGCCACGAGCAAGGCCACGACCAGGCTGAACAGAACCCGCTTCAACCAGACATTCATGATCAATCCCACATATGACAGAGTGCAAGCCGCCACCCGGGCGGGCAATAAGCGAAATGCTAACCGATGCGCGCCGTCGAAAGTCCCCGAATCCCGCCGCCCTGCCAGCTTTATGTCTCAAAATTTTAGAAAATCCATAAAAAACAGATTTATATAACCACAGGGTATATGTAAATCCATCATGGAACCCGTGTTTCCGCCGCCGATCCCCGGTACCATGATTCACTGTCGAAGCGGCGGGTACGCGCCTGTCCGCCCCGGCCGAGAAAATATACAAGGAGAAGCCATGCCCATATTCGTCTTGATCCCCGGGAGGCCGCCATGCAGGTAGGCATCCCCCGAGAAACCCTGCCCGGAGAAGCCCGGGTCGCTGCGACGCCGGAAACCGCCAAGAAACTGGTCCAGGCAGGCCACCAGGTCCGCATCGAACGCGGGGCCGGGCTGGCCGCCCGGTATCGCGACGGCGACTACGAACAGGCAGGCGCCACCCTGGTCGACGCCGCTCAGGCCCTGGGCAGCGAACTGGTGCTGAAGGTCCGCCGCCCGGACGCCGCCGAGCTCGCGCACATGAAAGCCGGCAGCGCGCTGCTGGGCATGCTGGATCCCTTCGACGCCGACGGACTGAAGACGCTGGCCGATGCCGGGCTGACCGCCTTCGCGCTGGAAGCCGCGCCGCGCACCACCCGCGCCCAGAGTCTGGACGTGCTGTCGTCCCAGGCCAACCTGGCGGGCTACAAGGCCGTGCTGCTGGCTACCCAGTACTACGGACGCATCTTCCCCATGATGATGACGGCCGCCGGCACCCTGAAAGCCGCCCGCGTGGTAGTGCTGGGCGCTGGCGTGGCCGGCCTGCAGGCCATCGCCACGGCGCGGCGCCTGGGCGCCGTGGTCGAGGCCTCGGACGTGCGGCCCGCCGCCCGCGAACAAGTCGAATCGCTGGGCGGGAAGTTCATTGACGTGCCCTACGAAACCGACGAGGAGCGTGAAATCGCCCAGGGCGTGGGTGGCTATGCCCGCCCCATGCCCGCCGCCTGGATGGCACGCCAGGCCGCACTGGTGGCCGAACGCTGCAAGCAGGCGGACATCGTCATCACCACGGCCCTGATCCCGGGGCGCCCAGCCCCGGTGCTGATCCAGGCCGAGACGGTCGAGGCCATGAAACCGGGCTCGGTCATCGTCGACCTGGCCGTCGAACGCGGCGGCAACTGCCCGCTGTCGGTCGCCGGTGAAATCGTCGACCACAACGGCGTCACCCTGGTCGGGCTGAGCAATCTGCCCGCCCTGCTGGCAACGGACGCATCGGCCCTGTACGCCCGCAATCTGCTGGATTTTCTGAAACTCGTCATCGACGCCGACGGCCGCCTCGCGCTGCCCGCCGACGACGACATCGTCAAGGCCTGCCTGGTCTGCCAGGACGGCAAGGTTCTGAGGAGCGCCTGATGGAAGCGGTCAACCCGACACTCATCAACATCATCATCTTCGTGCTGGCCGTCTACGTGGGCTTTCACGTGGTCTGGAACGTCACGCCTGCGTTGCACACCCCGCTGATGGCCGTGACCAACGCCATCTCTGCCATCGTCATCGTCGGCGCCATGCTGGCCACCGGCCTGACCGACGGCGGACTGGCGCAGGGCATGGGCGTGCTGGCCGTGGCGCTGGCGGCCGTCAACGTCTTCGGCGGCTTCCTGGTCACCCAGCGCATGCTGGAAATGTTCAAGAAGAAAGACCGCAAGGGAGGCCAGGCATGATCTCGGCCAATCTCGTCACCCTGCTTTATCTGGTCGCCTCGGTCTGCTTCATCCAGGCTTTGAAGGGTCTGTCGCACCCCACAACCTCCCGGCGCGGCAACGCCTTCGGCATGATCGGCATGGTCATCGCCATCCTGACGACGGCGGCGCTGATCATCGGCCTGGCCCGCGACGGCACCGCCGCGATGGGCCTGGGCCGCGTCATCCTGGGCCTGCTGATCGGCGGCAGCATCGGCACACTTCTGGCGCGCAAGGTCGAAATGACCAAGATGCCGGAACTGATCGCCTTCATGCACAGCATGATCGGCCTGGCAGCCGTGGCCATCGCGACCGCCGTGGTCGCCGAGCCGCATGCCTTCGGTATCGCTGCGGCCGGCAGCCCCATCCCCACAGGCAACCGGCTGGAACTGTTCATCGGCACATTCGTGGGCGCGATCACCTTCTCGGGCTCGGTCATCGCCTTCGGCAAGCTCTCGGGCAAATACAAGTTCCGCCTGTTCCGGGGTGCCCCAGTGGTCTTTCCCGGCCAGCACCTGCTCAACCTGATCCTGGCCCTCGTCATGCTGGCCTGCGGTTTCTGGTTCATGGCCACGCAATCCTGGCTGCCCTTTGTGCTGATGGCGGCCATCGCCTTCCTGCTGGGCGTGCTGATCATCATCCCGATCGGCGGGGCGGACATGCCGGTGGTGATTTCCATGCTGAACAGCTACTCGGGCTGGGCAGCGGCGGGCATCGGCTTTTCCCTGAACAACCCCATGCTGATCATCGCGGGGTCTCTGGTGGGCTCGTCCGGCGCCATTCTGTCCTACATCATGTGCAAGGCCATGAACCGGTCTTTCTTCAACGTGATCCTGGGCGGATTCGGGGCAGAGGCCGCAGCGGGCGGCGGCGGCGCGGCGGGGGACCGCAGCGTCAAATCAGGCAGCCCGGATGACGCCGCCTTCCTGATGAGCAACGCGGACACCGTCACCATCATCCCCGGCTACGGTCTGGCCGTGGCGCGCGCCCAGCACGCACTGAAGGAACTGGCCGGCAAACTCTCAAGCCAGGGCGTGACGGTCAAATACGCCATCCACCCGGTGGCCGGCCGCATGCCGGGCCACATGAACGTGCTGCTGGCCGAGGCCGAAGTCCCCTACGACCAGGTCTTCGAGATGGATGACATCAATGGCGAGTTCGGCCAGACCGACGTGGTGCTGGTGCTGGGCGCCAACGACGTGGTCAACCCGGCGGCAAAGAACGACCCCGCGTCACCCATCGCCGGCATGCCGATCCTGGAGGCCTACAAGGCGCGCACCGTCATCGTCAACAAGCGCTCCATGGCGGCCGGCTACGCCGGCCTGGACAATGAACTGTTCTACATGGACAAGACCATGATGGTGTTCGGCGACGCCAAAAAGGTCCTGGAGGACATGCTCAAAGCCCTGGAATGACGGGGTCCGAGCCCCGTTCATAGTGGCTAACCCGTAGCCTTCCGGCCTGCTGATGCAGGCCGGAATCGTTTAACATTGCAAGCAACCTTTTACAATTCTACGAACCATCGATCATGGCCTTCGAGGAAGACGATCCCTATTCGGTGTCGCAACGGCTGGACATTCAGAACATCCTGCAAGGGCTGCTGAATAAACGCGCGCTCGTCCGCCTGGACATCCCCGGCCACGCCGTGTCTGTCATCTCCACCCTGCTGGATGTCGACGTCAAACAGGGCACGCTGATCCTGGACAACGCCACCGAAGACCATCTCAACACGCAGCTGCTGCGCGCTCCGGCCATCCGCCTGCAGGGCATGCTGGACCGCGTCATGATCGAGTGCAGCGGCAAGATCAGCCCCACGATGCATGACGGCCGCCCGGCGTTTTCCATGCTCTGGCCCGACCAATTGCGCCGCATGCAGCGCCGGGAATTCTTCCGCATGGATGTGCCCGCCAGCAACCCGGCCACCTGCTCCATCGAACACCCCTCCCTGCCCTCGGGCAAGGCTACCCTGCCCCTGGCCAACATCAGCGCCGGCGGGCTGCAGCTGATCGATCGCGCCGAGCTGCTGGCAGACCACGCCATCGGCACGTTCTTCGACGACTGCACCCTGAACCTGCCCGACACCGGCGCACTGGACGTCGGCATGCGGCTGCTGCGCCTCACCCGGCTCACCCAGGATGGCGACAAGCCCCTGCTGACTGTCGCCTGCCGATTTTTCAACCTGCCCGCCAACCGCGAGATCGCCATCCAGCAATACGTGGGTTCGCTGGAACGCGCCGTACTGGCCCGGCGGTGGGGTAGCGAATAACCCCCTTGATATATCCATTGCATATTTATCGGGTCTGTGCCACCATGCAACAGGCGTCCCGCGCTGCTTGTCGGCCCTGACCCCCAACGCCCGGGCGCCGTCAATCCGAATACACGACGGCCCGCCCCCGTAGCGGCAGGGTCGCCGGCAGCGTCCGAAGGACCCCATGCAAGCGTCTTCCTGCGACATCGCCGTCATTGGCGGCGGCATCATCGGCGTCAGCTGCGCCCTGGCCCTGAGCGACACCGGCCAGGACGTCCTCCTGATCGACCCCCAGGACCTCTCCAGCGGCGCCAGCAAAGGCAACGCCGGCGGCCTGGCCTTCGCCGACATCCTGCCCCTGGCATCCCCGCGCATCATCCGCAAGGCCCTCCGCTGGTTATTCGACCCATTGGGACCTCTCAGCCTGCCGCCCGCCTACTTGCCGCGCATCGCCCCCTGGCTGCTGCAGCTGTGGCGCTCCAGCCTGTCCGACCGCTACCCGGCCAACATTCGCGCGCAAGCCGCCCTGATGGGCCTGGCCGAAAGCGAAATGCGGGTCCAGCTGGAACGCACCGGCCTGTCGGGCCACCTGCACACCCAGGGTGTGCTGGAAGTCTACGAAGGCTACGCCCGCTACCAGGCCTCGCTGGACACGGCGCAATGGCGGGAACGCTACGGAGTCGAGACCCATTTGCTGCAGGGCGCCGACCTGGCCACGCAGCAGCCGGGCCTGTCGCCACGCTTCACCCACGGGGTCCTCATCCCCGGCTGGCGCAACGTGGCCGACCCATATGCCCTGGGCCAGGCCCTGGGGGAACAGGCCCTGGCCCGAGGGGTGCGACGGCTGCGCCAGGCGGTCCGCTGGCTGCAGCCGGCCCCATCCGGCGCCCAGCTGATCCTGGAAGATGGCAGCCAATTGCAGGCCCGTCAGGTCGTGCTGGCGGCGGGCGCGCGATCCCACCTGCTGGCGCGGGGATTGGGCGACCGCATCCCGCTGGAAACCGAGCGCGGCTACAACACGACCCTGGCGCCTGATGCGCTGGACCTGCGCCAACAAGTCACCTTCAGCGATCACGGCTTCGTCATTTCCCCCTTGACCTGTGGCATCCGCGTCGGCGGCGCCGTGGAACTGGGCGGACTGGACCGCGCCCCCGACTACCGCCGGGCGCAGGCCATGCTGGACAAGGCAAAGACCTTCTTCCCCGACCTGGACACGACCGGCGGCACCCAGTGGATGGGCTTCCGCCCCAGCCTGCCGGACTCCCTGCCCATCATCGCGCGGTCGCCGCGCCACCCCGCCGTCATCTACGCTTTCGGCCACGGCCACCTGGGCCTGACCCAAAGCGCTGCCACGGCCCGCCTGGTGCGCGATCTGGCTACACAACAACCCTCCGCGATCGACCTGCAACCCTACCGGGTCGATCGGTTTTCCCTCTGGGGCGCTCGCTCATGAAACGCATTTCCATCCTGGATTCCCATACTGGCGGCGAACCGACCCGCCTGGTCCTCGACGGTTTTCCCGATCCAGGGCCGGGTGACATGGCCCAGCGCCGCGCCCGCCTGGCCGCCGAGCACGACGACTGGCGCCGCGCCGTCATCCTCGAGCCGCGCGGCCACGACGTGCTGGTGGGCGCCCTGCTCTGCCCGCCACAGGACTCGCAGGCCGCTGCCGGGGTGATTTTTTTCAACAATACCGGCTATCTGGGGATGTGCGGCCACGGCACCATCGGCCTGATTGTGTCCCTGGCCTATCTGGGACGCATCCAGCCCGGCACCCACCGGGTCGAAACACCGGTCGGCACCGTCCAGGCCGTACTGCACCCGGACGGCAGCGTCAGCGTGCGCAATGTCCCGGCCTACCGCCACCGCAAGGACGTCACGGTGGACGTGCCCGGCCTGGGGCCCGTCACCGGCGACATCGCCTGGGGCGGCAACTGGTTCTTCCTGGTCAATGCCCCCGACCGCGTCCACCCAGGCGCCGATACGCGCCAGTTGACCGAACATGCATCCGCCATCGGCGACGCGCTCGAAGCCCAGGGCATCCGTGGCCGCGACGGCGGCCTGATCGACCACATCGAACTGTTCGGCAAGGACCCCGAAGCCGACAGCCGCAGTTTCGTGCTGTGCCCCGGCAAGGCCTACGACCGTTCACCTTGCGGCACCGGAACCAGCGCCAAGATCGCCTGTCTGGCGGCAGACGGCAAACTGCAGCCGGGCCAGGTCTGGCACCAGGCCAGCATCATCGGCAGCCGTTTTCAAGCCAGCTACGAGCCGGGGCTGGACGGCACCGTCATTCCAACCATCCGGGGCGAAGCGCACATCAGTGGCGAAACGACGCTGATCCTGCAGGACGACGACCCCTTTGCCTGGGGGATCAGGGTCTGATCATGCCGACTGCCACGCATACCACCAAACCCCGCGCCACCGAGGCTGCCTACGATGCCATCGAGCAACTGATCGCCACGCTGCGACTGGAACCCAACCAGCCCATCGTGGAAAGCGATCTGATCCAGATGACCGGCCTGGGGCGCACCCCCATCCGCGAGGCCCTGATGCGGCTGGTCGCCAGCGGCCTGATCGAGCAGCAACCACGCCGGGGGCTGCGCGTCAGTGAAATCCGCATCGCGGAACACCTGATCCTGATCGACACACGCCGGGTGCTGGAACGACTGATTGCCACATCGTCGGCTCGCAGGGCGACGCCCGACCAACGCATCCGCCTGCTGCAATGCGGCCAGGACATGATGGATGCCGCACAGCGCGGCGATCTGTCGGCGTACATGCAGGCGGATCAGGCGCTGGACCGCATCAATCACGAAGCCTGCCGCAATCCCTACGCGGTGCAGGCCATCGTGCCGATGATCATCCAGTGCCGGCGATTCTGGTACGCCTACCAGCACGAGGGCGACCTGGAACGCGGCGCCCGCAGCCACCTGATGGAAGTTCAAGGCATCCACGCCAGCAACCCCGAACAGGCGGTCGCCGGCGCCGATGCGCTGATGGACTATCTGATGGAATTCACCCGGACGGTGATCGAGGCTTAAAGAGCCCCCACGCTGCGCAGGCTGCGCCCGCTTGCTGCCCCCCAAGGGGGCGCCTTCCGCCTTGGGGCGGCCCGGCGGCGGAAGGTCTCTTCTTCTGAGGGGTCCAGGCTTAATTTACGTACCAGATCGTCTTGGTCTGCTGGTACTGGTCCAGGGCTTCCAGGCCATTGTCGCGACCGCCGAAGCCGGACTGCTTGTAGCCACCGAACGGCGTGGTGATGTCGCCTTCGGAAAAGCCGTTGATGGACACCGTGCCAGCCTGGATAGCGCGGGCGACTCGCTGGGCGCGACCAACGTCGCGGGTGTACAGGGATGCAGCCAGGCCATAGGCGCTGTCATTGGCCAGTTCAATGGCTTCGGCCTCCGTCTCGAAGGGCGTCACCGCCAGGATGGGGCCGAAGACCTCTTCCCGGAACAGGCGCGACCCCGCCGACACCTGGTCGAAGATCGTAGGTTCCACATACCATCCGCTGCCCAGGTCCGCATGGATGCGGCCGCCGTGCACCAGTCGCGCGCCTTCGGCAGGCGCGTCGTCCAGGAAACTGCGCACCTTGTCGAAATGGGCGCGTTCGACCATCGGGCCGATCTTGACCGTCTCGTCGGTGGGCAGGCCCACCGTCCAGGTGGCCAGGCGTTCCTGCAGGCGTGCCAGCAGGGCGTCCTTGATGCCGCTTTGCACGATCAGGCGCGAGCCGCAACTGCAGTTCTCGCCCATATTCCAGAATGCGGCTGCCAGCACATGATCGACCAGGCCGTCCAGGTCGGCATCGTCGAAGATCACCTGCGGGCTCTTGCCGCCGCATTCCAGCACGATTTCCTTCAGGTTGCTCTCGGCCGAATACTTCAGGAAATAGCGCCCGACTTCGGTCGAACCGGTGAAGGACACCACGTCCACGTCCATGTGCCGGCCCAGGGCCTGGCCCGCGTCCTCGCCCAGGCCGGTGACCAGCATCAGCACGTCTTCCGGCACCCCGGCCTCGTAGGCCAGCTGCGTCATGCGGTAGGCGCTCAGCGAAGTCAGTTCTGCCGGCTTGACGATGACCGAATTGCCCGCCACCAGCGCGGGGGCGACCTTCCAGGCGTACATCTGCGCCGGGAAATTCCAGGGCAGCACGGCCCCCACCACGCCGATGGGTTCCTTGACGATCAGCCCCAGGGCATCCGGCCCGGTCGGCGCGACGCGCCCGAAGCACTTGTCGATGGCCTCGGCGTACCAGCGGAACGTATCCAGGGTGGCCGGCATGTCCGTGTTCAGGCATTCGGTGATCGGCTTGCCCGCATCGACGCAGTCCAGCGCGGCCAGTTCTTCCGCGTGTTCCGTCATCAGGTCTGTCCAGCGCAGCATGACGCGCTTGCGTTCGGCCGGCGCCAACTGGGACCAGGCGCCCGCCTTGAAGCTGGCGCGCGCGATCTTGACGGCCCGGTCCACATCGGCGGCCGTGCCCGCCTCGATGACGCCGATGACGCTGTTATCGATGGGCGTGGTGTTGTCCAGGCGCGCACTCGAGGCGGCGTGGCCCGGAATCAGGTTCCCGGCCCAGAGCCTGGCGGCGCGGGCCTGCTCGAAAATCTGTTCTTTGGTCTGCGGCATGGTGGCCTCCTTAGCGCTGATAGGCGTCGAGCATGGACAGGAAGTCCTGGGCGTCGGCGTCCGGCAGCGGTGCCAGCGGCAGGCGCACCGTGCCGGCCTCGACGCCGTGGCGGCGGCAGCCCAGCTTGGCCTTCTGGTTGTAGTCACCGGATTCCATCGCCAGGATGATCGGGTACATGCCTTCCATCAGGGAACGGACCTCGTCCCAGCGGCCTTCGCCGGCTGCCTTGACCATCGCCACCTGTTCGGCCGGGAAGACGTTGGCGCCACCGCTGATCCAGCAGCGCACACCCCAGAACAGGAAGTCGGCCGCCATGTCGTCGGAACCGCTGATGATCTGGAAATCCGGAATGCGGGCCTGGATCAGGTGCAGGGCGCGGTTGAAATTGCCGCTGCTTTCCTTGATGGCGACGATGTTGGGGATCTTGGCCAGTTCGACCACGGTTTCGATGGCGATCTGCACACCCACGCGCTGCGGGAAGTCATACAGGATGATGGGCAGCGGGGTGGCGGCCGCCACGGTGCGGAAATGCTGCAGGATCCCTGCCTGTTCCGGCAGGCTGTAGGGCGGCGTGGCCAGCATCAGGCCGTCGTAGCCCAGGGCCTGAGCGCGCTGGGCATGTGTGATCGATTCCTGGGTGGACAGCGCATTGATCCCGGCGATGGTCTTGGCGCGCCCGCCGACTGCCTCGACCACGGTGCGCAGGACCAGGTCGCGCTCTTCGTCGTTCAGCGCATAGTACTCGCCGGTGGTGCCGCAGGCCACGATGCCGGCCACGCCGGCCTCGACGAAACGGTTCACCAGTTGCGTCAGAGCCTGCGCATTGACCTGACCATCTGCCGTAAACGGAGTGATGATGGGAACCAGGATACCTTCGATATTCATATGCCTTCCTAATGACAAAAGGATGCCCGGCCAGCCGGGCGACTGCCGGGGCCCGCGGCCCCGCGCAAAAAATCAGAAACCTACGATGCGCTGCGGCAGCCACGTCGCCAGGATCGGGAACATTGCCACGATCGCCAGCGTCAGGAACTGCACCAGGATGAAGGGGACGACGCCCCGGCAGACCTGGCCGTACTTCATGTCCGGTGGCGCGATGGACAGCAGGTAGAAGATCGACGAGGCCATCGGCGGGGTCAGGTAGCTGGTCTGGATGACGATGATGACCATGGTGCCGAACCAGATCGGATCGACGCCTGCCGCCGTCAGCACGGGCAGGAACAGCGGCACGCAGATCAGGACGTTGGCCGTCCAGTCCAGCACGAAACCCAGCAGGAACACGATGCACAGGAACAGCACCAATGTGCCGCTCAGCCCCAGCCCCATATCGGAAATCAGCGCCTGAATCAGACGTCCGCCCCCATTGGCGGCGAAAATCCCCGTGAACATGATACCGCCGGCCACGATCAGCAGGATCATGGCGGAGATCCGGACCGTGATGGCCAGTGCCTCGCGCATCATCGGCACGCTGAACTGCCCATAGCAGATGCACAGGACCAGGGCGCCGATGGCCCCCACGGCGGCGGCCTCGGTGGGCGACGCGATGCCGGCCATCAAGGACCCCAGAACCGCGAAGATCAGCAGCATGGTCGGCAACAGGCCGCTGGCCGTGATCCGCAGCTTCTCGGCCAGCGGCAGGAGCATGTCGGGGTCGTCCGCGCGAGGGCCCTTTTTCGGATCCAGGATGCACACACCGATGATGTACAGGACGAACAGCCCCACCATGATCAGGCCAGGGAACAGCATCGCGGCAAAGAGCTCTCCGACGGAGATCTGGGCCAGCGACGCATACACCACGGCCACCACGGACGGCGGAATCATGGTCCCCAGGGACCCGCCCGCGCAGATGGTGCCCGCAATCAGCGAATTGTCATAGCGGAAGCGCTGCATGGCGGGGATCGCCATCAGGCCGACCATGACCTCGACCGCCCCCACCACCCCGGCCGCTGCGGCAAAAGTGGCGCCCATGGCGATGGTTGCGACGGCCAGCCCCCCAGGCAGCCGGCCCAGCCACAGCTGCATGGTGCGAAACAAGCGCGCCGCGATCCCGGAGCGCTCCAGGATCGCGCCCATCAGCACGAACATAGGGATCGCAGACAGAATGTAATTGGTGGTGGCCGAATACAGGCCGCCATAGAGCTGGTTGAAAACCTGATCGCCAAAGGCGAACCATCCGGCGATCAGCGCGGGGATGATCAGGGAAAAAGAAACCGGGATGCCCAGGAAGATCAGCAGGAACATCCCCGGAAACATCAGGGCGGCAATCGTCGAATTCATCAATGTTCCTTCTTGGCGTCCGGGTCCTGGCCGAAGAAGGCCCGCAGGCCTTCCGCCACCAGTTGCAGGGTCAAGGCGACCAGGCCGATTGCGATAAGCAGATAGAACGGCCACATCAACGGAGCCCAGGGGCTGACGGTTTCCACTTCGTGACGCACCCAGGCCCGCCAGGTGTGCGACAGGGCGACCCAGGACAGCATGCCGAAGAACGGCGCCAGGATCAGCAGGTAGGCCACCCCCTGCACCGCGCCGTTGAATCGCGCGGGCAGGCGGTTGCGCAAGACGTCGATGCGGATGTGTGCATCTTCACGCAGCACGTAGGCCACTCCCAGCAGGAAGACGGCGCCGTTGGCCATGTAGGCGATGTCAAATGCCCAGACCGTGGGCGCATCGAACACGTAGCGGGCGAAGACCTCGTAGACCATGGACATGGTCAACACGGCCGCCGCCACGCTCGCCAGTTGGGACGCGCACCACGACACGCCATTTGCAAATCGGGTCAGGGCATTGAGCATCATGGCCTCGTGAAGTGAAGTCGCGCGTCAGTCGCGGATCAGATAACCGCTTTCCGCCTTCCAGCGCTTGTGGTAGGCCTCGTAGTCGGCCAGCACTTCCGCCATTTCCGGCTTGCCGGCAGCCTTTTGGGCGTCGGCCGTCTTGTGCATCCAGTCATAGCCGGCATCGGACAGCTGTTTGACGAAGGCCGAATCCAGAGTAATGATTTCGTTACGGCCGCTGCGGTACTTTTCCATGGCCTTCATGTCCGCGTCATAGAAATAGTCCAGGCTCTGTTCGGTGGTCAGCTGCGCGGCGGCTTCGATCAGCGGCTTCAGATCCGCAGGCACCTTGTCCCAGGTTTCCTGCTTCAGGAAGACTTCCCACATGAAGGTCGGCTGATGCACGCCAGGCACCACGATGTACTTGGCTGCCTGATGAAAGCCCTCGGGCATGTTGGCCGACGGCGGGGCCCATTCGACGGCATCCACGCCCTTGCGTTGCAGCAGCGTGTAGGTTTCGCCCGCCGGCACCACGGTCGGGACCGCGCCGAAATAATCCCGCATGACTTCGGCCCAGGCGCCGGAGGTGCGGTACTTCATGCCTTTGAGGTCTTCCGCGTTGCGGATCGGCTTGTTCGAATGCGCCAGGATCTCGGACGAGCCGATGCCGACGATCATGGTCTTCAGGCCCTGTTCCGAGCGCAGCTTTTCCAGTTTTTCCTTGCCGCCGCCCTGATACAGCCAGGCCTTGTAGGCATCCGGCCCCATGCCGCCCGGGAAGCCGGCAAAAATGGCGTTCACGGGATTCTGGTTCACCAGGTAGCTGGACGTGGAATGGCCGGCCTCGATCACGCCGTCCTGCACCGAGTCGAAGACCTTCAGGGCCGGCACGATGACGCCCGCGCCAAAGGGCTGGATCTCAACGCGCCCCGACGTGATGGTCTTCACGTTGGTAGCGAAGCGTTCGAGAAAATTCTGGTAGAACGGCGAGCCCTCGGGCACCGACGTGGGCACGCGCCACGTCACGTCAGCGGCGGACGCCGCGCCCACAGCGCACGCCGACAGGGCCGCTACGGCCAGACTGCGAAAAATGGTCTTCATGTTTCCCCCGGGTAATAGTAGGTGTCAGCATTCTCGCTGAACGGCCAGTCTAATATCCAATAAATATATTTACAACATATTAAGGGTAAACACTGAAGACCCTCCATGGCCGGTCCGGCCTGGAGGATATGCTAGGCTTGCCTGTCTTTCCCCATCTCCGGAGACTCGCATGCCCACCATGCACATTGAATTGTTCGAAGGCCGTACCCCCGAAAAGAAACGCGAACTGGTGCAGGCCCTGACTGAACGCACCTGCGAGGTGCTCGGCTGCCAGCCGGGAGCCGTGGACATCATCCTGACCGAGATCCGCAAGGATCACTGGGCCTCCGGCGGCGTGCTGTGGTCCGAAAAATCGTAGCGGCCTATTTCTGCTGACCGACCAGCCTCTCGACCTTCTTGCGCAACTCGGGGTCCTTGCGCACGGCATGGCTGATGCCGTTGTATTCGGCCACGCTCATGCCGCCCGCCTCGACCCGGTCCACCATTTTCTGGTCGGCCTCGACCCGGATCGCCTGCCGGGCGTTCTCATCGGAGGCTGCCTCGAAACGGGGTTGGTATTCGGCCACCACGCCGCTGACCTCGCGCACGGCGCCGGCATACCGCTGTAATTGTTCATCCGTCGGCTGATCGATCGCCTCGTAGGCGGCGCCGGGGCCCGCTGCACGGACTGCCGTCATCGGCCCGGCCAATCCCAGGGCGATCACGGAAGCGGCCATGAACGCTTTCATCACATGATTCATTTCTGACTCCTGATGCTCGTGAACAACGTTCCCATGATGACGACGCCCCCCACCCGTTTCAAGTTTCCCGATGCTCGGTCCTGTAACGGCATACCACGGTCGCCTCTGGTTGAAGGGGCGCCGCGACAGCTACACTGATCGAATGAATGCCCGCCAGGCGCGCCAGCCCGGCGTCCGAGGCCGCATGGACCGGAATCCGACGATGGATTCCACCCCGTTTCAGGATGGAGAACACACAAATGGATACGGATTTCTGGCTGCAGCGCTGGGAACATGGTCAGACCGGCTTTCACCAAAGCCGCGTCATGCCGCTGCTGCAAAAACACTGGGCTGCCCTGGACCTGCCTCAGGGCAGCCGGGTGCTGGTGCCCCTGGCAGGCAAATCCCTGGACGTCGCCTGGCTGGCCGCCCAGGGCCACCGCGTGCTGGCCGTGGAACTCTCGCCCCTGGCGGTTCAGCAGTTTTTCGACGAACACCAGCTGACGCCGGCGATCAGCGAGGTGCCCCAGGGCCGTCTGTACCAGGCCGGCGGCATCGACTTTCTGTGCGGCGACATCTTCGATCTGGATGCGGCCACGCTGGCCAGCTGCCGGGCCTGCTACGACCGGGCTGCCCTGATCGCCCTGACACCCGCGCTGCGCGCCCGCTACGTCGCCCATGTCTACGGGCAACTGCCGGCGGGCTGCCACACGCTGCTGCTGACGCTGGACTACCCCCAGGCCGAAATGGATGGGCCGCCGTTCTCCGTGCCGGATGCGGAAATCCAGGCCCATTACGGGGCCCGCTGGCAGATCGACACACTGGAGACCCGCAATGTCCTGGAACACGAGCCCAAGTTCGCGGCGCGCGGCGTCACTCGCATGAGCACCACGGTCTACCGGCTGAGCGCCCGATAGGCCGCCGGGCGGGCAAGGCAACTTGCCACCTGGGGCGAGCAGGCGAATAATGGACGGCAAAAGACATACTGGCCCGTGGGGGGTTCTCCAGGAATCCTCATGAAAACATCTCGTCGCACTTTCTTGATCTCCAGCGCAGGGCTGGTGTCCAGCCTGGCGCTCTCCCGCCAGGTGCTGGCGGCCGATCACGTCGATGAAAACAGCGCCCTGGCCAAACAGCTGGGCTACAAGCACGACGCAGCCCAGGTCGACCAGGCGGCCCAACCCAAATTCAAGCCCGGCGAACACTGCGCCAACTGCCAGCTCTATCAGGGCAAGGCGGGCGATGCCTGGGGGCCCTGTCCGATCTTCAGTGGCAAGGACGTATCCGAAAAAGGCTGGTGCAGCGCCTACACCCCCAAGGCCTGACCGTCACGCGCTCGGCGTCAGCGCCGGGCGCGGAACCGCGCCGCCCAAGCTGATAGCATGGAGCCTTTCCATTGCATCGGTTTTTCACCATGACGCTTCTGATCACGGGCGGTGCCGGATACATCGGTTCGCATACGGTCCTGGAATTTCTCAGCACCGGGCAGGATGTGCTGGTACTGGACAATCTCGGCAACAGTTCCCGCGAATCGCTGGCCCGAGTCGCCGCCCTGACGGGCCGCACTCCGGGCTTCGTCCAGGGCGACGTGCGTGACCGCGCATTGCTGGACCGGCTGTTCGCGCAGCACAGCATCAGCGGCGTGGTGCATTTCGCGGGCCTGAAGGCCGTGGGCGAAAGCGTGCGCGAACCGCTGCGCTACTACGACAACAACGTCAACGGCACACTGACCCTGTGCCAGGCCATGGCTGCTGCCGGCGTTTACCAGATGGTCTTCAGTTCCTCGGCTACCGTCTACGGCGACCCGGCAGACATGCCGATCACCGAAGCCTGCCCGACCGGTCAGCCCACCAATCCCTACGGCAGATCCAAGCTGATGGTCGAGCAAGTGCTGCAGGATCTGGCCGCCGCCGACCCCCGCTGGGCCATCGCCGTGCTGCGCTATTTCAACCCCGTGGGCGCCCACGCCAGCGGCCGCATCGGCGAAGACCCGCACGGTATCCCCAACAACCTGCTGCCTTACATCAGCCAGGTGGCCGTGGGCCGGCTGGAACGCGTGTCGGTATTCGGCCACGATTACCCGACGCCTGACGGCACAGGCGTACGCGACTACATCCACGTGGTGGACCTGGCCCAGGGGCACCTGGCCGCTCTGGCCTATCTGCAGCGGCACCCGGGGGCTCACATCTGGAACCTGGGCACCGGAACCGGCTATTCCGTGCTGGACATGATCCACGCATTCGAAGCCGCCAGCGGTCGTCCCATCCCCTACGTCCTGGCCCCCCGCCGCCCCGGCGACATCGCCGCCTGCTGGTCCGACCCTGCCAAGGCCCGACGCGACCTGGGCTGGCAGGCGCAGCGCGGCCTGACGCAGATGATGGCAGACGCCTGGCGCTGGCAATCCGGCAACCCGGATGGCTATCCGCCGGACAATTGACGCCAGCCAGGCACGAAAGTAGGCAGATATTCCCCGCTTACTGCATCGATCAATGACGTGGGGTTTTCCCTAATATAGCGGACATCCCATTCTGGACACCGCCCAGGCGAACCCTTGTCATGAAAAACCTGAAAATCAGCACGCGGCTGGCCGCCGCGTTTGCGTTTCTGTTGTCTCTTGCCCTGATTGTGGCCTTGATCGGCATCTGGAATGCCCGCAGTTCCCAGGCCATCTCAAAAGAAATCGTCGAGCGTCAGCAGATCAACCAATTGATGACCGAGTGGGTCCGCGCCGTGGAAGTCCGCGCCAACCAGGTCATCGGCTACGTACTGGTGTCCGACCCGGACGTCCTGGAACACCTGAAAAAAGGCATCGACACCGCCACGGCCAACATCGCCCAATACGACGTCCAGGCTCGGGCCCTGTTCAAATCCGGCGAATCCCTGCGCATGTACGGCGAAATCCTGGAACTGCGCAAGCAGTATCTAGCAGAGATGAACGCGGCCTTCGAAGCGCTGGACAAACGCCAATCCATCGTTGCCACGGAAATCGCGCGCGACAAGCTGCCGCAGCTGGGGCAAACCTACGTCAACACCATCGACAAGCTGCGCGCCTATCACAGCGCGGGCATCGAAGCGGCCCAGGCACTTCAGACGCAGCAGGCCCAGACCAGCGAAACCATCCTGATCATCGCCACCCTGCTGGCTTTCATCCTGGGGCCGCTGTTCGCCTGGCGGGTGATGCGCGCCATCACTCATCCGCTGCGCGACGCCGTTTCGGTGGCGGAAAGCATCGCCCACAACGACCTCAGCCATCAGATCACGTCGACATCCACCAACGAAATCGGCCAGCTGCTGCAGGCCCTGGGCCGCATGGCGCAGAATCTGCGCAGCACCGTCGGCAAAGTGCGCGGCGGCGCCGATTCCATCGCCTCGGCTGCTGGCCAGATTTCCGCCGGCAACCTGGACCTGTCATCGCGCACCGAAGAGCAGGCCAGTTCCCTGGCGCAGACCGCCGCCACGATGGAAGAAATCACCGCCACCGTGCGCCAGAACGCCGACAACGCCCAACAGGCGAATTCCCTGGCCGCCGCCGCCGCGCACACGGCCTCCAGCGGGGGCGCCATGGTTGCCGAACTGGTGGGCACCATGGGCGAGATCAACAGCAAATCCCAGCAGGTCGCCGACATCATCGGCGTGATCGATTCGATCGCCTTCCAGACCAACATCCTGGCGCTGAACGCCGCCGTCGAGGCCGCCCGCGCCGGCGAACAGGGCCGGGGATTCGCCGTGGTCGCCGCCGAGGTCCGCGCCCTGGCGCAACGATCGGCCGGCGCCGCCAAGGAAATCAAGGACCTGATCGACACCTCCGTCCAGGCCGCCTCCAAGGGCAACGAGCAGGCCGCCCACGCCGGCAACACCATGCAGGAGATCGTCGACAGCATCAACCGCGTCACCGACATCATGGGCGAGATCAGCGCGGCCAGCCGCGAGCAGACCACCGGCATCGAGGAAATCAATTCCGCCATCACCCAGATGGACGACGTCACCCGGCAAAACGCCAGCCTGGTGGAAGAATCCGCCGCCGCCGCGACCAGCCTGCAGGAACAGGCCGACACGCTCGCCCACCTGGTGGCCACCTTCAACCTGGGCAACCAGGCCGATGCAGCAGGCGCCGGCGCGTCGGCCTACGCCCGGCCCGCAGCTGCCCCCCGCCTCCCCTCGGCCCCCGAAAAAACCATCAGCCCGGCCCCACAGCAACCCCGCCGGAAAACATCGGCCAACACCTCCGCTGCCGCTGTCCGCCCCGCGCTGCGCGCCCCCGGCAAGCCAGTGCCCGCCACGGCCAGCACGGAAGAATGGACTGAGTTCTGAGGCGTCGTTCCTGCCGCCTCCGACCCGGGCGGCAGGACTCTGAGGATGAAAAGGCCCCCGACACGGCCCTTTTTGTGCCGTTTGGATTTGGACACACTTCGTACAATCGAGTGAAAAATCGTCCGGTCCGCGTCGGGCAGGCTGCCCGCGTGGTTCCGAAAGTCTCTCCATACCTCGAGAACTCCATGCGTAACCTCAAAATCGGCACCCGGCTGGCGCTGGGCTTTGGTCTCATCATTGTCCTGCTGTTGATCATGTCCGGCATCGGCGCATGGCGCATGATCGCAACCGAACAGGACGGCGACGCTCTGGTACACCGCCAGAACAACAACGCCCTAGTGCTGCGCTGGGCCCGCCAGGTCGAAGTCAACGCCAACCAGGCGCTGGCGGCTGCGAACCTGACCAACCCCGACGTACTCAAGTCCTTCAAGGACGGCATGGAGGCTTCGTCGCAGCGCTCGGACGATCTCCAGAAGCAGATCGAAGCCGGCCTGCAAGCCCCCGACACCATCGCGCAATTCAAGAAGGCTCTCGTCGAGCGCGACAAATACCACAGCGGCAGCGTCCAGGCCTTCAAGGACCTGGACAACGGCGACTACGCCAAGGCCGACGCCTTCTTCAACCAGGAAATGCCAAAGATCACCGCGCAGTACATCGCGGAAATCGACAAGCTCTCCAGCTTGCAGAACGGCATGGTCGAACAGACCTTCGCCGACAACGCCACCGCCAACCGGCTGGGCCTGACCTCGCTGGGCGTGGCTACCCTGCTGGCGCTGATCCTGGGGCCGCTGTTCGCCTGGCTGGTGACGCGGTCCGTCACCCACCCGCTGCGCCATGCCGTCAGCCTGGCTGAATCCGTGGCCCGCCGCGATCTCAGCCACCAGATCCACGCCGACGGCAAGGACGAAATCGGCCTGCTGCTGCGCGCCCTGGGCTCGATGGAGGAAAACCTGCGCAGCGCCGTGAGCGAAGTGCGCAGCGGTGCCAATTCGATCGCCTCGGCCGCCGGCCAGATTTCCGCCGGCAACCTGGACCTGTCATCGCGCACCGAAGAGCAGGCCAGTTCCCTGGCGCAGACCGCCGCCACGATGGAAGAAATCACCGCCACCGTGCGCCAGAACGCCGACAACGCCCAACAGGCGAATTCCCTGGCCGCCGCCGCCGCGCACACGGCCTCCAGCGGGGGCGCCATGGTTGCCGAACTGGTGGGCACCATGGGCGAGATCAACAGCAAATCCCAGCAGGTCGCCGACATCATCGGCGTGATCGATTCGATCGCCTTCCAGACCAACATCCTGGCGCTGAACGCCGCCGTCGAGGCCGCCCGCGCCGGCGAACAGGGCCGGGGATTCGCCGTGGTCGCCGCCGAGGTCCGCGCCCTGGCGCAACGATCGGCCGGCGCCGCCAAGGAAATCAAGGACCTGATCGACACCTCCGTCCAGGCCGCCTCCAAGGGCAACGAGCAGGCCGCCCACGCCGGCAACACCATGCAGGAGATCGTCGACAGCATCAACCGCGTCACCGACATCATGGGCGAGATCAACGCGGCCAACCGCGAACAGACCACCGGCATCGAGGAAATCAATTCCGCCATCACCCAGATGGACGACGTCACCCGGCAAAACGCCAGCCTGGTGGAAGAATCCGCCGCCGCCGCGACCAGCCTGCAGGCCCAGGCCGACACGCTCGCCCAGCTGGTGGCCACCTTCAACCTGGGCAACCACGACGATGCAGCCACTGCCGGCGCCCGCCCGCACGCGCATGCTGGCTCATCCGCAGGCGCGCACCCGCAGTCCGGCGCATCGGCCAAGGCCCCGCCGGCCGCCGCTCCGCGCCTGCCCTCGGCCCCCGAAAAGGTCGTCAGCCCGGCCCCGCAGCGTCCGCGCCGCGAAACCGCAGCCGAAGCCACCGCCCCTGCGGCCGCCCGCCCGGCGCTGCGCGCCCCCGGCAAACCGGCTCCTGCCACGGCCGACACCGAGGAATGGACGGAGTTCTGATCCCCTGATCGACGGATTCGCCCCATTTCCCGAAACGGGGCTTTTCAATACAATCGACGGGTTGCTGCATTGCTCGCCCACCTCACCGCTTGCAAGCGGCGAGGTGGGCCGTTTCATTCCAAGGAGACACACTCGTGCGTACCGGTATATTGCTGGCCACCCTGACCACTGCACTGTTCGCTTTGCCATCCCTGGGCCTGGCCCAGGTCAAGATCGGCGTCGTCACCTCGGCCACCGGCCCCACCGCGCTGGTGGGCATCCCGCAAAAGAACACCGTGCCCCTGCTGCCCACGCAGGCGGGCGGCCTCTCCATCGACTACATCAGCCTGGACGATGCCAGCGACCCCACACAGACCGTCACGGCCTTCAAGAAGCTGATTTCCGAAGACCACGTGGACGCCATCATCGGGCCCACCGGATCGCCCAATGCCATGAGCGTGCTGCAGTTCGCGGCGGAATCCGGGACACCCATGCTGGCGCCCGTGGGGGCAGCCTCCATCGTGCTGCCCATGACGGACCAGAAAAAATGGGCCTTCAAGACCACCCAGAACACGGACATCATTGCCCAGGCGCTGGTGCGCGACATGGTCAAGCGTGGCATCCGCACGGTCGGGTTCATCGGATTTGCGGATGCCTACGGCGACGACTGGTATCAGGTCTTCAACAAACTGGCCCAGGAAAACGGCCTGAAGCTGACCGTGTCCGAACGCTATCAACGCACGGACAGTTCGGTCACGGGCCAGGCCCTGAAGCTGCTGGCCGCCAAGCCCGACGCCATCCTGGTGGCTGGAACTGGCGGCGCTGCCGCCCTGCCCCAGTCCACGCTGGCGCAACAGGGTTACAAGGGGCAGTTCTACCAGACCCACGGCGCCGCACTGCCCGCTTTCCTGAAGCTGGGCGGCAAGGCCACGGAAGGCACCATCCTGGCTGCCAGCCTGATGCTGGTGCTGCCGGAAATCGCGGATGACAACCCGTCCAAGCCCATCGCCCAGGACTACATCCAGCGCTATCAGGCGCGTTACAACGAACGCCCGGCGACCTTCGGCGCCAATGTATACGATGCGGGCCTGCTGCTGCAGCATGCCATCCCGACGGCCGCAAAAACCGCAAAGCCTGGTACCCCCGCCTTTCGTCAGGCCCTGCGCGACGCGCTGGAACAAACGCACGAACTGGTCGCCACCCAGGGGGTCTACAACATGAGCCCGGCCGACCACAGCGGCTTTGACCAGCGCGGCCGCGAACTGATCACCGTGAAGAACGGCGCCTGGACGTTACTGCGCTGACGGCTGGGCGTCGAGTTTCTTTTTCAGGGCGTCCAGGGGCAGGGCGCCATTGACCCGGCTGCCATCGGCAAAGAACAGGGCAGGCGTGCCCTGGATGTTCAGCTTGCGGCCCAGCGCCAGATTGTCCTGGATGGGGGTCGAGCAGTCCGCCGTGGCGGGCAGTTCACCGTTCAACATCCAGGCCTTCCAGGCCTTGGCCGGGTCGGCTGCGCACCAGATGTCCCGGGATTTGGTCGCGGAATCGGGCGTCAGGATCGGAAACAGGAAGGTATAGACCGTGACGTTGTCCACATCTTCCAGGGTATGGTGCAGTTGTTTGCAATAGCCGCAGTTGGGGTCCTCGAAGACGGCGACCTTGCGGGCGCCCGTGCCCTTCACCTGGCGGATGGCACGGTCCAGCGGCAGGCTGTCGAACGCCACCTGCTGCAGCACTTCCAGCCGTTCCGCCGTCAGATCCCGGCGGGCCTTGGCATCGATCAGCGAGCCCTGCAGCACATAGTTCACCCGGGCATCGGTGTACAGCAGATCCAGCCCCACCTGCACCTCGTAGATGCCTTCCATGGGGGTCAGTCGCACGGCATCCACTCGAATGCCGGGAAACCGTTGTTCGAAGGCCTGTGTGATGGCCTGAGCCTGCTGCGGCGCTGGGGCCGTGGCGGTCAATTTGGCATCCGAGGGGGTGGACATGCCTCCCGTCGCCGTGACCACGCCGTCGGTGGACGCTGCGGCCGAATGTTCCGGCTGCGTGCCCAGCACCTGATCCGCAGGCTGCGCCTGCGCGGTCAGGCCGGCGCACAGCAACAGCCCGGCCAGAATTGAAAAACGCTTCATGAAAAACCTCTTGTGACTGTATGGGGTGGCTACGGGATCTCAATCCCCCGCAGCCGCCCGAATCAATTGACGCTTCAGGAAAGGCAGGCGGTCCGCAACCTGCATGCCCTGGTTCCGGGCCCAGGCCAGCGGGGCGCACTGCGTGCCGAACAGGCGATGCAGGCCATGCGTCACGGCCCCCATCGCCCAGACCGGTTCCGCCCGCCGGCGACGGTAGCGGGCCAGCACCCGAAGATCGCCGGGCGCACGGTAGGATTCGCGATCCTGCAGGACCTGCATCATAGCCTGTACATCGCCCAGGCCCAGGTTCAGGCCCTGCCCCGCCAGGGGATGCACCCGATGCGCGGCATCGCCCACCAGCGCCACGCCCGGCGCCACCATGGCGGTCCGTTCCAGGGTCAGGGGAAAGCCCTGGGGCCGTGTGCGCAAGCGCAGGCGCCCCAGGCGCCCGCCGGTGATGGATTGCGCGTGGGCAGCCAGGTAGGCCTGCTGCCCCTGCGCATCCAGGGCCAGCCAGTCGCGGGCCAGCCCTTCGGGCAGCGACCAGACCAGCGAGGCCTGCGGCCCAGCGACCGTATCCGGCATCGGCAGCAGCGCAAAGACGCTGTCGCCGGTAAACCATTGGTACGCGCGGTTCTGGTGCGGGCGGTCGATGTCCAGATGCGCCACCACGCCCATATCGCCGTAGGGCGTGTAATCGTGATGGATGCGGGCCGCCTGGCGCACCGGAGAACGGGCGCCATCGGCGCCGACCAGCAGATCCGGCTGCCACTGCATCCCCTGGGCGGAAGTCACGGAAATCCCGTCGGGCCGGGTGATCAGGCTGGCGAACTGATCCTCGTGCCAGGCAATGCCCATGACCTGCACGGCCTGCTGCAGGGCACGTTCGATTTCGCCGGATTCGACGATCCAGGCCAGGGCGTCACGCGCATCCTGCCAGGCCGACAGATCCAGGCAGCCGTTCGCGTCGCCGTGGATTTCCATGCCCTCGACCGGCGTGATGCGGCGGGAATCGATCAGCCTCCAGGCGCCCAGGCGATCCAGCAGCATGCGGCTGGCATCGGAAATCGCGTACACCCGGGGGTGGTAATCATCGGCCGCCCGCACGGCCGGCTCGTGGCGCGGCCCCAGCAGGCCCACCGACAGCCCCGAGCGCGACAGCCCCAGGGCGCACGCCAGGCCGGCAATGCCAGTACCGCAAACGAGAATGGATGCTTGTGTCATGGTGTCTTCTTCAACGCGCGCTGGGCGCCCCGGCCTGGGCGGGCCACAGCAGCCACATCCGGCCCGGCTGCTTCATCCGCCCGGCCGCCGCGCCGGCCTGATCGCCCGTTCCCCAATAGAAATCCGCGCGCGCCGCCCCCCGGATGGCAGCCCCCGTGTCCTGGGCGAAGACCAGACGCTGCAGCGGCCCAGCCCCGCCCGGCTGGCGAGTGTCCAGCCAGACCGGCGTGCCCAGCGGCACGAAATCCGTATCCACGGCAATCGAGCGCTGCGCCATCAACGGCACCCCATAGGCGCCGCGAGGGCCGAGTTCCGGGTCGGCGATGGCTTCCTCGCGGAAAAACACCATGGCCGGATTGACGTTGAGCATCTGCTGCACACGGCTTGGGTGGTTGCGGGCCCACTGCTTGATATTTTGCATCGAAGTCTGCGCCAGCGGCATTTCCCCCTGCTGCGCCAGCCACTGGCCGATCGACACGTAGGGACGGCCGTTATGGTCGGCATAAGCCAGGCGGATCACAGCCCCATCCGGCAGCACGGCGCGCCCGGACCCCTGGATCTGCAGGAAGAAGGCCTCGACCGGGTCGCTGGCCCAGACGATCACGGGTGGCTGGCGGGCCGGATCAGCGGCGATCTGCGCCCGCGTGTCGTACGGCACGACGCGTCGGCCCTCCAGCTTGCCGCGCACCCGTTTGCCGGCCAGTTCAGGATAGATGGCCCCCAGGTCCACGACCAGCAGATCGGCCGGCGTGGCGTACAGCGGCCACTGATAAGCGCCCGCGCGGTCGCGGGAGGCGTGGATCAGGGGTTCGTAGTAGCCCGTCGTGGTGCCGCTGGCGGGCTGTCCAGCCGCCTGATCCAATTGCCAGGGCCGCAAATGGGTCTGCAGGAAGCTGCGCACCTGCGCGCCGGAAGCCTGCGGCCCCAGCCCCGTCTGCACGGCCGCCTGACACACAGGCTGCCAGGCCCGGGGGGCGGCCCGGGCGGGCGAGGCCAGGGACCCGGACACCGGACGCATCAATCCCCGGCAGTCGTTCAGCAGCCCTTTCCAGACATGATCCAGATCGTCTTCGGCCCAGCCTGGCAGATGCTGCCAGGACACCGGCACATAGCGCCCTTTCAGGGTGCGCGCAGGTGATTCCGGCAAGGCGGACAGGGCTGGCACGACCAGGGCTTGCGTCACAGAAGGTTCCGGCCCCGCCGGTTCGCCGGCCGGGCCTTCTTCCAGGGGCACCGAGGAACAGGCGCTCAATAAGGCCAGCACGGCCGCAGACCACAGAAGCTTTTTCATGCAAAAACCGGGTGCACTAAAATAGACAGAATCACCAAACCGCCATCATGACACATCCGGACCCTGTTTCGCCATGACCGTTCTGCCACCCGCCCGCATCGCCCCCAGTCTGCTGTCCGCCGATTTCGCCCGGCTGGGCGAAGAGGTCGCCACCGTGGTGGCCGCCGGCGCGGACTGGATCCACTTCGACGTCATGGACAATCATTTCGTCCCCAACCTGACCATGGGGCCCATGGTCTGCGCAGCCCTGCGGCCACATACCCAGGCTCCCATCGACGTGCACCTGATGGTCGAACCCGTGGACGCCCTGGTGCCCGCCTTCGCCAAGGCAGGGGCCAACATCATCAGCTTCCACCCAGAAGCCTCGCGCCACGTGGATCGGACGCTGGCGCTGATCCGCGACCACGGCTGCCAGGCCGGGCTGGTCTTCAATCCGGCAACGCCTCTGGACTGGATGGACCACGTCATGGAACGCCTGGACCTGGTGCTGCTGATGTCGGTCAATCCCGGCTTCGGCGGGCAGTCCTTCATCCCCCACACGCTGCAGAAACTGCAACAGGCGCGCAGCCGCATCGACCGCTGGCAGGCTCGGGGCGGCCAGCCCATCGCCCTGGAAATCGACGGCGGAGTCAAACCCGACAACATCGCCGACATCCGCGCCGCCGGGGCCGACGCCTTCGTGGCAGGCTCGGCGATTTTCGGCCAGCCCGACTACCGCCAGGTCATCTCGGGACTGCGCCAAGGCATCGCCCAGGGAGACGCCCAACGGCGCGCGGGCATCGGGCAGGACGAAACAACCGTTTCCTGAAGCATCCGGCACGACACGTTTGAACGGAAAGTGCTACCATGCCCCCGTTTGACGCATCCACCCTCACGCTTCACAGCATCATGCATTTTGCCGGAATACTGTTTGATCTGGATGGCACCCTGGTGCACACCATCCCCGACCTGGCGGATGCCGCCAATGCCATGCGCCAGGACATGGGCCTGGTGCCGCTGCCCGAATCACTGATCGCCACCTTCGTCGGCAAAGGCGTCGAACAACTGGTCATCCGGACACTCAGCCACGACGGCCAGGCCCCCAGCGTCGATCAGGTGATGCGCGGCCTGGCCCGTTTCCAGGATCACTACCGCGCCCTGAATGGCCGCAACAGCCGGCTGTTTCCAGGCGTCGTGGCGGGGCTGGAGGCCTTCCGCAGCCAGGGCGCGCGGCTGGCTGTCGTCACCAACAAGGGTTCCGATTTCACGGCGCCGCTGCTGCGGCACATGGGGCTGGAAGCCTATTTCGACGTCATCGTCTGCGGCGACACCTGCGAACGCAAGAAACCTGATCCCATGCCCCTGTTCCACGCCTGCGACCTGCTGGACATCCGGCCCGCCCAGGCGCTGTTCATCGGCGACTCGATCAACGACGCGCTGGCCGCCCAGGCCGCCGGCATCCGTGTCCTTGCCCTGCCCTACGGCTACAACGAAGGCCAGCCCGTGCAGAGCCTGCCGGTGGATGCTATAGTGGATTCCCTTATCGAAGCGGCCCAATGGGCCGCCGACCAGACGGCGCAATTCGCATGAACAGCTTTCGCTATTACCCGACCACCACCCGCGCCACCTGGCGCTGGTGGTGTTGGCGTTCCGGGTAATGGCATCCCGGGTGGCACCGATCCTTCGCGCCACCCCCTTTCACAGCCCGGACCTTCGATTGGCCGGGCTTTTCTGTCTCGGCCGCCCTTATCCCACAAGACCGCTATGACAGAAATCGAATTCAATGCACTGGCCGCCCAAGGCTACAACCGCATCCCCCTGATCGCGGAAACCTACGCCGACCTGGATACGCCGCTGGCGATCTACCTGAAACTGGCCCACGCCGGCCCCGAGGCAGGGCGCAACAGCTGCCTGCTGGAATCCGTGGTGGGGGGCGAGCGCTTCGGCCGCTATTCCTTCATCGGCCTGCCCGCCAAGACCCTGATCCGCGCCACCGGCACGACGACCGAAGTCGTGCGCCAGGGCCAGGTCGTCGAAACCCACGAGGGCGACCCCCTGGCCTTCATCGAGACCTTCCAGAAACGGTTCCGCGTCGCCCTGCGGCCCGGCATGCCGCGCTTCGCAGGCGGGCTGGCCGGCTACTTCGGCTACGACACGGTGCGCCACATCGAGCCGCGCCTGGGCCCCTGCGTCAAACCGCGCCCCGCCGGCCAGCAGCCCGGCACCCCCGACATCATGCTGATGCAGGTCGATGAACTCGTCATCGTCGACAACCTGGCCGGGCGTACCTACCTGATCGTCTACGCCGATCCGCAGCAGCCCGAGGCCTACGCCCTGGCTCGCCGGCGCCTGAAGGCCCTGCGCGAAAAACTGCGCACCCCGGTCGTCATCCCCTATGCCTACGCCAGCATGCAGACGCCCACGGAACGCGACTTCAAGAAAGAAGACTACATCGCCGCCGTGCTGAAAGCCAAGGAATACATCGCCGCCGGCGACCTGATGCAGGTACAGGTCGGCCAGGTGATCGCCAAGCCCTTCCGCGACTCGCCGCTGTCGCTGTACCGGGCGCTGCGGTCCTTGAACCCGTCGCCCTATATGTACTACTGGAACTTCGATACTTTCCACGTGGTCGGCGCATCGCCCGAGATCCTGGTGCGCCAGGACCGGGAAACCGAAGGCGGCCAGACCCGCGAAATGGTCACCATCCGCCCCCTGGCCGGCACCCGCAAACGCGGTGCCACCCAGGACGATGATCAGCGCCTGGAACAGGAACTGCTGGCCGACCCGAAGGAACGCGCCGAACACGTCATGCTGATCGACCTGGCGCGCAACGACATCGGCCGCGTCGCCAAGACCGGCTCCGTCGAAGTCACCGACACCATGACGATCGAACGCTATTCCCACGTCATGCACCTGGTGTCCAACGTGCGCGGCGAGCTGAACGACGGCATGAGCAACATCGACGTGCTGCGGGCGACCTTCCCGGCCGGCACCCTGACCGGGGCGCCGAAAGTCCGCGCCATGGAAATCATCGACGAACTGGAACCCGTGCGCCGAGGCATCTACGGCGGCGCAGCCGGGTACCTCAGCTACGGCGGCGAAATGGACCTGGCCATTGCGATTCGCACCGGCGTCATCCGCGACGGCATGCTGTATGTGCAGGCCGCCGCTGGCATCGTCGCCGATTCGGACCCCGAAAAGGAATGGCAGGAAACCGAGGCCAAGGCCCGGGCGCTGCTGCGCGCCGCAGAACAGGTGCAGTTCGGGCTGGACGAGCCTATCTGACCCGGAATATCAGTCGCGCACCAGTGAATCGCGCGTGATGTCGGCGATGGTGCGCGCTCCGGTCAGGGTCATGGCGACCCGCATTTCCTTTTCGATCAGGGACAGCAGGTTCGCCACACCTGCCTGGCCGCCAACGGCCAGGGCGTACAGCCAGGCGCGGCCCAGCAGCACGGTGTCCGCGCCCAGGGCCAGCATGCGCACCACGTCCAGGCCGGTGCGCACGCCCGAATCCGCCAGCAGCGTGATATCGCCCTTGACCGCGTCGGCAATCGCCGGCAGTGCGCGGGCCGTGGACAGCACCCCGTCCAGTTGCCGCCCGCCATGATTGGATACGATGATGCCATCGGCGCCGAAGCGCACGGCTTCCCGCGCGTCTTCCGGGTCCAGGATACCCTTGATCACCATCGGCCCCTTCCAGAAATCACGGATCCACTGCAGGTCCTTCCAGGAGATCGACGGGTCGAAATTATTCCCCAGCCAACCGATGTAGTCTTCCAGGCCGGTGGGCTTGCCCAGGTACCTGGACACATTGCCCAGGTCGTGCGGCCGCCCCCTCAGGCCAACATCCCAGGCCCAGCGCGGGTGCAGGACAGCCTGCACGTAGCGGCGCCAGGCGGCGTAGGGGCCGCTCATGCCCGCATGAGCGTCGCGGTAGCGGGCCCCGGGCACCGGCATGTCCACCGTGAACACCAGGGTAGACACCCCGGCAGCCTGGGCGCGTTCCAGCACGCTTTTCATGAAGCCGCGGTCCTTCAGCACGTACAACTGGAACCACATCGGCCGGCTGATGGCGGGTGCGACTTCCTCGATCGGGCAGACCGACACCGTGGACATGGTGTACGGAATGCCGTGCGCATCCGCCGCCCGAGCCACCTGGACCTCGCCCCGGCGGGCGTACATGCCGGTCAGGCCCACCGGGGCCAGCGCCACCGGCATGGACAGGGTCTCGCCAAACAGGCGGGTCGTCAGATCCAGCTGCGACATGTCGTTGAGCACTCGCTGGCGCAGGGCCACCCCCGACAGATCGCTGACGTTGTGCCGCAGCGTATATTCGGCGTAGGCACCGCCGTCGGCGTAATGAAACAGAAAGGGCGGCAGGCGGCGCTGGGCGGCAGCCCGATAGTCGGTGGAGGCGGAAATGATCATGGTCGTTTGCAGTGAAGTATCAGGAAAGATGCGGTAAGCGCGACGAACGCGCCCGGCGGGCCTCGTCCTCGTCCAGGGCACGCACGGTCGCGTGCACGAATTCCAGGTGCTGCCAGACCGTCGCCCGCGCGGCTTGGGCATCGCCGCGCAAAATGGCGTCCATCACGGCCCGATGCTGCTGGGACAGTTGCTCGTGCGTATGCTGCACCGTATACATGCGCTGGCGGTTCTCGGTCACGGTCGCCCGCAGCAGTTCGAACAGACCGTGCATCATCTGCAGCAGCACGGCATTGTGGGACGCCTCGGCGATGGCCAGGTGAAACTGGGCATCCGCACGGGCCGACAGTTCAGGGTCTTCATTACCCTGAAACCGCTGCAGATCGTCGAAGCGCGCCTGGATGCGCGCCCGGTCTTCCGGCGTCGCCCGCAGGGCCGCATGCCAGGCGGTCCCGCCTTCCAGCGCGTGGCGGGCCTCCAGCACATCGTAGCGATATTCAAGGTCATCGGACACCAGATCGCCCAGTGTCCGCACCAGCGCTCGGCGCGGCCCCTCGGCGTCGTCGGCCGGCGCCTGCACATAGGTGCCCCCGCCCTGGCGGCTGCGCAGCAGCCCCTGGCTGGACAACTGGTGAATGGCCTCTCGCACGGATGGCCGCGATGCGCCCAGTTCCAGCGCCAGCTGACGTTCGGCCGGCAGGCGGTCGCCCGGCTGCAGGCCCCGGTCGGCAATCAGGGTCTGCAGTTGTTCGACGAGGCGATCCGAAAGGCGCATGGCGGGGTGTCTATACAGAGGGAATCATCCAGGGCAGGACATACGCCTGCACCGTGGTCATGATCCCGACGATAGCAGCAAACATCAGGCTGTACTTGACTGTGAAACGCAGCAGGTCGGATTCCTTGCCCACCAGGCCCACGGCGGCGCAGGCGATCGCGATGGACTGCGGGGAAATCATCTTGCCCGTCACCCCGCCCGTGGAATTGGCCGCCACCAGCAGGACTTCCGGCACGCCGATCTGCTGGGCGGTGGTCGCCTGCAGTGCGGCGAACAAGGCGTTCGACGATGTGTCCGACCCAGTCAGGAACACGCCCAGCCAGCCCAGCAGCGGCGAGAAGAAGGTAAAGGCATGGCCGGAATAGGACAGCGCCAGCGCCAGCGTGACCGACAGGCCGGAATAGTTGGCAATGAAGGCGAAAGCCAGCACCATGCCGATCGTGTAGATCGGGATCGCCAGTTCCTTCAGGGTTTCGCCGAACACGCAGGCTGCTGCCGACAGCTTCATGCGGGCCGCCAGCACCGTGATCAGGGCCGCCAGCACAATGGCCGTCCCCGTGGCCGAGAACCAGTCGAACTTGTACACCGCGCCATAGGTGGAAGCCTGCGCGACGATGGGCGGCATCTTCTGCACCAGACCGTCCAGGCCCGGCACCGGAAGGCTGGCGATCCAGCCCTGCAGCGGCCCTCCGGCGGCGAACAGGTGCTTGAACGGCGGAATCGACCAGATCGTCACCATGACGGTCAGCACGATGAATGGCGACCAGGCGCGCAACACCTCGCCTGTGGTGAACTTGCGCCCCGTGGGACGCGCTTCCGGCGCATCGGGCGACAGGTGCTCCGTGCCTTCGCCTTCCGTCGCGAAGCGGAAGATCGAGGCAGGCCGCCAGACTTTCAGGAATGCGGACAAGGCCACCAGGGACACCAGGGCCGAGGTGATGTCGGGCAGTTCCGGGCCGATGAAATTCGACGTCAGGTACTGTGTGATGGCGAAGCTGCCGCCCGCCACGATCACGGCAGGCCAGGTTTCCCGGATGCCGCGCCAGCCGTCCATGATGGCCATGATGACGAACAGTACGATGATGGTCAGGAACGGCAGCTGACGACCCGCCATTTCACCGATGGCGAACGCGGGAATGCTGGTGACCTGCCCAGCCACGATGATGGGAATCCCCAGGGCGCCAAACGCCACCGGAGCCGTGTTCGCCACCAGGCACAGGCCGGCGGCATACAGCGGGCGGAATCCCAGGCCGACCAGCAAGGCCGCCGTGATCGCCACGGGGGCGCCGAAACCGGCGGCGCCCTCCAGGAAGGACCCGAAGGCAAAGCCCACCAGCAGCATCTGCAGACGCTGGTCGGCCGTCAAGGTCAGCACCGATTCCCGGATGGTATCGAACTGCCCCGTCTTCACCGCGACCTTGTACAGGAACACGGCGCCGATGATGATCCACGCGATGGGCCACAGGCCATAGAAGAATCCGTACACGGCCGCCGCCAGCGCATGGCCCAAGGGCATGCCGTAGAAGAACAGCGCCACTGCCAGCGCGGCCAGCACCGTCAGCGTGCCCGCCAGCCAGCCCTTCAGGCGCAGCACGGTCAGGGACAGGAAGAACAGCAGGATGGGAAGACAGGCGATCAGGGCCGAGAGCCAGATATGGCCGGCGGGATCGTAATTTTGTTGCCAGATGGCGGACATCTTGGTGAGGTCTCTCAGGTAGGAGCAGCAGTCGGCGGTTTCTCTACAGCGCCGATATTGGCCTGACCACTTTAGATCATGGAATATTGCTGGCAGAATTATAAGGATGTACCGTTTTTCGGGTCAACCGCCATAACCCTCTGACTTAAAATCAGATAACTGGCTTTACAAGGCAATATCCGCTGTATTTTCAAGATCTTGTCCATAGAAAAGGTCTGGCCATTTTTCTACATATTGGGGTAAACGATAGATATGAATACCTCGTGAATTCATCTTTGGTATTACCAATTTATCGGCGTTTTCCCTGCTCGACAGCGCGGCCGCCCGCGCTGTAGAATCTCTGCATGACCTTTCACGCGACCTTGCACCCATCGACTTGGTGGCGCCTCTCTTAGAGGCGGCATCCTCATGCGTGTTTTTTCGCAATTTGCCGCCGTTCTGGCTGGCAAATCTTTATTCCCTATCTGTCTCCAGCGCGGCGGTTTCTGACCAAGGAAATGCTTGATCATGAAGCTCCTGATGCTCGACAACTACGATTCCTTCACCTACAACCTGGTGCAATACTTCGGCGAACTGGGCGTCCAGGTCGAAGTCGCGCGCAACGACCAGATCGACCTGGCCGGCGTGGAATCCCTGAACCCTGACCGCATCTGTGTCTCGCCCGGCCCCTGCACGCCGGCCGAGGCCGGCATTTCCATCGACCTGATCCGCCATTTCGCGGGGCGGGTGCCCATCCTGGGTGTCTGCCTGGGCCACCAGGCCATCGGTGCCGCCTACGGCGGGCGCATCGTACGTGCCCAGGAACTCATGCACGGCAAGATCTCGCCCATCACACATGCCGGAACCGATCTGTTCACCGGCCTGCCGTCGCCGTTCGACGTCACCCGCTACCATTCCCTGGCCATCGAACGATCCACCCTGCCGGATTGCCTGTCCGTCACGGCGGAAACGGCGGATGGGGAAATCATGGGGGTCGCGCACAAGACCCTGCCCGTCTACGGGGTGCAATTCCACCCGGAATCCATCCTCAGCGAACACGGCCACGCCCTGCTGCGCAATTTCCTGAACCTCTGAAACCAGATCCCCCCCAAGGAACCCGTCATGCCACCGATCACACCCAACGAAGCCCTGGTTCGCTGCATCGAACACCGCGAAATCTTCCACGACGAAATGCTGGAACTCATGCGCATGCTGATGCGCGGGGAAATGTCGCCGCAACTGGCCAGCGCCCTGCTGCTGGGCCTGCGCGTCAAAAAAGAAACCGTGGGGGAAATCACCGCTGCCGCCCAGGTGATGCGCGAATTCGCCCTGGGCGTCACGACCCCCTACCCGCAGGACCTGCTGGACATGTGCGGCACGGGCGGCGACGGCTCGCACACCTTCAATATTTCCACCGCCTCCATGTTCGTGGCCGCCGCAGGCGGGGTCAAGATCGCCAAGCACGGCAACCGCAGCGCCTCGTCCTCGTCGGGCAGCGCGGACGTGCTGGAGGCCCTGGGGGTATGCATCACGGCCACACCCGAACAGGTGGCCGAATCGATCGACGCGACCGGCATCGGATTCATGTTCGCCCCGGCCCACCACGGTGCCATGAAGAACGTCGCCGCCGTGCGCCGCGAACTGGGGGTGCGCACCATCTTCAACATCCTGGGCCCGCTGACCAATCCGGCCGGCGCCGAAAACCAGCTGATGGGCGTCTTCCACCCCGACCTGGTGGGCATCCAGGTACGCGTGCTGCAACGCCTGGGCTCGCGCCACGTGCTGATCGTCCACGGCAAGGACGGCATGGACGAGGCCTCCCTGGGCGCCGCCACCCTGATCGGCGAACTGAAGGACGGCCACGTGCGCGAATACGAAATCCATCCGGAAGACTTCGGCATGGCCATGGTCTCCAACCGCAGCATCAAGGTCGCCAACCGCGACGAATCCGCGCAACTGGTTCGCGCCGCTCTGAACAACACCGCCGGCACGGCCCGCGACATCGTCATCCTGAATGCCGGCCTGGCCCTGTACGCGGGCAATCAGGCCGACTCCATCCCGCACGGCATCACCCGGGCGACGGAACTCATCGCCTCGGGCGCCGCCCGCGACAAACTGGAACAGTTCCGCCAGTACACGCAAAGGTTTGCATCATGAGCGACATCCTCAAACAGATCCTGGACACCAAGCGCATCGAGGTCGCCACGGCGCGGCAGATGCGCAGCGAAGCCGAACTGCTGCGCGAAGCCCGCAGCCGCAAGGACATCCGTGGCTTCGCCCGCGCCATCGAAGACAAGATCGCCCAAGGCAAGCCCGCCGTGATCTCGGAAATCAAGAAGGCCTCGCCATCCAAGGGCGTGATCCGCGCAGACTTCCACCCCAGCGACATCGCCACCAGCTACGCCTGCCACGGCGCGGCCTGCCTGTCGGTCCTGACCGACGTGCAGTATTTCCAGGGCGGCTACGATCACCTGCGCCAGGCGCGCGCAGCCTGCAGCCTGCCGGTCCTGCGCAAGGACTTCCTGATCGATCCCTACCAGGTCATCCATGCCCGTGCGCTGGGCGCCGACTGTGTGCTGCTGATTGCCGCCGCCCTGGAACCCGCGCAGATGCGCGAACTGGAAGCCGTCGCCATCGACCTGGGCATGGACGTGCTGGTGGAAATCCACGACCGCAGCGAACTGGACGCCGCGTTGTCGCTGCAGACGCCCCTGCTGGGCATCAACAACCGCAACCTGCGCACCTTCGACACCCGCCTGGACACCACCCTGTCCATGCTCAAAGACCTGCCCGAAGGCAAGCGCGTCGTCACTGAAAGCGGCATTCTGCAACCCGCCGATGTGGACCTGATGCGCGAACACGGGGTGCAGGCGTTTCTCGTGGGCGAGGCGTTCATGCGGGCCGAAGACCCGGGCGTCGCCTTGCACGATCTGTTCTTCGAACGCGCCTAGACCCCCATCCCCTCATGACTTCGACCGACGCACGCCTTCACGCCACCTGCCCGCTGTGCGGCCCGGCCCCTGCCCTGCTCTGGGAAGACGCGCATCTGCGCGTCATCCGCGTGGACAACACCCCGTTTCCCGGCTACATCCGCGTCATCTGGCGCCGCCACGTCGCCGAGATGACCGATCTTTCCGGGGTCGAGCGCGATCACCTGATGCAGGTCGTCTACCGGGTGGAGACCCTGCAACGCAGGATACTGCAACCCGACAAGATCAACCTGGCCAGCCTGGGCAACCAGGTGCCGCACCTGCACTGGCATCTGATCCCCCGCTGGCGCGCGGACCCCTGCTTTCCGGACGCCATCTGGGCGCCCGGTCGCGACGATCCGGCCACGCAATCCGCCTGGCAGCGCTGGGCCCAGGACCTGGCCGCCCGACTCCCGGCCCTGTACGACGCCATCGCTACTGCGCTCCAGAACACCTGACATGACCACACCCCAAGCAACACCCCAGGCCGACGCCCACCCGGCCACCCTGGCCCGATCCCTGAAAAACCGCCACATCCAGATGATCGCACTGGGAGGCGCCATCGGCACCGGCCTGTTCTATGGCTCGGCCGCCTCCATCCAGCTGGTCGGCCCGGGGATCATCCTGTCATACCTGATCGGCGGGCTGATGATCTACCTGATCATGCGCATGCTGGGCGAGATGTCCACGCAGGAACCGGTCTCCGGCGCCTTCAGCCATTTCGCCTACCGCTACTGGGGCGGCTTTGCGGGATTCCTGTCCGGCTGGAACTACTGGCTGCTCTACGTGCTGGTCAGCATGGCTGAACTGTCGGTGGTGGGCATCTACGTCAGCTACTGGTTGCCGGATTTCCCCGCCTGGGCCAGCGCCCTGGTCGTGTTGCTGAGCATCACCGCCCTGAACCTGCTGAACGTGCGCCTGTACGGGGAAAGCGAGTTCTGGCTGGCTTTCATCAAGATCGCGGCCATCATCGGCATGATCGTCCTGGGGCTGCTGCTGATCTTCCTGGGCTCGGACCAGAAGGCCAGCGGCCTGAGCAACCTGTGGGCGCACGGCGGATTCCTGCCCAACGGCATCCACGGCCTGCTGTTGTCGCTGGTCGTGGTGATGTTCTCCTTTGGCGGCACCGAACTGATCGGCATCACCGCCGGCGAGGCCGACGACCCGCGCCGCAGCATCCCGAAGGCCATCAACCAGGTGCTGTGGCGCATCCTGCTGTTCTACGTGGGAGCCCTGGCGGTGCTGGTGATCCTGTACCCCTGGAACCAGATCGGCACCCAGGGCAGCCCGTTCGTGCTGATTTTTTCAAACCTGGGCATCCCGGCCGCGCCCGACATCCTGAACCTGGTGGTGCTGACCGCCGCGATTTCGGTCTACAACAGCGGCATGTACAGCAACGGCCGCATGCTCTACAGCCTGGCGCAGCAAGGCAATGCGCCGCGCATCTTCCTGCGCCTGAGCGCCCGGCAGGTGCCCTGGGTGGGCGTCCTGTTTTCATCGGCCTGCACACTGGCGATCGTGGTGATCAATTTCCTGGTACCCGAGGGCGCCTTCATGCGGATCATGGCGGTAGCCACCGCCGCAGCTGCCACGACCTGGATGATGATCGTGCTGGTACACCTGCGGTTCCGGCGGGCGCACACGGTATCCGAGCTGCATTTCCTGGCGCCCGGTTTTCCCTGGGTCAACTATCTGTGCGCGGCGTTCCTGGTGGGGCTGGTTGCACTGATGACGCAGCTGGACGATACCCGGCCGGCGGTCTACGTGCTGCCGGTCTGGTTGGGGGTGCTGTACGCAGGTTATCAGTTTCGCAAGCGCGCGATTTCCACTCCCTGAGCGTGGCGGGTATATGCTGTAGAGGACAGTCCGGTTCCTCAAAGGCGCACCATGCTCGACATACTGGTCATCGGCGGCGGCAACGCTGCCCTATGCGCAGCCCTGACAGCCCGCGAAGCGGGCGCCCAGGTCCTTGTCCTGGAATCTTCTCCCCGCGCCTGGCGTGGCGGCAACTCATCGCACACCCGCAACCTGCGCTGCATGCACGATGCGCCCCAGGACGTGCTGCTGGGCGCCTATCCGGAAGAGGAATTCTGGCAGGACCTGCTGAAGGTCACCGGAGGGCGAACCGACGAGGCTCTGGCCCGGATCACCATCCGGGCCTCTGCCAGCTGCCGCGACTGGATGCGACGCCACGGCGTGCGATTCCAGCCGGCCCTGTCGGGGACCCTGCACGTCGCCCGCACCAACGCCTTCTTCATGGGCGGCGGCAAGGCCTTGATCAATGCCTACTACCGCAGCGCAGAATCCCTGGGGGTCCAGATCCGGTACGACGCAACCGTCAATCGCCTGGAACTCGATGGAGGACACTTCCGCGCCGCCTGGGTGGGTGACGAGCGCATCGCGGCGCGGGCCTGCGTCGTCGCATCGGGAGGCTTCGAATCCAATCGGGACTGGTTGCGCGACGCCTGGGGCATGAACGAAGCCGGCGAGTGGCCCGCCGAGAATTTTCTGATCCGGGGCACGCGCTACAACCGCGGCGCCCTGCTGCGGAACTTGCTGGATCAGGGAGCCGATCCGGTCGGTGATCCGACGCAGTTCCACTGCGTGGCGATCGACGCACGCGCGCCGCTGTACGACGGAGGCATCTGCACCCGGATCGATTGCGTGTCCCTGGGGATCGTCGTCAACCGCCAGGCACAGCGCTTCTACGACGAAGGCGAGGACTTCTGGCCCAAGCGCTATGCGATCTGGGGGCGTCTGGTGGCCCAGCAACCTGGACAGATCGCCTACTCGATCACCGACGCACAGGCAGTAGGGCGCTACATGCCGCCCGTCTTCAAGGGTGTCCAGGCCGATACGATCGATGAACTCGCCCGCCGTCTCGATCTGGACACCCCGGCCCTGGCGCGGACGGTGTCCGACTACAACGCTGCCTGCCAAACCGGGCATTTCGACCACGAGATCCTGGACGACTGCCATACCGACGACCTGTCGCCCCCCAAGAGCCACTGGGCGCGGCCCCTGGACACGCCCCCGTACTACGCGTACGCGCTGCGCCCGGGGGTCACGTTCACCTACCTGGGCGTGCGCATCGACGAGCACGCCGCAGTGCATTTCGACGGCCAGCCCAGCGACAACCTGTTCGCCGCCGGCGAAATCATGGCGGGCAACATCCTGGGCCAGGGTTATACCGCAGGCGTGGGCATGAGCATCGGGACCGCCTTTGGCCGCATCGCAGGCGCGCGAGCCGCCATCGCGGCAACGGGATCTCCAGTTCCCGTTCCTGCCGAACCGCAAGCCCACCCACTGCCGGTTTCAAGGAATCCCCATGCAAACGCTTGAAACACTGACCCAGGACGCGGTTTCCTCCTGGATGCTGTCGCCCGAAGAAGCCGAGGTCGAGCGCGTCATGAACATCTGCAACGCCTGTCGCTATTGCGAGGGGTTCTGCGCGGTATTCCCGGCCATGACGCGCCTGCTGGAATTCAACAAGGCCGACATCCATTACCTGGCCAACATCTGCCACAACTGCGGGGCCTGCCTGCATTCCTGTCAATATGCCGCGCCGCATGAATTCGCCGTCAACGTGCCGCGCGCCATGGCGGCGGTACGGCCGCAGACCTACGCCGAATTCGCCTGGCCACGCGCGCTGGGACGGCTGTACCGGCACGCCGGCGCGACCCTGGCGCTTGCCACCGCTGGCGGCCTGGCGCTGTTTCTGATCCTGGTCCTGTTCATCGAACACGGAAGCCTGCTGCACGCCCCGCTGGCCGGAAATTTCTACGCGATCTTTCCCCACGACACTCTGGTGCTGATGTTCGGGTCGGTCTTCTTGTATGCCCTGCTCTCGCTGGGCCTGGGCGTCACGGCGTTCTGGCGCATGGTGTCGCCCAAGGCCACATCCCGCAACGCGCTGGCTGCAGCGGGCGTGGACGCTTCCGGCAAGATCCTGACCCTGAAATACCTGGACGGCGGCCACGGCGAAGGCTGCACCGACGAAGATGACCGCTACACACTCAGGCGCCGTGCGTTCCACCACGCCACGTTCTATGGCTTTATCTGCTGTTTCATTGCGACATCCATTGCCACCGTCTACCACTACTTCCTGAATGATCCAGCCCCTTATCCACTGCTCAGCGCCCCCGTGCTGTTCGGCACTGTGGGCGGCATCGGCCTGATCGTCGGGCCGGCAGGCTTGCTGCACCTGAATCTGCGGCGTCATCCCGAGCA
The DNA here is from genome assembly GCF_034674885.1 of Castellaniella sp. Lineage (GTDB taxonomy): Bacteria > Pseudomonadota > Gammaproteobacteria > Burkholderiales > Burkholderiaceae_B > Castellaniella. The sequence goes on from NZ_JAUCDS010000001.1 coordinate 266,853, forward strand.
CGCGGTCGTGGCGCAACAGCCCATGGATCGCGGGTTCATCGCCCTGCTCATGCTGGTGAGCGCAACGGGGCTGGCGTTGCTGGTCCTGCGCAACACCGAGGTCATGGGACTGTGCCTGGCCCTGCACCTGGGGGCGGTCATGGCCTTTTTTCTGACCATGCCCTACGGAAAATTCGCCCATGGGGTGTTCCGCGCAGCCGCGTTGCTGAAGCACTCTCTGGACACACAATACGCCGGCCACATTGCGGCCGATCGAATACAAGACGTAAACTGAACCTGGCTTCGGGGCATATAAGCGTATCGCGCGCAAATAAGATTCCTGGAGGCGGCCCTTCTTTCCAGCGCCGCCATTGGTTTCACATTCTGTCGAGGAATGACATGAACAACCAACTCCGTAAGCTACTGACGCTTGCCAGCGTCAGCACATTCTGCCTGCTGGGCATGACGACCGCCCAGGCCGCCGACAGCGATCTCACCGTCCGGATCGCGTGGTACATGCCGCCGCACACCGCCACCGCCGACCAAGGCCAGGCCTTCGCCGACGCCATCACCAAACTGAGCCAAGGCAAGATCAAAGTCGAAACCTACCCCTCCGGATCCCTGCTGAAGGAATCGAACATCGCGCAGGGTCTCAGCAACAACACGGTCAACGCCGCCATCTTCGGCATGCACTGGTGGTCAAAATACGAACCGGCGCTGGAATGGGACACGGTGCCCTTCCTGGCGGATGATGCCGGCCAGCTTCTGAAAACCCTGCATGGCGGCCTTGGCAAGGACGTGAATGCCTTGCTGAACAAACACAACGTCGAAGTCATTGGCTGGGGCTTCTACGGCTATGCGGAAAGCTACGTCAACAGCAAGCACACCATCAAGACGCCCGCCGATCTGAAAGGGCTGAAGATGCGCTCCGAGGGCAAGCTCTCGGCCAAGTTCCTGGCGGCCCAAGGGGCTACGCCAGTGGCCGTGGATTCCAGCGAGGTCTACACCTCGCTGCAGAGCGGCAGCCTGGATGGCGCAGTGTCCGGCCTATCCAGCATCATCTCGCGCAAATGGTACGAAGTCGGCCACTACATCACGGCCATCCACTACGTGCCGCTGGTGTATCCCATCCAGGTCAATGCGAAATGGTGGGACGGCCTGACGCAGGCCCAGCGAGACATCATCAGCAAGGCCGCCGTCAGCACGGAATCACAAGCCGTTGCCGATATCGAAAAAGAGTTCAATGGCGACATCGCCCTGGCCAAGAAGAACGGCAACGAGATCTACCGACCCACAGAGGTGGAACTGCAGCACTGGAAAGATACCGCCGGCGCCCAGGCCCGCAAGGACTATATCGCTGAAGTCGGCGCCCCGGGCCAGAAAATCCTGGCTGACGTGGACGCGGCGCTCAAGCACTAGGCGATCCCCATGGCTGACCCCATCACTTCGGCAGCCAGCGCACATCGCCGTCTGGCAACAGTGCAGCGATGTGCGGCACACCTGGGACAGGTGGTGGGCTATGCCTCGGCGCTGTTCATGGTGCTCATGTCCTTATCGATCATCCTGGGCATCGTCATGCGCACCGTACGCATCGACAACTCCTGGACCTACGACGTCGATCTGTTCGCGCTGATCTGGCTGGCCTTCATCGGCGCCTCTTTCACCGCGCTGCGTCGGGAGCACGTCACCTCGGGCATCGCCCTGGAAAACATGTATCCCCGCGCGGCGACGCTGCTGATGGCACTGCGTTTCGCCATCATCGCGATCTTCCTGGCGGTGTTCACCATTTCCGGGTTCGAGCAGTTCCTCTCCAGCGTGCAGACCCACGAAACCACGCTGGACATCATGAGCTGGCCGGTCTGGATCCCGCATCTGGCGCTGCCGGTCGGCACGATACTCTGGTTGATCTTCGAGACCCATCACTTTCTGGCTGCACTGACCACAAGGCGGGCCTGACATGGCATTTTCCATCACGCTGGCATCGCTGGCCTGCCTTTTGCTGCTGGGCGTGCCGATCGCCGTCTCGCTACTGATCAGCGGCACCGTGGGCTACATGCTGACCATCGGCCTGGCGCCGGGCATGACGGCCCTGGCACAAATTGCCTACTCCGACCTCAATTCCTTTGTCATCATCGCGATCCCGCTGTACATCCTGATGGGCCAGATCATGCTCAAAGGCGAGTCGGGCCGCGACCTGTTCGACTTTGCGCAACGCGTGGTGGGACGCCTGCCCGGAGGCCTGGCCGTGGCGGCGACCGTGGCAAGCGCCATATTTGCCGCGATTTCGGGCTCATCGACCGCCACTGCAGCCACCATCGGATCCATCAGCGTTCCCGAAATGTGCGATCGGGGCTACGACAAACGCATGGCGGCCGGCGTCGTCGCGGTGGCAGGAACGCTGGGCATCCTGATCCCACCCAGCATTTCATTCATTCTGTACTCCCTGGTCACGAACGCCTCGGTGGGCAAACTGTTCATGGCGGGCATCCTGCCCGGCATCATGCTGGCGGTCCTGTTCTGCCTGTACTCCATTTACTGGGCCTGGCGCCGGGGGCACAACACCACAGCCGCGCAACCCATCTCCCGGGAATCCGTGCCCTTCACATGGGGCATGCTCGGCAGCCTGCTGATGATTCCACTGATCCTGGGCGGCATCTACACCGGTTGGTTCACACCGACCGAGGCGGCCGGCGTAGGGGTGATCTACGCCTTTTCCCTGACCGCCTTCTTCAAGCGCACACTGACCTGGCAGCGCCTGATCGATGCGCTGCGCGACAGCGCGGTGACCAGCTGCATGATCCTGATGCTGATCGCCGGCGCGGCCGTGTTTGGCAACACGCTCTCGCTGCTGCGCGTCCCGCAGGACTTTGCCATGTGGCTCGAAGGCCTCCAGTTGTCTTCCTGGCAATTCATGATCGCCGTCAACCTGCTGTACCTGGTGCTCGGCATGTTCATGGACGCATCGGCCGCCATCCTGGTCACGGTGCCCATTCTCCTGCCTGGCCTGGAGGCCTTGCACATCGACCTGATCTGGTTCGGCGTGATCCTCGTCATCAACATGGAGATCGGCGCCGTCACCCCGCCCGTCGGCATGAACCTGTTCGTCGTCAAGGGACTGCGCCCCGACTATACGATTCGCGACGTCCTCATCGGATCTTTGCCCTACGCCGCGCTCGGCCTGGTCGGCCTGGCGCTGGTGGTCATCTTCCCGCAGATCGCCCTGCTGATCCCCAACCTGGGGGCCACCGGATAGCCCCCTTGTCGCGGCGCATCCCGGCCAGATGAAGGGCCGCCGGACCAAAACGCAAAGAAGGCGCCCCGAGGAGCGCCTTCTGTCATCGCTGCCGACCGAAATCGATCAGTGCGATGACCGTTTCTGGCTGAATTTCCGAGCAGCGGCTGCCTGAGCGGCCAGCATGGCCAGTTCGGCTTCCACCACGGCCAGGTCGGCCTTGTCCTTCGTGTTGCGCAGGGCTTCCTCGGCGCGCTCGCGCGCCTTGACGGCCTTGGCCTCGTCCAGATCCGCAGCGCGGATGGCCGTGTCCGACAGCACCGTCACGGAATGCGGCTGGACTTCCAGGATGCCGCCGGCCACGAAGATGTTTTCTTCTGTGCCGTCGTCACGCTTGATCTTCAGCGTACCCGGGCGGATGCGTGAAATCAGGGGAGTATGCCCCGGCAGGATGCCGAGGTCGCCCGACTCGCCGGGCAGGGCGACGAACGTCGCCTCGCCCGAATAGATCGAGGCCTCCGCACTGACCACTTCGATGTGAAGAGTCGCCATGTGCAATCCTTATTGGAGGGTTTTGGCCTTTTCAAAGGCCTCGTCGATGCCGCCCACCATGTAGAAGGCCTGTTCCGGCAGCGCATCGCACTCGCCGTCGACAATCATCTTGAAACCACGCAGGGTTTCGGCCAGCGGCACGTACTTGCCGGGCGAACCGGTGAAGACTTCGGCCACGTGGAAGGGCTGCGACAGGAAGCGCTGGATCTTCCGGGCGCGGGCCACGGCCTGCTTGTCTTCGGGAGACAGTTCGTCCATACCCAGAATGGCGATGATGTCGCGCAGTTCCTTGTAGCGCTGCAGCGTCTGCTGCACGCCACGGGCGATGTTGTAGTGTTCCTCGCCCACGATCTGCGGGTCCAGCTGGCGGCTGGTGGAATCCAGCGGATCCACGGCCGGGTAGATCCCCAGCGCGGCGATGTCACGCGACAGCACGACGGTGGAGTCCAGGTGCAGGAAGGTGGTGGCGGGCGACGGGTCGGTCAAGTCGTCAGCCGGCACGTACACGGCCTGGATGGACGTGATGGAGCCAGTCTTGGTGGACGTGATCCGTTCCTGGAGTTTGCCCATTTCCTCGGCCAGCGTCGGCTGATAGCCCACGGCCGACGGCATCCGGCCCAGCAAGGCGGACACTTCGGTACCGGCCAGCGTGTAGCGGTAGATGTTGTCCACGAAGAACAGCACGTCGCGGCCTTCATCGCGGAAGGACTCGGCCATCGTCAGGCCGGACAGGGCCACGCGCAGGCGGTTCCCCGGGGGCTCGTTCATCTGACCGAACACCATGGCGACCTTGGACTCGGCCAGGTTGTCGAGCTTGATGACGCCGGCATCCGACATTTCATGATAGAAGTCGTTGCCTTCACGGGTACGTTCACCCACGCCGGCGAACACCGACAGGCCGCTGTGGGCCTTGGCGATGTTGTTGATCAGTTCCAGCATGTTCACGGTCTTGCCCACGCCGGCGCCGCCGAACAGGCCGACCTTGCCGCCTTTGGCGAACGGGCAGACCAGGTCGATGACCTTGATGCCGGTTTCCAGCAGTTCCACGGAAGGCGACAGTTCGTCGAACTTCGGGGCGTGCTGGTGAATGGCGCGCTTTTCGGTGGACTGGATATCACCACGCTCGTCGATGGGACGGCCCAACACGTCCATGATGCGGCCCAGGGTGCCCTGGCCGACCGGCACCGAGATCGGGGCGCCCGTACCGGCCACGGACATGCCGCGGCGCAGACCGTCGGACGAACCCATGGCAATGGTGCGCACCACGCCGTCGCCCAGCTGCTGCTGGACTTCGAACGTCAGGCCCTTTTCCGCGAATGCGGAGGACTCGTCGGTCAAGGTGAGCGCGTCGTAGATGTTGGGGATGCTGTCGCGGGGGAACTGAATGTCCACCACTGCGCCGATGCACTGAACGATGGTACCGTTGCTCATGTTTAGTCCTATAAGTATCTCTGGGTTGCCGGTGCTTGCGTCGATCAGACCGCGGCGGCGCCGCCCACGATTTCCGAAATTTCCTTGGTGATGGCCGCCTGACGGGTCTTGTTGTAGACCAGCTGGAGGTCGCCGATGACTTTCTTGGCGTTGTCGGACGCAGCCTTCATGGCAACCATCCGCGCGGATTGCTCGCTGGCCATGTTTTCCGCCACGGCCTGATACACCAGGCCTTCCACATAGCGCATCAGCAGATCGTCGATGACCGTCTGGGAATCCGGTTCGTACAGATAATCCCAACCGTACTGCGTCTCCAGCGTATCGTCTTCCTGGCTGCCGGCCTGGAACGGATCGTCCAGCCCCGAAGGCAGCGGCAGCAGGCGGATGAAGCTGGGGTCCTGCTTCATGGTGTTGACGAAGCGGCTGGTCGCCAGATAGACCGCGTCCACCTTGCCGTCGATGAAATCATCGAGCTGGACCTTGATGGCGCCGATCAGGCGTTCCAGGTTGGGCGCGTCGCCCAGCTGGACTTCCGAGGACACGACGTTGACGCGCACGCGATTGAGCAGACCCAGGCCCTTGGAGCCCAGCGCCGTCGCCTGCACGCGGATGCCCTGCTGTTCGAATTCCTTGATCCGCGCCAATGCCAGGCGCGAGATGTTGGTATTCAGACCGCCGCACAGGCCCTTGTCAGTCGTGATCAGCACGATGCCAACGGCCGACAGCTTCGGGCGTTCCACCATGTACGGATGGGTGTAGTCCGGGTTCGCCTGCATCAGGTGCGCGGCAATCGCACGGACCTTGGTGGCGTAGGGACGGCCAGCCCGCATGCGATCCTGCGCCTTGCGCATTTTCGACGCGGCGACCATTTCCATCGCCTTGGTGATCTTGCTCGTGTTTTGCACGCTCTTGATCTTGGTTCGAATTTCCTTGATTCCGGCCATTCCACTATTCCCTTGGGCTGACCGGGGCGCCTGCAGTCAGGCGCCCCGGATGCAACTTAAAACGTGCCGTGCTTCTTGAATTCCTGGATCGCGGCGCTCAGAGCGGCGTCGTCTTCCTTGGACAATTCCTTCACGTCTTCGATGCGTTGGATCAGGGCTTCGTGCTTGGACTTCAGGAAGTCCTTCAAGGCCTTTTCAAACGACAGCACCTGACCGACTTCCATGTCGTCCAGATGACCGTTGTTGACGGAATACAGAGCGACGGCCAGTTCCCAGACCTGCTGCGGCTGGTACTGGGGCTGCTTCAGCAGTTCGACCACGCGCTTGCCGCGTTCCAGCTGGCGACGGGTGGCGTCATCCAGGTCGGAGGCGAACTGCGCGAAAGCGGCCAGTTCACGATACTGAGCCAGGTCGGTACGAATGCCGCCGGACAGCTTTTTCACGACCTTGGTCTGGGCGGAACCACCGACGCGCGACACCGAGATACCCGCGTTGATGGCGGGCCGGATACCGGCATTGAACAGGTCGGTTTCCAGGAAGATCTGGCCGTCGGTGATGGAAATCACGTTCGTCGGCACGAAGGCGGACACGTCGCCAGCCTGGGTTTCAATGATCGGCAGCGCGGTCAGGGAACCGGTCTTGCCCTTCACGGCGCCCTTGGTGAACTGTTCGACGTAGTGCTCGTTGACACGGGCCGCGCGTTCCAGCAGGCGGGAGTGCAGGTAGAACACGTCGCCCGGATAGGCTTCGCGCCCGGGCGGGCGGCGCAGCAGCAGCGAGACCTGGCGATAGGCCCAGGCCTGCTTGGTCAGGTCGTCATAGACGATCAGGGCGTCTTCGCCGCGATCGCGGAAGTATTCGCCCATGGTGCAGCCCGAATAGGCAGCCAGGTACTGCATGGCGGCGGATTCGGAAGCGGCAGCGGCCACGACGATGGTGTATTCCATCGCGCCGTGCTCTTCGAGCTTGCGCACCACGTTGTTGATCGTGGAGGCCTTCTGGCCGATGGCGACATACACGCAGGTGACGCCCTTGCCCTTCTGGTTGATGATGGTGTCCACGGCCACGGCGGTCTTGCCGGTCTGGCGGTCGCCGATGATCAGCTCGCGCTGGCCGCGGCCGACGGGCACCATGGAGTCGATGGCCTTCTGGCCGGTCTGCAGCGGCTGCGACACGGACTGACGCGCGATCACGCCCGGCGCGACCTTTTCGATCACGTCGGTTTCCTTGGCATTGATCGGACCCTTGCCGTCAATGGGATTGCCCAGGGCGTCGACGACGCGGCCCTTCAGTTCCGGGCCGACCGGCACGGCGAGAATCTTGCCGGTGGTCTTGACGGAGTCGCCTTCGGACACGCCAATGTAATCACCCAGCACCACGGCGCCGACGGAGTCGCGCTCGAGGTTCAGGGCCAGGCCGAAGCGGTTGTTGGGGAATTCGAGCATTTCGCCCTGCATCACGTCGGACAGGCCGTGGATGCGGGTGATACCGTCGGTCACGGACACCACCGTGCCCTGCGTGCGGACATCGGTGGACGCGCCCAGGCCTTCGATGCGGCTCTTCAGCAGTTCGCTGATCTCGGACGGGTTAAGTTGCATGGTAAGACTCCTGGAATCCTGTTGTGTGGCCCGCCGTCATGCGGCCAGCGTATCGCGCAGATTGGCCAGACGGGCCTGCACGGAAGTGTCGAGCACATGGTCGCCCACGGCGACACGCACCCCGCCGATCAGTTCCGGATCAACCGTCACCTGCGACTTGAGTTTGAGGCCGAACTTGCGCTCCAGACCCTGCAGCAGGCCGGCGACCTGGGCGTCATCCAGCGGAAATGCACTGGTGATCTGGGCCAGGGCAGTGCCTTCGACCCGGTTGCGCAACAGCTCGAATTGTTCCGCCACCTGCGGCAGAACCTGGACCCGGTTGTTTTCCACCACCAGCGCCACCAGATTGGCTGCCTGTGCGGGCAGTTCCTGGGGCACCAGAGCGGTCAGCAACTGGATGCGTTGCGCGTTGTTCAGACGCGGATCGCCCATGGCTTCCAGCACGTCGTGCATGCTCGAGACCTGGGCCAGCAGCGACAGCACACCGGACCATGATTCAAGGCCGCGCGCATCGTTGCGCACTGCTTCGAACAGAGCCTCGGCGTAGGGTCGCGCGATGGTAGATAGTTCAGCCATGACTCACCCTGATCAGAGTTGCGCCTTGAGCTGATCCAGAAGATCAGCGTGCGCCTTGGCGTCGACTTCGCGGCGCAGAATCTGTTCCGCGCCCTTGACGGCCAGATGAGCGACTTCGGCACGCAAGGTTTCACGTGCGCGCTGCGCTTCCTGGGCGGCGTCCTGGCGGGCCTGAGCGACGATCCGGGCCTTTTCGGCTTCGGCTTCGCGGCGGGCTTCGTCGATCAGCAGGGCAGCCTGCTTTTCGGCTTCCGCCAGACGTGCATGATTGTCCGTCTTCGAGGCTGCTTCGATCAGGCTGACACGAGCCTGCGCCTGGGCGAGGTCCGCCTTGCCCTTTTCGGCAGCAGCCAGACCGTCGGCGATTTTCTGGCGACGATCATCGATTGCCTTCGTCAGGGGTGGCCAGATGAATTTCATCGTAAACCAACCCAGAACGAAAAACACGATCATCTGGAAAAAGAGAGTCGCGTTTAAATTCACGGTCGTTTCCCTAATTTACCCACTCGTGCCTTGTGGCGAACCCACAAGGCACCAAACCTGGCTGCCCGCCCCCCAAAAGGCGGCTGGATCAGCCCCTGGCCTGCCTGGACAGGCCTGCGCGATCAGCCGACGAACGGGTTGGCGAACGCAAACAGCATGGCCAGACCCACGCCGATCAGGAAGGCGGCGTCGATCAGACCAACCAGCAGGAACATCTTGGTTTGCAGGGTGTTCATCAATTCGGGCTGGCGCGCGGAGGCTTCCAGATATTTGCCACCCATCAGGCCGATACCGATGCAGGCACCGATGGCGCCCAGACCGATGATCAGACCGCAAGCGAGAGCAACGAATGCAACGTTGGTCATAACAACTCCTTGGTAAGTAAACGTTGTTTAGTCAGAAAACAAAAGAATCAGAAATCAGTGGCCTTCGTGTGCCAGCCCGATATATACCAGGGTCAGCATCATGAAGATGTATGCCTGCAGCAGCACGATCAGGATATGGAAGATCGCCCACGCCGAGCCGGCCAGCACGTGCCCGAATGCCAGACTGATGCTTGTTGCATCGGTCCCGACCCAGGCCCCCCCCAGCAAGGCGATCAGCATGAACAGCAGTTCGCCCGCATACATATTTCCGAACAGCCGCATGCCCAGAGAGACGGTCTTGGCGACGTATTCGATGAGATTGAGCAGCAGATTGAACGGGGCCAGCACCAGGGCGCCCACGCCATGCGCATGGAAAGGCGCAGTGAAGAGTTCCTTGACGAAGCCGCCCACGTGCTTGATCTTGATGCCGTAATACAGAGTGAGCAGCAGCACGCCCAGCGACATGCCCATGGGGATGTTCAGGTCGGCGGTGGGCAGGATGCGGTGGTAGTACAGCGGATCGGAGTGATCGGCACCCAGACCCACCATGCGGAAGAACCAGCCCATCAGATCGACGGGGATCAGGTCCAGGGTATTCATCAGCGTGATCCACAGGAACACGGTCAGCGCCAGGGGGGCCGCATACAGGCGGGATTTCTCGTTGGGAACGATATTCTTGGCTTCTTCGTAGACCATGCCCACGAGCATTTCCACGGACATCTGGAAGCGACCGGGAACGTCGGTCGTGGCCCGCCGGGCGGCGCGCCACAGGAAATAGATGACGATGGCACCCGTCAGGATGGACCAGAACAGGGAGTCGTAGTTCACGACGCCGAAGTTGGCGATGATGTCCTGCTTGTGCCCGAGATTATTCAGATGCACCAGGTGGTGCTGAATGTATTCGGACTGAGGCGTCGTTACTGCGTCGGTCATCGGTAAGCCCTTCAAACGTAATCAAATCATGGCAGGCGGCGCAAGGCCAGCAACACCACATACCCCTTCATGACGCCCAACAGGCCCAACAGGAAAGCCAGCCAGTTCAGCCAGCCCCCCCACTGCCACGCCACCAGGACCACCACCCCAGCCACGACCAGCAGCTTGAGGAATTCGCCCCAGAAAAAGGCGAGCGATCCCGGGCGTTTTGGCCCGAAGTACCCCAGCAGCAATCGCATGGCGAACAGCGCGTTGGGTACAAAATAGGCTGCCGCCCCGATCAAGGCGGAAGCCCCAGCGTCCTTCCCAGCAATCCCCCAGGCTCCCAGCACCACCAGCATCCCCGTGAATGCTTGCGCTGCCAGCGCCCGAAACAGGCCGACCCGCGAACGTCGGGCGATGAGCGCGCGATCCGCGTCGTCGAGCACCAGTGGCCTGGCCTCGCCCGACGATCCATCATCCAACCCACTGTGCGGATCCGATGTGGCCCGATCACCCATAACAACCCGTTCATGCCCCGGCGATCAAATCACCAGGCAGCCAGTCAAACCGTTGAATTATAGCGTTTTTTGGAACAAGGTTTAGAACCCACCCCCAAAAGGCGCACCATTTTAACTCAGTTTGACATCCGATGCTTGGCACCCGCGCACACCCCGATCACACTTGCGCCAGCCGCCTGGGCCCTTGTGGCCGTTTCTGCTACATGACGACACAGACTGAAACGATATGGCGATATTTTTAGCGCCCCGGGATCGCTGCTGAGCCACTTTTGGATGAACAATATGCATTCGCACACATGAATGAAACCCTGCGGAGTGCGGAATGGTAACCATTACTGTCGTCGAACCCAACACGCTATTGCGACTGGGCATTCTCAATCTGCTGAAGACGCTGGACTGCCGTGCCGCCAGCCAGGGGATCGACTACACGCAGCTGTTCGATGGCGGGCAGCCGCACCCGTCGGGCACCGACCTGATGCTGCTGTCCGTGCCGGCCGCCTACGACCACGTCAAGGAACTGGTCACCACCGCCCAGCAACGCGTTGCTCCGCGCCGCATCCTGCTGCTCTCCGACGCCCAGGAACCGTCCTATTCGTTGCTCAATCTGCCATCGGTACTGGCGGGATATGTCTGCAAATTCGCATCGCCAGACGTGTTGAAATCCTCGATCATGCTCTCCCTGGCGGGGGGCAAGTGCTTCCCTCGCCCGAGCGCAGCCCATGCCGGCACGCCGGACATGTCGGCCACTCACGGCGATGACGCCCCAAAACGGCGCTGGTACGATCAGGACGACGCGCACCCCCAGGGCCAGGCTGATGGCGACCTGACGAACCCCCTGCCCTCGTCTGCTCAGGCAATTCACGGCCGGCAGGAAGACGGCCTGGCGCGTTTATCGACAGTCAGCGGCGGGCTGGCGACCGCTGTCCAGGCGCTGACGCCAGAGCTCATCCAGCGGGAAGCTGAACTGCTGCGCCTCACGCCACGCCAATATGGCATTCTGGCCCTGATGGCCAGAGGCTATCCCCTGAAGCAGATCAGCCGGGAACTGGCGATCTCAGTGGCGACCGTCAAGACCCACACCGAAGCCCTGTACCTGCGCCTGGGCGTCAACAACCGCAACGCCGCAGTCTATGCGGCGGTCTCACGCGGCGCCACGCTGGGATGCTGGAAGGATCCGCAAAACACAGTCGCTCCCCCCCCTGCAGCATAGGCGTCGTCTGCGAACGCCCGGGGGTGGACCACCGATCCGACTAGAAAGTCATGGGAACGCGCAGCAGCAGTTCCGCATTGGGCGCATATCGGGTCACGCCCACCCCCAAGGTCAGGTTGATGTTGGTCTTGGGCGAGATCTGATACCCATACCCGACCAACAGCTGGCCCACCTGGATGGAGGTGGAATCGGCAGCGGAATTGCCGTCGAATTTGGTCGGCCTGACGTAGGTATGCTGATACCCCAGGCTGAGCGATGATTTGTCGTTCATGGACATGCCCATGCCGAAATTCATCTTGATCGAATCGCCCGGATCGACCTTGCCGATGCGCATGCCACCGATGGTTTTATCGACGTTCTTGGACGGGCGCCAGGTGTAGCCCAGGCCGCCGAAGAACACCACCGGGTCGGACGGATAGATCGCCAGTATGCCGGCATCGTAGGCATAGAAGCCGCTGCCGGTGGGCTGTTCTTCGGGCACCGGCAGCCCGGTGGGCGAGCTGCCGTTGAGGGAATAATCGATATCGAAGGGGCCCTTGCCGGTCGGCAGGGATGCGGTCAGAGAACCGATGAAATACGGCATGTTCAGGCCGCCATCATTGAACTGGTAGCGCGCACCCAGCTGGATGTCGCCGATCCCGCGCCCGGTGTTGGTGAACACGGTATCGTTGGCTGCGCCTTCCGCAAATGGGCGGGTGATGGCGCTTTGGTGGCCATATACATAAGGGACTTTTGCGCTGAGTTCCAAGCGGTTCGTCAGGCCATAGCGCAGGGTCGCGGCCGCTGTCACCGTGGTGGTATCCACCTGCCGCACGTCGATCAGGCCGACCAATATGGCCGGCAGCACACTGAAGCCGATGAGATTGACCTGGTTGTTGCTGGAATAGTCGTATTGCAGGGAGGGTTCGAAGGCAAAACGACCACGGGGGGTGAGAATGCCGGGTTGATCCAGAATCGGGGCGACTTTCGCGGCCTCGCTTTCCTGGGGGTGGGGTGGGGCCTGCCCGACGGCTTCCTGACTGGGCCCCTGGCTGCCAGGCTGGTAGTCCACCGGCCCCCGGGCGGCGGGGCCGCCAGGCGCCTGCATGCGGATCTTCAGGCGTTCCAGGCTTTGGCGGGTCTGTTCCAGCAATTTCTGTTGGTCACGAAGCTGTTGTTCCAGCTGCTGGATCGTGGGAGTGGTGTCTTGCTGTGCGTGCACCGGTAGCGCTGCTACCAGAAGCGCCAGAAGTGTTGCGGGGGGCAGTACTCGTTTGACGTTCATGGGTGCTCGCTATCAGTTAATCGACATCTCGCGCGCGAGTTACGGACCAATTCTATGCAGTGTCCAACCTTCAAACCATTAGGATATGTACTGCCCCCCTGTCTTTAGTGTTGAAATCGCAACAGTGCGCCTTGCGCAAAGGATTGCAGCGCCATGTTCTGCGCCAGCGCCTGACTGGTGATGGTGATATTCAGGGTGTTGATGGATTGGATCGCCTGATCATTCAGGCTGTTCTGAATCACGGTGCTCATCGAACCTGCGGGGATATTGTTCAGCACGCTCGGATTGATCCAATTGTGCGGGCCCAGCTGAATCAGGGTCGAACCCCCGCCAGCAGATGTCACGGTCTGCTCGCCAGGCACGACGACCCCATTGATCATGCTGACCTGCGACATGTTCATGGCCAGCATCATCTGGCCGAGGTTGATCTCAAATCCAAAACCACCCCGGATCTGGTCCAGCGCCTGCATGCTGACCGGGCTGGCGCCACCGAATGCAGCGGCGTGCACGGGCGCCTGAAACGCCAGGGTGCCGACTGCCAGAGCCAGTAAGGCTCTATTATGTACAGAGGTAAACATGGTGCATCTCCTTTCGCCCACGTCCTCAGAAAACATCCGATCTGGGAATGACGAAAACAGTTTCCTGCGCCAGCCTGGCCGCCGACATCGCTGTTCCGATCCGGGCCAGGGGTTCCGTGCGCCAGTCGGTACGCCCATTGAACAGGGCCCGCTGATGCTGATTGGTAATGACGAAAACGATGGGGGTGACGAGGATTTTCTGGAAATCCTGGCGTGACATCAGCCGCGCACCGGCTGACGGGTCGCCCAGCAAGACGCGATCCTTGCTGAGGCCCTTGACCACCACGAAATGGTTGTATCCGTGGTCACTGATCAGCATGATGGCCGGCACGGAATTTTCCACCAGCTTGTCGATCGGGACCTCGTAGCCGTTCGATTCATAGCCCCGGGCATCCAGAAAGCGCTTGATGTCCAGCAGCGAGAACCCCTCCTGGCGGATCTTTCCCTGATCGCCGTGATCCCACATGTCCTGAAAGACATCCTGTTCGCTGACCGGATCGTTATATTGGTAAGTCAGCAGCGTGGCGACCGCAGCCGACCCGCAGCTGAAATCGTACTGCTGATGCACGGTCCGGCTGAATGCCCGTTCCCGGACGCTTTCGATTCCCGGTACATTGACGCCGCCCAGAACCGGCACCAGCACGCTACCTGCGTGTGCGGTGCCGGTGAGGCAGATCGAGAGGGTGACAGCCAGCAAGTGCGCTCTCATGATGGACGCTCATTGCATCTTCACGTTGACGATCGTCGAATTCTGGATCAGGACGTTGTTTCCGGAATTCTGAATGACGGTCGAAAACCCATTCATCCCAGACAGGGCCTGGTCGGAGACCTGATTGCTGCCCGAATAGGTGTTAGACGCCTGGTTCTGATAGAGCTGTCCTTGGGTATCCTGCATATTGAAGGTGATATCGCGAGCGCCACGGTATTCGGACAGCGCCGAATCCGACACCGGTGCCCCCAGGGATGCAACCTGAGGCGTCTCAGGCAGGGTGGGTTCGGCCACGGCGAGCATTGGCGCAGATCCCATCATCATTGCAATTAGAAATTGCCGCCCGTTCATGTTGGCCTCCTAGCGTACAGAACGCTGTGGGGTGCCCAGGATGCGGCGGTTTCCGTACGCATCCTGGGTAAGCACTACCGCAACACTGACGGTTTAGCGAAAGTTGACGTTCCCTTGGACCGTCACCCCCTGCTGGGTCAGCGCATTGGAACCGGTGTTCTGGCTCACGTTCATGATGCCCGAGGCACTGGCAAACGAGCTGTTGGAGATGGAGTTGGTGACCGCGAAACTGCCGGCAGAACCACCATTGGCCGAGCCGCCGTAGCCGCCCGACGCACCATTGCCTGTGGCGGCCAGGGCCAAGGCGTGGCTAGAGACTGCGCCGTTGGCACTCCCGCCAGCTGCACCGCTGCCAGCGGCGGCGCCTGTGCCACCGCCACCACCCGTGCCAGCGGCACCGCCTGTACCGCCGGTCCCACCGCTACTACCGAAGAGGCCACCACCGCTACCGCCAGTGCCGCCAGTGCCAGCACCGCCGCCGACACCGCCGGTACCACCGCCACCGCCGGTACCACCGCTGCCGCCGTCGCCACCATCAGCACCAATAGCCTTGCTTCCTGTAAAGTTGAGGCTATCGCCCTTGTTACCCGTGCCACCCCAGCCGCCAAAGCCGCCATCGCCGCCATTGTTGCCGCTGATGCCCTCGGATCCGTTATTGTGCACGCTGCCGATCAGATTGGTGTTGGCACGATACAGACCGAGAGACACATCACCCATCCGAACAGAAGTCGCGCTGGAATGGTCGGTCGCGACGGTACTGTGGTCGTTGTCACGAACATAATTGTGAATGCCGTGAGGGCCTCCCGATTCCGGGACAGTAACGTTTACAGTGGCATTACCACCAGCACCACCCTCGCCGACACCGACGCCGACACCGAGACCGACACCAAGGCCGTCACCGCCGCCACCGCCACCGCCACCGCCACCGCCCTCGGCCAGTGCCGGACCACTCAATGCTAACGCCAGGGCAGCCCCCACCCCGGTAGCAATCAACGATGCTTTGAACTTTTTCATGATGACTTGCTCCTTCACTTAACCTGCTGAACAGGTGAAAACTACTCTGGGAAACAGTCGGAATGACGCGTCGTGATTCGAAATACGGTGATCAGTCCTCCCTGACTGCAAGCACAGTATGCGCTTAATCAAAAGTTGAAATTAGAAAAACAAATAATCGTTACCAACTATCATATGTGTTTGTTCCGTAACGACAATATGTGTTTTCTGAAACTTAAGTTTATCTCGCGTAATTAAATATGACTGAACGGAATTCGAAAATGCCAGATATTCACTTGATGACACATATAAGTAAATATCGGCTTTCCAGGGAATTATTCAAAAACAGGCAATGACCGGGCATGGCAATGCCGGCCGGCGCCATATATTCAATATGCGGCGTCAGAATCGGTCGATATCGATTCGTGGGAACCTGTCATGCCGGAATGCCGGCAGGCGCGATGCGGCGCGTATTCCCGGCTGATGCCGCAACGGGCCAATCAGGCTGCGGCGCGCTGACGCCCGGACAAGCACCACCGTGCCAAAGACCGCGCGGCCTGGCTGACCCGAGCATCCGGCATGTAGCGGGTGATGGGTTTCTTTCGCGCCAAGGCCTCGGGCAGGCTCTCGTCGCAATAAATGGGATGGGGCAGCACCCGTTCACCATAATGATGCTGCCAGCCCTGCAGGACGTCACGCTCCAGCCGCCACGCCGGGTCGAAATCATTGATCAGCAAATAACTGCTGGCCTCGAAATCGATCTGGGACAGCAGTTCCTGGGCCGCCATATCAGGATGCGCCACCATCAGATCCAGCGTGCTGCGAAACCGCAGGGCAGGCGCCAGCCGGTGCGGAAAAGGCGGACAGTCGAACAACACCCAGTCGAAGTCCCGCTCGAGGCTTGGCAGCACCTGGAGCCAGAAGTCATCGCCCCGCAGCAGATGTGAAATGCCGGAACTCTCGATGGCCTGGCGCCCGAACGGAACCAGCATCAGGCCGCCGTCGAGCTGAAACGCCTGCCGGCGCCATTCGTCCGGGAACAGGGATGCCACCCACCCCCGCCCATCCGCGCGGGGAACGTCGAAATGCATCCGCAAGAGATCGGAAGAATTCAAGTCCACCAGCAGCACGCGCTGGCCCAGGGCATGCAGGGCATCGCCCAGCATGCCGACCACCGTCGTGGTGCCTGCCCCGCCTCGTATGCCTTTCAAAGTCACCAGGTTCATGTCCGACCTCCTGCCCCGCTCATCACAACCATTACCGATCCACAACATTCTGTGTCTGTTGACGATAAAGGCTATCTGTCTGTGAGTGTGTGGGGCAGATGACCGATCAACCATATGGCCTAGACCGAGGCGAGACGGTCACGCACGCTAGCGATGCTTGAATTCGGGCTTGCGTTTTTCCACGAACGCCTTCATGCCTTCCTTCTGGTCTTCGGTGGCGAACAGGGCATGAAAATTACGCCGCTCGAACAGCAGGGATTCATCCAGCGTGGCCTCGAAGGCGCGGTTGACGCATTCTTTCGCCATCATCACAGCCGGCAACGGCATGGACGCAATCACCGTGGCGGCCTCGATGGCTTCATCCAGCAGCTTGTCCAACGGTACGATGCGTGCCACCAGGCCGGCGCGCTCGGCCTCATGCACATCCATCATGCGACCGGTCAGCACCAGGTCCATGGCCTTGGCCTTGCCCACGGCGCGCGGCAGGCGCTGGGTACCGCCGTAGCCCGGAATGACGCCGAGTTTGATTTCCGGCTGGCCGAACTTGGCATTTTCGGCGGCGATGATGAAATCGCACAGCATGGCCAGTTCGCAGCCACCGCCCAGTGCATAGCCTGACACTGCCGCAATGATGGGCTTGCGGGCGCGGCGCAAGGCATCCCAGTTGCCGCCCAGGTAATCGGCCTTGTAGACGTCCATGTAGGACCAGCCCGCCATGGCGCCGATATCGGCCCCGGCTGCGAAAGCCTTTTCGCTGCCCGTCAGCACCATGGCGCCGATCGCGTCGTCGGCCTCGAAGGCCCGCACGGCGGCCGAGAGTTCGTCGATGACCGCGTTGCTGAGTGCGTTCAGGACCTGGGGACGATTCAGGGTCAGCAGTCCGACGCGTCCACGGACTTCGACCTTTACCAATGCTTCGCTCATGTTGCCTCCAAAGTAAACTAGCGGAATGAAAGATGAACTGATCCGCTACCGGGTGCAGCTGGCCGACCCGGCCGGCCACCGCTATGCCATCCGGCTGACGATACCGCAGCCCGACCCGAACGGCCAGATGCTGCGCCTGCCCGCCTGGATTCCCGGCAGCTACCTGATCCGTGATTTTGCACGACAGATCGAAACTCTGCAGGTGCGGGACGTGCGCGGCAAAGTCGCCACCCGCAAGACCGACAGCCATGCCTGGCTCTGCGACCCCGCACGCGGGGCGCTGACCGTCGACTACACGGTCTACGCCTGGGACCTGTCCGTACGCGGGGCGCACTTCGATGAAAGCCATGCCTTTTTCAACGGCAGCAGCCTGTTCCTGGCCGCCGCTGGGCAAGAAGCCCGCCCCTGCCTGCTGGAGCTCTGCCCGCCAGACCACGCCAAGGGCTGGCAAGTCCACACCAGCCTGCCGCCGGCGGCCGGCCAACCGGACTGCGCCCCAGCGCAAGGCTTTGGCTGCTACCGCGCCGCCGACTACGATGCCCTGATCGACCACCCGGTAGAAATCGGCACTCCGCAATCCATCAGCTTCCAGGCCCACGGCGCCGTCCATCATCTGGTCTTCACCGGCGTAGCCCCGCAGCTCGACCTGGAACGCATCGCTGCGGACGTTCAGAAAATCTGCGCCGCGCAGATCGAACTTTTCGAACCATCAACCCGGCGCGCACCCTTTCTGGACAGCGCCGATCACTACACGTTCCTGACCACGATCACAGGCGACGGCTACGGCGGCCTGGAACATCGCGCATCCACGGCGCTGATGATCGGCCGGCACGACCTGCCCATGCGCGGCCGGCCAGCCCCCGAGGGCTATCAGACCTTCCTGGGGCTGGTCAGCCACGAATATTTCCACACCTGGAACGTCAAGCGCATCAAGCCTGCTGCCTTCGCGCCCTATGACCTGAGCCAGCCCAACCACACGCGCCTGCTCTGGGTCTTCGAGGGATTCACCTCGTACTACGACGATCTGATGCTGCTGCGCTCGGGCGTGATCGACGAAACCGCCTACCTGAAACTGCTGGCCCGCACCCTGGATCAGGTGCTGCGCGGCGGCGGCCGGCTGAAGCAGTCCGTCGCCGACAGTTCCTTCGATGCCTGGACGCGCTATTACAAACAGGACGAGAACTCGCCCAACGCCCTGGTCAGCTACTACACCAAGGGGTCCCTGGTGGCCCTGGGGCTGGATCTGGAGATCCGCCACCGATCCGGCCACACCCGCAGCCTGGACGACCTCATGCGTCTGCTGTGGGATCGCTATGGCCGCGACTTCTACCAGGGCCGCCCCCAGGGGGTCCCGGAAGATGCCCTGCCCGCCCTGATCCTGCAGGCCACGGGTGTGGATCTGGGTGATTTCATTGCCCGATACGCCGAAGGCTGCGCCGACGTCCCCCTGAAGGCCGCGCTGGCTCGCGCCGGCATCACCGTGATCGCCGAGGCCGAGCACAGCCGGCCCACGCTGGACGTGCGCACTCGCGCCGACACCGGCGGCCTGCGCCTGGCCACTGTGTACGAACAGGGCGCCGCCCATCGCGCGGGCCTGTCGGCGGGTGACCTGCTGATCGCTCTGGACGGACTGCGCATCACTGACGCCGCCGGCCTGGATGCCCTGCTGGATGGGCGCCAGGCGGGCGACCGGGTCACGCTGCATGTCTTCCGGCGCGACGAATTGCGCCAGTACCGGGCGCGGCTGGCCCAAGCTGCAGCCCTGAAGCATCGGCTGGAACGCTCGGGCGCCCACCCCTCGGACCCCGTCGCATGAAACCGGCCGATCAAACCCCTGGCGCCCACACTCGCCGCGTGATCCTGGACGATCTGCAGGTGTCGGCGTCCATCGGCATGCTGGACCACGAACGGACCGCCCGACAGCCCCTGCGCATCCACGCTGAATTCGACACCGACGCCTCGCGGCCGGTGGACGATGCCGACATCGGCAGCGTGCTGGACTACCGCCTGTTGCGCGAGGCGCTGATCCAGGAAGCCACCCACGCCCACACCGATTTGCTGGAAACCCTGGTGGATCGGTCCCTGGCCCGCATCCTGCGGGACTTTCCGGACGTCCTGCACGTTCGCCTTCGCATCTGCAAACCGCAGGCGTTCGATGATTGCGCCGCCGTCTGCATCGAACAATCGCGCAGCCGCCCGCACGCCGCCTGACCCCCCGCACCATGTCCGCCTCCACACCTTTTTCACCGACTGCCAACGCCATTGCGGCGGAACACCCGACAACCCCCGACAGCGCGGCGGCCGCCGCGCACCGCCCCCACCGCAGCGTCAGCGAAAACAAGCTGGTCAAGCGGCTGCTGCGTGAAACCGGCAAGGCCATCGGCGACTATCAGATGATCGAGGACGGCGACCGCGTCATGGTCTGCCTGTCCGGCGGCAAGGATTCCTACGGCCTGCTGGATATCCTGCTGACGCTGCGCGAACGCGCGCCCATCCATTTCGATATCATCGCGGTCAACCTGGACCAGAAACAGCCCGGGTTCCCCGAACACGTGCTGCCTGACTATCTGAGCGCACGCGGCATCCCTTTCCACATCGAAAACCAGGATACGTATTCGGTGGTCAAGCGCCTGATTCCAGAGGGCAAGACGACATGTTCCCTGTGCTCGCGCCTGCGCCGAGGCATTCTGTACCGCGTAGCCCACGAACTGGGCGCCACCAAGATCGCCCTGGGACACCATCGCAACGACATCCTGGCAACCTTTTTCCTGAATCTGTTCTACGGCGGCCGCATGAAAGCCATGCCGCCGAAACTGGTGTCGGACAACGGCGAACACATCGTCATCCGGCCGCTGGCCTACGTGCACGAAAAGGACCTGATCGCCTATGCCCGGCTGCGCGAATTTCCCATCATCCCCTGCAACCTGTGCGGCTCGCAGGAAAACCTGAAGCGCAAGGAAATCAACCGCATGCTGGAAGAATGGGACCGGCATTTCTCCAACCGCACCTGGAACATATTCCGCGCGCTGTCACATGTGGTGCCATCCCACCTGATGGACCCGGCCCTGATGGATTTCCGCAGTCTGCGCCCCACAGGCCAGGCCGACGCCAACGGCGACCGGGCCTTTGACGAGGAAGACTTCCCGATGCCGGCATTCGCGGAAGACGAAGAGCTCAGCGATGCAAGCAGCCCGTTCGAACAGGTGGTCGCCCGGCCGCGCGTGCGGGCTTCCCGCGAATCCTGATCCGCCCGCTACTCGACCGTGGACCCTCCGCCCAGAATGTCGACGTGCGCCAGTTGCTCGTTCAGGAAATCCAGCAACGCGCGTGCGCGCGCCGGCATCATGCGGGAAGGAAACAGGGCGACCATCGGTATCGCCTCGAAAGACCAGTCCGGCAACACACGAACCAGACTGCCCTTGCGCTGATCGGGCGGCACGGACAGCGGCACGATGCCCATGTGCCGTTCGACCATGTACCGCAGCATCATCACATGATTGACGGCAATCCGCCCGTCGACCCGCACCTGCCTTTCCTCGCCTCCGGAAGAAAGCAGCTTCCATAGGGAATCTTCACGGCTGGCACTGGCGCGCAGGCACTGGTGCCCGGACAGATCGGCGGGCTCTGCGGGCACGCCATGCCGGCGCAGATATTCCCCAGACGCGTAGAGCCCCAGCGACAAGGTCCCCAGGCGCCGCGACACAATGCCGGAATCCGGCAGGCGCGAAGCCCGGATCACGACGTCGAAGCCATCCGCCTGCAGATCGATCTTGCGCACGCTCAGGTCGTACTCGCAGTCGATGTCGGGATAGCGGCGGGAAAATTCCGGCAAGGCGTCCTGCAGGAATGCCAGCGCCAGGCTGGATGGCAGCGAAACCCGGAGGTGGCCACGCGGCTGCCGGGCATCGTCCAGCAGCGCCTCGTGCGCAATGCGGGCTTCCTCGATGATGTGCCTGCAGCGCTCGAAGTAGGCCACCCCCACATCGGTCAGCACGACCTTGCGCGTGGACCGGTTCAGCAGGCGCACCCCGATGGATTTCTCCAACTGGGAAATCCGCCGCGAGAGGGTCGAGGCCGGCATCCCCAGGGCGTCGCCTGCGCGGGTGAACCCCTGGCTGCGGGCAACTTCGACGAACAACTCAAGATCGTTCAGGGACGGGGACATAATACGCAGCCGGCAAACGCAAACGGACGGACAAAGCGGTCGGACGTCCAGAAGCCATCCACCGATTGTCGATAAAAATGGAAAGCTGAATTCGCATCAGCCCAGTTTATCGCAGCGCAGCAAACGCGCACACTGTCTTCCATCGAGGCAGGGTCAGCAACACGTCGCGGAAAGCCCGTGATGACCCGGTCTCACGTTTCAACTTGAACTGAAGGAAACCATCATGAAAGTCGCTGCTACCGCCATTGTCGCCCTGTCGCTGGGCCTTGCCTCCGTCGGAATCGCTCAGGCCGATGAAGCCAACTACCCGGAAATCACGACGCCCAGCACCCAAACGCGCGCTGAAGTCGTCCAGGCGCTGCGGGTCGCACAATCCCAAGGCTTGGTCACAATCGGCGAGACCGCCAGCTACCCCCACCTGCAAGACGACAGCGCGCCTCTGACTCGCGCCCAAGTCCTGAAGGAACTGCAGCAAGCCGAGAACTCCGGCCTGGTCAGCATCGGCGAGGACAACCAGTATCCCAACATCCTGTAAACACAGGCCTGGGTTCGAAAGCCCGCCGCGCACGATGCGCGGCGGGCTTTTTTCATGCCCCGCGTACCCTGGCTGGTCACGCGGCCGGGGATCAGCCGATCCACAAGCTTGTGGATTCGCTACCGTAATTCCGCATTGACAGATTCTTGCCCACAGCAGGAAACTGATTCAGCTTCTCCGGAAAATGACACACATTTCCGCTAGCAAAGGTTGTTTTCAAGATTCATCTCGCATGCGCCGCCCCAAACGGCGCACGTCTCCGAGACGTACCAGAGGAGGATTCACATGAATGACAATCACAGCAACAGCGGAGCAGTCAGCCGCCGCACTTTGCTGAAGGCCGCCGGGGCAGCAGGCATCGCCACCCTGGCATCTCCCCAGATCGTCCTGGCGCAGGGCGATCAGCCCGTCAAGCTGGGGGTCGACAACCCACTCACCGGTACCTACGCCATCACCGGCCGCAACGAACTGCACGGCATGGAACTCGCCGTCGCGGAAATCAATGCCAAAGGCGGCATCCTGGGCCGGCCGGCCACGCTCGTCGTCGAAGACTCGACCAGCGGCGATGCCGGGGTCGCTGTCCAAAAAGCCCGCAAGCTCATCGACAAGGACAAGGTCGATTTCCTGGTCGGCAACGTCAATTCCGGCCTGACCATGGCCATGTCCGCCGTCGCCTACGAAAAGGGCGTCTTCATGATGGACCCCGGCGGGCACGCCGACCCCATCACGGGCAGCGAATGCCACTGGAACGTCTACCAGGTCGACCCTTCCACCACGCTGCTGGTCAATGCCATCGCGCCTTCCCTGGTCAAGCGCTTCGGCAAGAAATTCTATTTCCTGGTGCCGGATTATGCCTTCGGGCACGGCCTGCTGGACGCCTACAAGGTCAATCTGCAGAAGCTGGGAGCCACCAACCTGGGAGCCGACCTGATTCCCTTGGGCACGACCGAATATTCGTCCTATCTGATCAAGGCGCAGGCAGCCAATCCCGACGTCATCGTGATCCTGCAAAACGGCGAAGACCAGACCAACGTGCTCAAACAGGCCGTGCAGTTCGGCTTGGACAAACGCTTCCACATCGCGGGGGCCAATATCGAACTGGAAACCCTGGAAGCCCTGCCACCCACCGCCCGCATCGGCAACTGGGTCATCGAATGGTACTGGAATCAACCCGGCGTGCCCCACGTCAAGGAATTCACCGACGCCATCATGAAAAAGACCGGGCGCGTTCCAACGGCGCGCACCTGGTTCGGCCATACCGCCATCCACGCCTGCGCCCTGGCGGCCAACACGGCCAAATCCCTGGACGCCGTGAAAATGGCCCGCGCGCTCAACGGCCTGACGCTCCCTCCGGAAGTCGCCCTGCAACCGCATCCGGCCACGTTCCGCGCTGATCAGCACCTGCTGATCGGCACGCTATGGGCTGGCCACGCACAGGAAAAAGGCGATGCCGGCCCGGACGATCTCTTCAAGATCGACGAAGTCATCGAAAGCAACACGATCGCACCCTCCGTCGCGGAAACCGGGTGCAAGATGACCTGGCCTGCCTAGGCAAGCGCATGCACATGCGCAGGATATCGGGCGGCTCGACCCCGAACGCCGAACCGGCGGCGGGCCGCCCGACATTTCTCTCTGACAGCGACACTTCGGGGCTGTACATCCCCCGGCGGGGCACTGTCTTGCTCGACGGAGGCTCCTCGTGACCCAGCTGGTCCTTTTCAATATATTCAACGGACTGGTGATCGGCGCGTTCTACGCCCTCATGGCGCTGGGCCTGTCGCTGATCATCAACCTGACCAACGTCATCAATTTCGCCCACGGCGGATTCCTGGCCCTGGGCGCCTACATCGCCTATACCCTGCAGCCATACCTGGGCTTCTGGGGCGCCCTGATCGTGTCGCCTTTCCTGACGGCCCTGATCGGCATCCTGGTCGAACGCGTGCTGATCCGTCCCCTGTACGCCCGCGACCCGCTCTACAGCCTGTTGCTGACCTTCGGCCTGGCCTACGTGCTGCAGGACTCCGTGCGCTACATCTGGGGCGCCCAGGGCCTGCCCATCCAGGTCCCGGCCATACTGCAATCCTCGCTCAGCCCCACGCTCTTCTTCCTGACCGGCTACCGGGTGTTCATGGTCGCCCTGGTGGCCATCGCCGTCATCGTCCTGTTCCTCATCCTCAAGAAAACGCGGCTGGGCATGCGCATCCGCGCCGGCACCCTGGACCTGGAGATGGTCTCGGCCCTGGGGGTGGATGTGCGCATCCTGCGCAATCTGAATTTCGGCCTGGGGATCTTCTTCGCCGGCCTGGCGGGCGTGCTGGCCTCCGGCATGCTGGGCCTGACGCCCACGATCGGCGATCAACTGATCATGCCCAGCTTCGTCGCCGTCATCGTCGGCGGGTTGGGCAGCCTGATCGGCACCCTGTTCGGCGGGCTGCTCATCGGCATTGCCGCCGGGGTGGTCACCGTGTTCTATCCATCGGCATCCGAAGCAACCATCTACGTGATGATGGCACTCGTGCTGCTGGTTCGGCCGCACGGCCTGTTCGGCGAAGAAGGCGGGACCAAACTGTGAACAACAATACCGTCAACAAATCGATCAGCCTGATTGTCGTCTGGGCCATCCTGCTGACCCTGCCCACCTGGATCGGCTCCGTCGGCGGCTACACCGACCTGGCGACACGCGTCCTCATCATCGGACTGGCGGCCATGTCCACCAACCTGCTGGTCGGGCATTCAGGCGTCATGGCCTTCGGGCATGCCGCATATTTCGGGCTCAGCGCCTACGGCACCGGCCTGGTCATCAAATACCTGGTGCCCAGCACACCCCTGGGGTTCCTCGTCGGTGTTCTGACAGGGGCACTGGGCGGCGCCATCATCGGCTATCTGCTGGCGAAACTGCGTGGCATCTATTTCGCGCTGGCCACCATCGCCTTCGGCCAGGTGTTCTATTTCATCGCCTTTCGCTGGAACTCGGTCACCGGCGGCGACAATGGCCTGACCTTTCATCGGCAGCCCATCGACCTGGGCTTCATGCAGATCGACCTGTCCTCCAGCCTGGTGTTCTATTACACGGCCCTGGTGGTATTCGCCGTCTGCGCCGCGCTGATGTCCATCCTGCTGCGCTCGCCCTTCGGCCACACGCTGCTGGCCATGCGTGAAAACGAGCGACGGGCGCGGTTCCTGGGCATCCCGGTCAACCGCCACCTATGGCTGGCCTACACCGCATCCTGCGTCTTCGTAGCCTGCGCCGGGTCCCTGTACGGCATGCTGAACAATTTCGTCAGCCCCCACAACCTGCACTGGACCCAATCCGGCGATTTCGTGTTGATGGCGGTCATCGGCGGCATGCGCTCTTTCTGGGGGCCTCTGCTGGGGGCAGCCATCTTCGTGATACTGCAGGATTACCTGTCGAGCATCACCGACAGCTGGATGTTCTTCATCGGGATGATCTTCGTCCTGGTCGTGCTGTTCATTCCCCGAGGCATCGTCGGGCTGTTGCAGAGAAAAACATCATGAGCTTGCTCGAAGTCCACAACGTCACCCAGCGTTTCGGCGAACTGGCAGCCGTCAACCAGGTCTCGCTGAACGTCGAACAGGGTGAATTGCACGCCATCATCGGGCCCAACGGCGCCGGCAAGACGACGTTCTTCAACATGATCAGCGGTTTCTACCGCCCCACCAGCGGCCGCATCGTCTTCAACGGCAGCGACGTCACCGACCTGCCCGCTCACGAACGGGTCGGCCTGGGCATGGCGCGCACCTTCCAGATCACCGAAGTCTTTCCCGAACTCAGCGTGCGCGACAATCTGCGCATTGCCGTCGAGATCACACAAGGGCTGCGGATGAAGCTGTTCTCCACCCGTCGGCAGTCGGCCCAGACCGCCGCACAGGTGGACGAACTGCTGGAGACCGGCGGCCTGACGGCCAATGCCGACCGCCACGTCGGCGAACTGTCGCACGGTGACCAGCGGTCCACCGAAATCATGATGGCGCTGGCCCTGAAGCCCACGCTGCTGCTGCTCGATGAACCCGCCGCCGGCATGGGCAGCCAGGAAACCTACGACACCGCCGTGCTGATCCGCAGACTGCACCGCACGCAGAAACTGACCATCGTCCTGGTGGAACACGATATGCGGGTGATTTTCAACCTGGCCGACCGCATCACGGTCCTGACCGAAGGCGAAGTGCTGGAAGTGGGCACACCCGCCGAAATTGCGGCCAGCGAAAAGGTGCAAGTCGCCTACCTGGGGGAAAAACGTGAAGGCACTTGAGGTTCAGCAGCTGCATACGTACTACGGCAAGAGCCACATCCTGCAGGGGATCGACCTGGAAGTCCAGGAAGGCGAACTCGTTACCCTGCTGGGGCGCAATGGCGCGGGCAAGTCGACGACCCTGCGCAGCATCATGGGCCTGACACCGGCTCGCAGTGGCCACATCCAGGTCTTCGGCAAGGAATCCACCCATCTGGCACCCTTTCGCATCGCCCAGATGGGCGTCGGCCTGGTCCCCGAAGGGCGGCGCGTCTTCGCCAACCTGACGGTGGACGAGAACCTGAAAGTCCCCGTAGACCGGCCGGGCCACTGGAACATCGCGCGCATCTACCAGCTGTTTCCTCGACTGGAAGAACGCAAGCACCACAAAGGCAAGCAGCTGTCGGGAGGCGAACAGGAAATGCTGTCCATCGCCCGCGTGCTGCTGCTCAACCCCCGGCTGCTGTTGCTCGACGAGCCCTCCCAGGGGCTGGCGCCGCTGATCGTGAAAAACGTGTTCGACGTCATCGTCGCCGCCCGGAATGCCGGAACGTCCGTGCTGCTGATCGAACAGAACGTCCGCGCCGCCATCGAAGTGGCCGACCGCGCCTACGTCCTGGACCGAGGCCAGATCACCCATACCGGGTCTGCGGCGGAATTCGGCCAGGACGAACAGCGCGTGCAGGAGCTGGCGGGGGCCAGCGCCCAGAAATGGGATTTCCCGGACGATTGATCCTCCGGCGGCAGATTCACAGCCGCCCGGCCGCCCGCACCAGATCCGCCAGCGTGCGCACGGCCATCTTGTGCATGACGCGGCTGCGGCGCACCTTGACGGTGATCTCGCTGATGTGAAGTTCCGCCGCGATCTGCTTGTTCAGCATGCCGCGCACCACCCGATCCATCACGGCGCGTTCGCCCTCGGTCAATGTCGCCCAGCGATCGCGCACTTCGGCTGCGCCCGACATCGCGGCGCGCTGCGTGCGGTCCTTCTCCAGCGCCGCATGGATGGCATCCAGCAGGTCCTGGTCGCGGAAAGGCTTGGTCAGGAAATCCACCGCCCCCAGCTTCATGGCGCTGACGGACATGGGAATGTCGCCATGCCCGGTGATCATCACCACGGGCATCCGGCGCCGGGCCGCATCCATGCGGCGCAGGAAATCCATACCGCTTTGGCCCGGCAGGCGTACATCCAGGACCAGGCAGGCAGGCCCGTCGCCGGTGCCGGCTTCCAGAAATTCCCGCACCGATGCGAAACCACGCACGGGCAGACCGACCGAATGCATCAGGTCTTCCAGCGATTCGCGCAGCGAGGCATCGTCATCAATGAGATAGACACAAGGCGAATCGTCCAGTGCCGCAAGCGTCATGGCGCGTGCTCCGGGTGCGCAGCTGGCAGCGTGAAGCAGAACACCGCGCCGCCGCTCTGGCCGGCTTGCGCCCAGAGGCGACCACCGTGGCTTTCGATGATGTCCCGGCTGATGGTCAGACCCAGGCCGGTCCCATCCGGTTTGGTGGTCCAGAAGGTATCGAACAGCCTGTCCTGCGCCTGAGGGCTCAGCCCGGGTCCGCTATCGGCCAGCGAAAGCCGCACCAGCCCTGAGTCGTCGTTGCCCAGGCTCAGGGCCAGGCGGCGCCCGTCAGCCGGCGTATCGCGCATGGCCTCGATCGCATTGAGCACCAGATTGACCAGCACCTGACCGATCTGCACGCGGTCGGCCATCACGGCAGGCAGGCCATCCTGGATCTGCTCGGACAGCACGACTTCGTTGCGATCCAGTTCGCCCTGGGCCAGCGCCACGACTTCCTCGACCACGTCAGCCAGCCTGACCGGCACTCTCTGCGGCTCGGCATTACGGATCTGGCTGCGTATCCTCGCCACCACGTCGCTGGCCCGATCAGCGTCATCGATCATGCGCTGCAAGGCCCGCAGCGCCCGTTCCAGATTTGGCGGATCATGTTCCAGCCAGCGCTGGCACGCGCTGCCGCTGGTGACGATGGCAGCCAGCGGCTGGTTGATTTCGTGGGCGATCGAGGCGGTCAGCCCGCCCAGGCTGCGGATGCGGGCCATACGCACCAGGTGCGCACGCATCTCGAAGGCGGCGTCCTGGGCCGCAGCGCGCTGCAGCGCCAGGTAGGCGGTGATGGCGATGGCGGCAATGCTGATCAGCGCATTGATCAGGCCCGATTCGTGCAAGCCATGCCCCTTGGGCGTGAGCAGCAGGCTGAGCACGGTCAGCACGACGCAGGCCGCCGTCAGCACGGTCACGCCGCGCCGGGACAGGAAACCGAGCCCGGCCAGGATCACCGCCACGTAGAACACGGCCGCCGCGATTTCAAGCCGCGTGAACGTGTCGGCGACGAAAATGGCCGCCATCAGCACAGCCAGCCAGGCCATGCCGATGCGCGGATGTTGCTTGAAATGTCCGGACAGCCTGAACAGCATGCGCGATGTTCTCCCTGGATCAGGACGCGGCGCCCGGTCTGCGCCGATGCAGGCCGGCACCTGCCATTGTAGAGGCGCCGCGTCCCGATGGATCAGTGCCAGCTAGTCAGTACCAGCCTCCATTTCGACGGATATAGGCGGTCTTCACCTGCTGCGTCAGCGCGACATAGCCAGCCATGGTCAGGATCAGCCATGCGAAATAGACTGGCGGCAGGCTGACGAAGCCCATGGCCTCGGCCAGCGGCGAAAAGGGCAGCCAGCACGCCAGCCCGATGGCGGCGCAGGTCGACAACAGAACCGGCGACGCGGCGGTGCTTTGCAGGAAGGGGATCCGGCGCGTACGCAGCATGTGGACCACGAACGTCTGCGACACCAGTCCTTCGATGAACCAGCCGGAATTCATGATGGCCTGGCCGCCGTCACCGCCCCGCAACGCATAGGCCGCCCCTGCGCCGAATACCGTCCACATCAAGGCATAGGTGGTGATGTCGAAGACCGAAGACGTCGGCCCCAACCACAGCATGAAGCGCCGGATATTGCCCGCCTCCCATTTGCGCGGCTTTTTCATGAACTCGTCGTCCATGTGGTCCCAGGGCAGCGTCAGCTGAGAGATGTCGTAGACCAGGTTCTGAATCAGCAACTGCAGGGCCAGCATCGGTTCCCAGGGCAGCCAGGCCGAGGCCACCAGCACGGAGAGCACATTGCCGAAGTTGGAACTGGCGGTCATGTTCAGGTACTTGAGGATATTGCCAAAGGTCTCGCGCCCCATGACCACCCCCTGCTCCAGCACCATCAGGTCCTTTTCCAGCAGCACGATGTCGGCCGTCTCCTTGGCAATGTCGGCACCGGAATCGACTGAAATACCCACGTCGGCGTCACGCAATGCAGGCGCATCGTTGATGCCATCCCCCAGGAACCCCACCGTGTGGCCGTTGGCCTGCAAGGCCTTGACCACGCGGGATTTCTGCAGTGGCGTGAGCTTGGCGAACAGCACGGCCGACTCCACGCGGCGGCGCAGCACCGCATCGTCCGTGCCTTCGATGTCGGCGCCCAGCATCAGGCGGCCATCGCCGGCCACGCCGACATCCAGGCCCACCTCGCGGCAGACCCTGGCGGCGACGATGGGATTGTCCCCAGTCAGCACCTTGACGGCCACGCCATATTCATTGAGCGCGCGGATCGCCGCCAAGGCGGAATCCTTGGGCGGATCCAGAAAGGTCAGAAAGCCGCGCACCACCAGGTCACGCTCGTCGGCAGCAGCGAATTGCACGCCATCCTGCGCGGGCAGGCGGCGCGCGGCCACCACCAGCACGCGAAAGCCGTCGCGGTTGTACTCCTCGGCCCGTCGCAGCAGGCGCTCGCGCAGCGACCCATCCAGCGGCACCTCGCGCCCGCCCACGATCGCGTGGGTGCTGACGGCCAGCATTTCTTCCACGGCGCCCTTGGTGATCATGTCCAGAGCGCCATCGGCATCCCGGACCACCACCGACAGACGGCGACGGACAAAATCGAAGGGAATTTCATCCACTTTCTCGACCCCGGCGCAGGCGCTCCAATCCCGCGTTTCCTGCGCACTGGTCACGATGGCGCGATCCATCAGGTTGCGCTGCCCGCTCTGGTGGACGCTGTTGAGCCATCCCAGGCGCAGCACGTCATCGTCCTCTTCGCCGTCCACGTTGAAGTGGTGTTCCAGGATGATGCGGTCCTGTGTCAGCGTGCCCGTCTTGTCGGTGCACAGCACATCCATGGCGCCAAAGTTCTGCACGGAATTCAGCCGCTTGACGACCACCTTGCGCCGCGCCATGGCGACCGCGCCCTTCGCCAGATTGGTCGAGACGATCATGGGCAGCATTTCCGGCGTCAGCCCCACGGCCACGGCCAATGCGAAGGTCAGGGCCGTGACCCAGTCGCCCTTGGTCACGCCATTGATGAGAAAGACGATCGGGACCATGATCAGCATGAACTTGATCAGCAGCCAGGAAACGCTGTTGACGCCCCGATCAAAGCTGGTTTCCACCCGCTTGGTCGACGTGACGTTACGAGCCAGAGAGCCGAAATACGTGTTCTGACCGGTGGCGGCCACCACGGCAGTCGCAGTGCCGCTGACCACATTGGTCCCCATGAAGCACATGCCGGCCAGATCCAGCAGGCTGGCACCCTCGCGGGACGGAGCATCCGCGTGCTTGGCGCTGACGTTGCCCAGCGTATCGTATTTTTCGACGGGAATGGCTTCGCCGGTCAGGATGGCCTGGCTGATGAACAGGTCGCGCGAATGCAGCAGACGCACGTCCGCCGGAATCATGTCGCCGGCCTGCAGTTCGACGATGTCGCCCGGCACCAGTTCGCTCATGGGCAGCTCGCAACGCACCGGCACGCTGGCCTGGAGATCGCGGCGCAGCACCGTGGCGGTGCTGCGCACCATGGACTTCAGCCGCTCGGCCGCACGGCCGGATCGGTATTCCTGGACAAAGCGCAGCAAGCCGCTGATCGCCACCATCGTCATCATGATGACGATGCCGGTCCATTCACGGTCTGCAGGCGCCGCGAAATGGACGTCGGTGAAATACGATACGGTCGCCAGCCCCAGCAGGACCATCACGAACGGATTGCGGAATGCGGACAACAACTGCAGCCAGGCTGGCGCGGGTTTATCGTGCGAGACCTCGTTCAGACCATCCACTGCGCGCCGGGCAACGACCTCGGCGGCGGTCAGCCCATCGCGCCGGGCGTGCAGCGCCTCAAGGCTGTCCTGGGCGGACAATTGCGCATGCCGGGCAATCGGCATGATCCTGGATGTTCGAGGCGTCCGGGGCGCCGTCGGGCTGCCGGGCGCCCCGGACAGGCGTGGCAGCAATGCTTCGTTGACTTGCTTCATGGTGGTGCTCCCGCTCAGACAGCCTGCGCAGGAGCGCGCCCACGATCAAGGCGCAAGCGTCTCCCGCCCAATGCGAGTCCGGGCTCGATGGGTACTGGAAGTGGGATGAGTCGGGCAATGGCGCGCCGCGCAGATCGCCGGATCGCCTTCTGTA
This sequence comes from Castellaniella sp., assembly GCF_034674885.1. Taxonomy (GTDB): domain Bacteria; phylum Pseudomonadota; class Gammaproteobacteria; order Burkholderiales; family Burkholderiaceae_B; genus Castellaniella. The sequence goes on from NZ_JAUCDS010000001.1 coordinate 299,123, forward strand.
TCGCCGCTATCTGACTCGCTGTCGTCGGTCATGGTGCACATGCCTCCTGTCAGGTCGAAAATGGGCGGATGGCTGCAAAGCCAGGAAGAGTGTAGAACGCAAGCCCGGTGCCGAACAGGCACCGGGCCATATACTTTGGTATAGGTTGGCTCAGCCCAGCGCCGTATCCAGGAACATCATCACCCCAAACCCCGCCATCAGGCCCACCGTAGCCGCCGTCTGATGCCCGTTGCGGTGGGTTTCAGGGATGACTTCGTGAGACACCACGAAAATCATCGCCCCTGCGGCGATCCCCAGGCTGACGGGATAGGCGATGGGCAGGCCGCTGGCCATGCCGACCCCGACCAGCGCCCCCAGAGGTTCCATCAGCCCCGAGGCGACCGCCACCCCGACGGCGGGCCCCATGCCCAGGCCAATGGCCCGCAGGGCCAGCGCCACAGCCAGGCCTTCTGGAATGTCCTGGATGGCGATGGCCGTGGTCAGCGGCAGGCCGACCGACAGGTCGCCCTGGGCGAAACCGACTCCGATGGCCATGCCCTCGGGCAGATTGTGCAGGATGATTGCCAGCACAAAGAGCCAGACCCCGCTGATCCGTTCGGTCGCCGGGCCTTGCGGGCCTGCGTCCTCGTGGGTGTGTGGGGTGAAGTAATCCAGCCCCAGCATCAGCAAGACTCCCAGAGCCAGGCCCACCACCACGGTGAAGGCCGCCCCCGTACCGCTGTCCAGCAGATCACGGGCTGCATCCAGCCCCGGCAGAATCAGCGAGAACGATGCCGCCGCCAGCATCATGCCGGCGGCAAAACCCAGCATGCAGTCCTGGGCACGGGTCTCGACCCGGCGCAGCACCAGCGCCCCCAAGGCCCCCAGGGCCGTGGCCCCAAAACCCGCCAGGCCGCCCAGTGCCGCATAGCCCAGATAGTCGCGGTTATCGCCCGAAAACGATTCCACTCCGCTGCTGAGCAACAGCCAGAGCACCGCCAGCAAGGCCACCAGCAGCCCCACGGCGGGAATCCGGTGTTCCTGCCACTGGCGGCGCCAGGCATTCAATATTGAAACCGCCATTCATTTCCCCCTGGAACACATACGACTGCGACACGCTACGATACTGCACCGGATCGGCGCAGGCACACGCGCCCGTGCCTGGCGGCAGGCCGAATCAATATATGACGAATGGGGAATGATGCAGGGTCGGCCTCCTAGCCCCCTCAGAATACGATCGTTCGCGTCATCAGCGTAGCGCTGGCTGGACATAAGCTTCGGGCTTGTCGAGTGGCCAGGATGGTTTGCGGTGCATCCGCCCTGTCAGCGGCTTTGAAGCCTATCCGTTCGAAGAATGGCGCAGCCGTTTCCGTCAGCAGCCAGGATTGGCGAGCTCCTTGGTCATAAGCACGCTGCTGCAGCAAGGCCAGAAGATCACGCCCTATGCCTTGGCCCCTGTCTGCCGAGGGCACGACGATGGACCGCAGCAGCACGTCTCGTCCATAGCACTCGAAGCCGCCATAGCCGATCAACCGGCCAGAGCGCAAGCGGTAGGCGTAGAAGGCCCGGTCGCCCTCAGCCAGGTCATCTACGGGCAAGCCGGCCTCCAGCAGTGCAGCGACAAAACCGGGATCACTTCCGGTGACGGGATCGTCGTGCAGGGGATTGATCGTGGTATTCATAGTACAGGCTCCCGAACAGGTGTCTCGGCGCTACAAACGCACCAACCACGGGCGCGGTTGACCGCCTTGACCTGCATGGGGCTGATCATCCGCCAGATCCGCACCGTTGTCGACCTGAAGACCGAAGTAGCCCAGCCCCAGCTCGTGATTGCGTGCGGAGACGGCAAAAGAGAGTATGGCACCATCTGTTTTCCGCACCCTTCCGTACCGCCCTATGGGGATAGCATGGGAAATTTCGCAGAGTACTGATAATAGAGGGGAATTTGGTGGGCGGTACAAGGTTCGAACTTGTGACCCCTGCCGTGTGAAGGCAGTGCTCTACCACTGAGCTAACCGCCCAATCGGGATACTGTCCGGATCAGCGCAGGAAGCGCCAGGACAGCCGACTGGAAAGACCGAAATTGTACATGAATTCAGATAGGCCTGCCGACTGCGGAAATCGCCTGCCGTGAACGGGCAGGACCCGTCGCGCATCAGGCGGGCGCGGAATCCCCTTCGGCGGTGGCGGGCGATTCCAGTTCACGCCACAGGCTGCGCCCCCCCGCCGCCTTGTCCAGGCCGTCCAGATAGGCCTCGTGGGCCTGCCGGGCCTGGGCGCTGACCTGGATCACGGGCAGGCCGGATGCATCGAAACGATCCAGGGCAGCCGCCGCGCCGGCCCCGGTCTTGCGGCCCGAATCGCCTTCGCCGCCCAGCAGGGAATTCTGGCCGCGCGTCATCGCCAGCCAGACCTCGCCCAGCAATTCCGAGTCCAGCAGGGCGCCGTGCAGGGTACGGTGCGCATTGGAAATCCCGAAGCGATCGCACAGCGCATCCAGGTTGTTGCGCTTGCCCGGGAACATCTCGCGGGCCACCATCAGGGAATCGGTGATCTTTCCACACAGGTCGGGGAACATCGGCAGGCCGGCGCGCTTCAGTTCCGAGTTCAGGAACTTCACGTCGAATGCGGCGTTGTGGATGATGACCTCGGCATCGCGCACGAAATCGACCAGCTGCTGGGCGATTTCCGGGAAACGCGGGTGCCCGGACAGGAATTCCGTGGTCAGGCCGTGGACATTAAAGGCTTCGGGGTCGCTGTCGCGATCCGGGTTCAGGTACAGGTGCAGATGGCGATCCGTCACCTGGCGGTTGACGATCTCTACACAGGCCAGTTCAACTACCCGATGGCCCTGTTCGGGCTCCAGGCCGGTGGTTTCGGTATCCAGGACGATTTGGCGCATGGCAGGAAAAAGAGTGATTCAAGAAATTCTGGAACGGCACGTGCCGAGTGCGGCCTGCCATCATGGGCAGGTGGATCATCCAGCCCGCGCCAGGTCTTCCACGCCCTGATTGGCCAGGGCATCGGCGCGTTCGTTGCCGGGATCGCCGGCATGGCCCTTGACCCAGCGCCAGTGTAGTTCATGCTGTCCGGCCAGGGCATCCAGGTCTTGCCACAGGTCGGCATTCTTCACCGGTTTCTTGTCAGCCGTGCGCCAATCCCGCTGTTTCCAGTTGGGCAGCCACTGCGTCATGCCCTTTTGCACGTAGACGGAATCTGTGTGCACCGTGACCACGCAGCGGCGCTTGAGCGCCCGCAGCGCCTGGATGACGGCCATGAGTTCCATGCGATTGTTGGTCGTCAGGGTCTCGCCGCCATACAGGGTCTTTTCATGTGGCCCCTGACGCAGCAGGGCACCCCAGCCCCCCGGCCCGGGATTGCCCTTGCAAGCCCCGTCCGTCCAGATGTCCACGTGTGGTTCCGCCATTGATTTCCTGCTAGAAGAGTTTCCGGTCGACGCCGGTGTCGTCGATCTGCTTGGCGACCGGGGCGACGGCACCGCGCCGCACACGGCGGCGGCGACCCTTGCGCCAGGCAGGCCCCACCAGCCGCATGCCGGACACCCGTTTGACGGCGGCGATCGCATAGACCGCACCGCCCGCAGGCCACCAGCGGTCGCCGGCATGTTCCATGAAATGCCAGCGCTGCAGCCAGGCCGGCGTCGCGCACAAAGGCACATAGCAGCCGAACCGCCCCCGATCGAGCTCGAAGGATAACAGCTTGAACCAGTCTTTCAAACGCGAGGGGGACACCTGGGACGGCACCGAGACCGGCAACTGCAAGGCCAGCCCTGGCAGGGATTCGCGCAGCCCCCACAGGCTGTAGGGGTTGAAGCCCGTCATCACGACCCGCCCTTCGGGCATCAGGACGCGTTCGACCTCGCGCAGCACCTGGTGGGGAT
>NZ_JAUCDS010000002.1:0-294429 GCF_034674885.1 Castellaniella sp.
TCCATGCTGTACGAGGGCACCACCGGCGTGCAGGCGCTGGACCTGCTGGGCCGCAAGGTGCTGATGACCCAGGGAGAGACCCTGCGCGCCTTCACCAAGGTCGTGCACAAGTTCTGCAAGGCGCACAGCGGCAATCGGGCCATTTCCGAATTCGTGAAACCGCTGGCCGAACTGAACAAGGAATGGGGCGGCCTGACCATGAAGATCGGCATGTCGGCCATGACCAACCGCGAAGCAGTAGGAGCGGCGTCCGTCGACTACCTGATGTATTCCGGCTATGTGACGCTGGCGTATTTCTGGGCCGACATGGCACGGGTCGCGGCCGAGAAGCTGAAATCCGGCGAAGGCGACAAGGCTTTCTACCAGGCCAAGCTGCACACGGCGCGCTTCTACTTCACCCGCATCCTGCCGCGCACCCTGGCGCATGCGGAAGCCATGAAGGCCGGGCCTGCCGTGCTGCTGGATCTGCCGGCCGAGGATTTCGCCCTGGGGTACTGATCGCTGACGCTGCAGCGGGCTCGGCATGCGGCCGCTGTACACTGGGCGCTTTGCTCCGTCTACGACCTCGACATGCTGTTGACTCTGCTGAACATCGTCCTGCCGGTGTTTGCCGTGGCGGCCCTGGGCTATGTCTTCGGCCGCCGGCAGGCCCGCACGCCCGACATGGGTTTCATCAACCATGCCAATGTGATGGTGTTCTGTCCGGCACTGGTGTTCTCGGCCCTGCTGGACAATCCCGTCGATCTGGCTCAGGGATGGCCGCTGGTGGCGGCGGGCGTGCTGATCATCATCGTGCCGGGGCTGCTGCTGGCCTGCGTGCGCTGCCGAGGGGTATCGCGCACGGCCTTTCTGGTGCCGGGCATGTTTCGCAATACCGGCAATATCGGCATTCCACTGATGATGCTGGCGTACGGCAAGGGCTTGCTGGGCGACATCGTCGTGCTGTTCGTGTTGTCGAACCTGCTGCAATTTTCCCTGGGCCTGTTCCTGCTGTCGCGCGGCCGCAATCGCTGGTTGTGGCTGCGTAATCCGAACATCTGGGCGGCCGTCCTGGGAGTTGTCCTGGCGCCGCACCGGGACTGGATCCCGGCGTTCGTGACGACCTCCATCGAACTGACGGGGCAGATCGCCATTCCCCTGATGTTGTTCGCCCTGGGTGTGCGGCTGTCTCAGGATCGCATCGAGAAGCTGGGACTGGCCTTGCGCATCAATGCGCTGTATCTGCTGGCGGGGCTGTTGACGCTGCCGTTGGTGCTGTGGCTGCTGCCGCTGACGCCGGAATGGACGCGTCTGGTGGCCTTGTCGGTGATGCTGCCGCCCGCCGTGCTGAACTATCTGTTGTCGGAACAGTACGACGTGGAACCCAAGACGGTGGCCAGCGTGGTGCTGCTGGGCAATCTGCTGTCCGTGGGGGTGATCCCGCTAGTGGTCTGGGCGACGTTGAGCTGGATCTGAAGGGGGCGCACGTTTCGAGCCGGAGGGGTGCAGCCTGCTGGGCGCTCACCTCGCCCGGTCCCGGCTTTGCCGGGACTTCCCAAGGGAAACGGCATCATCGGGGCGCTCGCCAAACGCGCGGGGTGGTTCGTCCACTGGACGAACCACAAGCGTCACGCTTGAACGGTGGCTCGCTTGCCTCCCCGCTGATGCCGTTTCCCTTGGCCGGCTCGAAGTTCGCTTCCAGCAGGCTGCACCCCTCCGGCCCGAAACGGGGAAGTCCTGCGTTTAGTTGCGGGCCTCTGCCTGAGGCATTTCGATCTTGACTTCCAGGACTTCCAGGGAATCCTGGCGGTCCAGGTTGACCTTGATGTCGTCCGGGTTGATCTTGACGTATTTCGAGATGACCGCGATCAGTTCCTGCTGCATCTGCTGCAGGAAATCCGGGCTGCGGCCGCTGCTGCGTTCATTGATCAGGATGAGTTGCAGGCGGTCTTTGGCGATGCTCGCCGATTTTTTCTTTTCCCCGCGCAGGAAATCCAGAAACGACATGCTTATTTACCCCCGAAAAGCCGTTTGAACAGGCCCGGTTTTTCGTAGTCGACGAAACGCAGCGGTTTTTCCTCGCCCAGATAGCGGGCGACCACATCCTGGTAGGCCAGGGCCACGTCGGTATCGCCTTTGTGGATGGCGGGGACGCCCTCGTTGGAAGCCTGCAGCACGATTTCGGATTCCGGGATTACGCCGATCAGGCGGATGCGCAGAATGTCCTCGATGTCGCCCAGCGACAGCATTTCGCCGTCGGCCACCCGTTTTGCGTTGTAGCGGGTGAGCAGCAGGTGTTCCTTGATGGGTTCCTCGCCTTTTTCGGCGCGGCGCGATTTGGCGGACAGTATCCCCAGGATGCGGTCGGAGTCGCGGACGGAAGAGACTTCGGGATTGGTGACGACCAGGGCGTCGTCGGCGAAATACGAGGCCATGATGGCGCCGGTTTCGATCCCGGCGGGCGAATCGCAGACGATGTACTCGAAGTCCATGGTCTGCAGGTCGTTCAGGACCTTTTCCACGCCTTCGCGGGTCAGGGCTTCCTTGTCGCGCGTCTGCGAGGCCGGCAGGATGTAGAGATTGTCCAGCTGCTTGTCGCGGATCATGGCTTGATTCAGCGTGGCCTCGCCCTGGATGACGTTGACGAAGTCATACACGACCCGTCGTTCGCAACCCATGATCAGGTCCAGGTTGCGCAGGCCGACGTCGAAGTCGATGACGACGGTCTTGTGGCCGCGCATGGCCAGTCCGGCCGAAAAACTCGCGCTGGTGGTGGTCTTGCCCACGCCCCCCTTGCCGGAAGTGACTACAACGATGCGCGCCATAGTGTTGGTATTCCCCTGTTTTCAAAGTTCATGACATCGTAAAGCAAAACACGGCAGTATATAGGGCGGGTAGTGGCCGAACGTATCCGTATTTGACGATTTCTTTTACAGCGCCCGGATCCGCAGCGTATCGCCGTCGAGCAGGACCTGAGCAGCCTGATTATGCAGTGTTTCCGGCAAACGGGTTTCGACCACCCGGTAGACGCCGGCGATGGCCAGCAGTTCCGGGTCCAGCTGGGTGGTCAGGATCATGGCATCGGAGCGCCCCTGGGCGCCGGCCATGGCCTTGCCGCGCAGGGGGCCGTAGACGTGGATGTTGCCGTCGGCGATGACTTCGGCCCCCTGGCTGACCACGCCCATGACGATCAGGTCGCCGCCCTTGGCGTAGATGCGCTGGCCGGATCTCAAGGGGTGGCGAATCACCAGGGTCTGGCTGGAGGCGGGTTCCGAGGTGCGCGGGATTTCCGGCAGTGCGGATGGCGCCGCTGCGGCAGCGGGGGCAGCGGGTGGCAGGTCCTGCGTGCCGGGTGGCTCGGCGGTGCCGACAGCGGGCCGGCTGGCCGAGACGTCCAGCGGCGCCAGGCCGGCCTTCAGGGCCGATGTCTGCAGGGCCGGGTCGATCTGCACTCCGATGGGATGCAGGTGGTGCTTGCGCAGGGCGGCCGTGAGGACCTTCCAGTCCGGGGCCTGATCCAGGCCCATCGCGTCCAGGATGACGGGTTCGTTTTCGTAGAAGGCGCCTGCCTCGCGCATGCGGTCGTCCAGCGCCTGCAGCAGGGCGCTGGTGTCGGCCGTGTGCAGCACGGCGCGCAGGGTGTAGAGGGTCGCGCTCTTGAAGTCCAGCGAGTTGGGTCGGGTAGCCATGGTCTGTGTCAGGCCCAGGTGTCGCGCAGCGTCACGGTGCGGTTGATCACGGGGTGGTCCGGGGTGGAGTCGTGGCGGTCGGCCACGAAATAACCCAGGCGCTCGAACTGCCAGCAGGCGCCGGGTTCGGCACGGGTGCCCGGTTCCAGCCAGGCCTGCGTGACATGGCAGGAATCGGGATTGATGGCTTGCAGGAAGTCCTGGTCGCCGCGATCGGGGTGAGCCTCGCGGAACAGCCGGTCGTACAGACGGATCTCGGCCGCGACGGCATGGGCGGCGCTGACCCAGGTGATGGCGCCCTTGACCTTGACGGCATCTGCGCCCGGGGTGCCGCTGCGCGTGTCGGGCAGGTATTCGCAATGGACTTCGACGACGTCGCCGTGATCGTTCTTCACGCAGCCGGTGCAGCGCACTACATAGCCGTATTTCAGGCGCACCAGGTTGCCGGGGAACAGGCGGAAGTATTTCTTCGGGGGGTCTTCGCGGAAGTCGTCGCGTTCGATCCAGAGTTCGCGGGTCAGCGGGAATTCCCGCCGCGCGCCGTCCGGTTCGTGGGGGTTCACGGGGGCGGAGCAGGGTTCGGCATGGTCGGCGGGGAAGTTCGTGATGACGAGCTTCACCGGGTCCAGCACCGCCACGGCGCGTGCGGCGATCGGGTCCAGGTCGTCGCGCAGGGCCTGTTCCAGCACGCTGTAGTCGATGCGGGAGTCGGCCTTGGACACGCCGATGCGGTCGCAGAACAGGCGGATGGCGCCGGGGGTGTAGCCGCGCCGGCGCAGGCCCGCCAGGGTGGGCAGGCGCGGGTCGTCCCAGCCATGCACGTGATTTTCGACGACCAGCTGGCGTAGCTTGCGTTTGCTGGTCACGACGTAGCTGAGGTTCAGCCGGGCGAATTCATACTGGCGTGGCAGCGGCGCCGCCAGCTGGCCCAGTTCGGCCAGGCGTTCGAGGATCCAGTCGTAGAACGGGCGCTGGTCTTCGAATTCCAGGGTGCAGATGCTGTGCGTGATGCCTTCCAGGGCGTCTTCCACAGGGTGCGCCCAGGTATACATGGGGTAGATGCACCAGGTGTCGCCAGTGCGGTGGTGGCTGGCGTGGCGAATGCGGTAGAGCACCGGATCGCGCAGGTTGATGTTGGGCGACGCCATGTCGATGCGCGCCCGCAGGGCCATGGCGCCGTCCGGATATTTGCCGTCGCGCATGTCGCGCAGCAGGGCCAGGGATTCGGCCGCCGGGCGGTTGCGCCAGGGGGAATCCGTGCCGGGTTCGGTCAGGGTGCCTCGGGTGGCGCGCATGTCGTCGGCCGATTGCTGGTCGACGTAGGCGTGCCCGGCCTGGATCAGGGCCTCGGCGAACTGATAGAGCGTTTCGAAATAGTCGCTGGCGTAGAAGCAGTGTTCGGTGCCGTCGGCCGACCAGTCGAAGCCCAGCCAGCGGACCATTTCTATGATGGCCTGGACGTATTCGTCTTCTTCCTTTTCGGGGTTGGTGTCGTCGAAACGCAGGTGGCAGATGCCCTGGTAGTCGCGCGCCAGCCCGAAATTCAGGCAGATGCTTTTGGCGTGGCCGATGTGCAGATAGCCATTGGGTTCGGGCGGAAAACGGGTGCGGATGCGAGCGGGATCGACTGCCCCGGCGAGGCGCTTGCTGGCAGTGCTGGGCGGAAGCGCCCAGCGCCGGTCTTGATAGCGGCCTGATTTCAGGTCGTTGTCGATGATGGTGCGCAGAAAATTGGAAACAGGCGCGGCGTCGGTGGTCATACTGTCCGGTGCATAATAAACTAGCGCACATTATGACTCAAACCGCATGGGTTCTGTCGCTGACCCAGTTCTATCTTGGGCTGGGTTTCATGTTGTTCTTCCTGGCGCTGGAACTTGGCCTGGCGTGGGTGCTGTTCGTCCTGCGCCTGCGCGCCCGTCGCGCAGGCGCTCCGCTGCTGGCCTATCGGTTCTGGGCGCGCATCTATGCGCTGGCCCTGATCATCGGTTTTGCAGCCAGCCTGCCGCTGCTGCTGCAGTTGGGCACGCTCTGGCCGGGCTTCATGGACCGCGCCGGCGAAGTCGCCGGGCCGCTGCTGGCCATGGCCATCCTGACCACCTTCCTCTTCAAATCCTGTTTCCTGGGGGCCATGCTGTATGGTCAGCGTTCGCTGTCCGATCGGGCGCATACGGCGGTCGTGGGCATGGTCGCGCTGGGCACGTCCCTGACGGCCTGGTGGATCGTGGTGTTGCTGGCCTGGCTGCAGTGGCCGGTAGGCACGACGCTGACCGACAACCATTATCAGATCACCAGCTGGCCAGAACTGCTGGGCGGGGTCGCGCCGGCGCTGTTCGGGGTGCTGGTGTCCGGCGGTCTGATGCTGGCGGCCACGCTGATGCTGTCGATCACCGCCCAGCGCACGCGCGCGCGGCCCAGCGACGAGGGCGATCGCACGGTGTACTCGGGCGGCGCCTGGCTGCTGCTGGTGGCGTTGATCCTGCAGATCGGCATGGCTGGCTGGCTGGGGCGCCAGTTGCTGCCGGTCCAGCCGGCCCGGGCAGCCGCCGTGATGCCGCAGTGGCACAGCGGCCCGGCCGAACGTCTGTCGCTGCTGGCCTGGCTGGACGTGTCCGCAAGCCGCAACGCCTGGGTGCTGACCGGTCCGCCCATGCCTCGGGATTGGCTGCCCAAGGCGCCGTCCGCTGCGGGCGGCACGGCGAACGAGGTCCAGGGCTTGAATGATCTGATGGGCATGCGCCCGCCCGTATGGCTGACCTACGCCAGTTCGCGCCTGGCGATCCTGTTGGCAGGCTTGCTGGCCGTGATGGCGCTGGCCGCCTGGTGGCGGGGTCGGCGTTTGGGCTTCGAACCTGACGGCCTCAGCGCCTCCGGCCGGATCGGGCTGCGCACGATGGCCTGGGTGGCGCTGGGGTTGCAGGTTGCGGGATGGGGCCACCTGTTGGTGGGCAGCCTGCCGTATGCCGTCTACGGTACGGTGACGCTCCGGGAGATCGGTACCGTTCAGGCGCTGGACACGTTGTGGCTGGTCCTGGGATTGCAGATTCTGGTGTACGGCGGTCTGGCTCTGGGGTTTCGCCAGCTGCTGGGCCATACCTTGCGTTACGGCGTGGTGCCGGTGGGCCGTCATCGGGGGCGTGCATGATCGATTCTCTCGCTGCTTTGGTGGGCCTGGGGGCGCAGGACCCCGCCTTCTGGATGCCCCTGGCCCTGATGGGCATCTTTTTCGCGGTGCTGGTGGCCGGCGTGCTGCTCGATGGCTTCGACATCGGCGTGGGCTGCGTGTCCCTGGTGGCGCCGGCTCCCCTGCGGCCGCGCATGCTGTCTTTGCTGGGCCCCTGGCGGGATGCCAATGAGTTCTGGCTGTTCCTGGGCATCGGCCTGCTGGCTGCGGCGTTTCCTTATGCCTGGTCGCAGACCCTGGGACGCCTGTACCTGCCCCTGTCCCTGCTGGGCCTGGGGACGCTGCTGCGTTCGGTCTGCTTCGAATGGCGTTTGCGGGCACCGGAAGAGCAGCAGGGGCGGTGGCAATTCGGCTTTGGGGCGGGCGCGGTGCTGGTGGCGTTTTCCCACGGCTATCTGCTGGCCCGGGTGGTGGTCGCCTACGAGGCCGGGGCGGGCTACACCGGTTTTGCCGTGCTCATGGGCATCTGTTCCGTGGCCATCTACAGCCTGCTCGGCGCAGCCTGGCTGATGATGCGCGAGGCGGGAGAACTGCGGGCACGGGCGGTCGGCTGGGCGCGGCGTACTCTACGCTGGAGCGTCGTGGGCGCGGTCGGCATTTCGGTCGTGCTGGATTTTTCCAATGCCGGCGTCTTCCTGAAGTGGGGCGATGGCGACCACTGGTGGATTGTCAGCCTGGTGTGGGGGGGGCTGCTGCTGTGTTTCGTACTGACGGAAATGACCCTGCAGCGCATGATCGCGCACAGCTACCGGGCCTCTGCGCTGCCGTATGCGCTGGTGCTGATGATCGTGCTGGTGTTGCTGGGCGGGCTGGCCTACAGCTTCTTCCCTTACGTGGTGCTCGACGAGGTCACGTTATGGGATGCGGCGGCGCCGGCGGCGACGCTGCGCCTGGTCCTGTCGGCCACGGTCATTGCCTTCCCCGTGGCGCTGATCTTCAATCTCTGGGTGTACTGGCGCATGTTGGGACGCTCGCGTCCCCCCAGTCAGCCGGATTTTCGCGCCTGAATCATGCGGGGACCTGATCTGCGCATTCAAGCGGACGGCGTGACGGCCATGTTGTGCTGGGCCGCGCTGGCCGGCCTGGGCGGGGCGCTCGTCACGATCGCCTTTCATGCCGGCATCCATGCCATCCAGCGACTGTTCGCCGAACAGCCGGGCCTGATCACGCAGGTCATGGGCAGTCTGTCCTGGCCCTTGCGCCTGCTGGTGCCCGCCGTGGGCGGCCTGTGCGCAGGCGCCTTGCTGGTGGCGGCCCGCCGGGTGTCGCGCGACAAGCATTCCAGCTACATGGAGGCCGTGGCGATCGGCGATGGCCGCATGTCCCTGGGGCAGGGGTTGCTGCGCTCGCTGTCGTCCCTGTGCACGGTGGCTACGGGTGGTTCGATCGGCCGCGAAGGCGCCATGGTGCATCTGGCGGCCCTCTGGTCCTCGGGACTGGGGCGCTTGCTGCGCGTGGACGCAGCGCACCTGAGGCTGCTGGCGGCCTGCGGCGCGGCCGCCGGGGTGTCGGCCGCGTACGGGGCGCCATTGGCGGGAGCCGTCTTCGTCGGCGAGATCATCCTGGGTTCGATGTCGTTCCAGAATTTCGGCCCGCTGCTGGTGGCGGCAGCGGTCTCCAGCCTGGTCATGCACCTGACCGGCCACTACGAACCCCGTTATCCGTTGCCGGATCTGCAGGCGGCGCCTGTCGAGTTGCTGCTGCCTTGCCTGGCCCTGGGAGTGCTGGCCGGTGTAGGTGCCGCCCAGTTCCTGCGGTGCATCCATGGGGTCAAGACCCTGTTCGCCCGCACCGGGCTGGGCCTGCCCTGGCGCCTGGCGCTGGGCGGCCTGCTGCTGGGGGCCCTGCTGACCCAGTTGCCCGACATGGCGGGCAACGGCAACCGGGTGGTGCTGTCCTTGCTGCACGACGACTGGGCCTGGCAGACCGTGCTGCTGATGCTGCTGTGCAAGGTGCTGGCAACCGCGCTGACGGCCGGGTCGGGGGCCGTGGGCGGGGTCTTCACCCCGACATTGTTCGTAGGCGGCGCACTGGGAGTGCTGTTCGGCCAGGCGCTGGGCGATGTCTGGCCGCTGCTGGCCGGGCATGGGGCGGTCTTCGCCCTGGTGGGCATGGGGGCCTTTCTGGCAGCGGCCACCAGCGCGCCTTTCATGGCGATCCTGATGATCTTCGAAATGACGCTCAGCTACCAGGTCGTGCTGCCGCTGGTGCTGGCCTGCGTCGTGGCGTATTTCGTTTCGCGCGGACTGGCGCAGGCCGTCATGTACGAGGTCACGCTGCACCACGAGGACAATCAGGCGCTGCGCCAGCGCCTGCGTCAGGCGCGGCTGGACAGCCTGCTGCGGCCGGCGGAAACCGTGGTGCGCACGACCCAGCCGGTGCGCCAGGCCCAGGAGATGTTTCTGGATTATCCGGTCAAGTATCTGTACGTGGTGGACGAGGAAAACAGCTGGCAGGGCGTGATCGCCCAGCAGGACCTGACTCGCATGATGCTGGGGGAAATCGACGTGGCGGCCAAGACCTGCGGCGAGGTGCTGCGCCTGGATTTCGTCACGCCCCTGTATCCGGACCTGAGCCTGGACGAGGCCCAGACGCGGTTCAGCGCCTTCCAGGGCGAGCGCTTGCCCGTCGTCAGCCGCGACCGGCCGGCGCGCCTGCTGGGAGTGGTCTACAAATCGGATCTTCTGGAACGCTATTCGCAGTTGAAGCGGGCCGTGGACAGCGAAGACGCCTTCGTGCTGACGCCCCGGCGCCGTTGATGCCGCACGTCCTTCCCGGCGGATGGTGACGGCCCTTACGATATACTGTGGTTTTGCACAGCAGACCTTCTGTTCAACGCAGGCTTTTTGCGGCATAGCATTTCATGGCGATACAACCCGATTCCCTGTCTTCCGGCGCCCCCGAACCCCGGCTGGTGGCGCCCGACGTGGCTTCGCACGCCGAAGACTCCATCGAACGCGCCCTGCGGCCCAAATCATTGGGCGATTACGTGGGCCAGCAGCGGGTGCGCGAACAGCTGGATATTTTCATCGCTGCGGCCCGCAAGCGCGGCGAATCGCTGGACCACGTGCTGCTGTTCGGCCCGCCGGGGCTGGGCAAGACCACCCTGGCGCACATCGTGGCCCATGAAATGGGCGTGCAACTGCGGCAGACCTCCGGCCCGGTGCTGGAACGTCCCGGCGACCTGGCTGCGATGCTGACCAACCTGGAACGCAACGACGTCCTGTTCATCGACGAAATCCACCGCCTGTCGCCCGTGGTGGAAGAAATCCTCTATCCCGCCCTGGAAGATTTCCAGATCGACATCCTGATCGGCGAAGGCCCGGCCGCCCGCAGCGTGAAAATCGATCTTCAGCCGTTCACCCTGGTGGGGGCGACCACCCGCGCCGGCATGCTGACCAATCCGCTGCGCGACCGCTTCGGCATCGTCTCGCGGCTGGAATTCTATTCGGCCGAAGACCTCACCCACATCGTGCGGCGCAGCGCCGGCCTGCTGGGGGCGGATGCCACCCCTGACGGCGCCGCTGAAATCGCCTGCCGGTCGCGGGGCACGCCGCGCATCGCCAATCGCCTGTTGCGCCGCGTGCGCGACTACGCCGAGGTCCGCGCTCACGGGCGCATCGACACCGCCACCGCGCAGGCGGCCCTGGCCATGCTCGAGGTCGACCCCCAGGGCCTGGACCTGATGGACCGCAAACTGCTGGAAGCCATCATCCACAAATTCGACGGCGGCCCCGTGGGGGTAGACAGCCTGGCGGCTGCCATCGGCGAGGAACGCGACACCATCGAAGACGTCATCGAACCCTACCTGATCCAGCACGGCTACCTGCAGCGCACCCCCCGGGGCCGCATGGCCACGCGCCGCTGCTGGGAACACCTGGGGCTGAAGGCCCCCACCGCAGGGGACAGGGCAGGGCCAGACCTGTTTCAGGACTAGGCGCTCCGTCCTACAGCAGGTTCCCCGACGGTGCGGTGCGCGTGGTCGCGCCTCGGGGCGGCTGGGCCGCATCCAGGGATTTTCCGAAGTAGACTTCCTTGACCCGTTGATTGCCTGTGGCTTCGGACGAAGAGCCTTCGAAGATCTTGCTGCCCGCGTGCATGACGGCGATCCGGTCCACCAGCCGTGCGACGGCCTTGACGTTGTGATCCACCAGCACGATGGCGCATCCCGCGTCGCGCATGGCCAGGAACAGTTCCGAGAATTCACCGGTTTCGCGCGGAGCGAGCCCGGCAAATGGCTCGTCCAGTAGCAGCACGCGCGGACTGGAGGCCAGGGCCTTGGCGATCTCGAGCCTGCGCAGGTCGGCAAAGGGCAGGGAGTCCGGATGCTGGTGCAGGGCCTGGCTCAGGCCCACTTGGTGCGCCACCTCGTGGGCCCTCTGGTCGAGTTGCGGCGGGATGCGCCACTGCAGGAGCGAGTCGGGCAGCAGCGCCAGTTGGATGTTCTCCAGTACCGTCTGGCGCCGCAGTGGACGCGAGTGCTGGAAGACCATGGTCATGCCTGCCTTGGTGATGGCATGGGTCGGCAGCCCCGAGAGGTCGAGCCCGCACAGCCGGATCATGCCACTGTCCGGGTGCGTGATGCCCATGTTGAGCAGGAGTGTCGTGGACTTCCCCGAGCCATTGGGTCCGATCAGGCCCAGGATCTCGCCGGCGGCCCCCAGTGCGTAGATCGCACCGATGATGAAGCCGCTGATCAGGATTTGGATGAGAAGATCCATGGCCCAGAGCGTGGCAGCCTGCCATCAGGACTTGGGGGGGGGACGAAGCTCGGGACTTCGATCTTTCCGGTTGCCAGCCGTGATGGCCAGATGATCATCTGCTTGCCGTTCTGCCACTGAAAGGCCACGACCGATGCGCCCTTGGCCGGATCGGGGTCGGCCACCAGTTCGTGGGCGAACGGGCTGTCGAGGCCGTAGAAGCGGATCTGGCCCATCACGCCTTCGATGTGGGTGCCTTCCAGCGCTTTGGCCCCATTGGTGGCTGACCAGAAGTCAGACGAGCTTGCCGACGCATTGATGCCGTCGAAGAGCGCGGGTACTTGCTGCTGATGCCATTGCACGACGGGCGGCACGCTCACGTGGGCGACCCCCGCCATGATGACGTTGGCCTTGTCGTTCTTGATCTTGCTGTAGATCGGGGTGAAATCAGTGGTCCAGTCGGCATCCTCGCTCAGGATAGCGGCGCGGTTGAAGCCCGCCAGTTGCGGGTTCTGGGTCAGCGTGTCGTGGCCGATCTGGCAGATCTGCCGAGCCTGGATCTCGGAGTTGAACCAGAACGAGAACGTGTACTTGAAGCGGTCCGGCTGTGCGTGCGTGCGGCCTGGGATTTCGGGTGAGGCCGTGGCAGTCACCAGCAGTGGAGTCTTCAGGCGGGAAGCCCAGGGCATCAGGGCGAGTCCCACTTCGCTCTCGAAAATCCCCACCACCGCGACGGAGCTGTCGCGGAAGGCAGATACTTTTCAGTGTATAAGCCACCTCTTACACATATCTGAAAAATACTTGACATTTTCCTTTAAACACTATCGGTTTTGCATGAATTGGCGCTTTGGGGGATTTCAGCGGCGTACCATGAAAGTGATTTCCTGGTGGAGGTAGACCGTGATTGAAGAAAACCTCGCTGTGGCGTCGCGTGCGGCGGCACCTGTCGGGCCGGATGCCGAACTGACGCGCATCTTCAGCGTCTACACCGTCTGCGCGACGATCTGGCTGGTGTTTGCAACGGCGGTTGGCGTGCTCCTGGCCTTCAAGCTGGTCTATCCGGAATTGGCCGGTACAGCCCTGCCGCTGACGTTCGGGCGCTTGAGGCCGATTCATACCAATGACACCTTCTACGCCTGGGCCAGCCCGGCGATGATCGGGCTGGCGCTCTACATCGCGGCAAAAAGCTCCGGGGCGCGGTTGTACAGCGCGCGTCTTGCCTGGATCGCCCTGATCCTGCTGAACGTCGCAGCGCTGGCCGGCACGGTGGCGCTGGACTTGGGCTTCAACAATGGCGCCCAGGAATACCGCGAATGGCTGTGGTGGATCCGTGTGATCCTGGGGGCGGCGCTGGTGCTGACCGCGTGGAACCTGATCGGCACGGTGGCCCGCCGGACCGGCAAGGACATCTACCTGTCCAACTGGTACACCATCGGCGGGACCTTGTGGACGATCATCATCGTGCTCGTCACGCTCGCGCCCTGGTACCAGCGCGGCCTCGGGCAGGTCGCCGTGCAGGGCTACTACATGCACAATGCCGTGGGCATGTGGTTCACGCCGCTGTGCCTGGGGATTTTCTACTACGCGCTGCCCAAGGCCATGAACCGGCCCATCTATTCATATTCGCTGGGCATTTTCGCGTTCTGGACCAACCTGGCGTTCTATCCGTTGCTGGGAGCGCATCATTTCCTGTTCAGTCCGCTGCCCTGGTGGCTGCAGACGACGGCCATCATTGCAAGCGTGGCCATGTTCGTCCCTGTCTGGGGGGGCAGCGCCAATTACCTGCTGACCATGCGCGGGCGACCAGAGCGCCTGTATCGGGCGCCGGCCATGTTCATCCTGGTGGGTGTGCTGGGCTACCTGATCGGCTCCACTCAGGGCACGTTCGAGGCCTTCCGCTCCATGCAGGCCATCTGGCACTTCACCAATTATGCGGTGGGACACTCGCACCTGACCATGTACGGTTTCGTGACCTTCGCGATCTGGGGCGGCATCTATGAGCTGTTGCCGCGCGCGACGGGCCACAAGCCCAACAATCTGCTGTTGGGCATCCATTTCTGGCTGGCCACGGTGGGCATCGTGGTCTATGTGATGGCGCTGTCCATCGGCGGCACGATTCAGGGTTTTGACTGGGTGACCGGCAAGCCCTTCATCCAGTCGGTGGTGGACATGGCGCCGTATTGGTTGTGGCGGTCCGTGGGCGGCCTGCTGATGTTCCTGAGCCACCTGGTATTCGCCTGGAACGTATGGGACATGACCTATCGTCATGCGCCGAGAGCGGTGCCGATGCCTGCGGTGGTCGGGACGGGAGCGTGAATCATGGTCAAGTTGTTGGCGATTGCCGGGGGTTCCGCCCTGATGTATGCCGTCTGGTCTGCCATGATGGCGGTCTTGCCCGGTTTCGAGCTGGCGGCGGTGCCGCCTGGCGCCGGGGTGGATCAATTGACCCTGCTGCAGCAGCATGGTCGGGATGTCTATGTCAGTGAAGGGTGTGCTTACTGCCATACCCAGCAGGTCCGGCCTTTGCCGGTGGATCAGATCTTCGGGCGTCCGTCCGCACCTGGGGACTTTGCCTACCAGACGCCGGAACTGCTGGGGTCGGAACGAACCGGACCCGACCTGACCAATGTGGGCCAGCGCCAGTCCAGCGCCATCTGGCAGTACATCCACCTGTACGATCCGCGCGCGGTGGTGCCGCAGTCGGTCATGCCCTCGTTCAGGGCATTGTTCGAGGTTCGGGACCAAGCTCCTGCAGGAGAGCAGGCGGTGCCTGTCCCCAAGGCCTATGCCCCCGCGCACGGCGTGGTGGTGCCAAGCGCCGATGCCAAGGCCCTCGTGGCCTATCTGCTGTCGCTGAAGCAGCCTGCGTTGCCCAAGGGAGAATCCGGGGGCTCGCCGATGGCGGCGCCGGCCGCCGCGCCGTCGGCGACCTCGGCGTCTGCGGGCGGTGGTGCGGCTCCTGCGGGCGGCGGCGCGACCTCGGCGGGAGCGGCCCTTGCGTTTGATGCGGCGGACGGGGCCCGGCTCTTTGCGTCGACCTGCGCGGCCTGTCATGGCGCCCAGGGCGCGGGGGTTCCGGGTGTCTTTCCGCCGCTGGCCGGCAATCCCGTGGTGAACGACAAGGACCCCAGCGAACACGTCCGTGTGGTGCTGCACGGCCTGCACGGCAAGACCATTGACGGCACGACCTACGCCGCGCAGATGCCGTCCTTTGCGGGACAACTGAGTGATGCCCAGGTTGCCGACATCATCGGCCATGAACGAACGTCGTGGGGCAATCACGCGCCTACCGTGACGGCCAAACAGGTGGCGGCGATCCGGGCCAAGGGAGAACAGCCATGATGATGGAAGCCTGGACTGACCATTGGGTGGGCAATCTGGTGATTCTGGTGGTGTTCGGCCTGGGAACCATCGCTTGTTTCGTCGTAGCGCTGCGGATGCTGATTCATCCGGGCGAACAGGAAGCGCATCATCCCAAATATGGGATCTTGCGGGATGATCGGTAAAGGAGCCAGGGGCATGGGAGACGAATCGCGTATCCGCATCTATCTCGACGAGCAACTCGAGCCACTCGTGGAGTATGCACCGCCGGTGGCAGTGAACCTCGACACGCGGGCCTTGCCCGATGGCCGGCACCGCCTGCGTATCGAGGCGCGTGGCCACGATGGCCAGGTGGGCGTGCGCGAAGTTCCGTTCCAGGTGCGCAACGGGCCGGGCATCACGCTGACCGGGATTCGGGCGGATGCCATCGTGCACGGCAGTGTGAATTTCACGGTCAACGCCTTTGGGGCTGAAGAGCCGTTCGAACCGCACCGGGCCGAGTCGCCATCCCCCATTCCCGTCTGGCTCTGGGTGCTGTCTCTGGTGATTGTCGCCTGGTCCGTCTGGTATGTGGCCGTGGACTGGGAACCGCCCGCGCCTTATTCGCAGGCGCCGACCTACGTGCAGGGCACACTCTGGCAGCACCACTGATTGGCCGTCATGCAGGCTGTCTCGCCGTCCAAGTTCGGGCTCAGCCTTCAAGCCCCTCGAACCGGACGGTCTTCAGGCGGTCCGATTCAAACAGGAACAGCGGCATGACGGCACTGTTGGCGTCGCCGCACAGGGGAATGGTCAGTTGCGGCGACGTCTGCGTCGAACCGCCGTCGGTGTCGTCGGGATCGTAGAGCGTGCCGTAGCGCCGCAGCGTCGCCACGACATCGGCCCTGGGCACGCCGATCCTGACGCCTGCAGGCAGGTAGCGTGCCGGATCCGGCGCGTCAGCCAGAAAACCCAGATCGCCAAACAGGGGAACTTCTTTCAAGGGCAGGCAGGTGTTCAGGTCCTGCAGCGCGCCTGATGAAAAGCTGTACAGGACGGCGCGCGCGGCAGGCGCCGGGTCGACCGGTGGGTCGCCCTGGATCAGCATGTCGGGCAGATCGCCGTAGTAGCGCAGCACCAGGCCGCCGTCGGTGATGCGCAGTCCTTGGTCTGCGGGGACGTCTTCGTTCCTGGCGGGTCGGTGGCCGGTGCCCAGGTCGATCAAGGCCGGATCGTCCTGCGTGAAGTCGACGAGCAGGTATCCGTCCACTTGGTATTGGGGGGGCTGCAGGGCGCGACGCAGGACGATGTGGCCGCCGTTGTGGCCCACCACCGACGGGCAGCCCAGGTCGCGGTCGATGATGCCGTCCTTCAGCAGGTCGGTTTCCTGGGGGGCGTCGGGGCCACGGGGCTGTCGGTACAGGATCTTGTCGCCCAGTTTCAGCACCTGGCGGTAGTCCGTGTCCGCGCTGGATTCGCATGTGAACCTGCCTTGGGGCGTGTCCACTTGCATCAAGGTCGCCAGGGCCGGGCCGGGCAGCAGGGCGAGCCACGCGGCCGCCAGCAGGCTGGCCGGCGCGGAGACGAACGGGTGAGGATCCGGGCGTGGCATCAATGGGGCCTGTCTGGACGCTGTATTCTCAAAACGCGTACTTCAGCGCTGCCCCGCCGCCGACGCCCTGGCGCTGGCCGATGTAGGCCTGCAGGCCGATATCGATGCTCAGGGCCTTGCGGCTGGTGGGAGTCAGGGTCACGCCCAGCTCGAAGACGCCGGTGTCGCCCTTGAGGCTGGGGCTGGGGGTGTCGAAGCCGTAGACGGTGGCGCGGGCGACGCTATCGAATTCGTGTTCCCAGGCAGCGCCGGCCCAGACGCGGGTCTGGTCGCTATAGGCGTGGATGAACCGCGCGCCCAGGCGGGTGCGGCTGGAATCGGTGGCCTTGAAGTCATAGGGGGCGCCCGCCACGTCGGCGCTGTCGCTGCCCAGGCGGGTCCAGAAATACTGGGCGTAGAGGTCGGCGCTGGATCGCTCGCCCAGAGGCAGGCGCCAGCCTGCGCCCAGGTGCGCGCCGATGTAGGTGGCGTTGCCGTCATAGGACGCCGATTGGCCGTTGGCACCCGCCAGGTCGTTGCTGCGCCAGTCGCTGTCCAGCCGGCCGGCGCGCAGGGATGCCTCGGCGTAGGCCCCCAGGTCGGGAGTGGCGCGGTCGAAATCGTAGTGCGCCAGCACGCCGGCGCCGACGTAATGGCTGTTGCCGCTGCCGCGCACGGACTGGCCGGAGAAGTCGTTGTCGCTGTCGTGGCTGCCGTAGCCGGCCTCGATGAAGGGGCCGACCGTCAGTTCACCGGTACCGGGGGCGAAGCGCCGGGCGACCCCGGCCATCAGCGACACGCCATCGACTGTGACGTGCGAACCCGATTCATAGCGCGAATGCCCGCCTGCGATCGCGCCGAAGGCGGCCCAGTCGCCCGATGCGGCGGCGCTGCGGGCGCGGCTCATGCCCAGTCCTGCGGCCAGATCGGCGCCCTGGTTGGCCAGGGCAAGCGTGCTTGCGCGGCTCTCGACGGGGGCCTTGCTGGCTGCGCTGGCGTTCGCGCCCTGCACGGTGGCGATCAGGGCCGTGCCGTCGTTCACCACGTCGAACTGATAGTCCAGGGCGAAACCCTGATGGCCGATGACCTGGGTAGGGGTGGCGGAATAGGTGCTGGAGCTCAGGCCTGCTGCATTGCTCAACAGAGTCGCCTGGGTGCCCGTCGCCAGGATGCCCGCATCGTTTGCGACGTCGATCAATGTGCCGGCGCTGCCGAGGTCCGTGGCGGCGCCGCCGCCGATCGTCAGCATGGTCGTGGTGGCCGACACGCCTTTGGGCAGCAGGAATTGGTAGGTGTCGAAGGCGGCCACGCTCTTGGCGGTCAATCCTGCGGAGCGGACTTCCAGGGTGTTGTCGCGGATGACGATGGGGGCGCCGACGATGCTATAGCCGCCGAACAGTTCTGCATTGCTGAGGTTGGGCGTGCCGGCCAGGATGATGCGGTTGCCTTGGACGGTGCCGTGTTGGGACTGGCCGGCATAGATCTTGCCGGAGGCAATCCATGCCTTGTCCAGGATGGAGACCGTATTGTTCATGGCGTTGCCGTCCTGCGTAGAACCGGCTGTGATGGTGGGGGCCGAAAACACGATGTTGCCGCTGAGGATGATGTGATTGCCGATGGCATTGCCGCTCATCACCACATTGCCCCCCGTCAGAGAGCTAGCGATGCTTGCGTGACCTGTGATCAGAATGATATTGCCGTTGGCATTGCCGTTTGTGTTTGCCATGCCGCCCGTCAGAAATCCAAGGGTTCTTGCCTGATCCGTGACTAGGATGGTATTGCCGTTGGCATTGCCATCCTGACTGTAGCCGCCAAAGCCGCCAGGGTTGGAGAGTGTTGTGTCGCTGTTGCCGCTGAAGGTGAGCTGATTGCCCGATGCGTCGCCTTTGACTTTGCTGTAGCCGCCGTAGAGAGTGCTGCCGACATGTGCGTTGCCCTGGATGGCAATGGCGTTGCCGCTGGCGCTGCCGCCGATGCTGTAGCCGCCATAGAGCTTGCTTGCCGTCAGATTGCTGTTGTCGCCGATCGTGATGGTGTTGGAATGGGCCTGATAACCATGGCCTCCGAAGATTATCTGGGGAAAGGTATTGCTGCCGCCCACTGTGACGATATTGCCGTAGGCCGTGCCGTTGATCGCGTTACCGCCTTCGGTGATAGCCCCCGGATCTGTATCGAGGGTGATCCGGCCACCGGTGGCGTCACCCTGCGTGGCGCATGCGCCGATATAGGTGGTGGTACCGCACGCGGTGCCCGTGCTGCCCCCGCTGTTGGCCGCCCATGCGGGACTGGCGGATGTGGCCAGGCAGGCTAGTGCGGCGGCGCAAGGCCGCAAGCGGATGGATGTCATGGATGCCCCCGATTTTTGTTGTTGGCGGGATGGATGTTCCGCCTTCCAGCCTGCAGGCTAGACAAGAGCGGAAAGCCGCGCATCCTTCGAATGAAGGAAATTTGCTTGAATTGCGGGTTTTCCCAGGGGGTTCGGAGGCAGCGCTGGGCAGCTCGGGAGCATCGAACGGCCAGTCTCTTGGGAATCAGTCGCAGATTTCCTGCACGCAGGCCACTACGTCGGTGCCGTAGGTTTCCAGCTTGCGGGCGCCCACGCCGCTGACGCCGGCCAGGGCGTCCAGGCTGTCGGGGTTGCGCAGGGCGATTTCGCGTAGCGTAGCGTCGTGAAAAATTACGTAGGCGGGCACATTGTGTTCGCGCGCAGTGCGCGCGCGCCAGGCCCGCAGGTGTTCGAAGCGCGCCAGAGCCTCGGGCGGCAGGGTGTCGAGCTGTGCCGCCGTGGTGGTGCGTTGGCGGCCGGCCTTGGCCCGCTTGACGGCCACCGGGCGCAGCATCAGGGTGCGTTCGCCCTTCAGCACGGCACGGCTGGCTTCGGTCAGGGCCAGGGTGCCGTAGCCTTCCAGGTCCACCGTCAGCAGGCCCAGGGCCAGGGCCTGGCGCAGGATGCCGCGCCAGGCGTCCGCCGTCAGGTCCGCGCCCACGCCGAAGACGCTGAGCGTGTCGTGCCCGTGCTGTTTCACCCGGTCGGTCATCTGGCCGCGCAGGATGTCGATCAGGTGGCCGCCGCCGAAGCGCTGGCCGCGTTCGCGCATCAGTCGGTAGACGGCCGACAGCAGCTTCTGCACGGCCACCGTGCCGTCCCAGGCGGCGGGCGGTTCCAGGCAGGTGTCGCAGTTGCCGCAGGGCTTGATGGTCTGGCCGAAATAGGCCAGCAGGTCCTGGCGCCGGCAGGTGACGGTTTCGCACAGGGCCAGCATGGCGTCCAGTTGTCGGACCTGGCGCCGCTGGTGCAGGGAATCGCCGTCCGAATCGTCGATCATGCGGCGCTGCTGCACCACGTCCTGCAGGCCATAGGCCAGCCAGGCATCGGCCGGCAGGCCATCGCGGCCTGCACGGCCGGTTTCCTGGTAGTAACCCTCGATGGATTTGGGCAGGTCGATGTGGGCCACGAAACGCACGTCGGGTTTGTTCACCCCCATGCCGAAGGCGATGGTGGCGACCATGACGATGCCGTCTTCGCGCAGGAAACGGGCCTGGTGATCGGCGCGGGTGCGCGCATCCAGTCCCGCATGGTAGGGCAGGGCCGCGATGCCGTTGCGTGTCAGGAATTCCGCCGTCTGTTCTACGCGGGTGCGCGACAGGGCATAGACGATGCCGCATTCCCCTGCGTGTTCCGCGCGGATGAAATCCAGCAGTTGACGGCGGACTTCCTGTTTTTCGACGATGCTGTAGCGGATGTTGGGCCGGTCGAAGCTGGCGATGAACTGCGGGGCTTCGTCCAGCGACAGGCAGGCCACGATGTCGCTGCGGGTGGCCGCCGTGGCGGTGGCCGTCAGCGCCACCCTGGGGATGCCGGGCCAGCGCTCGGCCAGCAGGCTCAGGCCCTGGTATTCGGGACGGAAGTCGTGCCCCCATTGCGAGACGCAGTGGGCTTCGTCGATGGCGAACAGCGCGATGCGGCCCCGGTCCAGGAGGTCCAGGCAGCGCGGGGCCAGCAGCCGTTCCGGGGCGACATACAGCAAGTCGAGTTCACCGCGCAGGAAGGCGCGTTCGACCTCGCGGGCCTGGCCCGGTGTCTGGGTGGAATTCAGGAAGGCGGCGCGCACCCCCAGTTCCTGCAGGGCGTCGACCTGGTCCTGCATCAGGGCGATCAGCGGTGAAATCACTACGCCGACGCCGGGTCGCACCAGGGCTGGAATCTGGTAGCACAGCGATTTTCCGCCGCCGGTGGGCATCAGCACCAGGGCGTCGCCCCCTGCGATGATGCGCTCGATGATGGCCTGCTGTTCACCCCGGAAGGCCTCGTAGCCGAAGACCTCGCGCAGCGCCTCCAGAGCCGATCCATAGCGGGTGGGGGCGGGGACATCGTCCGGGGCCAGGGTCTGCACCGGTTCGCCGTCCTCGTCCCAGAAACGCAACCCGTCCTCGTCGTGCATCGGCATGTTGGTATGAATATCCGGACTCATCCCCGGGACAACGCTTTCAGGGCCTGGCGGATGCTCTCGGAGACGTTCAGGCCATCCGGTAGCGTGCCGATGGCGCGCCGCGCCTCGGCGTTGGAATAGCCCAGGGCCTGCAGGGCATTCAGGACGTCGCTGTCGCTGGCGCTCGCCGGGGCGCCGTCTGCGCGGGGCGCGCCTGCCAGAGGAGTGAGCTTGTCGCGCAGTTCCAGCAGCAGGCGCTCGGCCGTCTTTTTGCCGATGCCGGGGACTTTGACGAGCCTGCCGGATTCCTGGCGATCCACGGCATCGGCCAGGTCTTCGACGCTGAGGCCCGACAGCACGGCCAGGGCAGTGCGCGCGCCGATGCCCGTGACCTTGATCAGCGCCCTGAAGGCGCTGCGTTCGGTGGCGGTCGCAAAGCCATACAGGACGTGCGCGTCTTCGCGGATCGCCAGATGCGTGTGCAGGCTGACGGTCTGGCCCACGGCGGGCAGCTTGTAGAGCGTGCTCATGGGCACGTCGAGTTCGTAACCCAGGCCGCCGGTCTGAATGCAGACGGTCGGGGGACTCAGTTCGATCAGGGTGCCGGTGATGCGGCCAATCATGTTGGATTCCTGGAAAGCGGGTGGTGCGGGACGGGCGTGGCCGGCGTTCAGGATACCAGACGGCCGGTGCGCAGGCGCCGGCTGCGAGACGATAAGGTGTCGGGCGCCAGGGCCTGCAATCGGCCCGCCAGCGGCGCGCAGTGTGCGTGGCAGATGGCGCAGGCCAGGGCATCGGCGGCATCCGGTGCCGGTTCTCCGTCCAGCGCCAGCAAGTGGCGCACCATGACCTGGATCTGTTCCTTGCTGGCGCGGCCAGTGCCGACGACGGCCTTCTTGATCTGCAGCGCCGTGTATTCCTGCACGGCCAGGCCGCTGTCGGCCAGCGCGCACAGGGCTGCGCCTCGGGCCTGGCCCAGCAGCAGGGTCGAGGCCGGGTTGGCGTTCAGGAATACCTTTTCCAGCGCGGCCTGGTCGGCATGGGCATCCCGGGCGACTTCCCGCAGATTGTCCAGGATGACCTTCAGGCGGGCATGCAGGGGCAAGGCGGACGGCACGACGATGGTGCCGCTGGCCACGTAGCGCAGGCTGGAGCCGTGGACTTCGATGACACCGAAGCCCGTGCGGCGCAAGCCCGGATCGACCCCCAGGATGCGCATCAGTGGCGGAAGTGGCGGGTGCCGGTGAGAACCATGGCGATGCCGCGTTCGTCGGCGGCCGCGATGACCTCGTCGTCGCGGATGCTGCCGCCCGGCTGGATCACGCAGGTCGCGCCCGCATCGGCCACCACGTCCAGGCCATCGCGGAACGGAAAGAAGGCATCCGAAGCCACGGCTGCGCCCTGCAGCGACAGACCGGCCTTTTCCGCCTTGATCGACGCGATGCGGGCCGAATCGATGCGGCTCATCTGGCCCGCGCCCACGCCCAGGGTCATGCCCTGGCCGCAGAAGACGATGGCGTTGGACTTCACGTATTGGGCCACGTTCCAGGCGAACAGCAGGTCGCGCATCTGGTCGGCAGTGGGCGCCAGCCGGGTGACGACCTTGACGTCGGATTCACCGGCGGGGTGGCCGTCCGGGTCCTGCACCAGCCAGCCGCCGCCTACGCGTTTGACGTCGTAGGGGTTGCGGGCGGCGCCCGGCGGGACTTCCAGCACCCGCACGTTCTTTTTCGTCGCCAGTACGGCCAGCGCCGCGCCGGTATAGACCGGGGCGATCAGGACTTCCAGGAACTGTTCGCTGACGGCGTGGGCGGTCGCTTCGTCCACTGCCGTGTTGAAGGCGATGATGCCGCCGAAGGCCGAGGTCGGATCGGTCTTGAAAGCCTGCTGGTAGGCCGTCAGCGCGTCGGCGCCCAGCGCCACGCCGCAGGGGTTGGCGTGCTTGACGATGACGCAGGCGCCGGTCTGGAAGCTGCGCACGCATTCCCAGGCGGCATCGGCGTCGGCGATGTTGTTGTAGGACAGTTCCTTGCCCTGGATCTGGCGGTAGCCGGCCAGCAGGCCTTCGCCGATGGGCTTGTCGTGGTAGAAGGCCGCGCCCTGGTGCGGGTTCTCGCCGTAGCGCAGGGCCTGCTGGCGTTCCATCTGCACGGTCAGCACGCGCGGCCAGGCTTCGCGCGCTGGCACCTGCGCGGGGGCGGGTTCGCGGTCGGCCAGGCTGCTGAGGTACCCCGCGATGGCGCCGTCATAGGCGGCCGTGTGGGCGTAGACCTTGGCGGCGAGTTCCAGCCGCAGGCCGTAGGACGGCTGGTGTGCCGGGCCGTCCATGTCGGCCAGCACACGGGGATAGTCGGCCGGGTCGATGACCACCGTGACGCCACCTTGTTCCGAACCGTGATTCTTCGCAGCGGAACGCAGCATGGCCGGGCCGCCGATGTCGATGTTCTCGATCGCGTCGGCCAGGATGCAGTCGGGTTTGCTGATCGTCTGCTGGAAGGGGTACAGATTGACCACCAGCAGGTCGATGGTCGGGATGTTCTGGTCCTTCAGGGTCTGCATGTGCTGCGGGTCGTCGCGCCGGGCCAGCAGGCCGCCGTGGATGCGCGGGTGCAGGGTCTTGACGCGGCCATCCAGGATTTCGGGGGACCCCGTGTGGGTGGCGACTTCCGTCACGGTCAGGCCGGCGTCGCGCAGCAGGCGGGCGGTGCCGCCGGTCGACAGCAGGGCGACGCCGCGCTGGGACAGCGCCTGGGCGAATTCGACGACGCCCGATTTATCGGACACGGAGATCAAAGCAGTCTGTATGGTCATGGCAGCGGGGAAAGGACGAAAAGGAAATCAGGCGGTCAGCTGGTGGACCTGGAGTTTCTTGCGCAGAGTGCCGCGGGTGATGCCCAGCATGTCGGCGGCGCGTGTCTGGTTGCCTTCGGTGCGCTCCAGCGCCACCTGCAGCACGGCGCGTTCAACGCACAGGTTCACCATGGCCAGCATGTCGTTGGGCGCGGAATCCCCGAGATCTTCGAAATAGCGATCAAGCTGGTCGCGAACGGCTTGTTCCAGGGGCGTCGTGGTAGGCATGGGATAACAGGAGTCAGGAAAAGGTCTTGGGTGAAAAGTGTCAGTGCAATAGGGCCGGAGCCGGGATGGCGGGCGCGCCGGCAGGCTGCTCGTCCAGCCAGCGTCGCAGCGCCAGGGACTGCTGCGCCGTGCTGTCGAGCGTCATGATGGCAGGCAGCAGGGCATCAGCCCCCGGCAGATCCGTCAGGTACCAGCCGATGTGCTTGCGAGCCGTTCGCACACCGGTGGTTTCACCGTAAAAGCTGTAATGGTCTTCGAGGTGGCTGAGCAGATGTTCGCGCAGTTCACCGTACGTGGGCGGCGGCAGGTGGGTGCCGTGCGCCAGGTAGTGGGCGATTTCGCGGAAGATCCAGGGGCGGCCTTGGGCAGCGCGTCCGACCATGATCGCATCGGCCCCAGTGTAGTCCAGAACGGCGCGGGCTTTTTCAGGACTGTCGATGTCGCCGTTGGCGATCAGGGGGATGCGGATGGCCTGCCGGACTTCACGGATGGTGTCGTATTCGGCGTGGCCGGTGTACAGGTCGCAGCGCGTGCGGCCGTGCAGGGTCAGCGCTGCGATGCCGCAGTCTTCGGCCAGGCGGGCGATGCGCACGGCATTGCGGCTGTCGCGGTCCCAGCCTGTGCGGGTTTTCAGGGTGACCGGGACGCCCAGGGGGGTGCAGGCGTCCACCACGCTTTGCAGGATGCGGGCCACCAGGGCCTCGTCGCGCAGCAGGGCTGAGCCCGAGGCGACGTTGCAGACCTTTTTCACCGGACAGCCCATGTTGATGTCGATGATGCGCGCGCCCTTGCGGATGTTGAACACGGCGGCCTCGGCCAGCATGTCGGGGTCGGCCCCGGCGATCTGGATGGCGATGGGATCGGGTTCGCCTTCGTGGTTCAGGCGGCGCGAGGTCTTCACGCTATCCCACAGGCGCGGGTTGCTGGCCGCCATTTCCGACACGGCATAGGCTGCTCCCAGCGCCTTGCACAGGCGCCGGTAGGGACGGTCCGTGACCCCCGCCATGGGGGCCGCGCAGACAGGGTGGGGCAGGGTCCAGGTTCCGATACGCATGGCCGGTATTGTAGAAGCAGGCATCCGGCTACAGGCGCTGGCCCTGCAACAGATGGCGGGCCAGGGGTTTGCGCAGGGCCGGCAGCACGTCCAGCGCGATCAGGCCCAGGCCGGCCAGATGGCGCAGCACCGGGTTGGGTGTGGCGAAGACGCGCGGCAGCAGGTCGGTGATGCCCAGCGTCAGCCCCCGATCCAGGCGGCGTCGGCGGGCGTGCTGTTCCAGCAGTGGCTGCAGCGGCTGTTCGGGATCGGCCAGCCAGGGCAGCAGGGCGTGCGCCAGCTGGGCGGCATCGCGCAGCCCCAGGTTCAGCCCCTGGCCGGCCACCGGGTGCAGCGTCTGGGCTGCGTTGCCCACGGCGACGATGCCCGTGCCCTGCAGGCTGGGGCCCGCATGCAGGGACAGTGGAAAGGTATGGACGCCGCCTGTTCGCTCCAGGGCGCCCAGCCGCTCGCCGAAGGCGGTCTGCAGGGCCTGGTTGAAGGCATCCGGCGTCAGATCGGCCAGGGCGCGCGACTGTGCGGGCCGGACGCACCAGACCAGGCTGTACAGATCCCGGCCGGCGGGATGAGGCAGCAGGGCCAGCGGACCGGTGCGGGTAAATCGTTCAAAGGCCCGTCCGGCGATGGGCTGGGCGGCGCGAACCGTGGCCAGCACGGCAGTCTGATCGTATTCTCGGTGCAGGCCCTGGGGGCGGGCGCCGTCGGACATCAGCGCCAGGCGGCTGGTGACGGGGCCGTCGGCCAGCTGCAGGGTGACCGGCTGGCCGGCGCGTGGCCGGGCAGGCCGTTCGGTGATCCGCTGCACGCCGCTGCGCCCGACCGCCGCATGCAGGGATTCCAGCAGCGCGTCGTAGGCAACGACACAGCCCAGGCGGGGCACGCCCAGTTCTGCCTGATCGATCAGGGTGCGGCCCAGGTGCCCCGCCTGGGACACGTGCACGGTCAGGATGTCGGCAGCGTGATTTGGCCAGGCTTCCAGGTGCTGCAACAGCTGGCGGCTGCCGTGGTTCAAGGCCAGTGCGCGGGGATCGATGGCCTGGTCGGGCGCGTGCGGGGCCGGATCGGGGCCCATCAGGGCGATGCGGTCCGGGCGCGGTGCGCTGCGGGCCAGGTCCAGGGCCAGTACGCAGCCGACCGGGCCGGAGCCTAGAATCATGATGTCGTAGGTCGGGTCGGACATGGGCGGAGCAGGTGATGGGGAAACGCTCATTTTAGGCTCAGGGCCGCCCCGAGCCTGAAAAACCCATGCCGCGCGGCGTGTGGGTGTATTCCAGAATGCTTTAAACTAGGCGGGTTGCGTTTTTCCGAGCCATAGTCCCGTCTCATGGATCTGCTTGCCTGGCTGCAGCCCTGGGAATTCTCTCCCACTCTGGTGCTGGCCTTTCTGGCCTCGGCCTGGCTGTTCCTGCGCGGACTGCGCGTCCATCACGTGGGCCGGGTCCGCCAGGCGCTATTCTGGATCGGCATGGTGCTGCTGTACCTGTCCTTGCATACCCGCGTGGACTACTACGCCGAACGCATGTTCTTCATCCACCGTGTGCAGCATCTGGTGCTGCACCACCTGGGCCCCTTGCTGATCATGGGGGCGTATCCTGGCCAGGTCATGCGGGCGGGCCTGCCCCTGCGCTGGCGCGTGTGGCTGGCGGGCGCGCGGCGGCGCGGCCCGGTGCGGCAGCTGGAAGTCCTGGCCACGCACCGCTTCCTGATCCCTTTTCTGTTTGTCCTGCTGGTGCTGATCTGGCTGGAACCCACCGTCCAGTTCTATTCCATGCTGGACTGGCGCATCTATCGCTTCATGAACTGGTCGGTGGTCATCAGCGGCCTGCTCTACTGGAACCTGATCCTGGACCGACGGCCGCATCCGCCTGCGGCCCTGTCGGCGGGCGGACGCATCTTTTCGCCGGTGTTTACCATGGTTCCACAGATGGTGGCCGGGGCGGTCATCGCCTTTACGGGACATGATCTGTACCCGGTCTTCGATCTGTGCGGCCGGGCGTTGCCTGGTTTCAGCGCGCTGGACGATCAGGTGATCGGCGGGCTGATCATGTGGGTGCCTGCGGGTCTGATCGAGACCTTCGGCCTCCTGTATGCCTTGGGGACCTTGATGCGCCTGTCGGCGCGCGGCCGTCTGCCGCAGCCCAAACGCCGGGTGCCGCGCCCTTCGGCCTCTGCGGTTTCGTAGGATGTCCATGAATGCCCGCTTGCATCGGATCGGACGGGCCCTTTGCCTGTCGGCGGCGCTGTCCTGCGCCTTCCCGGCCTGGGGCCAGCCCATGGGGCTGCCCTCCATGGGGGTCGCGTCGTCGGCGGAATTGTCCCCCATGGTGGAGCGCACGCTGGGCCAGGCCATCATGGAGCAGGGTCGCCACGACCCGACCTACATCGCCGATCTGGACATCAACCAGTATCTGACCGATCTGGGGCGCAAGCTCGCCGCGCATGCGCCGCAGGCCCTGTCCCAGACCATCACCGTCTTCGCGGTGCGTGATCCGGCCATCAACGCCTTCGCCCTGCCGGGCGGCTACATCGGCATCAACAGCGGTCTGGTCGTCGCCGCCCAGAGCGAGTCCGAACTGGCCGGGGTGCTGGCGCATGAGATCGGCCACGTCATGCAGCGCCACATCGCCCGAGGCATCGCCCAGCAGTCGCAAGGCACCGGGCTGATGGTGGCCAGCCTGATCGGCGCCTTGCTCGCGGCCCTGGCCGGGCAGGGCGATCTGGCCATGGGGGTGGCGACTTTCGGACAGGCCGCCACGATCGATCGTCAGCTGGGTTTTTCCCGCAGCGCCGAACAGGAAGCCGACCGGGCCGGCTTCCAGATGATGCGCCAGGCGGGGTTCGACCCCCGAGGCATGCTGGACATGTTCCGGCGCCTGATGAATGCCTCGCGCCTGAACGAAGGCACTGGGGGCGGTTATGCCTCGACCCACCCGCTGTCGATCCGGCGTCTTTCCGATATCGAGAACCGGATTGCCGAACTGCCGGCGGCCACCGTGCATCCTCAGCCCGAATTCTGGTTCGTGCGGGCGCGGCTGGCGCTGATCCAGGGGCGCGATAACGACGATCGCCTGCGGCAGACCTTCAAGAGCGAAGCCCGCGAATATCAGGGCAGCCGTCAGGCGGCCGCCCTGTATGGCCTGGCCTGGATGGACTGGAAGGCTGGCCAGGTTGCGGCCGCCCAGCAGCAGGTGGATGCTGCCCGGGCGGTGCAGCCGGCTCCCCAGCTGGACATGCTGGACGTGCGTCTGGCGCGGATGCACAGCCCCGCAGCGGCTGCAGATGCGTCCGCCCAGGCCTGGAAACGCTGGCCGCACAGCCAGGGCGTTGCCGACGAGCGTGCACGCGCGCTGCAGGCGGCTGGCCAGGACTCGGCCGCCGTGGATTTTCTGAAGGCTGCCGTTGCGCAATGGCCTGACACACCGGACTTCCAGCGCCTGCTGGCCGACAGCCTGGATCGTCTGGGTGACAAGGTCCAGGCGCACGAGGCCATGGCGTCCTACTTCGAGCAGACCGGCGCCTTGCCGACCGCCATGGAACACCTGCAGCAGGCGCGCAGCCTGTCTCGGGATTTCTACGAACAGTCGCGCCTGGACATGCGCATCCGTACGCTGCGAGACCGGCTGGAAAATCAGCGGGCCCTGCTGGAACCCTATAAGAAATGATCGGCTGCCTGGTGCAGCCGGACCTTATCGCCCGCTGTCGAAGAACCTGTGCAGCCGGGTGGGCAACCAGCCCAGATGACCTGGGAACATGCCGGTGACAAAGCTGGCGTGGCCGCCCTGGCTGGGTTGGTGCAGCAGAACGTCGGACGACGTGCTGCGGCTGCCCGGCAGGGAGGCTTCTGGCACGAAAGGGTCGTTGCGGGCGTTCAGGATCAGGGTGGGCACGCGGATGCCCGGCAGCAGAGGCAGGCTGGCGGCCCGTGTCCAATAGTCCAGTGCGTTGCGGTAGCCGTGCATGGGGGCCGTGTACAGATCGTCGAACTCGCGCAGGCTTCGCATGTGCTGGGTGCGCAGCACGTCCACCGATCCAGGGAATTGCTGCGCTTTGTCCAGGATCTTGCGGCGGATGCTTTGCAGGAAATAGCGGGAATACAGCTGTCGCCCCCAGACGGTCTCCGACAGCCGGCGCCCGCAGGCGGCCAGGTCCATGGGTACCGATATGGCGGCGGCAGCGCGCAGGCCCTGGGCGCCGTGGCCGGCTTCGCCCAGATGTTTCAGCAGTGCATTGCCGCCCAGGGATATGCCGGCGGCGTGCCAGGCGGCCTGCGGCAGGCGGGATCGGACGTGGTCCAGCATGAAGGCGATTTCCGAGGAATCGCCGCTGTAGTAGGCCCGCGCCATGCGGTTGGGCACCCCTGAGCAGCTGCGGAAATGAGCAGCCACCACGGTCCAGCCCCGGCTGCGGAAAGCATGGGCGATGGCCTGCATGTAGGGGCTCAGGCTGCTGCCTTCCAGGCCGTGGAACAGGATCAGGGCGGGGGCGTCCGGGGACAGTCTGAACCAGTCGGCCGGCTCGATCCAGCGGCTGGCTGCGGTTCCGACCAGGCCGGATTCATGAGGGGTGGAGTGTCCGTCTGGCCGGATGTGCGGATCCAGGCCCGGACCGCACCAGTCCAGGTCCACGAAGTCGCCGTCGGGCGTGTCGGCCCGCTCGCGCACGAAGTGGATCGTGGGATGCTGCGCGCAGAAGGCGCCGTACAGCGTTTGCGCATGCCCGCCCGGCAACCAGGCCGGCACGGGGCAGCGGCCGATGTCGAGGCGGGCGGACGGATCAGATGCGGATGCCGGCCTGTTCGTGGCCATGCGGGTGGTCGCCGTCGCGTAGAACGTATTCGGTGCCGCAGTACTGACATTTGGCAACCCCATTTTTCACGACCTCGATGTAGGTGCGGGGATGCATGGACCAGAGGGGGGATTTCGGGCCGGGGCAGTAGACGGGCAGGTCTTCTGCGCCGACGACTACGGGTTCCGGTTTCCGGGAAGAATCGGGTGTGCTGCTCATGAGTGTTCCTGTCAGACTTTCGAGAGCCAATGGTGGTATTTCGGGGTCTTGCCCGAGACGGCCTCGAAGAAGGCTTTTTGCAATTGGGCGGTGATGGGGCCGCGTTCGCCAGCACCGATCTGGCGCCCGTCGATTTCACGGATGGGCGTGACTTCGGCGGCCGTGCCGGTGAAGAAGGCCTCGTCGGCGATGTACAGGTCGTCGCGCGTCAGTCGGCGGGACACGACCTGCAGGCCCAGGTCGGCGGCGATCTGGTGGATGGAGGCGCGCGTGATGCCGGTCAGGGCGCAGGCGATGTCCGGTTCGTAGAGCACGCCGTCGCGCACGATGAACAGGTTCTCGCCGGAGCCTTCCGCCACGAAGCCGCTGGTGTCCAGCAGGATGGCCTCGTCGTAGCCGTGTTCCAGGGCCTCGGTGTTGGCCAGGATGGAATTGGCGTAGGTGCTGGCGATCTTGGCCCGAGGCATGGTGACGTTCACATGCTGACGGGCATAGGAGGAGATCTTGACGCGGATGCCCTGTTTCAGGGCTTCTTCGCCCAGGTAGGCACCCCAGGGCCAGGCTGCGATGGCCACGTGCACCTGCGCGCCCTTGGGCGATACGCCCATTTTCTCGGAGCCGTAGAACACGATGGGCCGGATGTAGCAGGATTCCAGTTCGTTGCGGCGCACGACCTCGATGTGGGCATTGGAGATCGCCTCGCGGGTGTAGGGGATCTTCATCTGGTAGATGTGCGCCGAATTGAACAGGCGGCGGGTGTGGTCTTCCAGGCGGAAGATGGCGGTGCCGTGGTCGGTCTTGTAGGCGCGCACGCCCTCGAAGACGGA
Source organism: Castellaniella sp. (assembly GCF_034674885.1). Classification (GTDB taxonomy): domain Bacteria; phylum Pseudomonadota; class Gammaproteobacteria; order Burkholderiales; family Burkholderiaceae_B; genus Castellaniella. The sequence continues at coordinate 30,834 of NZ_JAUCDS010000002.1, forward strand.
CAGGCCGTAATGAAGCGAATGTGTCAGGACGTGGGTGGTGGCGTCGCGCCAGGGCACGAGTTTGCCGTCATACCAGATCACCCCATCGCGGTCAGCCATGGACATTGCCGTCTCCCAGATGAATAGGGTTTTATTGTACCAATTGCCCGCCTTTCGGAGATGCACGTTAAAATAGCCTGTTCATGATTGCGCAGGGCCGATTCTGGCGCCTGTGTTCCCCTAGCTGCGAATGACCGAATCCACCCCCACCGATCCCATTGCCGAACAACCCGTCGCGTTTGGCCAGTTTGGCCTGCATCCAGGCATCATGCAGGCCATCGAGGCCACGGGCTATACGTCCGCCACGCCGATCCAGGCCAAGGCCATCCCGATTGCCCTGACCGGGCGCGACGTCATGGGGGCTGCCCAGACGGGCACCGGCAAGACCGCCGCGTTTTCCCTGCCCATCCTGCATCGCCTGATGCCGTTCGCCAGCAACAGCGCATCACCCGCCCGTCATCCGGTGCGGGCGCTGATCCTGACCCCCACGCGCGAACTGGCCGACCAGATTCACGAAAACGTGCAGCGCTACAGCCAGTTCGTGCCCTTGCGCGCGGCCGTGGTCTTCGGCGGCGTGGACATCCGTCCGCAAAAAGAACAGCTGCGGCGGGGTTGCGAAATCCTGATCGCCACGCCGGGACGGTTGCTGGATCACGTCGAACAGCGCAACGTGAACCTCAGCCAAGTAGGCATTCTGGTGCTGGACGAGGCCGACCGTATGCTGGACATGGGCTTCCTGCCTGATCTGGACCGCATCATGCGTCTGCTGCCCCCCGGGCGTCAGGGCCTGTTGTTTTCCGCGACGTTCAGTCCTGAAATCCGCAAGCTGGGCCGCAGCTTCCTACGCACTCCCGTGGAAGTCGAAGTCGCCCGACCCAATGCCACGGCCGACACCGTCACGCAGATCGCCTACCCCCTGGAAGGCGACGCCAAACGCCACGCCGTGGTGCATCTGGTGAAATCCCGCCAGCTCAACCAGGTGATCGTGTTCTCCAACACGAAAATCGGTTGCAGCCGCCTGGCGCGGCAGCTCGAACAGGACGGCATCCGGGCCGAATCCATCCACGGCAACAAATCCCAGATCGAACGCATGAAGGCCCTGGACGCCTTCAAGGCCGGGACCCTGGAAGTCCTGGTGGCCACGGATGTGGCCGCCCGGGGGCTGGACGTCGCCGGCATTCCCTGCGTCATCAACTACGATCTGCCGCGCAATCCCGAAGACTACGTGCACCGCATCGGGCGCACCGGCCGCGCCGGGGCAGAAGGCGAGGCCATCGCCCTGTTCGCGCCCGACGAAGAACGCTATCTGCTGGACATCGAAAAACTCATCAAGACCAAGATCCCTCGCGGGGAACTGGAATTGCCGCGCCCGTCCCGGCGCCGTCCGGTCGGGGCGCATCGCAGCTCAGGGTCCGGCTGGCATGCGCCCGAGGCCCCGGTGGATGATTTCTTCACCAAACCCTATGTCCCGGCGGCTGCCGGCGAACAGCCTGCTGCCGAGCAGGACATCCGGCCGTCGGTTACCCCCGCGCGGCGCACGGTGGGCGTGCTGCTGGGCGGCACCCGCAAATCCGACTGATTCGTCAGCCCGTTTTGCAGGCCTTGGCCCCGATGCGGCCGCCTCAGGCGCCGGCCAGATCGTCGATGCGGCCAGGGCCGCCTGCCAGCACCGGCAGGCTCTCGGCGCCTTCCAGCAACCGCTGCAAATGCTCGACATAGGGCAGTTGCACTCCCCAGAAACGCGTACCGGCGCGGTCCTGCACCAGCACGGTGGGGAAATTCTCGATGTCCTCGTCGCCCAGCCAATCGGGGCTGTCTTCTACGTCTACCCAGATGAACGTCCAGCCTGGGTGTCGCGCTGCCAGCGCTTCCAGGGCAGGTTGGTAGCCGTCGCAGGTGCGGCACCAGGCCGCGCAATAGCAGACGATACGACGCCCGTCGTCCTGGGCCAGTTGCGCGCGCAGGGCGGGCAGGTCGGTGTGGGGGTTGAATACTTTCATGAGGGCAATATAGTATGAAAATTCCATTTCCTTTTCACACCCAGTGTGCCGCATGACACATCAGAATCTTGCTTTGCGCGGGTCGCAGTCCGCCCGTGGTCTATCGCTGGTCGGGCAGGCGTTTCGCCGCGCCCTGGTCAGCCAGTTGCATCCGCGCATGCTGGTCGCGCTATTGCTGCCCTTCGTGATCGCCGTGATGGGGGCTGTCGTGCTGCTGTGGTTCTTCTGGGCGCCTTTGACCGGTTGGCTGGATCAGGAAGCCACGTCCTGGGGCATGTTCAACACGGTGGACGGGTGGCTGGTGGCAGTGGGGCTGTTTTCGCTCAAACTCTGGCTGGTGCCCCTGATGGCTGCCGGCCTGCTGCTGCCATTGGCGGGCATCCTGGGCCTGGGCATTGCTGCCGTCTTCGTCATGCCCCTGGTGCTGCAGCATCTGGAAAAACGGGATTACCCGGGGCTGAGCCGCCAGGGCCAGCACGCCACCGTGCTGGGCGTCTGGAACGCTGTCTGGGTGGGGTTGCTGTTCTGCCTGGGCTGGATATTTACCATGCCGCTGTGGCTGATGCCGCCCATGGCGCTGGTCCTGCCGATCTTCTGGTGGGCCTTCGCGCTGAACCGCATGCTGCGGGTCGACGCCATGATCGAGCATGCCAGCCCGGCTGAACGGCGTCTGCTGTGGCGCCGCCACAACCGGCAGTTGTGGCTGATCGCCGGCATCCTGGCGCTGGTCAATCTGGTGCCCTTGTTCTGGCTGGTGATGCCGGTGTTCTCGGCGCTGGTCTATGCCCATTTCTGCCTGGACGCCATTGGCCGCCTGCGAGCAGAAACCGTGATCGACATGCCGAGCCGCTGACGCCAGCTTTTGCCCCTGATTCCTGATCCTCAAACGAGAACTCTGCGATGACATCCTCCTCGAGCAATTCTCCGTCCCGGGCGGCGGGCGAGCCCGTGCCTTCGGTGCGCCTGATCGCGATCGGCGACGAAATCCTGTCGGGTCGTCGCCAGGACAAGCATTTCGCCACGCTGATCGAATTGCTGCAAGCTCGTGGCATGCGGCTCAAGGCGGCGGAATTCATTTCCGACGACGAGGACGACATCACCGCCTGTCTGCGACGCAGCTTTGCGACCAGCGACCTGGTCTTTTGCTGCGGCGGCATTGGGGCCACGCCCGACGACCGGACTCGACAGTCCGCCGCCCGCGCACTGGGGGTGGGCCTGGCCTTGCATCCGGAAGCGGCCCGGCTGATTGGCGAACGCTGCGCAGAGATGGCGGCCAAGGGGCAGGGCAGCGCCGACATGTCCACGCCGGAAAATCAGCAGCGGCTGCAGATGGGGGTGTTCCCGGTGGGTGCGGACATCATCCCCAATACCTACAACCGCATCCCCGGATTCTTCATCCGCAACCACAGCTTCATGCCCGGCTTTCCCGTCATGGCTCATCCCATGATGGCCTGGACCCTGGACACCCGCTATGCCCGCTGGCATCACCAGGAAGCCCGGGTCGAGCACTCCTTCCTGGTCTTCGGCATGCCCGAATCCCGCATCACGCCCGCACTGGAATCCCTGGAACGGCGCTGGCCGGGGATCCGGGCCTTCAGCCTGCCCAATGTCGGGGACTCGGGCGGCCACCCGCACATCGAACTGGGGGTCAAGGGCGAACCCGACGCCGCTGCGCAGGCCCTGGCCTGGCTGCGGACCGAGGTCCAGTCCCTTGGGGGCAGCCTGAATCCGCCGATCTGAATACCTGTGGCAGCGGATCGCGACCATCTGGAATTCAGGAAACTCAGGGAATTCAGGGCTTGCCAGATGGAATGATTTTTCATAGTATGGAATTGTGGCATTGCAACAATTTCCCCTTATGGCGCGTTCCTCCAACTCCTCCTCTCTGCTGTCCTCACCCCAGCCGCCGCTGCGGGATACGGTCGCCGAGCACAGTTCCGTCACGATCCAGGTGCTGGATCGGGCCATGCGCATCCTCGACGTGCTGGCGGGGCAGCGCGACCCTGTCGCCCTGAAGGACCTGGCAGCCGCCACGGGGCTGCATGCTTCGACCACCCACCGCATCCTGGCCGACCTGGCCGTCGGGCGCTATGTCGAACGGGTGGACAGCGGCCTGTACCGCCTGGGCATGCGCCTGCTGGAACTGGGGTCCCTGGTCAAGGGGCGTCTGGACGTGCGCGCGGCTTCCATGGGGCCCATGCGTGAATTGCATCGCCAGACCGGCCAGACCGTCAACCTGTCCCTGGCCCAGGGAGACGAAATCGTCTACATCGAACGCGCCTGGAGCGAACGCTCCGGCATGCAGGTCGTGCGGGCCATCGGCGGGCGCGCGCCCCTGCACCTGACATCTACCGGCAAACTGTTCCTGGCGACCTGGGATGCCCGCAGCGTACGCAGCTATGCCATGCGCACCGGCCTGGCCGGCAACACGCGCAACAGCATCACTCAGCTGGAGCAGCTGGAACGTGAACTGGCCCTGGTGCGACGCCATGGCTATTCGCGCGACAACGAGGAACTGGAACTGGGCGTGCGCTGCATCGCGGCCGGGGTCTACGACGACACCGGCACCTTGCTGGCGGGGCTGTCCCTGTCCGCGCCGGCCGAACGCATGCGCGACGATTGGATTCCGCTGCTCCTGTCGGCCACTACCAGCATTTCCGAAGCGCTGGGTTACGAGACGACCGCGCACTGAATCGGGCGTTGCACGCGGGCTCGGAATTATTTGTTGCGTTGCAACAAAAATCTCTTGACTTCCCCATCAGTTGCTTTAAAATTTCAATTGTGCGCTGCAACATTTCGGTTGCAGCCGGGAAGGTGCCGGGCGATATGCCTCTGAGGAAGCCTTCTATCTACTGACAAGGAGTCATCATGAGCGCAAACCCCCAAGTCCTGCTGGCCTCGCAAAAAGCCGTCATCGACAATTTCCTGGCTGTCCAGGGCACTTTCTTCAGCGGCTTTGAAAAGCTGGTCGATCTCAACCTGAAGGCCACCAAGGCCGCTCTGGAAGAAGTCGCCCAGAAATCTCAAGAAGCCACCGATCTGAAGGACGCCCAGGAACTGCTGGCCTTCACCTCGGCGCTGGTGCGCCCCGAACAGGCCGTGGCCTACGGCAAGGACGTCTACGAGATCCTGGCCGACGTGCAGGGCGAACTGAGCAAGCTGGCTGAAGCCCAGCTGGCCCAGGGCCAGGAACGCGTCGCCGACGCCGTGGAACAGTTCTCCCGCAACGCCCCCACCGGTTCCGAAGGTGCCGTGGCGCTGCTGAAGTCCTCGCTGGCCACTGCGACGAACGCCTACGAATCCGCTGCCAAGGCCGCCCGCCAGGCCGCCAGCGCCGCTGAATCCAACTTCGCCGCCGCGACCAACGCTACCCTGAAGGCCGCCGCCGACGTGAGCAAGGCTTCCAAGCCCGCCCGCGCCCGCCGCTCGGCCAACTGATTGCAGCAGCGGTATCGGCCGGTTCCGTAGCCGGTCGACCCCGTCTTCAAAGCCAGGCACTCGCCTGGCTTTTTTATTGCCCCGGCAGCAAGCGGGCGCAGCCTGCGCAGCGTGGGGGCACTCTTTTGCCGCCGGGCCGCCCCAAGGCAAAAGGCGCCCCCTTGGGGGGCAGCAAGCGGGCGCAGCCTGCGCAGCGTGGGGGCACTCTTTCTTTTTCAAGATTCCTTCATCATTTCGGGCGGGCTTGCTCGTATACTCGCACAGGGCGCCCGTAGGCGCCTGTTCCATTACGTCACATCCTGTCGGGGATCCCAAAGCATGTCGGCTGTGCGTCGTTCGTTGTTGCTGGTTGGTTTGCCGGTCCTGATCGCGCTGGGGGCCGCGGTCTGGTGGTTCAGCCGCTCGACGGCCGCTCCGGCCCCCCAGGCTGTGGCCGGCGGGCCGGTTCTGGTGCGCACGACCTTGGTTCGGGCGCAGGATGTGCCCGTCCGCCTGCCGGGGCTGGGGGCTGTGCAGGCCTGGAAAACCGTCACCGTGCGGTCCCGCATCGACGGCCAGTTGGAATCCGTCGGTTTCCGGGAAGGCGACATGGTCCGGCAGGGGCAGCTGATTGCGCAACTGGATGACCGGGCACCAAAGGCCCAGCTGGCGCAGGCCGTGGCCCAGCGCAGTCGCGATCAGGCGCAGTTGGACAATGCCCGCCAGGACCTGAAACGTTACGTCGAGCTGGCCCGCCACGCGGCCATCGATCGACAGACACTCGATACCCAGCGGGCCCAGGTGGCTGCCTTGCAGGCTACGGTGCAATCGGACGAGGCCCAGATCCAGGCCGCCCAGGTGCAACTGGCCTACACCCGGATCGTGGCGCCTTTCGCCGGCCGCACCGGGGCGCGGCTGGTGGACCCCGGTAATCTGGTGCGGGCCGCCGATGCCCAGGGGCTGGTGGTCATCAATCAGATCGATCCTATCGCCGTCAGCTTTACCGTGCCGGATACCGCATATGCGCAGATCCACGCGGCCTTGCAGGCTGCGGGGAAGGACGCATCCAGGCCCGACGCCTCCGGATATCCAGGAGCCCAGGCAGCAGGGCCGGCTGCAGATGCGATCCATGTCCAGGTCCTGTCCCAGGGGCAGTCCCAGGTGCTCGGTCAGGGCAGCCTGGTGTTGGTGGACAACCAGATCGACGCCGCCAGCGGAACGCTGCGGCTGAAGGCCAGATTTGCCAACCCCGACCAGAGCCTGTGGCCAGGCCAGACGGTGGATGTGCGGCTGATCCTGGGAGTGCGGCGCGGTGCGCTGGTAGTACCCGACTCGGCCGTTCAGCGCGGGGCTCAAGGCCTGTTCGTCTACGTGGTGGACAAGAACGACGCCGTCCAGCCGCGCCCGGTGCAGGTATTGGTCTCGCAGGACGGCCTCAGCGTGATTTCCCAGGGTCTGGCGGCCGGCGATCGGGTTGTGGTGGATGGGCAGTACCGTCTGCGGCCCGGCGTCCGGATTGCCGAGATTGAATCTTGAATATCTCCACCCTTTTCATCCAACGCCCCATCGGCACCTCGCTGCTGGCCCTGGCCCTGTTCCTGGTGGGGCTGGCGGTGTTTCCGCTCTTGCCGGTCGCGCCGCTGCCGCAGGTGGACTTTCCCACCATCCAGGTCACGGCCAAACTGCCAGGTGGCAGTCCCGAGACCATGGCGACCAGCGTGGCTCAGCCGCTGGAACGGCAGTTCTCCACCATCCCCGGCCTGGTGCAGATGAGTTCCCAGAATGCCCTGGGTCAGTCCAGCATCACCTTGCAGTTCGATCTGGATCGCAATATCGACGGCGCCGCCCTAGACGTGCAGACGGCGATCGCCGCTGCGGCCCGCCAGCTGCCGTCGAACATGCCCAGTCCGCCCACCTTCCGCAAGGTCAATCCCGCCGATTTCTCGATTCTGCTGCTGTCCGTGCAGTCCGATGTCCTGCCGATCACCGTCGTGAACGACTATGCCGACAACATCCTGGCGCAGCAGTTGTCGCGGGTGGACGGCGTGGGACAGGTCAACATCTTCGGACAGCAGAAACCCGCCATCCGGGTGCAGGTCGATCCGCGCAAGATCGCCGCGCTGGGGCTGGACCTGGAGTCCATCAGGGGGGTGATCGCCACCACCACCGTCAGCCAGCCCAAGGGCTCGGTGGATGGATCGCGGCAAAGCTACACCATCTATACCAACGATCAGCTGACGGACGTGGATCAGTGGAATGACGCGATCGTTGCCTGGCGCAACGGTGCGCCCGTGCGGGTGCGGGACATCGGCCAGGCGGTGCCGGGGCCCGAGGACGCCAAGCAGGCGGCCTGGGCGTTCGCCGGACGCGGGGCGGGGCCGCACGACGTCGCCCTGGACGGCCGTTCCCTGGTGGTCGGCGTCACCAAGCAGCCGGGAGCCAACGTCATCGACACGGTGGCCCGCATCCGTGCCGAGTTGCCCAAGCTGATGGCGGCCATGCCGGCCAGCGTGCACGTCAGCACCCTGATGGACCGCACCCAGAACATCCAGGCCTCCGTGCATGAGGTCGAGTTCACCCTGGTCCTATCCATCGCGCTGGTCGTCCTGGTCATCTTCATGTTCCTGCGCAGCGTGGCAGGGACCCTGATTGCCAGCGTGACGGTGCCGCTGGCCCTGATGGGGACGTTCGCCCTGATGTACCTGGCGGGCTACAGTCTGGACAATCTGTCGCTGATGGCCCTGACGATTTCGGTCGGTTTCATCGTCGATGACGCCGTCGTGATGCTGGAAAACATCTGGCGTCATGTCGAAGAAGGCATGCGGCCCATGGACGCCGCCCTGCGGGGAGCGCGTGAAATCGGTTTCACCATCGTGTCGATCTCCGTATCCCTGATGGCGGTGTTCATCCCCTTGTTGCTGATGGGGGGGATCGTGGGGCGCCTGTTCCGGGAATTCGCCGTGACGGTGGTCATGACCATCGGGCTGTCGGTCCTGGTCACGCTGACGCTCACCCCCATGCTCTGTTCGAAATTCCTGCGCGACCTGCAGCACGTGCGGCATGGACGCGTCTACCTGGCGTTCGAGCGCGGCTTCGACGTCCTGTTGAACGCCTATCGCCGCAGCCTGGACGTGGTCCTGAACCACTCCTTCCTGACGTTGTGCGTGTTCCTGGCCACGCTGGCTGCCTCGGTCGCTTTGCTGGTGGTGATTCCCAAGGGGTTTTTCCCGCAGCAGGACACCGGCGCGATCTTTGGCCTGGCGGAATCCGCCCAGGACAGCTCGTTCGAGGCCATGAACGAGCGCATGATGGCCTTGGCGGACGTGCTGCGCCAGGACCCCGACGTCGCCTCCTTTGGCATGACCAGCAACGCGCCGACCTTCAACACGGGCCGCTTCTTCATCAGCCTGCGGCCCAGGGACCACGGGCGTACGGCCTCGGCCGATGCCGTGATCCGGCGCCTGAATCCGCAACTGGCGAAAGTCCCGGGTGTGCGGCTGTTCATGCAGGCGGGCCAGGACATCAACGTCGGCGGCCGCCTGTCGCGTACGCAATACCAGTACACCCTGACCAGTGCCGACCTGGACGAGCTCAACGTCTGGGCGCCCCGTTTGCTGGATCGGTTCCGCACATTGGCGCCCCTGACCGACCTGGCCACCGACCAGCAGAACAGCGCCAACACGGCGGTGGTCACGATCGACCGTGCGCGGGCCGCGATGTTCGGCATTTCCCCGGCCATGATCGACAACACCATCTACGATGCGCTGGGCCAGCGGCAGGTCGCCCAGTATTTCACCCAGATCAACAGCTACAACGTCGTGCTGGAGATCACGCCGGAATGGCAGCGCGACCCGGATGTGTTCTCGCACCTGTACATCACCTCGCCGCTGACGAGGCAGCAGGTGCCTCTGTCCAGCCTGGTGCGGGTAGATACGTCCAAGACCGGCTACCTGTCCATCAACCACCAGGGGCAGTTCCCCGCCGTGACGATTTCCTTCAACCTGGCGCACGGGTATTCGCTGGGCCAGGCGGTGGATGCCATCCAGCAGGCCCAGGCGGCGATGGCGGTGCCGATTTCGGTGCAGGGGTCCTTCCAGGGCACGGCCCAGGCCTTCCAGGAATCCCTGGCCACGCAGCCCTACCTGATTACGGCCGCACTGGTGGCGGTCTACATCGTGCTGGGCCTGCTGTACGAAAGCTATATCCACCCGCTGACGATCCTGTCCACCCTGCCGGCGGCCGGGGTAGGCGCCTTGCTGATCCTGATGGTCAGCGGCATGGATTTCAGTGTGATCGCCCTGATCGGCATCCTGCTGCTGATCGGCATCGTGAAGAAAAACGGCATTCTGCTGATCGACTTCGCCATCGTCGCCGAACGCGAACAGGGGCTGTCATCGCGCGAGGCGATCTACCAGGCCTGTCTGCTGCGTTTCCGCCCCATCCTGATGACGACCTTGTGCGCCCTGTTCGCAGGGCTGCCGCTGATGCTGGGCACGGGGGCGGGTTCGGAACTGCGTCAGCCCCTGGGCTACACCATGGTGGGCGGCCTGATCCTGTCGCAGGCCCTGACCTTGTACACCACGCCCGTCGTCTATCTGTACCTGGATCGCCTGCATCACCATTATGTGCGCGGCCGGGCGCTGAAACAGGCACAGCGGTTGCGCCGCCGTCGGGTGGCTGCTCGCGCGGCAGATATCAGTTCCGCGCCACCGACGTCAGCCCCGCCACCAGCTGGTCGATGAAAAACGTATACAGCACGGCGATCGGGATGCTGGCGATCAGCGCGCCGGCCAGCAGCGGCCCCCAGTGGTAGACGTCGCCGCGTATCAGTTCGGTGGGCACCGCGATGCTGATGGTCTTGTCGGCCGAGTGCGTGACAAAGGCCAGGGCATAGATGAATTCGCTGGTTGACAGGGTAAAGGCAAAGACCACCACCGTCATCAAGCCGGGCAGGGCCAGGGGCAGTACCACATGGATAAAGGCGCTGAAGCGGTTGTGGCCGTCGATCATGGCCTGCTCTTCGATGTCGCGCGGAATGCCCTTGAAGAACCCCATCAGCAGCCAGGTGCAGAACGGCACGGTAAAAGTCGGGTAGGCCACGATCAGCGCCCAGAGCGAATTCTGCAGGCCCAGAAAGGCGATGACCTTTGAAAATGGGATGAACAGCAGAGTGGGGGGCACCAGGTAGCTGAGGAAAATGCCGATGCCCAGGGTCTCCCCCCAGCCACCGGCGATGCGGGCCAGCCCGTAGGCCGCCGGCACCGAGAGCGCCAGCGTGATGACGACCACCGCCAGCCCCACCCAGACGGTGTTGATCAGCCATTGGACGAACTGAGTCTGGAAGAACAGCAGCTTGATGTTGGCCAGTGTGGGCGGTGCGGAAAACCAGAAGGGGTTGGCCGCCGGCGAGAAGATATCGCCCTGGGTCTTGAAACTGGTGATCAGCATCACGTAGAACGGCAGGGCGGAAAACACCACGAACAGCAGCGTGGCGATGTAGAGGCCGCTGATGCGGGCGGGGGATCGGGACGCGTTCTGCATGGTTCAGATCTCCCGGCGGCGAATGATGGACAGGATCACGATCGACACGGCGGCCAGTACCGGCAGCAGGAATAGCGCCGTGGCCGCGCCGCGCCCCAGCGACCCTCCCTGGACTCCAGTGAAGAACGCCAGAGTCGGCAGGACCTGGGTGGCATTGGCGGGGCCGCCGCGCGTCAGGATGAAGACGGTGACGATGTCCGTGAATACAAAGACGAAGGTGAACAGGATCGTGACCCCGAACACCGGGATCAACATGGGCAGGACGATGTGGAACAGGCGCCGGAAGTAGCCGGCCCCGTCGATTTCCGATTGTTCCAGGATGTCGCGCGGCACGCCGTTCAGCCCTGCCAGGATGATGACGGTGGCCAGCGGCAGCAGGCGCCAGACGTTGACCAGGATGATGGAAAACAGAGCCAGGCCGCTGCGTCCCAGCCAGAATGTGTTGTCGAAGTCCCCGAACAGGGCGCCGGGGTGGCCCAGCAGCCCCAGTCCGCGCAGGACCCAGTCCAGCGGACTGAAGGTCGAGTCCAGCATCCACAGCCAGGCGATGGCGCTCAGCGATGCCGGCGCCGTCCAGGGCAGCAGGATCAGGAAGCGGATCAGCCATTTGCCGCGCGTCGGGCGCATCAGCAGCTCGGCCTGGATGGTGCCCAGCACCAGCACGCCGACCAGGGTGCTGATCGTGATGAGAAAGGTGTTGCCTATGGCCCGCAGGAAATCGGGCGTGTCCAGCAGGGCCCTGAAGTTCTCCAGGCCGATGAAGCGCATCACCGGGCTGCCGGTGGTGACGTCGTTCAGGCTGTAGATCACGGCCAGTACGATGGGGATGCCCAGCAGCAGGGTGATGTACAGGATGGCGGGCAGGACCATGCCCATGGCCAGCAGAGTGTCGCGCTGGTGCAGTGTCAGGGTAGATGCGCGGCGCATGGCGTCAGTCCTGGGCCCGCAGGCCGGTGCGCGGATCGAAGCGGCGCATCAGCGCGTCGGGCACGCAGAATGTGCGGGTCTGGCCCGCCGCCAGGCCTTCGGCCAGTCGTTCGGGCGACTTCAGGATGACGTCGCTGCGGTTGGGTATGAAGATGCCGTAGACCAGGGCGTCGGCCCCCAGGTTCTCGACTTGCTGGATCTCGATGGGCAGCATGTGGTGCTGCGGCAGGTCGGCCTGTTCGGTCAGGCGGGCGTCTTCCGGGTGGAAGCCCAGCAGCCAGTCGCCGGCGGGAATCAGGTTCATGGGGGGGGAACCCATGAATTGCGCCACGAAGGTGTTGGCAGGTTCGTGGTAGATCTCGTAGGGCGTGCCGATCTGCTGGATCTTGCCGTGGTTCATGACGGCGATACGCTGCCCCAGGCCCATGGCTTCGACCTGGTCGTGTGTCACGTACAGCGTGGTGATGCCGGTTTGCTGGTGCAGGCGCTTGAATTCCCGACGAGCGGAATGGCGCAGTTTCGCGTCCAGGTTGGACAAAGGCTCGTCCATCAGGAACAGGGTGGGCGTGCGGACCAGGGCGCGGGCCAGCGCAACTCGCTGGCGTTCACCTCCCGACAGTTCCCGAGGGCGGCGGCCCAGCAACTGGCCGATGCCGAACAGGTCGGCCGCCCAGCGGACCTTGTCCTGAATCTGGTCGGCCGGCATCTTGACGGCTTCCAGTGGAAAGGCGATGTTGCGGGCGACCGTCTTGTGCGGGTAGAGCGCGTAACTTTGAAACACCATCGCGATGTTGCGCAGGCGCGGCGGTTCCTCGTTGGCCACGCGCCCGTCGATGCGGATGGTGCCGCTGCTGGGGTGTTCCAGCCCCGCGATGGTGCGCATCAGGGTGGATTTTCCCGAGCCCGAGGCGCCCAGCAGCACCAGGAATTCCCCGTCGGGGACATCCAGGCTGACGTCATCGACTGCCTTGACGCGGCCGTGGTCGTAGGTGGTGCTCAGGTGCTCGATGCTCAGGCTTGCCATGAGATGTTTTCCTTTTGCCGGTTCAGGCCTTCTTGCCGCCGATCAGGCCGCGACCGCGCCATTGGGCGTAGATGCTTGCGCATTGCTTGGCGGCTTCGTCCACGGCCTGTTCCGGGGTCAGGTCGCCGCGCGCGGCCTTGGCCATCATGTTGGGCAGGATGAAGGTGTTGAAGACTTCGCCCACGGCCGGGTTGGAATACCCCGGGTGGCCCAGGTTGGTGGTCCATTCGGGGGCCGGCACCAAGGGCGCCAGCTTGCCGTCGGCCTCGCCGTCCAGCTTGAACGGGTCGTGCGCGAACCAGGCGTCGTTCAGGTTCTTCAGCGTCTTGGCGTCCTTGATTGCCGGATAGCCCCGTTCGCCGCTGGGCACGGGCGTGCCGAAGAAACTGGGCGAGTTGTAGAGCTTGCTCTGGTACATGGCCTGGTCATAGTTGGCCGCCAGGTGCAGGATGAACTGCTTGGCCAGGTCTTCGCGGGCCTTGGCGAACTTCGGGATGATGTAGTTGTAGAGCACGTGCACGTTGGCCCAGCGGTCACCCTTCGGGCCGGCCAGCGGTCCGGTGAAGAACACGTCCTTGGCGATGTCGGGCTTGGCGGCCTGAGCCGAACGGTAGGCCGAGATCGAATTGACGATGTAGGATGCCTTGCCGGCCAGGAGATCCTGGTTGTTGGATGCGGCGTTCCAGGCAAAGACGGCGGGCGTCATGGTGCGGTGGTAGAGATCCACCATGTATTTCACGGCCTCGATGGCCAGGACGCGGTTGTTGCCCTGCCCCAGGATGACGTTGTCGTCGGCGTCCTGCACAGAGGCTCCCCAGGACCACAGGATGGACCGGGCCACCATGTTCGAGTCCAGTTCCTGGGACATGCCGATACCCACCTGGACGCCTTGGTCCTTGCGGATTTTCTCGCCCACGTCGAGCAACTGCTGCCAGGTATCCGGACCGTTGGCCATGCCGGCCTTGTCCCAGAGTGATTTGCGGTAGTCGCCGCAGTCGATGGTCCAGCCGTGACAGAAGGCATACCAGGTCTTGACCACCGGGTTGTAGGACACGCGCTTGGTGATGGGGAAGATGTCGCCGAATTGTTTGGCCGCCTGCTGGTTGATGTCGGCCATGTCCAGCACGTTGGGGGTGAACTGGGCCGCCTCGGGGCCAAGCTCGATGATGTCGTGCCCCGAACTGGCCGAGAGTTCGGACGTGGTGGCAGTGACGAGATCGCCGATGTTGATGTGATCGACCGTGACCTGTATTCCGTGGGCGTCGCCCCAGGCCTTGGCAAAGGTGTCGAACCATTTGTCGTAGCTGGGGACGAAGTGGCTCCATTGCAGGATCTTCAGGGTCTTGTCGGCCGCGAAGGCGCGGGCGGGCAGGAACGGCACGCCCAGGACTGCCAGCCCCGCCAGGCTGCCTGCCTGCAGGATGTGGCGTCGGGTAGGCGAGTCGGGGGAGTCGGACCGGCGGGGGAGCGTGTGAGTCGGGGTGAGGGTGGAGCGTGTGTACAGCATGACCTGCCTCCTATGAGGGGCAGGTCGTCAGACCTAATTCACTGGCGGCACTACCCTGAACAAATGGATATGCAGCAGCGTAGCGGTCGCGGGCTACCTGGCGCGTCACGCACGATGAAATCGTAGCCCAGTGTAACGCCGTTTGATTTATAGGGACGCAGTGAACCAGGGTAAACCCTTAGATTCACCGTTCCGGCCGGACCGTGGCTCGGTGCAGCCGGAACATGCGCTGACGGCGGTTCAGGCCGTGATAGTTTGGCGGGATCGCTGGCTCAGCAGAGATAGCGCCGTATCCTCGATCATGTCTTCCTGGCCGCCCACCATGCCGCGCCGGCCCATTTCCACCAGGATCTCGCGGGCCGGGATGCCGTACTTTTTCTCGGCGCGTTTCGCGAACAGCAGGAAGGACCCGTACACCCCGGCATAGCCCAGGGTCAGGGCGTCCCGGTCGATGCGGATGGGGAAATCCATCATGGGTACGACCCGGTCTTCAGCCACGTCCTGGATCTTGAAGACGTCGACGCCGGTCTCGATGCCCATCAGGTCCAGGACGGCGACCAGGACTTCCATGGGCGTATTGCCCGCGCCGGCCCCCAGGCCCGCGCAGGCGGCGTCGATGCGGGTGGCGCCGGCCTCGATGGCGGCGATGCTGTTGGCAACCCCCATCGCCAGGTTGTGGTGGCCGTGGAATCCCAGTTCGGTCTCGGGCTTCAGGGCGTCCCGGACTGCCAGCAGGCGTTCGCGCACGGTGGCAGGCAGCAGGTGGCCGGCGGAATCCGTTACATAGATGCAGTTGGCGCCGTAGCCTTCCATCAGTTTGGCCTGCTTGGCCAAGCCTGCCGGGCTGTTCATGTGGCTCATCATCAGGAAGCCGACCGTGTCCATCTCCAGGCGCCGCGCTTCGGTGATGTGCTGTTCCGAGACGTCGGCCTCGGTGCAGTGGGTGGCGACGCGGATGGTGTGGACGCCGAGATCGTGCGCCATGCGCAGGTGGTCCGTCGTGCCGATGCCCGGCAGCAGCAAGGCCGAGACCCGGCTGTGCTTGAGGATCGGCAGGACGGCGTTCAGGTAGTCCTCGTCCGAATGGGCGGAAAAACCGTAGTTGACCGATGCGCCGCCCAGGCCGTCGCCGTGGGTGACTTCGATCAGGGGCATGCCGGCCTCGTCCAGCCCCTGGGCGATGGTTCGCATCTGTTCCAGGGTGATCTGGTGTTGTTTGGGGTGCATGCCGTCGCGCAGCGTCATGTCGTGCAGCGTGATTTTCTGGGATGTCTGTGTCATGGTCGTGTCCTTAGCTGGCTGCCGATTCGGCGCGGGCTGCGTGTTGCAGCATGTGTTCTGCCATCAGTTCGGCGGTCCGGGCGGCGGCGGCCGTCATGATGTCCAGGTTGCCGGAATATTTCGGCAGGTAGTCGCCCAGACCCTCGATCTCCAGATAGATGGAAACCCGTTTTCCATCGAAGACCGGACCGTTGACGAGGCGGTAGCCCGGCACGTATTTGCGCACCTGTTCCAGCATCTGGTGGATCGATTCGGTGATGGCGGCCTGGTCGGGTTCTGTTTCCGTCAGGCAATGCACGGTGTCGCGCATGATCATCGGGGGATCCGCCGGATTCAGGATGATGATGGCCTTGCCTTTCTTGGCGCCGCCGATCTTTTCGACCGCGCCGGATGTGGTGCGGGTGAATTCGTCGATGTTCTTGCGGGTGCCGGGTCCGGCGGACCGTGACGACACTGTGGCGACGATTTCACCGTATGACACGGCTTGCACGCGCGAGACCGCGTAGACCATGGGGATCGTGGCCTGACCGCCGCAGGTCACCATGTTGACGTTGGCCTGGTCCTGTTCTGCCAGGGCCGCCAGGTTGACCGGGGGCACGCAGTAGGGGCCGATGGCCGCCGGGGTCAGGTCGATCATGCGCACGCCCAGGGCGGTCAGTTTTTCTGAATTGGCGGGATGCACATAGGCGCTGGTGGCATCGAAGGCGAAGCGGATGTCGTCTTCCCGTACGTGGGGCAGCAGGCCGTCCACGCCCTGGTCGGTGGTTTTCAGGCCCAGTTCGCGGGCGCGCTTCAGGCCGTCGGATTCCGGGTCGATGCCGACCATCCAGACCGGCTCGATCCAGTCGCTGCGCATCAGCTTGGCCAGCAGGTCGGTGCCGATGTTTCCAGGGCCGATGATGGCGGCCCGCAACTTCTTTGTCATGGCGTACTCCTTGGTATTCGAGCGTGAAATAGGGTCATGGCCTGCAGGTGGCGCAGCCGTTGTTTTGGTCGGGTCTTGTTCTTGCGGGCCGTTGGGAGATTCTAGAAGGGTGTTGGATTTTTTTCAACGAATGAGATTTAGTCTCATATGTTGAGAGAAATTAAAAATGGTGGGAGAATCCCTGGAGAGTCGGGATTGCTGGAAGGTCGGAAGTCTCGTGCCGCGCCGGGCGGCAAAACGGCCGACTGCGGGAATGCAGCCGGCCGTGCGGGAAGGGTTCGAGGGAACTCAGTTGCCCATTTCTGCGCTGATGCGCCGGGCGGCGTCCAGCACGACGGGGACCAGGTCGCGCATGCGTTTGGGCGACATGTAATCGCTGGTGCTGGTGACGCTGATGGCGGCCACGATGGTGTGGCGCGCATCCCGGACCGGGGCGGCGACACAGCGGATGGAGGGTTCGTCTTCACCCAGGTCGTAGGCATAGCCGCTGCGCGCGTAGCCCTGCATGAGATCCAGCCATTGGTCCCGCGTCAGGGGCAGCTGCAAGGATGCCGCGTGCTGGTCGTAGAGCGTGCCCCAGGAACCGACGTTGCCGTCCAGCAGCAGGGCCTTGCCTACGCCGGTGGAAATCAGGGGTTTGATGCCACCGACCCGGGAACTGATTTCCACAGGGCGTCGGCTGGCGATTTTTTCCAGGTAGAAGACGGCGCCCAGTTCCTCGCAGGCCAGGTGCACGGTGTCGCTGGTCTGCGTGGCCAGGCGTTCCAGAAAAGGCCTGGCAATGGCGGTCAGTTCGATCTGGCTGTGGGCCTGAAAGCCCAGGGCTAGCAGCTTCCGGCCCAGGCGGTAGCCCTTTCCGGGCACCCGCTTCAGGTATTGGCGCTGCAGCAGCACGGACACGATGCGGTGCGCCGTGCTGTAGGTCATGCCAGTACGGGCGGCGATCACGCCGATGTCGGTCGCCCCGTCCTGCGATACGGCGTCGATGACGTCCAGCCCGCGCACCAGGGTCTGGCTGGCGGTGACGGCTTTCGGAGACGGCCGGCCCTGTCTGGATCGGGGGGCGTCGGCTTGCGTCATTCCAGCGCCTGGACGCATTCGCGGATCAGCGCGGGGCCCCGGTAGATCAGGCCGGTGTAGAGCTGGACGGCGTCGGCGCCGGCCTGGATCTTTTCGCGGGCCTGGCGGCCGGATTCGATGCCGCCCACGCCGATGATGGCCGTGTCGGTGCCCAGGTGTTCGCGCAGCCGGCGGATCACGGCCAGCGACAGTTCGTGCACCGGAGGGCCGGACAGGCCGCCGGCCTCTTCTTCGTGGGGCAGGCCGCGCACGGCATCGCGCGACAGGGTGGTGTTGGTGGCGATGATGCCATCGATGCCGTGGCGCGGGACCAGGTCGGCGACGGCGTCGATTTCCTCGGGCTGCAGGTCGGGAGCAATCTTCACCACCAGCGGAGTGCGGCGCCCGTACTGGTCGGCCAGCGCCAGGCGGCGAGCCTGCAGGGCGGCCAGCAGGGCGTCCAGCGCGTCATGGCTTTGCAGGCTGCGCAGGTTCTTCGTGTTCGGCGAGGAGATATTTACCGTGACGTAATCGGCGTGCGGATAGACACCGTCCAGACAGCGCAGGTAGTCGTCCACGGCGTGTTCGATGGGGGTGGCGGCGTTCTTGCCGATGTTCAGCCCCAGGATGCCGCCCTCGTGGCGCCATTGGCTGCGCCGCACGTTGGCGATGAAGGTGTCCAGGCCTTCGTTGTTGAAACCCATGCGGTTGATCAGGCAGCGGGCGCGGGGCAGGCGAAACATGCGCGGCTTCGGATTGCCTGGCTGGGCGCGGGGCGTGACGGTGCCGACCTCGATGAAGCCGAAGCCCAGCGCCGCCAGCGCGTCGATGTGGGCGCCGTTCTTGTCCAGGCCGGCGGCCAGCCCGACAGGATTGCGCAGGGGCAGCCCCATGACGGTGCGCGGCAGGGTAGGCTGGTGTGTCGCCGTGGCCAGCCGCGTCAGGGTGCAGTCGTGGCCGCGCTGCAGCGTCTTCAAGGTCCATTCGTGCGCCTGTTCGGCGTCCATGGAGAACAAGGCGGCGCGGGCCAACGGGTAGGCGTTGAAGAACAGGGACATGGCTTGGGCTGGATTTCCGTGAGGATCGGGAAGGCGTGGAGCCTGGCGAGTCAATCGGATGCGTGCGGCGCCGGTTCGGTCCAGGCGCCGTTCTGCAGGATCTGATGCGGCCGGAACCGCGATTTGTAGGCCATTTTACGGCTTTCGGAGATCCAGTAGCCCAGGTACAGCCAGGGCAGGCCCAGGCGCAGGCAATAGTCCAGCTGCCACAGGATCCCGTAGGTGCCCAGGCTGCCATGCCAGTCCGGGTCGTAGAAGGTGTACACCGCCGAGATGCCCTGGTCGATGCGGTCCATGATGGACACCATGCGCAGGTCGCCTCGCGCGTCGTGGAATTCGGCCATTTCAGTGTGCACGCGGCTGGTCAGCAGGAATTGCGTGTACTGCGCCTGATCGTCCTGGTCCATGCCGGCGCCAGGGTGGCGCTGCTGCTGGTAGCGCAGGTACAGATCGAAGTGCCGGGCGTCCCAGTGCAGGGGAGACAGTTGAACGGCCAGCTCTGCCTGCATGCGCTGCCAGAGCTTGCGCTGGGTACGGTCGCGTTCAAACCGCCGCACATCGACGCGCAGCGGAATGCAGGCCTGGCAGCCGTCGCAGGCAGGCCGGTAGGTGAACAGGCCGCTGCGGCGAAAACCCTGTTCGATCAGGCGTGAGTAGGCGGCGTCGTCCACCAGGTGGGCGGGGGCGGCGACTTCGGATCGGGCCATGCGCCCCGGCAGGTAGCTGCAGGGGTAGGCCGCCGTGGTGTAGAACTGCAGGCGGCGGAAAATCGATTCACTGGGTTTGCTCATGGCGAAGGCCGGGATTCCTGTCGGTTCATTGTGACACCAGCCATCGGTGAAGGCCAGTGGGTGGATTGCCGCTTGAGTTCCCGGCGCCGGTTGTCGTACAACATAGGTCGGAGAGAAACGGATCATCGGAGGACGGTATGACACAGGCGGGCGCAGAACTGGCGCAATTGGTGTCCCTTGGGGCGGATTACGACGCGCAGCTGGCAGCCCGCTGGCGCGTGCTGCCCTTGTTTCGGGAAGACGCGCCCGAGGCGCGACTCAAGTCCCTGGCACCCGGCATCCGTTTGCTGGTCACGTCCGCCCGGGTGGGCGTAGGGGCCGAGACGCTGCAGGTGTTGCCGCACCTGCAGGCCATCTGCAGCTGGGGCGTGGGGTGCGATGCCTTGCCGCTGGAGGCCGCCCGAGAACGGCAGATCGTCGTCAGCAACACACCTGATGTGCTGACCGAATGCGTGGCGGATATGGCCTGGGGGCTGTTGCTGGCCAGTGCTCGCCAGATTCCGGCGGGCGACCGCTACGCCCGGTCGGGCAGCTGGGTGGCGCAGGGAAAGTTTCCGCTCAGCACCCGCGTCTGGGGCAGGCGGTTGGGCATCCTGGGCATGGGCCGGATCGGCGAGGCCATCGCCCGGCGCGGACAGGGCTTCGGCATGACGACGCGCTACCATAACCGCCGGCCGCGCACAGACCTGCCGGACTATGGCTACGAGCCGTCTCTGGCCGAACTGGCGCGGTGGGCCGACTTCCTGGTGGTCGCCTGTCCTGGCGGCGCGGCGACCCGGCATCTGGTGGATGCTCCGGTGCTGCAGGCCCTGGGGCCGCAGGGCCTGTTGGTCAATATCGCCAGGGGTTCCGTGGTGGATGAGTCGGCCCTGATCCCCATGTTGCAATCAGGGGCCCTGGGAGGCGCCGGCCTGGACGTGTTCGAGCACGAGCCGGGTGTTCCCGCCGGCCTGGCGGCGGTCGATCGTGTGGCGCTGACGCCGCATGCGGCCAGCAGCACCCGGGACACCGCCGGCAGAATGTCGCAGCTGGTGGTCGATAACCTGATTGCCTGGCAGGATCAGCGGCACTTGTTGACGCCAGTGGCCTGATGCTCATCCGGGCGGGGATGACGCCAGGGGCATCGTGTCGTCGGCAATCAGTCGGCCATCGGCCAGCAGGCGCCCCCGTCCCCAGGCTGGGGCAGGCGCATCGCGCCCTTCGGCCAGCAATCCCAGGAACTGTCCCCTGGAGATCGGGCGAGCGCCCAGGCTGGCCAGGTGCGGGGTTTCCTGCTGGCAGTCGATCCAGGGGACGGCCTGGGCCTGCAGGTAGCGCACCAGATAGACCAACGCCACTTTGCTGGCGTCGGTGGCCAGGCTGAACATCGATTCGCCGAAAAAACACTGCCCCAGGCTGACGCCGTACAGGCCGCCCGCCAGGCGCCCGTTGATCCAGGTTTCGACGCTGTGGACGTGTCCCCGTTGATGCCAGGCCGTATAGGCCTGGACGATGTCCGGCGTGATCCAGGTGGCATCCCGGCCCGTCGGGTGTTCAGGGGCGGCCCATGGTTTGCCTGAACGCGCCTGTCCGAGGCCGATCCGGGGTGTGCCGCGCTGGGCGCAGTGGGCCATGACGTCCGGAAAGGCCAGGTTCAGGGTGACGCAGAGTGCGCCGGCTGCCCGGTGCAGCGTCGACCCCGTTTGCGGCAGGTGGTCGAACTGGCGGATGCGTTTGGCCAGGGACCGGCTGACACGCAGGTCCCGGCAGCGCAGCACCATGCGCGGGTCCGGACTCCACCAGAGCACCGGGTCGCCAGGGCCATACCAGGGAAACAGGCTTTTGCGGTAGGCTTCCTGCAGCCGCGCGGGCGACAGGTCCAGCCCGGCCGCCACCAGCCCTTCGGGAGACGCCCGGCTGATGTCGGGCAGGGGCGCGTCCGGTTCAACCCAGGCGATCGGCATGGCTGTCGGCTGGCGGCGGACCGGTCAGTCCGGAAAGCGCAGATCGATGGCGTAGTGCCGGGTAGGAAACCGGCTCTGGTCGCGGTCTTTCAGGTAGTGTTCCAGCGTCGTGCTGACCGTGCGGAAGGCCAGGTCGTGCCAGGGGATGCGGTCCAGGTCGAAAAATGCGGCTTCCAGTGTTTCGGGGCCCGGGGCCAGGTGGTCGTCCAGGGCCTGGGCCAGGTAGAACAGATGGACCTGGTTGACCGAGGGGACGTCGATCACCGTGTAAAGGGACTGGATCTGGATGCGCGCGCCGGATTCTTCCTGATTTTCGCGGGCGGCGCCCTGTTCCGTGGTTTCGCCCAGTTCCATGAAGCCGGCCGGCAGCGTCCATTTGCCGTGCCTGGGTTCGATGGCGCGGCGGCACAGCAGGACCTGGTCACCCAGGATCGGCACGACCCCCACCACGTTGCGCGGATTCTGGTAATGAACCGCCCCGCAATGGGTGCAGAGATCCCGGATGCGGTTGTCGTCCGGCGGGATGTCGCGGGTGAGCGCATGGCCGCATTGCGAGCAATACTGCTGGGTGCGGGGCGCAGGGTGATAAAAGGCGGGGTCGGACGGGTTCATGCGCTGATTTTAGCGTGCTGGTCGGGGCGCGGGGGGCTTCGGACGAAGCCCAGGACAGCATGCGTCTCGGCGGACTGCAGCCAGCCGATGGGCGCCGCGTCCGGCGGGACCGTTCGGCGGATATCCGGGGTAGCGGTCTGGCCAGCCAGGTAGACGCTCAAGGCCGCGCCCTGTATGTCGCGCGGGGTCTCGAAGGTTTCCAGCCGGGCGCTGAGCGGTTCGCCGTCCGTCGTGTGCAAGGCCTCGATCACCTGGGCCAGGTCCCTGTCCGTGATCAGGCCGGCCCCCTGGCCGGCCTGGGTGTACAGGCAGCCATCGTCGTCCAGCCACCAGTGGGTGACCGGCCCGTAGGCCTGGTCCGTATGCGTGTGCAGTTGCAGTCGCCCCCGGTCGTCGGTCACCGTGCGCAGAATCCAGGGGGCGCCGTCCAGGCGCACGTAGACGCGCTGCGGGCCGTTCTGGAAGAACCAGCAGCCCTGCGCGTCGGATTGGTAGTTGCGGCTCATGAAGGCCGTGATCTGCGGGTTGGTGATGGCTTCGCCAGGCTCTTCGCTCGGTCCGCCCCAAGCCTGGCCATGCGGGTGCAGCAGCCATTGTCCCCGCCGGGACAGGGATAGCCAGCCATGGGCCGCCGGCACGTTGGGCCAGCGGGCCATGGCGGCCAGCACCCGTTCGTCCATTATTTCCAGTAGCCGTTGGCGGCGGCGATCGTCTGGAAGTTCGTGGCCACAACCTGAGATGACGCAATCAGGGCATTGGCGTCTTCGCCGTAGACCGGGCGCAGTTTGTCGCGCACTTCGGCCGAGGGCTGCGTGTATTTCACACCCATGCGGGCCAGTTTGAGGGCCAGTTCGAATCCTGCCTGCGGGGTGGGGGTGATGAGTGTGGTGAGCCAGGTGTCAGCCATGTCCTTGTCCTCCTGTTGTGATGGTTCCATAAGGATGGCACGAAAACCGGGGGACTGCAGGGATCGGACCGCAGCGCGTGGGGGCATTCTCCGTGGGCGGGCGGCGTAGAATGAAGGTTTGTCGAGATCATTGGGAAGCCGTCATGGATGCCCCCGTCAGCCTGGGCCTGGATCCTGTCGCATTGCAGGATTTTGTTGATGCGCAGTGGGATCGGGAAATCGTCCCCGCCCTGAAACACTATATCGAGATACCGGCCAAAAGCCCGGCCTTCGACCCGGATTGGGCGCAGCACGGCCATATCGACCAGGTCGTGCGCGATGCCGCGCAGTGGCTGGAATCCCGGCCGGTCGCGGGGCTGAAGGTCGAAATCCTGCGCTTGCCGGGCCGCACCCCGGTATTGTTCTTCGAGGCGCCGGCCACGCGCCGCGATCAGGGCGATGCGGTATTGATGTACGGCCACCTGGACAAACAGCCTGAATTCTCTGGCTGGCGCGCGGGCCTGGGTCCCTGGCAGCCGGTCATGCGAGACGGCAAGCTCTATGGGCGTGGCGGCGCAGATGATGGCTATGCCGCCTATGCGTCCCTGACGGCCATCGAGGCCCTGGACCGCCAGGGTGTGCCCCGCCCGCGCTGTGTGGGCCTGATCGAGACCTGCGAGGAATCCGGCAGCTACGACCTGCTGCCCTATGTCGATGCGGTGCGGGATCGCCTGGGCCGCGCGGCGCTGGTGGTCTGCCTGGATTCCGGGGCGGGCAATTACGATCAGCTCTGGATGACGACCTCCTTGCGCGGGCTGGTCACCGGGGTGCTGGAAGTCCAGGTGCTGGACGAGGGCGTGCATTCCGGGGACGCCAGCGGCGTGGTGCCGTCCAGTTTCCGGGTATTGCGCCATCTGCTGGATCGCCTGGAAGACAGCGGTACCGGCCAGGTGCTGCCTGACAGCTTTCATTGCGAGATTCCCCTGGAACGCCAGGATCAGGCCCGACTGGCTGCCGGCATTCTGGGGGACGAGGTCTGGAAACGTTTTCCCTGGGCCTGCGGCGCGGATCAGGGCTTTGTCCTGCCCATGACGCGTGACCCGCAGCAGGCGATGTTGAATCGCACCTGGCGGCCCGCCTTGTCGGTGACGGGGGCCGAAGGCCTGCCGCCCCTGGCCAGCGCGGGCAATGTGCTGCGGCCGCGCACGGCCTTCAAGCTGTCCTTGCGATTGCCGCCGCTGGTGGACGCGGCGGCGGCGGCTCAGGCGCTGAAATCCTTGCTGGAACAGGACGCCCCCTATAGGGCGCGGGTGTTGTTTCGCCCTGATCCGGGCGTGGCCGGCGGCTGGAACGCGCCCGCTTCCGCCCCCTGGCTGTCGGGGGCGCTGGATGCGGCGTCGCAGCAGTATTTCGGGGCGCCGTGCGGCTACATCGGGCAGGGCGGCACCATCCCGCTGATGAATCTGCTGCTGCAGGGCTTTCCGACGGCGCAGTTCATGGTGTGCGGGGTGCTGGGACCGCAATCCAACGCCCATGGCCCCAATGAGTTCCTGCACGTGCCCTATGCAAAGCGCCTGACGGCGGCCGTCGCCCAGGCCATGGCCGCGCTGCCTGCCTGATTTCGTCCGGAAACGATGGCAAAAACCGTGTATTGGTGGGGGATCAGGCGTCAATTTGCCTGATCTCGCATCTAGGCTGCTCAGTAGAATGGTTTTGAATCTTGCTAAAACCTTTCAAAGGCAGCCTCATCATGTTCGACAGCTTGCGCGCCCGTCTCACCGGCGTCAGTGTCCTGATTGTTTCCTTGTCCTTGCTCATCCTGTCGGCCGCTGCTTTTGTGGTGGTCCGGTCCATCGTGCTGGATTCTCTGGATGCCGGCACCGAACGCCTGGCCAGGACCTACGCCGGTGAACTCACCCAGTGGGTGCAGGACAAACAGCGGCTCACCGCTTCCATCAAGCTGGCGTTGCCGCAAAAGGAACCGGTCCCCTTCCTGCAAGCCGCCGAAAAAGCTGGCCTGGACCTGGCTTATTTCGTGCGGGCCGACAAATCCCATGCCTTTACCCGGAAGCAACCCGACGGCTACGACGGCACCCAGAGAGACTGGTACAAACAGGCGGCAGCCGCAGGCGGGCCTGTGGTCACGCCGATCTATGCCGATGCCGCGACAGGGGATCTGACCCTCAGCTTTGCCGAGCCGGTCGTGGAGAACGGCAAGACCATCGCCGTCGTGGCCTCGGACATGACCATGCGCTCGGTCATCCAGAAAGTCGCCGACATCCGGCCCTACGAAAAAAGCTTTGCTTTCCTGATGGATGCCAGCACCGGCAAGATCCTGGCCCACCCGGATGCCGGCCTCACACTCAAGCCGATCGAGGACCTGTCTCCCGAGCTCAATACCGGACTGGTGTCGGGCCTGGCCAAACAGGGGGGACATCAGGTGGTGTCGGTCGGCGGCGTGCCGCAGATGCTGTATGCGGCCGATGTCGCCGGCACGCATTGGGTGCTGGGCGTCGGGGTCGATCAGGCCGAGGCTACGGCGGCCCTGAACCGCCTGTTGTGGCTGGCGCTGCTGATCACCGTGGCCTGTGTGCTGGTGGCGGGCCTGCTGATGGCCGGGTTCGTGCGCCAGCAGCTGGGCCGTCTGGTCCAGGTGCGCGATGCCCTGCAGGATATCGCCTCGGGCGAGGGTGACCTGACCCGGCGCCTGGGCGAATCCGGCAAGGACGAACTGACGCAGATCGCCAGCGCCTTCAATCTGTTCGCCAACAAGATCTCCACCGTGTTCGTGCGCATCCGGGCAGCTTCCAATTCCGTGCAGACGGCAGCCACGGAAATCGCCAGCGGCAGCCAGGATCTGTCCTCGCGGACCGAGCAGCAGGCCAGCTCGCTGGCCGAGACCGCCGCCACCATGGAAGAAATCACTGCCACCGTGCGGCAGAACGGCGATCACGTCCAGCAGGCCAACAGCCTGGCGGCCGCTGCAGCCAAGACGACCACCGACGGCAATGCCACCGTGGACGAACTGGTCACGACCATGAGCGAGATCAACGCCAAGTCCCAGCAGGTCGCCGAGATCATCGGAGTGATCGATTCGATCGCCTTCCAGACCAATATCCTGGCGCTGAACGCCGCTGTCGAAGCCGCCCGAGCCGGCGAACAGGGGCGGGGGTTCGCCGTGGTCGCAGCCGAAGTCCGAGCCCTGGCGCAACGCAGCGCGGCGTCGGCCAAGGAAATCCGCAGCCTGATCGAGGCCTCGGTTCAGGCCACCACCAAGGGCAACCAGCAGGCCGCCAGCGCCAGCCAGGCCACCCGGGAAATTCTGGATGGCATCCGCCGCGTGACCGACATCATGGGTGAAATCAGCGCGGCCAACCGCGAACAGACCACCGGGATCGAACAGATCAACACGGCCGTGGCGCAGATGGACGACGTGACGCACCAGAACGCCAGCCTGGTGGAAGAATCCGCCGCAGCGGCCGCCAGCCTGCAGGATCAGGCCAACACCCTGGCCGGGCTGGTGGGCACGTTCCGCGTGGACGACACGGCAGCCGACGCGGGTCATGCGGCGGTGTCCGATGCGCGCCGGCGCCCGGTGGCGCTGCTGCCGCGCAAGTGATCGTTCCGAAATGAAAAAGGGCTTGTGCTGAAAGCATAAGCCCTTGATTTCATTTGGAGGCGCAAGCCGGAATCGAACCGACGTATACGGATTTGCAGTCCATTTTTGCTGTATAGGCAAACAGGAAAAATACTGTATATCCAGTGGAATTTACTGAACATATAGACAGTGAAAACCCCGTCGTATGTCAAGAAATCCCCACACTATTTGCCGGTCAGTTTGGCCAGCGCGTCGGTCAAGTCCTGGGTGCCAAGGTGCGAATATCTGGCTGTGGATGCCTGGGATTTGTGGCCCAGCACCTTACCCACGGTATAGAGCGGCACGCCGGCCTGCACCATATTTGATGCTGTGCTGTGACGCAGGTCGTGCAAGCGAAGGCCTGGGCGACCAATGGCCGCCGCACCTTTTTTGAGCCAGATCATAAGGCTGCGGTAGCTGATGGTGGGTGGCAACTTGTGGGCGTAGCAGGCGACCTTGCCGACCACTGGCACGATGCGCGGATCCCCGTTTTTCGTGTCCGGCAGCACGAACCGGCCATCCACCACGCGAGCACACCAGATCTCGCCCCGACGCATCCCGGAATAGAACGCGATCAGGATGATGCGCCGTGCCTCTCGCTTTGATATGGCCCGGCACATGCGCAGCACCTCGGGGCGCGTGACGTACTCCTGGCGGGCGTTGTTGACCTCTGGCATAGTCAGGTGCGCTGCGGGGTCCGGAATTTGCAGCCGACGATCACGCCAGATCAAGCGACAGGCGGCCCGCAGCAGGGCGATGCGCTGCTTGATTGTGGCTGCGCTCCACATCCCCGCTTTGTCCTCGGTGATTTCTCTGGCCACGTCCGGCAGGTCCGGCAGCCGACGACCCTCATAGTAGGGCAGCACGGCATTTAGGTGCTGGGCAGCCTGCAAGTGCGATTTCAGGTGCTGCTTGGTCTGCAAATAATGGACAACCGCCGTGTCGATGGTCGGCACGTTCTGCTCGATGCCTTGCGCTACCGCGTAGAGGCGGCCACTTTCCTCCCGGTCGAACTTGTCGGCCTGGGCTTGAGTCCAAGTTTTCGGAAGTAGTTTCGTGCCTCGGACCCGGTTTCCATGGATAACGCGGTCGAACTCAAAGCGATATCGACGGCGGCTTTTATCATAGTAGATCGACATGACTGCTCATACTCCACAATGTCGCGCTCGTCGAAACGGATCAGGCGACCGATCCGGATGCAAGGGATCGGGCCACCAGGAGCAGCCAGCTGGCGGGCCTTGGTCCTGCTGATGTTGAGCCTTGCGGCCAGATGTGCGGGCGTCAGCATACATCCTCCCTACAATTTCCATGCTTGCCGGGTCGTCTCGATGACCCGGGCGATTTCGTCGGTCACAGTGGCAGCCCATCCAGCCAGCGCAGGAATAGCTCCCAAAGTGTTTGTGCGCCCGCGTCGGTCGTCATGATCGCTCCTTGATCCGTCCACTGAAGATCCGTGCCAGCCCTCGCTGTCGTCGATCTGTCATATGGTTATCCATGGGGTTGTCCACTGCGGGTGTGGGTAAGTCAGGCATGGTCGACCTCCTTCGCAATCGCGGCCTGCCGATCGCTCTGCTGGGCGGCCCTGTCCGCCATGTCCAGCAGCGCGAGGATTCGCAGGGGATGCGCCACGACGTCCACGAACGGTCCGTAGTGCCGGTTGCATGCATCTCGCGCATCCTCTGCTGCCCGCCGTAGGTGCTTACGCTCTTCGTAGGTCAGTTCAGCCATGGTCGGCCCCCTTCGCTGCGCGGGCGGCAACCCGCACAAGCTCGGCGCAGACGATGTATTCGGGCTGTCCTGGCTTGTGTAATTCCATGCCTTCGCGGGCAAGGTCAACCGCATCGCTGTCAGGTATTGCATCCTCCCGATCCTGGGCGCAGTCAGGGCACGGTTCGCCGCCTTCGTCTGGCGTATAGTAGGACGGACCGCCGACCCAGCCGCGACCGCCGCAGGTCTGACATTTGGCCTGGGCGCTGGGCTGCGCCCGGGCGGCAACGGGAGCGGCAACGCCGTCTTGCATCCACAGCATGGCCTCGATAACTGCGATCTGAATTCGAGACACAAATTGCGATCTATCAGCACCCCACATGAGCGCGATTTCTTGGGCGGTGGAAAGCGCCTTGGCATCTATTGCCCCCCAATGTCCACGCCATGGCATCAGCGGCTCCTGCGCTACAGGGGAGGCATGGTGGTTGATAATGGCGAGCGGAACGTACTCCCGGCCTCGATCATGATCGATCTGCGACATATAGGCGAGCGACGAAATGCACGTCGGGTGCGCGGAGTAAAGCGTGTCAGCAGCGACCCACACCGCAGGCTCCGCACTTGCGGCGGGCTGTTTTAATTCCGTCGAATTCGACGGTTTTGGCTGGCCGCTGCCGTAGCGGGACAGTAGAGTGCGAACGGCTTGAATCAGCTCGTCTGGGTAGAGCGTCCACGCATTGTCTGCGTTGCCGTCAGACGTCTGCGCGTTCGCGAACTCCGCGATAATCTCATCGTCGCTCGGCATCCGGCCCTGCCGGTCGGCTTCGACTGCGGCACGAGGTCGCATTTCATCAACGGCGGTCGTCCAGGCTTCCCATGCAAGTTGGACGCGGGGTTCTTCGTATTGGCCGTCACCTGCGTAATTTGAGGCGATGCCGCGTCGAGAGAGCCACGCGTGGAATGCCAGCTGTTGATTGTCAGTCTTTGTTGTCATCGCTTTTCTCCAGCGCGGCAATCTCGCGCTTCAATTCCTCGATCTTGACCATGAACTGGAAGACCGGTCGGGCGCTACCCCAGGGCTTCGGCCCGGCCAGCCTGTGGCCGCTGTCGTCGTCGCTGATGTAAATGCACGGGCCTTCGGCTCCGTTGAATACTTCCAGCAGGCATTGACCTGGCTTGAGTTCAGCTCCCATCGCTGCCTCCCTGTTCCTGTGCGAGTTCCTTGTCCCGATTGATGATGTCTGTGCAGCTTTGATGGCCGTGCGGGCACTCGGTGGGCATCCCATCTGGAAACCCCATGCAGCAGTCAGCACAAATCCAGGCACACTCACCGCGTGCGGCCCGCATTTCCCAATCGTGGGTAGCCCTGTCGAGCGCGGAGAAGGTTTCTTTACTCGGGACACCCACACCAACAATCACGCCGGGGAATTCAATCTGCTGTGTCATGACCCCTCCTGTGCGAGTGCGGCGGCGATCGCCTTTTCGAGGTCGTATTTGCCGCAGCAGCAAAAGATTCCCTCCCCCCGACACTCGTCACCGTGTTCGTCCCTCGAAATCCACTTCTTGGCTTGGGTAAGCGCCTCCCGCATCCGGTCGTAATCGGCCAGCAGGTCCGCAATCATCTGTGCGCGGTGATTGATGCCGCCTTCGGCTTTGGCTTCTTCGATTGCCTGGGGCACGTCTTTTCGCAGCTTTGCGTATTTGTCAGTCATGGCCTGCTGTCTCCCCCGCAGCGCGGGCAGCTTCCCGCCCAGAAGTTGGCTTGTGAAATGAACGCGCCGCAGCATTGGCATCGAAGTGCCGACTTGCGTTCCCTGTACCTGGGGCGCAGGACGATCCCTGCGTCTGCGAGCGCCTCGTCGCGCTTGACATGCTGCATGTCGCACGCTGGCCGGGTTTTGGCGTCGATGTAGTCCTTTGGCCAGGGGATGTCCGTCGAGCGGCTGTCGTGCTGCGCTTGGGCTTCTTCACGGGTATAAACCTCCGCTCGCCGTAGGTCCGTTGTGTATCCTTTTCCGCCCAGCGCCCAAAACAGCATGTCGTTGCCGACGTAGCAGCGGCTGTCCTGTAGGTAGAAGGCGTCAGCCATTGGATTCTCCTGATAGAGCGGCGCGAACGGCCTCGTCCATATCCGCTTCCAGAATGGCTGCACAGCCGACGCCATACCCGTACGCTTGGGAAATGATTCCGGCAGCCTGCATTGCTTCGCGAGTCTCTTCATCAAGGGTCTCGCGCATGCACTTGATTGCAGCCCCCTTTTGTGAGGTCAGCGCCTCTCGTAGCCGTGCTATCTCCGCTGTCTGGGCGTCCAGGGCGTCGGCGGCGGAATACAGCCCAGACACGCAGCTTTTTGCCCTGGCCGCAGCCTGTGTGCGCAGCGGATGATCGACAGCCAGAGTGCTGGTCAGGGTGTCCAGCACCTCGGCAGCGTCTCGGATGGTTTCGGTGTTGATGGTCATGCGAATAGCTCCAATTGATCTGGCGCGCACAGAGATTCCAGCCATGCCAGCACGCTCGGCTCCGGGTTTCTGGCTTCGATCTCATTGCATGCGGCGGCAAGTGCGGCATCACGAGTGCTGGCGAATTTGCCCCATTTCGGGCCGAGCCGATAGCCGCTGTATCCGGCTCGGATCATGCTGCTGGTGCCCCACATCCACAGTCCATCCGTGTGTTGAGCGAGCTCGATGATGATGTCGGGGACGACGCGCTTTTGCCGGGCAGGCCCGCTCAGTGCGTGAGATCCGAATTCGATGCGCTCGATGCGACTGTCGTCCAGCAGGACGGGGCCGTTCGGATCGGCAGGCCTGCTGATGATTTCGACTGGGCGCATCATTCCTCCCACGGCCACGGATGCGTCTTTCCGGGACGCTGGCGCTTTTCCTTTGATCGCTTGCTCATGATTTCCCCTCGGCTTTGGCGTTGTGGTGCTCGACGTGGTGGCGTTTGCAAAGCCAACGCACATCGAGTGGGCGACTGTAATCATCGTGATGCGCTTCTGTTGGCGATGCGCCGCAAATCTCGCAAGGCTTTCGGGTGAGTCGCCCAGCTTTGATTGCCCGCCTAACCAGCCATCTAGCCTTGTGGTGGTCGCGTGTGCCGGGGGCCTTTGAGTATTCGCGCGCTCGAGCGTTGCGGCGCTCCCGAGTCTCTGGGTTTTTGAAATACTCAGTCTCATAGGCATGGTGGTACTCACGCGGCATTTTTCCGCCCCCGGTGGCCTTTCCTTCGGTCTTACGCCTTGCTCTCCAAGCTCGATCGTATTCCTTGCGACATGTCGAGCATCGGTAGCCATTCCCGGTTGGCGTGAAGGTTGCGCCGCACTGGCAACACGTCCTCATTTTGATTCTCCAGAAGCTTTGGCCAGCGCGGCACGGGCAGATTCGAGCGCCAGCTCATTGACCATCCCGATACCGACCTCGCGCAAAGCCACGTCACGGACATGCTCGGCATCTGCCAGCAACTTTTTCAGCGCCTCGTACATATCAGGCGCGGCGGCGATCAGCTTCTTATTGGCCGTGCGCTCGATCGTTTCTCGCTCAAACCGATCTTCTTGTCCTGGGTAGCGCTGTGGCGAAATCGTGTGGCAGATGAGTCCGCCCCTGTCCCTGACGCCGGATTCTGTTTCCCACCACGGCCCAGGCGTGTGCTGTGTGTTCATGGCTGAACCTTTTCAGTTATCTGGCGCGCCAGACTCTCGCATTCGTCTATGCAGTATTCGAGGCTGCGAAATTCACCGTCGTCCTCCCACATGATTGGGCTGTCGGGATAGCGCTCGCGCATCTCCAGCAGGCGCTCGGGTGACGCGCCGTCGCCAGCGTGCCCGCAGTCGTAGCCAAGCCACCAGAGGTCAGAGGGCACTGGATACTGACCACGCCCATCGCCGGAAAACGTCAGGCCGCCGTGAACGTCGAAGACCAACTCGGGGGATGTCATGCGCTCCTGGGTGGCGCAAAGCATCGTGATCACGCCACGCTTACCAACTGGCTCATCGTCGGACGGCGCGGTCAGCGCCGGACTTGGTTCGCTGTATTCCGCCCCATAGAGTGGGTGTCCCTTCGGCAGACCGACGTATCCGCAGCGATGGCCCATGTCACCCATGGTGACGACGGCTCGAAAGCCCGCTTGGGTTGTCCAGTCTCTTTCTACTTGATAGCTCATGTCCGCTCCCTGGCTGCAAGCATGGCGTCGGCCATGGCGTAGGCCATCGTGGCGACATCGGCGCCAGTGCAGTTTGTGAGGCTCCAGCCGTTCATTCCGTTGGCTTGGATCGGGCCACCAGGATTCGCCAGCAGCCCTTGCATCGCCTTGGCTGCGAAGTAATCGCGTAGGGACATGCCGCCGTATCCGCTCTCAAAGCGCGGGCCGCGGCTTACGTCGAATTGGCATGGGATCGGATAAGCCGGGCCGCCGTCGTTTCGTTGGGTCATGACGCGGCCCTCACGGTGCCTTCGGCGACCAACAGTTCAGCGAACGAGGTGCCCCACAGCTTTGCTGGCCGGTAGCCGAGTTCTGTGCAGAGGTCTGCCATCGCTCTGAGCGCTGTTTTGCCGAAGCCGCAAGGGGATTCCTGAATGTTGACGAAATCCGCCCGAGTGGCGCACCACTGATCGCCATCCATGGACAGGAGGCACTGAACTCGCTTGGCGTACTCCTGGACGTCGTCGTCGTTGCAGTTCCATTTCGCGGCCAGCTCGTTGATGCGGTCGCGGTTGGCTCCCGCTGCCAGGGCCTCAACCAAGATAGTCCAGGCTCCCATCCGATCAGACGGATCCATGGGCCAC
This sequence comes from Castellaniella sp., assembly GCF_034674885.1. Classification (GTDB taxonomy): domain Bacteria; phylum Pseudomonadota; class Gammaproteobacteria; order Burkholderiales; family Burkholderiaceae_B; genus Castellaniella. Next base: position 63,966 of record NZ_JAUCDS010000002.1, read on the forward strand.
AAAGCGCGGGCCAGATCGCTGTCGCGGATGTCCATCGCGGCGTCCGGGTGCGGCTTGTAGATCAGCTCGCCGTTTTCGTGCAGGTAGTACCAGCCTTGAATGCTCATCTTCAATCTCCAATAGGGTGGGCAGCCAGACAGCGCAGGAATGGGGGACCGCTGCTGGCTTTTGTGCCCGTTGATCAGATGGCGGCGCGGCCCAGCACGTCGCACAGGTAGGTTTTCAGGAGTTCGATGGCGCGTTTTTCGTCGTGATCCCAGAGGGCGCGCAGCATGGCTTCGCGCTGGGCGCCCAGGCCGGAGGCCGTCTCTCCTCCGCCGAGCAGGCCCCTGTCTTCTGCCTCATCCAGGATTTCATCGTCATCGAATTGATCGAGATCGACATCAACCGTGATCGTCGCCATCACGCATCCCTCCGCATCCCGCCCAGCGCCGCCGTCAGGTCGCCAAGCAGTCGCGCCAGTTCGCCCGACATCAGCGTGAAATCGGCCTCGAACTGTTCGGCTTCGTTCTGGGCGTCCTGGTGTTCCTTCAGCACGTCCAGGGGCGCGACGCGCTTGACGTCCAGGTTGTCGGTCAGCACGAAGGAGACACGGTCGTTCCACGTCATGGCCAGGCGCGTGCACTGCTTGCCAGCCTGGACGTGATTGGCAGCCTCAGCGTGGTCGACTGACTGCCGGGTGTACCGCACCGTGGCGCGGGACTCGCCCGTGGAGCGCAGTTCGGTGTCCTGATCGATGGTGAAACCGGCGGGGGCTTCGTCTTCCGTCAGCCACAGCGTCATGGCGGCTGCGGGCGACATTTCCACGTGCAGCGGCACGATGGGAAAGGGCGTCAGGGTCTTGGCCAGCAGGCCCAGAACCTCATCGGATTTGCTGGTGCTGCTGGCGTCGATCACGAACCAATGGTTCTTGGTGTCGATCCAGCAGCGGGTATCCGACTGCGTGACGAAGGCCTTCGGCAGCAGTTCCATCGTCACCTGTTCTTTGATGTCCTTCATCTGCTTGCGGCCGGGCTTGTAGCCTTGGTTCTCTTCGATCTGCAGGGCGCGTTCGCGGGCTGCCAGATTGACGACGGACGCCGGCAGCAGGCGCTTTTCGGTGCGCAGGGTGATCAGCATCTGACCTGCCTGTTGATAGACCAGCCAGCCTTCGTCAGGGCGCGGCGGCACCCAGCCTGACGATTGGCTTTCTTGACTGCCGCACGCCTGGAAAGGCAGGTCTGCCAAGTCATCTTCTAGGCCGGACAGATTCGCGCCTGGTGCCAGGCGGTAGATTTTCGGGTTTTTGAACCACATGGGGATTCTCCAGGCGCGACTATCCGAGGCCGATGGCCTGGGTGCGCGGGGTTGAGGGTGGGGGCGTGCCTTGTTGCGAAAGTTTGCGGCGCTTAACATAGGCCCTACGATGGCGACCTGCTGGCGACAGCGGGCGCAGCAACTTAAGCGGAGAACCTATGACTTGGCACGTTTACGGCGTTGGCCCTATCGACTTCGGGTGGGATCACCTTAAAACCGTTGAGGAAACGGCGAGATCTCTCGGCGAAGGCGAGGCCATGGATAAACTACAAGGATGGGGAGGCACCACCGATCCGGGATTAGACGAGTTTTTGCAAGGATGGAATTCCGCCCAGAATGCTGCGCGTGACCACGGGTGGGAGGGAGATTTTCGTCATGATCCAGTCGTGTTCTGGGTTCCCGGCGAGAGCAATTTTCAGTTCGGGTTCGCTTTTAAGCAGGACAACAATGGAACAACTTTTGTTGTTTCCCCGGTTGAATTGCCTTACGCTGATAGTCCATGACCGATGTCGACAACCCCCGGTGACGGGCTCGCCTACCGAATCCTCAGCCCCACCCCCTGCACCAGCTTCGCCCCCGGCACTTCAAAGCCGTCCTGAATCGCCTTCTTGATGAGCGGTTTGTTCGGCTTCGGTTCCGGCGGCTTCGGATCGGTCATGTATTCCGCCGGGATCTGGCGCTCGTCGAACACATCCACGCTGGGCGGGTTCTTCTGCACGCTGATCGTGAACTGCGGATGCTCGACCTTCTGGATGCCTGAGTACACCATGGCGTCCAACAGGCGCTTTTTGAGGGCTTCGCGCCGGTTGGCGATGATCCGGGCCCGCGTTGCCAGGCGCTCAGCCTCAGCGTTCACCGCCGATTCCAGGGCCTCCATGTTGCGGATCACGAAGCCGTAGGACTGGACTTTCGGGACCATATCCGTTTCGGCTTCCAGCGTGTCCTGGATGGCCTGGTCGTCCAGATCCAGGTCCATCAGTTTTTCGTAGATGGCGCGGGCTTCCCCGGCCACCTCGTACAGGGGTGCGAGTGTGGTCATGTTCTATCGGCTCTGTGCGGGCCGCTCCATAGTTGATCAAAAGCCTTGGCCGAGGTCGTCACCAAATGGGTCGTCAGGGGCGCCGTTGGCGCTGGCTTGCCCTGCGCCCGGATGTCCGGCTGTGCGTTCGTCCTTGTCCTTCAGCGTGGCTACGATGCCCCCGAGCGCCTTGGGCTGCGTATTGCCGTCCAGGATCTCCTTGGCGGTCAGTTCGCTCAATGCATTGAAGGGCGCGAAAATGTTGAACTTGTAGCCGTCCTTGCCGTCGCTCTTGGTGTACAGCACCTTCTGCAGGACTAGCCCGACAGGCTTGCCGTGCAGAGCAGGGAAGGCGGTCACCTGGCGCGAATTGCCATCCGGACCTTTGATGTTGCCTTGCTTGGGCTCCAGGGCCTGGACGCCCGTGACGGTCATGATGGCGCTCAGCACCTTGTAGCCGTACAGTGCCTCGCCTTTCGCGTTATGGGTCCAAAGCGTCAGGTAATTGGCCTGCTGACCCTCGCGGGTCTTGAACGAGAATTCGATGCCGTCGGTGCCTTGTCGGCTGGTCACAGCCTCGGCCAGAGTGAATTCGCCGATGTACTTGCCGGACTGGTCAACGTAGTTGTTCTGGTTGGCCTGGCGGGCGGCGGCGGGGTCTGCGGTATAGCTGCGCATTGTGCGGTTCCTTTAAGCGGGTTGCTCGGTCAATTCGTAGTAGGACTGGATGGCCTGATCGACGGCCTGCAGGTCGTTGTCGATCGTCTCGGTGTCGAACAGGCCCATGGGGGTTTTGGTGGTGTCGCTGCCGTTGTTGCGGGTGGAAAAGAGGTACTGGCCGTCACGGATCATGGTTCTCAGAACGATGGTCACCATGCCTTCCAGCGCGATTTTTTCGTCCAGCATCTTCCCGATGGTCTTGATCTTGGTGTGGCCGGATTCGCTGGTTTCGATATGGCTCAGGATGTAGACGCGTACGTCCTCAGGCAGGGCGGCGGCGGCGTTGATGATGTCCCAGGCGTTCTTGCCAATCTCGGTGAACTTGTTGAAGCCCGTCTCGTTCGTGCGACGCATGAACTCGTTGGCCATCACGTACTGGAAGTCGTCCAGCACGATGATCTTGCGCTGGGTTTTCTGCATGAGCGTGATGATCTGGGCGGCGATGTCGGTCTGGAAAATATTTCCCTCCAGGCAGTCCTTTGTGTGACGTTTCCAGGCGGACGATTTAAAGGGCAGGGGCTTTTTCACCGCCTGGATCAGAAGGGTGTCCTTCGGCTGCATGTTGCGCAGGCTCGCTGACTTGCCGGTCCCGGACTCGCCCAAGACCATGGTTACGACGCTCATAGTTGCTCTCCAGTTCGTGAGGTTCTTGCTGCTTGAGTTTTGCGACGACGCGCCCAGAGCCGCCACGGATTACCGCCTCGGGTAGACCGGGCAGGAAGTATTCTTTGTGGTCCATACCGGCCTCAGATCATCCGATTGACGTACTTCTGCAGCACCGCCTGGGCAGCCGGGTAGGCGCCCTGGCTCTTGGCCAGCAGTTCGATCATTTCGGCCCTGGCGTGCCAGTCCAGGGCGATTTCAGCTAGGCAGGCGGTCAGCAGGCCCGTCTGATCCAGAATCCCGTAGTCCCGGCCCTCCTCGTCTTCCGACGATTCGCCGCGCAGGACCGCTAGCACGCCAGCCGCCGTGGCCTCCGGGCCGGTATCTTCGGCATGGTCGTAATCCGGGCCGTGGATCCAGGACTGTTCCCAGGCCCGGCATGCCGTGCTGATGTCGCCCAGGCTGGTGTTGTCGTTCAGGGTCATGACTGAGCCTCCCGTCGCTGGGCCTCGTAGTGGTCCGCAGCTGCAATCAGTTGCGCTCCCAGCGCCCGGGCCACATCGGCTTCCAGGAACAGTCGGAAGTCGCCCTGTGACACCAGCACAGCACGATCCAGTGGGCCCATGCCGCTACTGAGCGAGTAATTGCCGTTGGCGCTGCGAATCAGGGCGTGGTGGGTTGCATAGCAGTCATCCAGGACCGTCGAAACCCATGTTTCTGTAGTTGCCATGGCTATCCCCAAAACAGTGATGGGCCGAAATACGCGACCAGGCCGAACGCGCCGACGGTCAGCGTGATGGCAATCACGTCGCCGATCTTGTCGGCCAGGGGCGGATCCTGATAGCCCAGGCCGGGGTAGTGGGGGAACGCCTCCTGCAGGGTGCGCGGCGATTGTCCGGTCCAGTTGCTGCCGGTGTGTTCGATGTTGTTTTGCATGATGTCTCTCCGGTTGATCCAGACGCTCAGCAGGCCACGCAGGCTCCCGATGTAAGCCCTCGGTTTTGCCCTTCACGTTTTGACTGGTTGAGAATTGATCGCGGCGGCAAACGCGCGACCGGCCTACGCGGCCTGCTGAAAGTCTGGTGGTGGGTGCCGGTTACTCCCCGTCCGGCGTCATTTGGCCATTGGCCCGGGCCGCTGGAATTGATGCGGCTGACAGGTGTGTCCGTTCGTGGGCCTGACGCGAAGCTGCCGACCGGGATTTCAGGGCTTCACTTGCGCAGTTGCCTGCGCTCCGGCTGCCCGTTTCGGGCGCAGATCCTGCCCGGTCATCCGCTTCGATCCGGGGCTTTCACCCGTAGCCAATCAAACCGTTGCCGGTGATTGATCTGCCTGGATTTGGAATCCCAGGACTTTCTGATGGTGGAGGGATGCCAGCCCCTCTCGGTGGGCGACTGTCGGATTATTCGCTGCCACCCAGCGGCGCTATAGCGCTTTCGCGCCGCCCCGCCCGCTTTCGCGTTGCAATCGCTAATTCACCATCACAACTGACCCCTGCAGCGGCCCGGCTGGGCCTTCCCTGGTATTGACTGCCGCGCGACCGGCTCCAGGGTTCCCAAATCGCGTGTTGGGGCAGGGGTCATGTGTGATGGTCCTGTGCTTTACCGGCACAGGCGCGGTTTTTGGTCCGCTAACACATGGTTGTCTCCTTGATTGCTGGCCCCGGCTTTCTGGCGGACGGGGTGACGCCGTGAAACCATCACATAGGCGGGCCGGGCTTGATACCGGCTGCGCCAATTGGGCGATCTCCGCCTTCCCAATCATTGCCGCCATGCCGTCGCTTCGTGGCTATTCGCACGGCTTTTCCGCGCCCCGGCGATTGGTGTGTGTCGGCGCTACGATTCGCACGTCCTTCCGTGCCGCCGCCCATGTGATGGCCCCGGCTTGACCCAACCGGGTGGGGCCTGGACCCGGCTACTGCTCAGATTCCGGTCGTGCAGGCGTTGAGGGGAGTAGGGCGCGGATGGCGTCGTAAGTCGCAAAGGCGTTGTGCGCGTCCGCAATCTGCGCCGCCTCTTCCAGCGCCTCTCGCACCCTGGCATTGGCGTAGGCTTCGGCCTGGGTGGTGGTGATCAATCCGTCAAAGCCGTCCGTCTCCGGCCCGCCAAGGCTGAATAGGTAGGGAGATTCTTTGCTGCGATATGCCACCGGCTCCAGCATCTTCGCTTGGGTCATTGGAGCCTCGCAAGCAAAAGCAGCATGATGGAGAAAGACATCCAGAAGGCGGCTCGATCGTACTTTCCTTCAAATGCCAGATAGACCGCGCCGAAGGAAAATATGATCTGAAGGGGGTAAGCAAAAAAGACCGTAATGGCGTCAGTCAGGCTCATGGCTTTTGCTCCATTGCGGCGTCAATCCTGGCGATCAGTTCCATCACGAGCTTGACGTTTCTGCTGCCGCGTTCCGGCTCGTCATCCTCATTCCAGAATTGAGCGGCAAGCGGCAACTGCTGGCGCGACTCTCTCAACAGGACGCCCAGTTCCTGTATCTCAGGTGATTGCAGGACGGCTTGTTCGATGGCGCGGGCGAACGGGACGACTTCTAAGAGATCTTTGTCTGGCGTCGTAAGGGCAATGCGTTTGATCTGTTCGTCCGTCAGCACGGTTTCAGTGGTCATGATTGGGTTCCTGTGATGCGATGCCGCCTGTCACGCGGCAGGGGCCGGGGCTGTCAGATGTATTCCCACTGGCGACGACTGTACGGCGACGGGTAAGCGGGCGTCGCATCCTTCAGCCACGCCACAGCGCGGTCACGCAGACTGATGCGGAACTTCGAGCGCAGCCGCGTGGATGACAGCAGCTTGAACGCACGCTCCCACTGGTCCTGATGTTCAGTGCGTTTCCAGCGGCGCAGAGACGCCAACGTGATGCCGTGCAGCCCGCACACCGCCAGTTCAGCCGCGTGCTGTTCGCGCAGTGCCGTTGCCTTGGCATGCCGCCGATCAAGTTCGCGCTGTTCGGCTTGGCGAACCTTCCAGGCTTCATATGCCGCCAGAACGTCCGGTGTGGCGTCAGGCCGACTGTCGTATGCTGGGTAGGACCAGCCGCGTGTGCTGGCGAAGCAGATATCCTCTGGCGCGCCTTTTTCGGGGTTCCAGACGATCATGTAGAAATCTGAATCGTCGTAGCCGTTGCGCTCGAAATCGTAGAGGCACAGACCGGCGTGCGTATGCCACAGCACCAGATGCCCGGCACCATGTTCTTCGCCGCGCAGGGGGCAGTACGCGCCCTCGGGCCAGGGTTCGCCGCCGAACCGCGTCGGCTCCCCCTTAGTGAAATCGAAATTGATGATTGCCATGTTCATTTCTCCAGTGTTGCCCCGGCGGCCGGGGCGTGGTGTCATCCGGCGCCACACTCGGTTGAATGCGGCTTCGGATGCGGCCTGCTTCCAGGCCGTGATGTATTGCCCCGCGCAACTCCCCGCTGAGCGGGCTCGCAGTGTCCCGGACTTCTCCCGGTGGTCATCTGCCGATTACTCGCCATCGGCTGATTACTGGCGGGTTCCGTAAAAGTTGCGGCACGGTTTCCAGACCGTCCCCTACCAACTGCCAAGGGGAGCGCCGGACCCCGCGCCTGTTGAAGGCCTCACGCCAATCGCGGGAATGTATCTATCCGGTTTTTTCTGTCGTCTTTTTGCCAGGGCATACACAGCGGTCTTCCCTCCGTTCACCGGGCGCACCTACACCTCACGGCAGTGCGCAGCGTCTTTGCAGTCTCTATGCGCTTCACAGCGCGACTGCGGGTACGGGGCAGAAACTCAGGGGAGGGTGCGACAGAGTGATATGCTTTCTGTGCCGGAGCTATCAACTCCGGTTGCGGCCTGATAAGCCGCTAAAGGTGGCGTTGGCCTGCTGTGCTGACTGCGGCCCGACGGATGTCGGATACCTGTTCAGAGCGCAGACAGCAGCGTTGCCGACCCAGATAGCCAAGCAATCCTTGGCGCTGGGCGCGGGGAGCATTCTAGATAAGCGACCTGCAACCGCCACGCAAGGGCGGTATACAAGTTCAACCAGGCTCACGCCTGTGGCCACAGGCTTTCCTTGGACATGCAAATGAACTGGAAAGATTCTGTGAAGGTGGACGTGATTTTTGATGTGGCCGCAGTCCTACGGGCTGTTGCCGCCATCATCCTGATCGTCGTGACCTAGGAACGCGGGGCGGTTCACGCCGTCCCGCTACTCCTGACCTTGAAAGCGCACATCCCTGCGCACCCTCTCCTGAATTCCTGCGTTGTTAAAGAGCGATCCGCCTATGGCGGGGTCTTGCTGCATCCCTACTGGGCTGGCCTGGGGCCTAGGCGGTTCGTGATGCGATGGAGAAAGAATAGCGCCGCGCTAATCTATTGTCAATAGCGCGGCGCTAATTATTTTTGAGGGGCAAAAAAATAGCCCGCGTCGAGCGGGCTGGGCGGAGCGATGGAGGGTTATCGTCGTCGTTCGCGCATTTCTATGTATGTGCGAAGCCTGAGCACCCCATCCAAGAGTTCATCAAGGGCCTTCTTTTCCAGACTGAAATCAACGTCCTTCTCCAGCGGCTCCGGCGTACACCGCGCACGCAGATCATCAATTTCATCGTCGATTTTCTTGTTTTTCTTGGCTCTGCTGGACATGGCGGACTCTCCGGTGTGCTAGTTCTAAACGACAAATTACACTGTATGTTTGCACAGTAAAAGACTTGACCTTGGCGCGATTTCGTGGGACATCCGCCGGCCGCGGCTTTTCGCGATGGTAGGGAATTTCCCTACCTGGAATTGCTGTGCGATGGATTGAATCCTACAGCAAATTTTCCAGCAAAACAAATAAAATACCTTAAAAATCAATGATTTATATATTATTGATATAGCAATCCCTACTCAATTCAAGAGCATGGTCATGAGTCACAAACTTTTGACGCTATTCCAGGCATGAGACACAAAAAAGCCGCTCTAGGCGGCTGGGGGGATGGTGGGGGTGGGGTGGTGACCTATAGGGGCAGCAATTGCCCGAAACCCGCATCAATGCTGGACTATAGGGTGGTGACCTGCTGGGGGTGGAGCGGTCGACAACCTGGGCGGCTGGTGGCCGGAAAATCTGCCGAAACCCGCGCCATTGCTTGTTATTGGATGGTCGACGGCCCAGGCATGAAAAAGCCCTCCGGGGAGGGCTTCAGTGTATGACGATGACTACTTTTTACCGCGCCCATTTCTTGGCAGCGGGGGCCTTTCCCATGAGAGGGTGTATGCGTATCCAGGTTCAGGATTGGGCAAATTGGCCGAGTAAGATTTTGAGGCTACATCAAAGTTGATTGATTTGATGGATTCTTTGTTGGCCCCTGGCTTATCTATCGGTTTGCGGGTTAATTCTGCCTTGTTTTTATAGTAGGATTGTGTGGCATGCAATAGTTCAATCCTCCAGCTGAGTAGCCGGACAGGTTCTTCGACCTTCTGTGAGATGTGCGGAGATGCTCGTTGATCTGAGTCATCGACGGCCATGTTGATATGCACAACTTCCGCATCGTTATAGATCCTAGTCGAGAGGAACTCAAGCTTCACGCAGTGTCCATGTGACCCGTGCTCCATCTCCATGACTTCGGGCTGCTTTACTCGCTGTAGATCTGAAGACACTACAGGCACATTTGTTCCGGTCCAAACAAATTTATGCTCAAAGAAGCGCATGTAAGGCTTCTTCACTTGTATATGTCTGAATTGCTCGTAGGTGTAATGCTTTCCGTCGCTTGTGGAAAAGCGAGTAGATGAAGCAATTGGCAAAAAGCCACTTTTATATCTGCGCCGCAGTGCCAATGCAAACAGTCTCTGCATTTGCCAACAACAGTACAGCGCGGCCAGGATAACAATAATGAAAGCAGCTAAACTCTTTTCCTTATCATCCAGCAGGTTGTTTGCGCTGATTCCTATTACGCCGAAGATGGTGCCTATCTTCGTGGCTATTGACCAAAATTTATTCATTGTGTTTTTATAAAAATAAAGGGCGCATTTGCGCCCTTTGCTACATGCTTATCAGTCATGAATTAGCTGGCATCGGTGTCCATCAGTACTCCCAGTTAACTTTAAAAGATGCGCTGAGCGCATACTTTTGTGACTAGAGACAAGAAGGGTAGCCGTTCCTTGTGTACTCCCTAAAGAGAACTTTAGAGCAAGATGATTGGCCGACGCAATAAAAATTTGACAAATGTGGATAAGTTCCATAAGAAAGCCTATCTTGCCCACATCTGTACAAAAACACACCACTATATGTTGTGTCGTTCCGGAATTTCTATCTATTCGTTACATGTTATCCACAGGAGAGTTCAATGCTGTGGGATGCCTACCCCCCAACCCCACACCAGAAGGCGCTACTCAGCGCTTCCGCTGCGCCCCTTGCGTCGGAAGTTCTCATCGTCCTTGCAGTAGGCGAGGGCGTCGCCCACAATCCCTACCAGCCGGTACAGGTTCTCGGGCTTGTCGAGCAGCACCTGGTCGCTGGCGCCAATCTGTAGGCCGGCCCGCTCGATCTCTGCGCGGTGGGCGTCGGTGAGTGGCACAATGAACTGCACGGCCGGGTGCTTCTTGTCGCCCCAGAACCGGAACAGCCACCGATTGGATTTGCCGCCATGCACAATCGAGAAATAGGACTCGGTATCGCGGGCCTGCAAATCTTCTTGCGGAAGAATGTCGCAGCAGATATTGAACAGGTTGCGCTCGTCGGCGGTGGTGATGATGCGATCGTTCTCTGGGTCTACGACAGGGGCGTCTTCATCAGCGACAACCTCCACCGGAGCTGCGGGCGGTATAACCTCGGGTGCCGATAGGCTGGTGGCCACCATAGAGCTGACGGATTGAGCTACCGCCTGCTTGACGATTGGTTGAATGCTCTCCAAGAACTTGCTGGTCATGGTGCGTTGTGTTCCCGAGCGAGTGGCGACGTATTTCACGAAGTCCAGGTCACAGTCACGCAGCGCAGAGGTGATGGCATCCTTGAAAGCATGCAGGTAGACGTTTTCTTCCGCCAGGGCGCGTAGCGCGTCAGGCTCCAGATGGTCGTAGTGAAAGCGCTCAAGCTGCTCGGCAATGTCTTCAGCGGCGCCGGCGAAATCGACCACCAGGAACGGTTCGCGGTCCATGATGTTGCGATTGTCCAAGTCTGTGAAAAACCGCCACTCCCGACCGTTGGTGATCGCAGCGACGGCGACCTCGGGCGTGGCGTTGTAGTAGCGAGAAAGCTGAGGGCAATGATTGGTCAGATTGGCTGCGTAGGCCTTGGCCTCAATGAACAGGACGGGGATGCCGTTGCTGAATAGAGCGTAGTCGACGCGCTCGCTGGCCTTGGCGCCCGGAAAGTCTGCGCCGTATTCCGCTTTTACTTTGGTTGGGTCATAGGGGCTGAAACCCAGGATGTCGAGTAGCGGGAGGATCAGGGCTTGCTTGGTCGTCTCTTCGGTCGTGCAATGCGCACCGACGTTCTTGACGTGTTCGATGTGATGCTCAATCCGACGCCTGAATTCCTGCATATTTCCTCCATCCGACTTGCTAAATATTTCCACACACCCATCATGGTTTGTTACCTGGTGGGGAAAAATAAACGCCCTACAGCCCGAAGCCGCACCAGAAGGCGCGGACTCAAGCCTTCTCGATGTCTATTTTCATTTCCCTGGCGATTGCTTGGATCGCCGCCTCGAGTCTGACGATCTCCTGCCTGTCGAGAGACAGGATCTTGCTTTTCTGGATCCTTGGGAAGGGCCACGCATCGTCGGATAGGTCCGGGTCAGTGTCCATCCAGCCGACTTCCTTATCACGAAGCTCTTCTAATTCGCGTGCCAGTGGTGAGCCCATTTGCTTGGGCTTTCCAGTCTTGCTGCCCAGCGACTGGTTCAGTATCTGGCTGTAAGTCGAGTCCCTATCAATTTTCTTCGTCGCCCTATTGAGGTCGACCGCCCGCCCGCCAACCTCATTGACGAGCATCTTCAGGCGAATGCGGCGCACCTCTTCGACAGTTTTCATAGTCCCTCATTAAACAGCGCGGAGCTAATCGCGTGGTATAGCGCGGCGCTATTGACTGAATGCATAGCGCCGCGCTAATATTTGTGCATGAAGCTGACAAACCTATATCCGACCATGGACAAGGAAGCGCGCGACTCCCTTGCGAAAGCAGCTGGCATCGATCCGGGCTACCTGTGGCAGATCGCTACCAGATGGCGTGGCAAGAAGCCCAGCATCGACGTCATTCAACGTCTTGCTGCTGCGGATTCGCGGCTGACTGTTGGTGATTTGGTCGCTGAGTTCACCGCCAGGCCCACCCCCAAGGAGCCCGCCAATGTCTGACCTGACTGTCGAAATGAATGAATACGCCTTCCAAGCAGCCGTGCAAGCCGCTGCCAAGCTGGCGGGCGATTCGACCTGCACTCCACAGGAAGCCGCCGCCCAGGTCGCCGAAGCGGCCTTGGGGGCGGCCCGGGCTCTCGGGGCGGCTACTTCGCGGATTTCTCGACCCGCTCGTTCCGAAGCTCAACGAGACGATCAATGAAAGCCGCTGCCGTTTCTGCCATCGCGTTGCCGGTGCCTGGAGCTGGCTGCCGTTGTGACATCAGATTTGGCTGGTGCTCAAGAATCTTAAAAAAAATATTCATCCCCCAAGCGTATTGGTCGCTGGTCAGTTTTTCCATGGTCGGTCCCTCCCGGAACGGTTTGGTTGGTAGCACTCCCAAGCCTAACCGGAAGGGGCCGGCCTCCCATATCGGCAATGACCCCAAAGACCCGGACAAGATCCCCATCGGCCCAGGAGACGTCATTACGTCAGTGAACCGTACAACCAACTGCCGGCCCGTCCTCTTCACCATCAAACGCCGCTTCCTGAGCCTCTTCGTCCAGGCGCATGAACACCACGCGCAGCAGATCGTCGGACACGTCTTCGCGGTTCGTCACGCGCTGGCAGATGGCGCGGGCCTGTTCAAGCAGGGATTCGGTTTTGGTCTTTTCCATAGTTCCACTGTAGGCCGCTTCGGTTCGCTCCGAAACGCTGAAATTTAAGGGGTTTCAAGGTGACTTGCAGGTACTCAAACACTGACTGGCTGGATGTCCTCTACAACAGCGTGCGGCGCACCTCCGGCGGGGTGGTTGATGCCGCCCGGTTCCTGACGGAGCGCCGGGGCCGCAGCATCCATCCTGAAAGCCTGCGCGCCAAGCTGCGGGCGCTGAAGGGCGAAGAAATCAGCCTTTCCATGGCCGACCTTCTGACCGAATGGATGGAAGAGAAAGAGGGCGGGCGAGCATATGCCCGCGACTGGATGCTGGCCCATGCCGCACAGAACGGTCTGGCGGCCGATGTCGTTCCTGATAACGAAGCCAGCCCGCAAGACCTGATCAAAGACATCCAGGCCAAGGCCATGCAAATCGGGGCTTTGACCGGCGGTGTGCTGGGCACGACAGCGGAATCTCTGGCTGACAACATCGTTTCCCCCACTGAACGAGACAAAGTGGTTGCGCTTTTGCGTGAACTGCGGACGCGCACTCACAACCTGGAGCGCGGCCTTTTGCTGGCTGTCGACAAGGAGGAGGCGCGATGACTGAACACGACATCATCGTATTCGCGGTCGCCATGATCCTGCCCCTGGTAGTTGTGGCGGTTGCGATCTGGGTGAGGTTGAAGTGATGGAAGCCATTTCCGGAACCCGCCGCGCCATGAAAGAAATGGCCGACGGCACGATTCGTGTCCAGGTGGACATTGACCCATCCTGCCGCGCCGCATTCCTGCAGCTTTTCCCGAACATCGATATGCCGGTGGCGCTGGCCCCGCTGCGTGCTGACTTCGAGCGGTCGGGCGCCGTGCCGCCATCTGGCGAAAAACCCAAGGGCGGTGAGTTGGCGCGGCTGGCTGGCCAGCTTTGCCAGAACCCTGCTTTCCAGGCATTCGTGCCTGAATGCGCAGACGGCCTGAGTGTCGAAGAAAACGCGGCGGCCTGGATTCGCAAGGTGTGCGAGGTCTCCAGCCGGGCTGAGCTGGATCATAGCGTCGCGGCCGCCTTCCGGTTTCATGAGCGCGTCCGCAAACCATTCCTGGCGCGTGAGGCTGCTGTATGACCTGGAACAGCACCTTCAAATCCCCGGCCAAGCCGATGCAGCGCAAGACGCCGATGAAGACGACCAAGCCGATGGCGCGTAGCTCCATGAAGCACTCAGGCCGGCGCACACACAAGATCGACGGCCACCACGACCAGAAGATGCTGGACGCCTGCCGGGGGCAGTCTTGCTATCTGCTGGTTCCGGGCGTATGCCCGCGCATCCCGCAGGATCCGACGGTAGTCGATTGCCACGGCAATTGGGCCGATACGGGCAAAGGCATGGGTCTGAAGGCCGCTGATTGGTTCAGCGTACCCGGCTGCGGGCCTTGCCATTACTGGCTGGACTTCGGCACAACCGCGACCCGCGACGAAAAGCGGACTGTGTTTTTCGATGCGCTGGAGCGCTGGGAGCCGGTGCGGGCGGACAAGCTTAACCAAAAAACAAACCCGGCAACTGCGCGAACAGTTCCGGGCCTTTCAATCGCACAAGCATAAGGAAGTGCAATGACGAAACAAATAATACACGAGCGCAAGCCCCTGGGCAAGAAAATCCGCTTTGAAGTGTTCAAGCGTGACGGGTTTAAGTGCCAGTACTGCGGCGCATCGGCGCCGGAGGCGATCCTCGAGGTCGATCACATCAACCCTGTAAGTAAGGGCGGCGGCAACGACATGATGAACCTCATCACGTCATGCAAGCCATGCAACGCTGGCAAGACCAATGTCGAGTTATCAGATGACGCCGCCATCCAGAAGCAAAGGGCGATGCTTGATGAGTTGTCGGAAAGGCGGGAGCAGCTGGAGATGATGCTCGCGTGGCGCGATGGAATGAAGGAGATAGAGCAAGAAACGCTGGATAAAGCGGTCGATTATTGGCGAGACATTACGCCGGGCTTTTACCTGAATGAAACAGGCATCAAGCAATTAAAGGCGCTTCTCAGGCGCACCAAGCTGACACACATCCTCGACGCAATGGACGTTGTGGCAAGTCGGCACTTAGTCACCGATGAAGAAGGCGCATTAACGGCTGAATCAGTGGGCGTGGCGTGGTCAAAGGTCGCCAGTATTGCGAAGGCCATGAACCTGCCTGAGTCGGGGCGGCAGCTGCTTTATATCCGTGGAATTTGCCGAAATAGATTTTCGTACTGCAACGATACGAAGTGCTTGGCGCTTCTCAAGCAGGCGCATGACGCTGGAGTCGATATAGACACGCTCACGGCAATAGCGAAAGACGAGCGCAACTGGACTAATTGGCAGGCGGCTATGTACGCGGCCATTGATGAGGCGTAGTTATGGCTCGAGCAAGGAACATTAAACCCAGTTTCTTCGCCAATGATGATCTTGCGGACATCAGCCCGCTTGGTCGGCTCCTGTTCATAGGATTATGGACTCTGGCAGATAGGGAGGGGCGTCTAGAGGACCGTCCGCGCCGGATCAAGGCGGAGGCATTGCCATATGACGATTGCGACGTCGATAGCCTTCTTGGCGACCTGCAAAAGCACGGTTTTATCCTTCGGTATGAGGCGGGCAATGATCGGTTTATTCAGGTAGTGAACTTTGCTAAGCACCAGAATCCTCATGTCAAAGAATCCGCAAGTTCCATACCTGCATACACAGAGAACCAGACTAGCACTGTGCAAGAACAGTGCAAGGCACAACCTTTACCGGAACAAGCCGGGCTGATTCCTGATCCCCCTTCCCTGATTCCTGATTGTGGAAACCAGAGAGAGGACGCGCCTGCTGCGCAGCCGCCTGCGCCCAAGGCCGCCAGGGCCACGCGACTGCCGACCGACTGGCGGCTGCCGGACACCTGGATGTCCTGGGCTCTGCTGGAGCAACCCAGCTGGACGCCGGATGACGCGCTGCGGGTGGCCGACTCGTTCCGCGACTACTGGGCGGCGAAGGCCGGCGCCGACGCCAGAAAGGTCGACTGGGAGGCCACCTGGCGCAACTGGGTGCGCCGCGAGAAATCGCCCACCAAGGTCCGGGCCCAGCAACCCCAGAACCGCCAGGACCGCTACGCCGCTGACGCCGCGATCATCCGCGACCTGGCGCGCGGGAAAACCGAAATCGACATGGGGACAATCGATGCAACTCGCTGAAATCCAACCGATCCCGGAGACCTGGGCAGCCCGCGTGATCGAACGCCTACACCTGCTGTACGGCTCGAAATTCATGCAGCAGTGGGATGGCATCGACAAAGCCACGATGGTTCGGGCCTGGGCTGAACAGCTTGCCGGCTTCACTGGTGACGAAGTGTCCGTAGGGCTGGCTGCATGCGGCAATCGTCCGTTCGCGCCGACCCTGCCTGAGTTCAAGCGGCTGTGTCGTCCCTGGCTGGAGCCCGAGGTGGCGTTTCGGTTGGCTGTCGCCGGCATGCAAAGCCGCCGCGCCGGAGACATCGGCACCTGGCCGCACCCGGCCGTGTACTGGGCGGCCGTCGAGATCGGCAACCACGACATGCTGAATCAGTCTTGGCAGACGCTCAAAAGTCGTTGGGAAGCCGCGTACAGCATCCAACTGGCCCGTCAGTCCTGGGATGATGTCCCGGCGCCTGCCGCTGCGCTGCCGGCTCCCGGCCAGACTGCCGCCACCAAAGAGCAGGCCGACGCCGGGATCAAGGCTATGGCAGCCGCTGCAATCGAAAAGCCGCGCGATCCCAAGGCCTGGGCCAAGAAAATCCTGGCGAACCCCAAGGGCTACGCATCCATTGCCGTCACGATGACAAAACGTGCGCTGGGCGAGGAAGTGTCCGCATGAGCCAGGATCACGTCAACTGCATCGACTGCCTGCACTTCGACCTGCGTGCAGCACCAGCTATGGCCAAGCAAGGCTACGGTGTGTGCGGCAAGGATGGCCGATCCGGGCGCTACGAGAGCGCGACATTCAACCGGACGTGCCGGATGTTTGAGGCGGGGCCGCCCGAGAATTCGCAGAAGCGGCGAGCGTGGTTTGAGGCTGAACAGAAAAGATTCACTGAAAAAATCATGGGGGCCGCATGAGGCACATAGAAGATGACCACCAAGCCGCTCTCATCCGCTGGGCTGGCCTGCAGTCCAAGGCCATGCCGGAACTGGCGCTGCTGCTGCACATCCCGAATGGTGGGCGGCGTGGAAAGCGCGAGGCGGGTCGACTCAAGGCTCAGGGCGTGCGCCCAGGTGTGCCCGACCTGCTGCTGCCGGTGCCGAGAAACGGCCGCCATGGTCTATGGATCGAACTGAAGGCGCCCGAGGACGGTCGGTTGTCGGTCGAGCAGAAACGCTGGCTGGAAGCCCTGGCCAAGCAGGGCTACGCGGCCTGCGTATGCGCCGGCTGGGAGTCTGCCCGCGACAGGATCCTCGAATACCTGAATCCCACCATTCCGCCAACTTCACCGGGGTACATCTGATGGAAAGCCAAGCAGAAATCCGGCGTCAGACCGAGCGCCGCCTGATCGCGCTGGGCCATGCCGCGAAGTTCGGCGATGCGCTGTCACGAGGCCGGATGATGGCCGCGCTGTTGGCTGCTGGTTACGCGCCTGGACCTGACGAATCGGATGACGCGCTGTTTCGCCGGTTCTTGGCGGGCACCGAGCACCACAGGGCCGCGCCCAAACAGATGGCGAAATTCCGGCCACTGGTGACCAAGCCGCATTTGCGCCAGGCGGAGATTGATGCGCAGCCGACACTGAAGTCGATGCCATGGGATGGGAAGGGCGTGTTCTGGCGCCAGGGCAGCGCCGCATTTGTTGTGAAGGGGGAATGATGGGCAATCAACAATTCAAGTCGGCACAGGACGCGCTGATCTTCGCGTTCCGTTTCTCGGGTCAAGTCTACGAGCGGCCAATGATGAACCGCATGGCTGATGATCCTGTGCGCTACGCCGGCGATCAAGCACAACTGCACGGCCTTGATGGAGCTGGGCAGGCAGCCATGATCTGGAATCGCGTGGCCGTGCTGTCGGATATGCATCAGTTCGTCCTGTACGCGGCCTATGGTCCCAGAAAGACGCCATGCGGCTGTGGCCATGCCTGTTGCAGTGGCTGGGCCGTCAATCCGTTCTGGGAGGCATGCATCGTCAAAATCGAAGAGGCGGCGATTACGAAGGCGCTGGCGGGGTGTCTGACGAATCGCCGGTTGCGTCGCGGGATTGTGAAGGGGCTGTTCGGCGACAAATCCGTCTCGCTACCCGATCTGGCCCATCAGTGCGAGGTGGCGGAAAACACGGCGTCGAGCCATCGGCAGCGCATCAAGCATTGGCTGAACGGCACCCGCGAGGACGGTCATACAGCCGGCATCAGGCCCAGAGCAGAGCGATGCATCGAACAGTTGCTTGCGGATGCCGGGATGCTGGAAATGGCGGAGGCTTGACAGTTGCGGTTTTTACCCCCAAAATAGCCTCAATTATGAGATTCCCCGTTTTGCGTCTAGCGAAGCGGGGTTTTCTTTTTGGAGCCTACGAATGGAATACCTGATCTCTACCGGCCTGATTGCATTCGCGTTTGGCGTGGCCGCCACGCTGCTGGTCCTGAAGATGCGGGATCGGCTGTAATGGACGGCGACTACGAAACCCAGCATGAAGGCTGGAATGGCTGATTTCCGGCCCCTGTGGGTGCGGCGCAAGGCCTGCGTTGCAGGCCGCCTGGGTTGATCGCCTAGCGATAGATTATGCGGTACTGGCAGGCTGGTCAGATTGGATCCTGGGGCCTGCAAACAAAGAGCCCTTGACCTGGTGGCGCCAGGTTGCCGCAACCTTGTCTCCTCCGCAGCCACCGCTGCTTTTCGCGCCCCACTCGGTGAAAACTGAGTGGGGCGCTTTGTTTTGGAATTCACAATGGCGCAGAAAAAACCCGCGCCAGACTGGGAACGTATCGAAGCGGATTACCGGGCTGGCTTGTTGTCCGTCCGGGAAATCGCATCCGCTCAAGGCGTGTCGCACGTCGCCATCGGCAAGCGCGCCAAGCGTGACGGATGGGAGCGAGACCTCAAAGCGAAGATCAAAGCCAAGGCTGATGCCCTGGTTACCAAAGCAGCGGTTACCAGCGAGGTTACCAGCGAGCAGGCGGTAACTGAGCGGAGCATCGTTGAGGCAAACGCCCAGGTCATAGCTGAGATCAGGACAACCCATCGCCGCGACATTGCCCGGGCGCGAAGCCTGGCTATGTCGCTACTGGTCGAGCTTGAGGCGCAGACAGACAACACGGACATGATCCAGCAGTTGGCCGAGGCCATTGCCGCAAGCGAGGATTCACCAGATGGACTGATGCGGGCATTCCAGCGCGTCATGTCCACGTCAGGGCGAATCGACAGCATGAAGAAGCTGGCGGAAGCATTGAAGGTTCTGGTCGGCATGGAGCGCGAAGCCTACGAGGTCGGGACTGATGGAGATCAGCCTACGAATCCCGAAGCATTCGATTATTCGAGGCTGAGCAAGGAGGCGTTGCGCGAACTGCTCACGGTCGCTCATGAATCTGCCAAAACATCATGACCTGGCTGCCATCGAGCGGGCGTTATGCGCGGCAAGCCTGGCGGATTTCGTAAAGCAGGCATGGCATGTTCTTGAGCCCGCGACCCCGCTTATGTGGGGTTGGGCCGTGCAGTCCATCTGTGATCACCTGGAGGCTGTGACTGACGGCAGGATCAAGCGCCTGCTGATCAATGTTCCGCCGGGCAGCATGAAATCCCTGCTGGTGTCGGTTCTGTGGCCAGCTTGGGAGTGGGGGCCGAAAGGCCGTCCCGAGTTGCGCTACATGGGCACCGCCCACAAGCAGGACCTGGCGGTGCGCGACAGCACGAAATGCCGGCGCCTGATCCAGTCCGACTGGTATCAGTCGCTTTGGCCCGTCGTGTTGACCGGCGACCAGAACGCCAAGACGAAATTTGAGAACGACAGCACTGGATTCCGTGAGGCGGTCGCCTTCACCAGCATGACCGGCAGCCGGGCTGACCGCGTGATTCTGGACGACCCGCACAGCGTGGATGGCGCGAAAAGCCCCGCAATGCTGGCCGCCGACATTGAGACGTTTCGCGAAGCGCTGCCGAGTCGGGTCAACAACGCTGATTCAGCCATCGTGATCGTGATGCAGCGCCTGCACGAAGAGGACGTGTCGGCGGTAGCCCTGAAGCTGGGCTACGAGCATCTGAAGATCCCGATGCGCTGGGAGCCGGACGAATCTCATCATGCAGTGGGCGACCCCGATCCGCGCACCACGCCAGGCGAACTGATGTTCCCTGAACGGTTCGATGAGAATCAGGTCAGGGCGCTGGAGTTATCTCTGGGCGATTATGCGGCGGCGGGCCAGCTTCAACAGCGCCCGGCTCCGCGCCAGGGTGGCATGTTCAAGCCCGGCATGATCGAGATCGTTGAGGCCCTGCCTGCCGGCCTGAGCTTCACGCGAGGTTGGGACCTGGCCGCATCAAAGGATTCCGGCGACTGGACAGCCGGCGGAAAGCTGGCCATGAAGGATGGCATCACCTATATCGCCGATGTGAAGCGGGAGCGCGGCAGTCCTGACGACGTAGAGCGCTTGGTGGTGCAAACAGCGCAGACCGATGGTGTGACGTTCCAGAGCCTGCCCCAGGACCCAGGACAGGCCGGGAAGGCGCAGGCCGCATACCTGAGCAAGAAGCTGCAGGGTCGAAGTTTCGAGTTCACGCCCGAAACAGGAGACAAAGCAACGCGAGCAAGCCCGTTCGCCGCCCAAGTCAACGCCGGCAACGTGAAGATGCTGAGGGCAGACTGGAATGACGCTCTGATTCACGAAATGCGAGTGTTTCCGATGGGCAAGAACGACGACCAGATCGACGCCCTGAGCAGGGCATACAACAAGGCAAGTAAGCCGCAGACCATCGGCCTCATGGTCCCCAAGCGCCTTCAAGGCAGATAAATGTCCATTTTCCGAGTCACCAGCAGCGCTGCAACGCTGATTGTTCGCGCTGCCTGCTACACGTGCGCCCGCCGGATTGCTGTGGAGCGCAGCCCAGCCGAGGAATTTCAAGCATGGTCTCGGGCCAGCGTGGACGTGATCCGCGATCCTGAGAATCACGGCTACCTGGGCAGTGGCCCGACCGGAATCATTGAGCGGGTGAGCGCATGACGGACAATCTGACCCTGGCCGTCAACGCGGCAATGAATCAGAACGCCATTGCCCGCGCCCGCATGGGGATGCTGAATCCGTATGGCCTGGACGACAAACGCAAGTGTTCCGCATGGCAGGAGTACGGCTTTCCGGACACCATCACCTATGAAATGCTGTTCGGCCTGTATCGGCGCGGCGGCCTGGGCCATGGTGCGGTCGAGAAACTGGTCGGCACCTGTTGGAAGACCTCGCCCTGGGTGATCGAGGGTGATGATCAGGACGAATCACGGCCTGAGACGGCTTGGGAAAAATCGGCCACGCAGACGCTGACAGCGCGGGTGTGGCGGGCATTCGCGGATGCCGATCGTCGGCGTCTGGTGGGGCGGTTCGCGGGACTGCTGCTGCACATCAATGACGGCCATCAATGGAGCCAGCCAGCAGCAAAGGGCAAGAGCCTCGTCAAGGTGACGCCGGCATGGGCCGGGTCGCTCAAGCCCGCGAAGTTCGATACCGACGAAAATTCGCAGACCTACGGCCAGCCTACGGAATGGTGGTATGCCGAACTGGGGTCGAACGGAACCGCTGGGCGCCGGGTTCGGATTCACCCCGACCGCGTGTTCATCCTGGGCGACTGGCGTGATGACGCGATCGGCTGGCTGGAGCCGGCCTACAACGCTTTCGTTTCCCTGGAAAAGGTCGAGGGCGGGTCGGGGGAATCGTTCCTGAAGAACGCGGCCCGGCAACTCAACATCAACTTCGATTCGGAGGGCGTGGACTTCGCAAGCCTCGCGTCCATGTACGGCGTCAAGCTCGAAGAGCTGCGCGAGAAGTTCGACGAAGTAGCGGTCGAAATGAACCGGGGCAACGATACGGTGCTGGTGACCCAGGGGGCGACCACGACGCCGCTGGTATCCAACGTCCCCGATCCGCGCCCGACATACGACATCAACCTGCAAACCGTCTCTGCCGCGCTGGATATTCCCAGCCGCGTGATGGTGGGCAACCAGCAAGGCGAACGCGCCAGCACCGAGGATCTGCGCTATTTCAACGCCCGATGCCAGTCGCGCCGCCAGGATCTGGGTTTCGAGATCGAGGACTTCGTTGATCACCTGACCCGTATCGGCGTCCTGAAGCCGATTGCCGAAAAGGCGATCATGTGGGATGACCTGAACGAACAGACCACCACCGAGAAACTGGAAAGCGCCCTGAAGATGAGCCAGATCAATCAGACGGCCATCGCCACGGGCGAAGCGGTGTTCGGCAGCAACGAGATCCGAACGGCAGCCGGATATGACCCGGATGGTGCGGAGCCGCTGGGCGAGGATGACGACGAGGATCCGGACGATGGCGACGAAGGCAAGAAGCCCGATCCTGCCCAGTAATCCCAAGGACCCGACCGGCATCGACAAGCTGGAACGCGGCGCGATCCTGGATTTCAGCCGACGCCTGCGCAAGGTGCGGCGGGCCTACATCGCGGCACTGAATCGCATCCCCGCCGAGCCGATTGCGACGAACCGCAAAGAGACCGAGAACAAGCGATACGCCTACCGGCTGGATCAGTACCTGCTTCAGTCGATCATGGCCGGACTGGACGCTGATCTGGCCGCGATCCTGTTGGAAGGCGGCGAGGATCATCTGTGGTTTTTCGATGCCTACGTGTCAGTGGCCGCCGTCCGAGGTACCGCGCAGGCGTTCGCCAATCTAGGCCAGCAGTCCGAGGCGTACCGGGCAGGGCGGGGCAGCGTGAATCAGATCCTGGCCAGCGAACCGTACCGGCGGCGCATGGCGATTATCCAGGCCCGCGTATTCGAGGACATGGAGGGGTTCACTGCAACCATCAAATCCGCCATGTCTCGCGTCCTGACTGAAGGCATAGGACGGGGCCTGAACCCGCTCACGATTGCCAGAAACCTGACCGATCAGGCCGGTATCGAGGAAGGGCGGGCGCGGCGGATTGCGCGGTCTGAAGTGCCGATGGCGCTGCGCCGGGCCAGGTGGGATGAAGCCGCAGATGCGGCTGAGGTCTACGGATTACGCACGATGGAATTGCACCTGTCGGCCTTGGGGCGCACCACACGCGCCACGCATGCCGCCAGACACGGAAAGCTATTCACCCGCGAATCCGTGCGTGACTGGTATGCCGTGGACGGGAACAGTATCAACTGCCGCTGCAGTCAGTCTGAGGTCATGGTGGACGCCGACGGCAAGCCGCTGGTGCCCAGCATCATCGAGCGGGCCAACAAAACGAAGGAAGTCATGAAGGAACGAGATTATGACTGGTCGAAACCAAAGAAATAGCGTGCTGCAGGTCAACCGCGCCGGTACGCCTGCTGGCGAACACGTCAACATCACCACGCAGGTCAACTCAGCCCAAATCCGGCGCGAGGTCGTAAACGGGCGCGACACCTGGATCGTGCCCAGCTACACATTGCCGGCAGGCGTCATCATGAACGGCGGCCTGTACACGGCTGCTGAGATCGACGCCCACTATCAGCAGCTGGAGGGCACTGTGGCCCCGCTTGGGCATCCGCAGGTAAACGGCGAGTTCGTCTCAGCCTTCAGCCCCGCCGGATTGGCGGGGTTTTACGTTGGGGCCACCAACCAGAACGTCAAGAAATCCGGCAATCGGGTCTACGTCGAGAAATTCGTGGACGTTCAGAACGCCGAGGGCAGCGAGGGCGGCAAGCGGCTGCTGGCCCGCCTGGAGGCCCTAGAAAAAGGCGAAGACGTGCCGCCCATCCATACCAGTGTGGCTGCCTTTCTTGAGCGCCTGGAAGCCAGCGAGCAGCAGCAGGCCCAGGGCGCGCAGTGGGTCGCCAAGATCCACGCCATGGACCACGACGCCATCCTGCTGGACGAGGTAGGCGCCGCAACACCTGAGCAGGGCGTAGGCATGATGGTTAATGCCGACCAGGCTCAGCCTATTGCAACGAATGCCGGAGCGCTGGTGGGCGAGTCCTACCGTGAGCGCGAGCAGCGTCTGCAGGATGCCGCCCGGAAACGCTGGGTGACCGGTACCGATGATTACGTGTGGATCGCGGACTTTACCGACGCGCAAGCGGTCATCGTGCGCAATGGCGGCGAGTCCGAGGTCTACGGCTACGAGGACAAGGCAGGCGTCATTACTTTTGCCGATACCGGAACCCCGGTCGTGCGCCAGGAGTCCTGGGTTGCCGCCGTCGCCAACTCTCTCAAACGATTTTTTACCCAGCAGGCACGCCCTGCGCAACCACCGGAGGGCAACATGCCTATCACCGAGCAAGAACGGGCCGACCTGACGAAAGACATCAGCGAAGCCGTCACCGCCAATGTGGCAACGGCCTTGGCCGACGCCATCAAGCCCATCACCGAGAAGGTGGACGCCATGGAGTCCAACATCAAGGCCACCAACGATGCCGTCACCGCCAACGCCCGCAAGGACGAAGCCGAAAAGCGCGAGGCCGTCAAAGCCAAGCTGGGCGAAGTCGTCGCCAATGCGCTGCAGGGCGATGCCCTGGATGCCGCCTACAAGCAGTTGGGTGAAGCTGCGCCGCTGGGCGACGGTCAATCCATGCAACCGAATGCCGAGACGGGCGCGCCCGACCCGGTCGCCTATTTTGGAGGTGCGAAATGAGCCGCTATCGCCGCGTCAATATCGATGGCAAGTCCATCACTGAAACCCGCAAGACTGGCCTAGCCATCAAGCCAGGTGTGTTCGCCATTATCTCGGGTGACGAGTTCATCAAAGCCCCGTCCGGCAGCTTGGGCCGCGTTTACATCGTGAACCCCGCGTACCACCAAGGACAGACGATTGATGACGAGATTGCATCTGGTGATTCGGCTGTTGCTGATTACGTCGAATCTGGCCGCGAGTTTGCGTGCCGGGTCGCGGCAGGCAGCTACTCCAAGGATCAACCCATGACCATCGGATCCGGCGGCGTGGCCGAGGGTGGCAACACTAATATCATCGGGTTTTGTCAGGACGACGTGACGTTAGCCGCTGAGGGGTTCGTTCGGGTTCGGATCACTGCCGCGCCCGCATCAGCCACCGTTACCGGGGTGACGATCGACACGCCAGACAGCACCAGCGTCTCAAACGGCGCGACTCTGGCCCTCACGGCCACTGTAGCTCCCGCCGCTGCCGATCAGCGCGTTACCTGGACCTCGGCCACCACAGGTGTCTTCACCATCGACGCCACCACCGGTGTGGCTACCGCTGTCGCCGGTTCTGGTACGTCTGTCATCACCGCGACCTCAGTTGCGGACGGCGCCAAGACCGACACCGTCACCCTCACCGCAACCGCCTAAAGGAGATCATTCATGTTTTTCACTCCCGAAACGCTGGCTGCGAACAGCCGCATGCGTGGTCAATGGAACGAACTGTGGGCCAACCGCGATCAGTTCAATCTGGGCCAACGCCTCATGGTGCAGGCCTACCAGTCCACCATGACTCCCGAACAACTGGCCTGCAATGCCGTGGGCGGGTTCGCTCGCGACTTCTGGGCTGAGCTGGATCGTCAGATCATCCAGTTGCGTGACCAGGAAACCGGTATGGAGATCGTGACCGATCTGATGGGCGTGCAGACCGTGCTGCCCATCGGCAAGACCGCGAAGCTCTACAGCGTCGTGGGCGATATCGCTGAGGACGTGTCGATCAGCCTGGACGGCCAGCCGCCGTACTCGTTCGATCACACTGAATACGACAGCGATGGCGACCCGATCCCGGTGTTCACTGCTGGCTATGGCGTGAATTGGCGCCACGCGGCTGGCCTGCAAACCGTCGGCATTGACCTGGTGCTGGACTCGCAAGCCGCCAAGCTGCGTAAGTTCAACAAGAAGTTGGTCAGCTACATCCTGGACGGCGACAGCAAGATCAAGGTCGAGAGCTACCAAGCTCAAGGCCTGCGCACCCACCGCAACACCTACAAGGTGAATCTGGGGGCTGGCGGGGTCAATATCGATCTGACGACCGCCACCCAAGAAGAACTGGCCGCATTCTTCACCACCGGCGCATTCGGCCAGGCGGCGCGAGCCAACTTCGTGGATGCCTACGATGTGCTGTGGGTGTCGCCGCAGATCTGGGCCAACCTGATGAAGCCCGCCACTGTCACCCTTGGCGGCACCAAGATCCTGTCCGGCGGTACGGTACTGTCCGTGATCCAGGGGTTCATCCCGGCCCGTTCCATCAAGCAGACCTTCGCGCTCAAGGGCAATGAATTCATCGCCTACCAGCGCCGCCAGGATGTCGTGACTCCCTTGGTTGGCATGTCCACTGGTGTTGTTCCGCTGCCGCGCCCGCTGCCGCAGAACAACTTCAACTTCCAGATCATGGCCGCCATCGGCATCCAGATTAAAAAGGATGGCGAAGGCAAATCCGGCGTGCTGTACGGCGCCGATCTGGATTAAGGGGGAATGACATGGCGAAATACGAAGTCATTCGTCCCTGGCATGGGGTCGCGCTGGGCGCGGTGGTGGATTTGAAGCATCTCCACCCGGCGCTCAAGGCCAACGTCCGGCCCCTGCATGGTGAAACGGCCATGCTGGATCCGGCCACACCCAGCAAAGCCCCGACCAAGAGCCAGATCGCCAAGCGTCTGAAGGAACTCGAAATCGAGTTCGACGGGCGTCAAGGCGCGGCGGAACTACTGGCTCTGCTGCCCGACGGCGACCCCCTGAAGCCCACCGAATAGCCGCCCACG
Organism: Castellaniella sp.; assembly: GCF_034674885.1. Taxonomy (GTDB): domain Bacteria; phylum Pseudomonadota; class Gammaproteobacteria; order Burkholderiales; family Burkholderiaceae_B; genus Castellaniella. The sequence goes on from NZ_JAUCDS010000002.1 coordinate 90,366, forward strand.
GGCGGTTTCTTTTTGACCCAAGCACGGAATCGACATGCTCGCCTTAAATGACGCGAAAGAATACCTGAGCGCCCTCGGGATCGAGTTGCCGGATTCCGTGCTGCAATTGCTCGTCGATCAGGTCAATACGATCGACGACTGCCTGACCACGAATTACAGCGCTCCCACGGCGCAACTGATCCGGCTGTATCTGGTGGCGCTCATGGCAACAGCCAACGGCGCGCGGATGATCAGCAGCCAGTCTGCCCCGTCTGGTGCATCCCGGTCGTTTGTCTACCGCAGTCTGGCCGGTGCATGGCGCGGCCTGTCCGGGATGCTGGCGCAACTGGATACGCACGGCTGCACCGAAGGTATGGTGCCGCCCAATCCGACGCAGCAGGCTCACGCTGGCATCTGGCTTGGGCGCGGCGGCAGGATGTGCTGCGATGAGTAATACCGCAAACTGGAGCTACCAGAACTCCGCCACGATCAAGCCCTATCAGGGGCAATCCGAGTGGGGCGGCGTGACTTACGGGCCTGAGTACACGATCGCCTGCACATGGGCTGCCGTGTCGCAGCAAGAGCGCGACGATACTGGCGCAGAGTTCGTCAGCCGGTTTGAGATTTTCACCGAGGATGGCCGCCCAAAGATGCTGGACATGATCCGGCTGAACGGCGACACCGAATGGCAGGAAATCCGAGGCCGTACCTGGTGGGATATGTCTTTCTTCGGCGAGACTCCCGACTACCGATTGGTGACTTGATATGCAAAGCGAAAAAATCTACCTGCACGCTGAAGTTGACGGCCAGGGCAACGTGGCCGTACGAGACCAGCATGGCCGCGAACTGGCGGGGGTGCTCGGTGTGCGCATCAGCATAAATGTCGACGATGCGGCAAGGCTGGAGTTGCGCGTAATCGACATGGTTGGCAAGAAGGCGTGGACGCCCGGCAGGGCCAATCCTGTCTCGCCGCCGTCGCCCGTTTACGGGAAGTGACATGCCCGTCAAAGGAATATCCCGCGTCAAGCGCAACCTGCGCATCAAGTTGCAGGAGATCGACTCTGGCCGCACCAACGCAGCCGTGTACGCTGTGCTGAGCCAAGGTGCGGCAGCCGCAGCTGTGCGCACGCCGATTGACACCAGCAATCTGATCAACAGCCAGTACGCCCCGCAGATCAGCCACAGCGCAGGGCGCACGTCCGGCACCGTGGGCTACACCGCCAGCTACGCCAGCGCCGTACACGACGCGCCGGGCAAGCTCGCCGGGCAGCCGCGCGCAAACGGCAACGGCAATTACTGGGACCCGAACGCAGAGCCGGGCTTTCTCACCAAGGGATTCGAGCAGATCAAGCCCGCGATCCCGCGAATTCTGAGGGCTGTCTATGCTCGTCGAGGTTCGTGACTGGCTCGCCACTCTGCTGACTGGCTATACGTTCCAGTACGGCGCGTGGGTCGAATCTGCACAGGATGCCGCAACCCGCTATTGCGTGGTGCAAGCCGCTGGCGGCCCCGTCGCCGTCGTGGATGTTCGTCGTCCGCGCTTTCGCGTGATCCTGCTGGGTCGGCGCAACCACCGCGAGGATGCCGAGCAGGTCATGGCCGACGCCGAGGCTGTCGTCGCGGCCTGTCAGGGCGACAGCCTGCCGTGCCATGCGGCCAGAGTCGCCGCAGGCGAGCCGGCCGGACCTGGGTTCACCACTGAAAACCGGGGCTGGGCCAGTGTCGATATTGAGGTGATCCTATGAGCGATCAAAAACCAAGCTTGCAGCGCCCGTTGTGCAACACCTGCGGGAAACCGGCAACCGGTTTTGTTTGTGCCGCCATTGAGAAGATACCGCAGTCGTTAGATGAGCAGTATGACGGTGTGCGCCGCTTTGAACCTGGCGATCCATTCTACTTTTGCCCTGACCATCAGCCCAAGAACTGACATGAACCAGACAACGATTGAACTGCACCGAAACCTTCTTCGGGCGGTGAAGGCGGCAATCGCCGCATGGGAGCGATGGCTCCACGCCCAAGAGGGCAAGTAACACAAGCATTTACCGGGCACGCAGCCCAGGCACGCCACAAGGCCTCCCTGAGCAATCGAGCCTCCCCGGATCAATTCATTTTTGATCTATGGAGGCCGTCAATGGCTAACTGCAAAAGCACGAAATACACTGGCCGCACGGTCGTTCTGGAATACGCTATTGGCTGCGGCGACGAAAAGCCCGCGCCCGGCGACTGGAAGGGATTCGGGGCCTTGCGCACCAAGGAATTCAGCCTGGAATGGGACACCACCGACGCCACCGCTGACGATTCCGTCGGGGCGCTGCGTGAGAACCTGGCTACGTTCCAATCGCTGACGATCTCTGGCGATGGCGTGTGCAAGGCCTCTGGCAACGGCGCCGCCAACCTGATCGAACTGACCAAGCACGTCGCCAATCCCCAAGGCACGGCGGGCCAGCCGGTCGTCTGGATGCGCATGACGTTCCCGGATCTGACTTTCACGGCGTTCATGATCTTGACCACGATGAGCCGGTCGGCCCCGCATGACGACGTGACGACCTACAGCATGGAAGCCCAGGCAACCGCGTCCGACTTCGGCCTGATCGTCGAGGACACGCCCGATCCCGTCACGATCACGAGCGTCACTGTGGCGCCGTCTACCCTGTCGATGGTTGAGGGCGATCTGGATGCGTTGACCGCTACCGTGGTTCCCGGCACCAGCCCCGAGGTGAAGTGGACGTCCAGTGATGATCTGGTGGCGACTGTGGACAGTCACGGCCACGTCGAAGCGGTGGGTGCCGGCACGGCCACGATCACGGCTACCAGCGTCTATGACGCCACGAAGTCGGGCAGCTGCGCGGTGACGGTGAGCTAGGGCTTGCGGGGCTGGTCAGTGACGGGCGCGCCGCCATCGACAGCAATGCCTGTGGCGGTCCCGTACTGGCTGGCGGACGTTGACGTGCTTTTCAGGACGCCATTTTGATCAAACGTCAGAACGGCTGTACTGGCCCTGGAATCAACGCCACCAGCAAATGCTCCGACGATAGGAATGAACGTGCTGGCACGTGTTCTGGCTTCCGAATATGTGTACATGACCATCGTAGTGCCGTCGGCATTGCGCATGGTTGTCGTAGGCTGACCAAGCGCGGCGATCACTTCCTGCTTTGTGGTCTGGCCTTCGTGAAATTGGGATAGCTGATCGTCCGTGACTTTGACGCCCGTAGCCGCGCAGGCAGACAGGATGAAGGTGGAGATGAGGGCGGTAAGAAGTTTCACTGTATCTGTCTCTCAAACATCTATTTGATATGTGGCGGTACTGATTTTCTCAAACCGAGCGGCGTCAAATCGAGGGCATGCATAACATCCGTTTTTTACACCTGCCGCTTGGATCTGATCCTGCAAACTGGATGGGTGGTCGGGCTGAAATCGCATCGACGGCCATAGCCTGGAACAGGGAAAGAGGTATCGGTCAACCTCAACGGGTTTTGTGGTTGATGGGCCGACTGAAATTGTCATGCTGAACGATTTGACCGGCTCGAAACTAGGGTCGTCGATTACTACGCAGCAATGGGCATCCGGATCTGTGCATTCACAGGACTCCAGGTAGCACTCCAACATACTGATAAACGCCCACCGCTCTTTGATTGGCCGCCCCTTACTGTAGGCCACAACACCCTTCCATCCGCCCGTTTGGCTGAACAGTTCGATTGCTAGTTTGGCATCCCTCTCGTTCGGCGCGAAGTGCGCGACGTGCATAAGAATACCGGCAGAGTCAACGATCCTGAACTCAGAGGCTTGTTGGGCTATGGAAAGCGCCAGCGGAAAGCCTTTTGATGGGCTTTTTGGAAACGCGATCATCAACATCCAGTCCGATGACTCCGTGTATGGGTCAATAGGACTGCCAACGACTGAGATATCTTGTTTCATGATGAGTGTTTTAACGCAAATCGGCGAAATCGGCATCCACGCGGGTCGTGATGTGCTGCTGCGCCCATCGTTGGCTGCCATGTCCGGCCTGGGCGAACCCGCTGAAATCGTGGACGCGTTCGCCCGCGTGATGGCTGGTGATCTGGCGGATTGCGTGGCCGTGCTGTACGCCTGCGCTGATGAAGACGTGTCCGATCTGGTGGGCACGTTTGAAGCGCGGGAAGGGGGCGGGCCGCTGCGCTATGCCGCCGGCGCCCTGCCTGTCGAGCATGTTGTGCTGCTGGCCCAGTCCCTGGTGCGCCACGGCGTCGTCGGCGTAGCCAAAGAGCAGCCACGACCAGCCGATTACAAGCCTGAGTACATGCGCGAATTCGACGCTCGGGAGCATGCAGCGCTGGCGATGGCCCACCTGGGGCTCACCGAGCGCGAGGCCTGGAACATGACGATGACAGGGCTTGTGGCGGCGCTGCGGGCGAAGTTTCCGCCGTCGGCCAAGGATTCTCCCGGCGCACGCGCCCCGAGCAAAGAGGAGTTGGACGCCAGCATGGAGTGGTTCGAGAAGGTCGAGGCGGCGCGGGCCGCGAAAGAGGGGGTGCACTGATGGCTGGCGAAAATGTAGGCGCGATCTACTACACCGTCGAGGCGGATACCGAAAAATTATTGTCCGCCGCCAAGCCTGCCGACAAAGCACTCGATGGCCTGGAGTCGTCTTTCAAAAGGACTGACAAGGCCGCGAACGACGCCAATTTCCGTATGAAGAAAACGGCGGCGGCGATTAAGGGCATGGGTCGCCAGGCCAGTCAGACCACTGACTTGCTGCGCGGCATGCTGCCTGTGCTATCTGGCGCATTGCTCATTAAGACAGCCAGGGATATCCTCGCCACGGCGGACGCATGGACGGAGATGCAGAACCGCCTGCGCCAGGTCACGAGCAGCCAGAAAGAACTCAACCAGGCCACAAACGATGTTTTCCGCATCGCGCAGACTACCAGCCAAGCATTGGAGCCGGTCGCGCAGGTGTATCAGCGCCTTGCACAAAACGCGGCGCAGCTAGGAATCGACCAGAAGAAGGTCGCAGAAATCACCGAGACGGTCTCCAAGGCCATGGCCGCTTCTGGTGCAAGTGCTGACGCGGCCGATGCCGCCTTGCGTCAACTTGGCCAAGGACTGGCGTCCGGCACACTGCGCGGCGATGAGCTGAACAGTGTCATGGAGCAAACGCCAGCCCTGGCACAAGCCATCGCTACCGGTCTGGGTGTCACCATTGGTGAGCTGCGCACGCTGGGCGCCGAAGGCAAGATCACAGCCAAGTCCTTGATCGAGGCCTTGACCAACGCGGGCGAGAGCGTCAACCAGCAATTTGGCACCAGAGTCAAAACCGCGTCCCAGGCCTGGGTCGAGTTGCGCAACTCTGTTACTCGCTTTATTGGCGAAGCGAACAACTCAGTCGCACTGACCAATTCGCTCGCCGACGGCATTGAGCGAGTATCCCGGGCCATTGACGACGCTGATATCGACAAGATGGCCCAGGAAATCGAGGGCCTTGGCGCTACGATCAGGCTGGTGATGGATGGCGCGGATGCTTTGTTCGGAGGCATGTCATCGTCTGCGCAGTCGGCAACCAACAGTGTCACCAGGTCGTTTACAGAAATGGCGCTCGCGACCGCAAAAGAAGCTGACGGCATCGCCAAGGTGTTTCAGGGCACTGCTGGTGCCGTGGGCGCTGTGTGGGAGGCGCTGGCCAATAACATCCCGGCATTCTTCTCCAATGCCTGGGGGCAGATCAAACAAGGTGCGGCTGAATTCGTCAATGATTTGGCCGATCTTATCAACAAACCGATTCAGGCGATGGGCGGTGCGGGTATCGGGAAAATCTCTGTCGATCAGGCCCCGATTCGAGCGATTGTCAGTCTGGGCGATGCGGCAGCGGAAGGTTGGGAGAATGCGGCCAAGGGCGTAGGGGCCTATGACCGCACACTCAGGCGCGTAACGGATAACGCCATCAATTCCTCAATTGCGGAGTGGCAATCTGAATACACGGAAGAAGTAGAGAAAACGACAGCCGCCACAGAGAAAGCAGCCGCGTCCAGCGGGAAACTGAGCGCCGCCCAAAAGCAGGAAGCAAAAGCCCGCGAGGCTAACAATAAAGTTATCGCGGACATGGTCGAAGCCCTGATGTTGGCGGGCATGGAGGGCGAAAGCCTTGCCATGGCAAAGGCGGCGTCCAGGCTGAATGTATTTGCCACGCCAGCGGAGGTAGAGCAGGTTAAAGCACTGGCTGCAGCGTTGTACCAAGTGCAGCAGGCGAAAGCCGACCAACAACTGATCAATCAGGCCGATCCAATCAAGGCGGAGCAAGAGAAATACGAGACTCAGCTGGCGGCCTATCAGGACATGCTGGACCGAAAAGCAATCAGCGACGAGCAGTATTACCAGTACGCCGGTGACCTGGCGCAGCAGCATGAAGAGACCATGCTGGCGCTGCAGGAAGAGCGATTCCGCAACGAGTCCATGTACAACGACCTGTTGATGACGGGCTTGGATTCACTGGGAGAGGCGGCGGCGGCGACTTTGACGGGAATCATCACTGGCACCGCAAATGCCGAAGATGCTGCCCGAGCATTTGCGGCAACCATCGGAAAAGAGGTTATCGCTGAATTTGTGCGGATGGGGGTGGCTCACGTTAAAGCGGTGATTTTAGGTCGAGCGGCAGAAACGGCTGCGGGCGCTGCTTATGCTGCCGCCACCGCCTCACAGGTCCAGGCCACTACGGCGCTTGCCGCGCAGGCTGCGTTTGCGTCCACGGCAGCCATTCCGATTGTTGGGCCAGCACTGGCGCCGGCAGCAGCAGCGGCGGCAGCAGCGGCAGCCGGCGCGTTGGGAGCGCCGGCAATTGGATTTTCTGCTGCTGCCGGCGCCCGCCAATACGGCGGCCCCGTAGATCCATCCGGCCTGTACCGCATCAACGAAACCGGCGCCCCCGAGATCCTGAATCTCGCCAATGGCCGGCAGTACATGCTGCCCAACAGCCGTGGCGAAGTGATCAGCAACCGGGACGCCACGCGGCAGGCTGCCGGATCATCTGCGGGTAGCGGCTCCCAGCCCACCATCATCAATCTGGGCGGCATCCACATCAGCACGTCCTGGCCCCCGAGCGACAAAGAGGTCCGCGTGCTGGTCACGAAAATCAACGATGCCCTGGATGACGGCATGAAGCTGAGGTAATTCAGTGAGCAACATCACAGTCTTTTCCCCCAACCTTGTCGGTACCGGCTGCGACGGTGTTCGCGGGTCCTACGCCAGGATCGGCTGGCACACGATCACCCGCGATACGACACTTTCCGTCAGCAGCGAACGCGCCGGATTTCCGGGCATTGCGCTCAAGAACGCCACGACCTATGACCGATGGTCGCCGGTGACGCTGCCGGCCTGGGCACAGTGGGATGCCGGCGGCAATGTGGATGTCGACTATGTCGGGATCGCCAGCCACAACCTAGGCGGTGCGACCGTGAGCGTGCAGCACAGCCAGGATGGCACGGCGTGGACTGATGCCATTGTCCTCACGCCATCGAAAAATGACGCATTGATCGCCTGGTGGGAGCAGGTCACGGCCCGTTACTGGCGGGTGCTGATAGACGGCAACGATATCTATCGCGTGGGCGTCATCTACCTGGGCAAGATCCTCGTGATGCCGCGATCCATCACAAGCGGCCATAGTCCGGCCATGCTGAGCCGAAACACCGACATCCTTCCGGCGAAATCCGACACCGGGCAATTCCTGGGACGCTCGATCATCCGTCAGGGGTTTGCGACGACGTATCAGTGGGAGAGCCTGCCGGCCCAATGGTATCGGGACAGCTTTGATCCGTTCGTGGCAGCCGCCGTGAAATATCCGTTTTTCCTGGTCGCAAACCCTGCTCGCTGGCCGGGCGAGTCGATGTATGCGTGGGCCACGAAAGACGTGAAGCCGCGATATCAGCGCCAGCGTGATTGGATGGAGGTATCAGTACCTGTGGAGGCTATCGGATGAGTATCGATCAGATAGGCCGAGAACTGTTCACAGTCGTCGAAATCGATCAGGATTTCTGCGCCCTGAGTTACGGCGTGAACCCGTGCATGGCCGCCCTGGGCGTGACCGGCGAGCGCAAATGCTTCAACACCCGCGCCACCTGCCAGGATCCCGACAATTACACGCTGGACACGCTGACGCTGCGCTTTTGCAAGCCCCAGCAAGCCCTGACGGATTACCCCGTCATTCCGCTGCTGCGAGACGCGAAGACCGCGCCTACGGAAATCAACCCAGGCGGCGGCGGGCGCGATTCTGGGGCGCTGGGAAAGCGGGCGCGGGTCACAGTCACTTTCGACGATGCGCCGCACTCTGATATCGGCGTGGATCCGTATGTCGCTGAGCGCGGATATTACCCGATGGAGCGAGGTACGTTTTGGTCCAAGTGGCTGGCCCGAAACCCGTACTACAACGGGCGCGTTCTGCGCATCCGTGAGGGTTATGTTGGCCAGAGTCTGGCGGAAATGGTGACGCGCACCTACGTCATCGGCAAGATCGACGGGCCGGACACAAAAGGGCAAATCAAGATCACGGCGCTGGATATCCTGGCGCTTGCCGACAACGACAAGGCGCAGATCCCGAAAGCCAGCACCGGGGAGCTTGTTGCTGAAATCGCATCCATCCCGGACGGCACGCCCGACCCCGTCGTGCTGGCGGAAATAGAGATTGCCGGGGCGACCGCCGATGATTACCCGGCGCCGGGCACGATCCGCATCAATGACGAAATCATGACGTATGCCGGCGTCACGATCTCTGGCGAGAACATCAAGCTGACCGGGATTACGCGCCGGACGGACGGATCTGGGGGCGGCAGCCATGATGAGGGTGATCGCGTGCAGCTGTGTGTGCGGTACCAGAACGTGCGCGTGGATAATTTGGCCCGAGAATGGCTGATCCAGTATGTGCCTGCCGCCTACATCGACACTGCTGCATGGGCCGAAGAGGCTGAATTGTGGCTGGCTCAATTCGATATGACGGGACTGATTACCGAGCCAACCGGCGTGCAAGACCTGCTGGCAGAAATCACAGAACAGGCCCTGTTTTACATCTGGTGGGATGAGCGTCAACAGCAGATCAGGCTGCAGGCATTAAAGCCCGCCGGTGCCGGCGTGGCCCTGCTCACGGGAGACGCCAATATCCTCGCCGACAGCGCGGAACTGACGCAGGATCCGGGCGCTCGGGCCAGTCAGGTCTGGGTGTACTGGGGGCAGCGAAATGCCGCCGAAAAGCTGGACAAGGATTCCAACTATCGGCATTTGCGCGTCCGACTCGATGAAGAGGCGGAATCGGCCATCCAGTACGGCGAGCAGCGCATCAAGAAGGTGTTTTCCCGCTGGCTGCACACAGAAGGGCAGGTGATCAATCTGTCTACGCGGCTGCTCAACCGCTACCGCGACAACCCTAAATATGTCGAATTCGATGCGGATGCGAAAGACCGCGAGTACTGGACAGGGGATGTCGTGGACGTGGAGCACCGCTCTGTCGTGGATGACACGGGCCTGCCTGTGCGCGTGCGCTGGCAAATAGTCGCCGCTGAAGAGAAAGAGCCTGGGCATTCGATCACCTACAAGCTGTTTGCCTACGAATTCAAGATTTCTGGGCGGCCTGGATATTGGATGCCGGTTGATGCCCCGAATTACGCGGATGCTACGGACGAGCAGAAAGAACACGGCGCATGGTGGGCTGATGAGAACGGCTTTATTGGCGACGAAAAGGGATTTTCGTGGATTTAAAGGAGAGATAAATGGCGACATGGACTGATGTCGATTCGGCCCGTCTTGAGCCTGGGAAACCGATTCGCTCGATTGACGGACTGGCCCTGCGCGACAACCCGATCGCGATTGCGGAAGGAGCGACTGGTGCCCCGAGAATCCAGCAGGCGGCGATGGCAGACAACTCGGTCACGACGCGGGCGATCGTAAACGGCTCTGTGACATCGGCCAAACTGGCGGTGGGCGCGAATGAAACCAACTGGATGCTGGGCCGTAATGCGGGCGCTGGCGCTGGTGCGGTTGGGACGTATGCGCTGCTGCGGAGAATTGCCCTTGGAACCACGAACCCGGGAGAATCACTTCCGGGGTCTCAGTTGAGATGGTCATCGGGGGGCGCCGCCGGCGGCGGCGCCCCAGGCGGGTCGTGGAGGTGCATGGGCTATGCAACAGGGGCCAGTGGCGGCGAGGCTACCACGCTTTGGCTGAGGTACGCATGAAATACAAGACCGTTACGAATTTGCGTTGGTCGGGCGCGGACATGATCGACATGATGGTGGATTTCGAGGGCATCGGCCCCGTGCCGTTTACCGCGACGCCGAATGATTGCGAAGCGCACGGCCGGGAGCTGTACGCTCGCGCCGTGGCCGGAGATTTTGGGCCAATCGCGATTTCGGAGGAGAGCGAGTGATGTTGAATCGCTGGCAAAAGACGGTCGTTGATCAGCTCGGCAATGTTGTTCCGTGGGCCGCGCTGATCATTCGACGCGAAGCGGATCAGATGCCCGCCACGGTCTACCGCGACCGCGAAGGCACAGACCCGTATCCTGCTGGACAAGTCGTGGCCGACGGCAGCGGGTTCGCCTATTTCTATACCGCGCCTGGCCTGTATCGAATCACCGGCCAGAATCCGGCAATCGACTGGCGGGACGTTGGCATAGGCGCGCCGTTCGATCCTGATGCGCTGGGAACCGCCGCCGGCGCGGATCTGATCGAGAGCCGGTATGACGCTACGCCTGGGCGGGTCGTTACCGTGGGAGGCTTTGGCGTGGGGGTGCCGGGCGATGAAGCGCTGGCGGCCCTGGATGTCGATCTCGATACTGTGCTCATCAGCGGCGATTACTACTGCGCCGACACCTGCGATAACCTGCCCGGCGCCTTGCCGGGTTTCCTTTCTGTGTTTGCTGGGAGCGACCCGGATAGGAAGCTGCAGCGGTTTGTCGAGGACATCGCCGATGGAAAGGAGTATCGGCGAATCGTGGGCGGGACGCCGGGCGTCGAGTGGCAAGAATCGGGTGGTGGCAGTGGTGGTGGCGGGGATCCGTGGGCGATGCAGGCCATCGGGAAAGAATTCTCCCTGCATCCGAACGCCCCTCTCCCGCCTACAGATGACCCGTCGTTCCGCTACATCATCCTGACGGCGGGCCTTGACGGCGCGGGCCAGTACAACGAAGGCGTGCTCACGGACGAGACCGTGACGGGCTCTGATCCGACGATCACGGCTACAGCAGTCGTGTCGCTCGCCGGATCGCCAATGGACGGACAGACCATCGACCTGATCAACACGTCTCGCGTGTTTCCGCGCCCTGGCCCTGCGGCTGGGCCGATTGTGGATAGCGCGAATATTAACCACACTCACGCAGGTACTGCGCTGTCGGCGGGGGCACATACCCACACCATCTCGGCTGGAAGTGGGACGGGGACTGGTGCGGGGCAAAACAGTGCTGTGGCTGGTGGGGCGCGGTCTACCGGCTCCGCAGGTGCCCACACTCACAACTTAGCGATCAGCCCCACAGGCACCGATGAGGCCCGCCCCCGCTACATTCCCCGCATATATCTGATGAGGATCCTCTGATGCCCTACGCAACCGCTGGCGGGGTATCCCGCGCTGATATGTCCGACGATCCTGCGTGGATCGAAATTGATGAGAGCCAGTATGCGGCCGCCCTGGCTGGGATGCAGTCCGGCAAGATCGTCAGCATCGACGGCGGCTTCGATCTGGTCGATCCGCCGAAGCCGGAAGAGCCGCCCGCACCGGATCCGGAACCGGACGGCCCGCCCACGGTCGTGACCCGAGCTCAGGGTAAGGCGGCGCTGATAGGCGCAAGCCTCTGGGCCCAGGTGCAGGCCTACGTCGACGCGATCGAGGACCCAACCCAGCAGGCCCTGGCCCGCGTGGCGCTCGATGACACGACGGAATGGCGGCGTGACTCGCCCTTCTTGGCGACCGCCGCAGCGGCGCTGGGGCTGACGGACAAGCAGCTGGACGATCTGTTCGTCGCGGCTGTCTCCATCGTTCTGTAGCCCCCAAACAATCAGATCAACCGCCCGCCCTGCGCGGGTATTTTTTTGGAAACGCAGGATGCAGATGCTCGAGAACATCAGCCCCAAGGTGTGGGCGGCGCTGGTCGGGGCCGTCGGCGCCGTGATCGGCATGACAACGATCGTCACTGGCCTGACCTGGCGGCAGAAGATCTCAATGCTTTTTGCCGGGATGGCTCTGGCGGTCTTGTTCACGCCAATCATCGTCGAGTGGATGCAGCTGCCCGAGTCCTGGTCCGATGGGGTGTCCGCGCTGATCGGCATCCTGGGCTGGGCCGCGGTGGGCAAGGTCCTGTTGACGATCCAGAGCGCCGATGCTTGGGGGTTGTTCGCCGACGTCGTGCGCGGCTGGTTTGGACGGAGGTCGTGATATGTGGGCTGCAATTTATGCCGTGTCCCAGCTCATTGTGTTTGTCGTGTGCTGCTGGGCGGTACTTTCGCCACGCGTCAATGACGGGTTGCTGGGGCGCATCAGTCTGATCTTGATGCTGTTTGCCAGTCTGGGCTGCATCGCCTGGGCCATTCACTGGCCCTGGGAGGTCCAGCGGCCTGGGGCCATGTTCTCGCTGGCTGTGGCCGGCATGGCCATCCGGTGCTGGTGGATGAAGACGTGCGGGCCGAATGTGCGCCGGCACATCAAACGGAGGATCCGCAAATGCAATTGACGCCTCATTTTTTCCTGGCCGAATTCATGCGGTCCGACACGGCCCGCATGCTGGGCATCGACAACAAGCCGACACGCCACCACCTGGCCAACCTGCACGTTCTTGCGGCCAAGTTGGAGGAGGTGAGGGCGCTGTTCGGCGCGCCCCTCATCATCACGTCAGGCTATCGGTCGCCGGCGCTCAATCAAGCGGTGGACGGATCGGCCACGTCGTCGCATTGCGAGGGCCTGGCCGCAGATTTCCACGTGCCCGCGTTCGGCCCCGATCAGGCCGTGGCCCAGGCCATTGCGGATTCCGCGCTGGAATTTGATCAGCTCATCTTCGAGCAAGCCCGTACGCACTGGGTCCACCTGGGCGTAGGCGATCGCATGCGCCGCGAGGTGCTGTCCTGGCGGTCCGGTCGAGGGTATCAGCGCGGCATTGTGAGGATCGCATGATCGCCGCCGCACTCAAGGCCCTGGCCGGGTGGCGGGGCTACGCGGCCGCCGCCTTGGCTGGGGCCCTGGTTGCTGGGCCCGCCGCGTGGACAGTCCAAGGCTGGCGCCACGACGCCAAGATCTCGGGCATGGAGCGTGACAAGGCGCAGGTCGATGCCCGAGCATCCCGCCAGGCCCTGGCCGACATCCAGGCAAACATCGAAACCGTTGCCGCCGCTGGCCGCCGGGCCGCTGCCGTGGGCCCGACCCTGACGGCCCAGATCAACAAACTCACCGGGGCTCTACGTGATGCGCCACCTTTGCCTGACGGCTGCCGCCCTGATCCTGTCCGGATGCGCAGCCTCGAATCCTCCGTTGACGCCGCGAACCGTGCCGCCGCTGGACAGCCAGCTGGCGCAGCCGTGCCCGCAGATCCCTGAGCCGCCGGCGGGCGATTACGATGCCTGGCAGGCTTGGGTGCAGGATCAGGTGCTGGTGGCGTATGGGGTGTGTGCAGCCCGGCACCGGGAGGCGGTGGGGGCTTATGAGTCGCTGCGGTGATCGCCACTGTGCATATTCGGCATTTGTAGTCGCACCGTTTTCCACTCCCCCGCAGAAAGCCCGCGATCATCGTTGTAAAGGTTCGTCGTTCTTGGAAACTTGTGTCCCAGCAACGTTTGGGTGTCTACGCCTTGGTGGCGATATAGCCTTTCTGCAAGGGACCTTACTTCGTGCAGCGAAGGCAGGCTTTGGCCTGAGTCGACGGAAATAGTGACTGTTTTTCGGCATTCCGAAAAAAGGTTCGTCAACCGGTGCGGCGGACTCTGATTTCCCTTGCGCATCGGAAGCATGTACGGGGACCCTTTGGCTGCAAGGCGACATTCTTCAATAGCGTCTTGGAGAGATACGTCGATTGCATCAAGTCGCAGGGTAGTCGGAATGCGGATATGCCGCCCGGTTTTTTGTTGTATGACATGCAGGTGTCCGTCTTGAACGTCTGCAAATCTCGCAGTGCATAGATCCGCACGCCGCTGTGCTGAAACAAGTGAAAGAAGCAGCATTCTGCGCTGAATAGAACCGTTTGGCGCCAGGGCGTACATGTCTTGCCAGCTTTCGAGCGTGAGCCTTCTACGCTTGATTTTCGGCTTGATGGGACGCACAGAGTCAGCCGGATTACGAAAAACCAATCCGTTCAGCAGGGCCTCATAAAAGAGGTCTTTTGCCTCAATAATGATGCGCCTGGCGGCAGTCTGTTTTCCCGTTTCTGCAACTTTTTTTGCCATCGCTGCCAGTTCGAATGGCATGATGCTATCGATGATGCGATTGCCGAACGCAGCCTCCAAATACCCCAGCCACAACCCCTTGTCTTGCAGTGTTTTCGGCTTTACTTCTCGTTCAGAAATGATCTTTTTGTACGTGACAATCCACGCGGACAGCGTCCGCTCCGGCGCAATTGCTTCCACAATAATTTCCTTTCATCTGCGTTCGATCTGGAATGACCAACGCGCTGCCTGCGCGGCAGATATTGAGGAAATCTCGTCGCAATTCTAAGCCGTTCTGTGCGGCTGTGCTTCGGCTATAGCCGCCCATTCTCCTATGCCAGCCGCCAGTGCCGCACAGGCCAACGCTGTACGCCGGTCAATTTCTACAAGCTTTCCGGTCTGAAAGCTGGCGCCGCGCTCCCAGGCCTGCAGGGTGGGGAGCGATACCCCCAAAGCCTGAGCTGCGGCCCGTTGAGACATTCCCATGTGCTGGCGCCAGGCCTGAAAGTCTGCCGGATTCATTCGCGCACCATTTCGTTTTCGCGGCCCAGCATGTCGATCAGGTAGGCCGTGCCTTGTTCGTCGGAGACAGCGACACCACGAAAGTCCAGCAGGGCGGCGGCGCGGGCGGTGAAGTGCTGGACGTCCCATGACAGATCGGCCGCGTCTTCCATGTCGATTCCATCCAGGTCGTGGACTTGTTGCGATTCTTCGATCAGGGCCTCGGCCGTGGCTTCGTCGATGTCCATGCGGGCAGCCAGTTCGGCGACCAGGGGCCGCAGCTTTTCGGCGTCCTCGTGATAGAACAACCGACCGGCGTCGATGATGCTGTCTTCGTCGATATCCAGGCTGTACACCAGGGCCTCGCCGGCGGTCATCGTGTAGACGTGGCTGGAGAAGAACAGGAAGCTGCCGAAGCGACCGGCTTCGGTGATCTTGCTGATTTCGGTTGGGCTGGTGTGGAATAGTTGCATTTCTGTTCCTCTGATTAATGACTAAATTATATAGTCATTAGAAGAAGAAAGCAAGGTTGGTATTTACCCTATATCCCGCAGCACCAGCGCAAACTGCTCAGGCGCAAAAAAGCCCGCGCTGTGGCGGGCCTTATGTCGATTTTTCCCCACACGGTGGGCCGGTAAATCTTCGGAAACCTTGGAGGCGCAAGCCGGAATCGAACCGACGTATACGGATTTGCAGTCCGCTGCATCACCACTCTGCCATTGCGCCGGTGATGGACTGGGGCAATCCAGTCAAGTCCAGCATTATACGATAAATTTTTCAGCGCATCTCGAACGCCTCCCGGTGCACCGGCACGTCTTTCAGGCCCAGGGCCTGCAGGCCGGTTTCCAGCTGGCGGGCCAGGCCGGCCGGGCCGCAGAACCAGACGTCCAGCGCTTCACCGGCTTGCACCCCGCTTTCCTGGCGCAGGATGCGCGCATCCAGCCGCTGTCCGGCGCTGGCGTCATGCACGTGCAGCGTGATGCGCGGCAAGGTGGCGCACAGGTCGCGCAGGCGGCCGACAAAGGGATCGCGGGCGGCGTCGCGCACGCAGTAATGCAGCTGTGCCTGAGGAGCGGCGTCGGGCTGGTCCTGCAGCGATTCCAGCCAGGCCAGGAACGGCGTGATGCCGATGCCGCCGGCGACCCAGGCCTGGCGGTCCTCTCCCCGGCGGTGGTCGAAGCGGCCATAGGGGCCTTCGATCTGTACAGGCTGGCCGGCCTGCAGGTTGTGCGCCAGCGTACGGGTGTAGTCGCCCAGGGCCTTGATCTGGAATGTCAGGCGGTCCGCCTGGCCGGCGCTGGCGATCGTGTAGGGATGAGCGCCCTCGCGAGCGTCGAAGGTCACGAAGGCGAACTGGCCCGCCTGGTGGCCAGGCCAGCTTTTCTCCATCGTGCAGTTCACTTCCGTGATGCCGCCTTCCAGCTGGCGAATGGAGTCGATGTGCCCGGCATGCCGGCGGCCTTGGCCGATGCGCTGGCGCAGGGCCGGGATGGCCGACAGGCTGCCGCCCAGCATCAGGACGCCCATGATCAGCCCCAGCGGCTGCAGCCACCAGGCGGCTGGGGTCAGGGCCACACTGTGAAAGACCAGGGCCAGATACAGCAGCGGCATGACCCGGTGCAGGATGCGCCAGGATTTGTAGGGGAAGGCTTTCCACAGGCTGATCACCAGGGAAACGATCAATGCGTAGATGACCCACTCCCCGATGTCCTTGGCCAGGCCGTGGCTGGACTGCAGGAAGTCCACCACGGCGACCTTGGGGGGTTTGTTCACGGCGGCGCCGACCAGCGCGCGCAGGGCGCTCCCGCCGATTTCCATCAGCCAGTGGGTGATGCCCAGGCTGATCGCCAGGATGCCGGCCCATTTGTGCAGGCGGTAGATGCGGTCCATGCCACCCAGGGCGGGTTCCAGCCAGGCGGGGCGGATGGCCAGCATCATGGTCAGGGACATCAGGCCCATGGCCCAGATGCCGGTCAGGTAGATGCCCTGTTTGCGGGCGACCCAGGCGGCGTCGCCGGGCATGGGGTTCAGAACGAATGCGTCCCAGGCCCAGGCCAGGGTCAGGATCCCCAGAAAGGAGAGCAGAACGGTACGTGTCTTCATGCGGACTTCCATGTGCGGGCCGATCGGTTCGGCGATGAAGGCAGTATGGAAGCCGCTGCCTGAATCAGGGGTGAAGCAGCCGTTCAGGTGGGGTTCATGTCGGCGCGGTGGTTCTTGGTAAGATATTTTTCTTTGCCGGCGCCATTTCGCCCTGCTGAACACGACTGGATCATTTCATGGGAACCCTCCTGCCCTTTGTCACCGGCCTCATCTGGTTGTACGCCGTGTGGCGTTTTGTCTGGCCCTTGCCTTGCGGGTTGGGGGGGCGGGTAGCCCTGGCGGTGGTTCTGCTGCTGGCCGCTCAGTATCACCAGATCACGGGGCGATTTTTCGGCACGCTGGGGTCCCCGGAATTGCCTCAGTGGATCCTGATCGGCCTGAGCTGGGCCTTTGGCGTGG
Organism: Castellaniella sp.; assembly: GCF_034674885.1. Classification (GTDB taxonomy): domain Bacteria; phylum Pseudomonadota; class Gammaproteobacteria; order Burkholderiales; family Burkholderiaceae_B; genus Castellaniella. Next base: position 107,702 of record NZ_JAUCDS010000002.1, read on the forward strand.
TGTTGCTGCTGGCGCTGCTGTTGCTGCTGCGCGATATCGTCGGCCTGCTGGTGTGGCTGCCGGCGCGTGGCGCAGGGCGTGTGATCCTGCAGGGTCGGGCGGTGGGGCTGTCCATCGGCGGGCTGGCGCTGGTCTTGTCTGCCATCGGGGTCTGGCAGGCCGTCAAGATCCCCAACGTCCGCACCGTGGCGGTCACGATCCCCGGCCTGCCCGCTGCATTTGACGGTTATCGCATTGTGCAGCTGACAGATCTGCATGCCAGCCGCCTGCTGCCACAATATTGGCAGGCTGCCGTGGTGGCGCGCGCCAACCAGCTGGATCCGGACCTGATCGTCATCACGGGCGATCTGGCCGATGGCATGCCCGAACTTCGGGCGGATGACGTCAGGCCCTTGCAGGATCTGCGGGCGCACGATGGCGTGCTGGCAATTCCGGGCAATCACGAGTACTACGCCGACTACGTCCGCTGGATGCAGGCCTATCGTGCCCTGGGTCTGACCATGCTGGAAAACAGCCATGTCCTGATCCAGCACGACGGCGCATCGCTGGCGGTGGCCGGGATGACTGACCGTCAGGCGGGGGCCTTTGGCCTGCCGCGCCCCGACCTGAAGGCCGCCTTGCACGGAATTCCCGAAGGGGCGCCGGTGATTCTTCTGGAACACCGGCCGGGCGATGCGCCCGCCAATGCACGCGCGGGCGTGGCGCTGCAGTTGTCGGGACATACCCATGGCGGCCAGATCCTGGGGGTGCATTTCATCACCCAATGGGCCAATGACGGATTCGTCTCCGGCCTGTACCAGGTCGGGCCCATGGCGCTGTACGTCAGCAACGGCACTGGCTTGTGGAACGGCCTGGCGATCCGCCTGGGGCGGCCTTCGGAAATCACGCAGATCGTGCTGCGGGCCAAATGAGGCCGCTGCTCGTCTGAGTCAACCAAACAGGATACGTGTCGATGGAATCACTGTTGCTGGTCGCTGGCGCTGGTTTGGTGGCCGGCGCCATGAATGCCCTGGCGGGTGGCGGTTCGTTCGTCAGCCTGCCGGCCCTGATCGCAGCCGGCGTGCCGCCCGTGCTGGCCAATACGTCCAGCACGGTGGCCTTGTACCCCGGCAGCGTGGCCAGCGCCTGGGCATATCGCGACAGCCTGAGCGGCGTGGGCGACGTGCCCTTGAAAAAGCTGTTCTGGGTGACCTTGCTGGGCGGCAGCCTGGGCGCCCTGATGTTGCTGTGGACCTCTTCACGGGCCTTCGATTTCATCCTGCCCTGGTTGTTGCTGGTCGCCACGCTGGCGCTGGCCTTCGGGCGTAGGGTCGGTGAATGGGTCCGTGCGCATGGCCGGGTGCATCCTGCTCTGGTGATGTGCCTGCAGTTCGGCCTGGGCATCTACGGCGGCTATTTCGGCGGGGCGGTGGGCATCATGATGGTGGCCGTCTGGGGCCTGCTGGGCTCGCACGACATCAAGCGCATGAGCGGGCCGCGCGTGCTGATGGTGACGGTGGCCAATACGATGGCTGTCGCGATCTTCGTGGCGGCCGGCGCCGTGCAGTGGCGGGAAACCGCCGTCATGCTCGTCACGGCCAGCCTGGGCGGCTATGCCGGGGCCTTGTTGGGTAAACGGATTCCGGCGCCCATCATCCGCTACGGCACTCTGGCCCTGACGATTTTCATCACCGTGGCATTCTTCAAGCGAGCCTACGGCTGAGGCGGCTTCGGCGGGATCGTCCCGCCGTGGGGCGCGGGACGTCGGCCCTGCCGACCGGAGGTCAATTCACTTCCTCGATCCGCTTGACGTCGGACTTGTTGACCTTGACCTCATGGCCGTCCTTTTCGTACCTCACAAAGCCATCGTCCGTATCCGTCTGGGGCGCATCGGCCGTGTAGTCGGTTTTCCCGTCGTTGGTCGTGACGGTGGATGGGGTCGAGCAGGCGGCCATAACAAAGCTGCCGGCCAGAACGGCGAGGAGTCCGGGAATTTTCTTCGACATGAGCATCTCCTGAAAACAAGGGTCTCATGGACACCATATCAAGGTCTTCCCGGCAGCACTGTAAGCGGGTTCGACAAGCAGCCCGCGTCGGCTGCCCGCACGGCTGGCCACGCATTGCAGTTCCATAGGGGGATTGGAGAGCCAATCCGCTGTAGGGTCTTCTGACAAAATCGCGAGCGATCATCGCGCGGCCAGTGTTCAGGCCGGCGATGCCTCGATCGGGGTGCGACGGCCCAGGATGCGCAGCACGGCATTCAGGACGATGCCATATAAAGGCACGAACAGCAGCAGGCTGGCGGACAGCTTGACGGCATAGTCGACCAGGGCGATTTCCACCCAGTGTTCAGCCATGAAGGGGTTGCTGCTGTGCCAGAAGGCCACCGCAAAGAAGATGGCCGTATCCAGCGCCTGCCCCAGCACGGCGGATGCGGACGGCGCTACCCACCAGGGCATGCGGCTGTTGCGGCGGATGCGGTCGAAGACCTGCACATCCAGCAACTGGCCAAAGACGTAGGCCGCAAAGCTGGCAAACGCGATGCGGAACACGAAACTGTCGAACGCGCCCAGGGCGTCGACACCATTGAAGCGGCCTTCGTGGAACAGCACCGACACGATGTAGGACGCGATCAGCGCCGGCACCATCACGCGCGCGATCACGCGGCGGGCCTGTGCTTTGCCGATCAGCCGCACGGTCAGGTCGGTGGCCAGGAAAATGAAGGGGAAGCTGAAAGCACCCCAGGTGCTGTGGAAACCGAACAGATCGATCGGCAACTGCACCAGGTAGTTGCTGGCGATGATGATCGCGATGTGAAAGGCGACCAGCAAGGCCAGATAACGGGATGTCCGCGATGAGGGGACGAGCAAGGGCATCATGAAAGACCTTTTTGGTGAATGGGGTGAGGGAACCCATGAACGGAATGCGAGCAGGATTATAGCCTGTCACGAGGACCCGCGATACGAACCGGCCTGCATGCCCCTGTCTCGCGCAGGCATTGTCCGGCAGGTATTTCCTGGGCTATTGTCAGTCTTTGTGGATCAAGGTACGCGCGATGCCAAGTTTCGATTTCAAGCAAGTGGATGTGTTTTCCAGCGTGCCGCTGAAGGGCAATCCTTTGGCCGTCGTCATCGCCGCCGATGGGGTGTCGGACGACCGGATGGCAGCGTTCGCCAATTGGACCAACCTCAGCGAGACCATTTTCCTGCTGCGTCCCGCGGCACCGCAGGCTGATTACCGTGTGCGGATTTTCACACCGCGTGGCGAATTGCCGTTTGCGGGGCACCCCACGCTGGGCGCCTGCGCCGTCTGGCTGGCCAGTGGCGGGCAACCACGCGGTGACACGATCATCCAGGAATGCGCCGCTGGACTGATCACGCTGCGCCGTGATGGCTCAGGCGTCGCTTTCGCCGCACCGCCCCTGGTGCGCTCGGGCGCAGTGGAAACCGAGCTGCTGCCGCGCATTGCCGCTGGCCTGGGTCTGGGCCTTGGCGACATCCTGGATGCGCAGTGGGTAGACAACGGCCCCGGCTGGCTGGCGGTGCTGCTGGCTTCGCGCCGTCAGGTGCTGGCTTTGCGACCGGACCCAGCTGCACTGGGCGACCTGAAAGTCGGCGTCATCGCCCCCTGGGACCCCACCGTCGATGGCACGGAAGCGCAGTTCGAGGTCCGCGCATTCGTGCCGGGCCTGGGTATTCCAGAGGATCCGGTCACCGGCAGCCTGAATGCCGGTGTGGCCCAGTGGTTGATCGGCAGCGGACGTGCTCTGGATGCCTACGTGGCATCGCAGGGCACGGCGCTGGGCCGCGCGGGACGCGTGCATGTCCGGAAATCGGGCCCGGACATCTGGATTGGCGGCGAGGTCGTCACCTGCATCGAGGGGAAGGTGACGCTGTAACGGGGCGAGTTTCGCCTGGCTGGGCGGACCCGGGCGCATGCCGGCCGCCGGCGAATGGCGGGGGTGGCTGCGTGGCGTCATTTTTGACGTATCATGGCCTCCATGCCCGCTATCAGACAGCTTCCCAGAGTTCCACGCGCAGCGGCCCGGCACCTCGTTTTTTGCCTGGTCGTCGCAGCGTTTCTGTGCCGGGCGCTGATTCCTGCCGGCTACATGCCGGCCGCGAATGCGGCCAGGGGTTTGTCGGCCTTGGAGTTTTGCCCTGGTACCGGAGATGCGGGCGTCACGTTCTCGCATCTGGTGGACGATCTGTCGCATCCTGTCGATGGGCACCACGATTATCAAAGCTGCCCCTTCTGCCTTGCCGTCTCGCATGCAGCCTTGCCTGCGCAGCCGGGCCTGACGCTTGCGGGCTTGGCGGTGCGCAGCTTGCCGCTCATATTCGCACGAGCCCGTCCGGCGGTGGTCTCATCCGCTGCCGGCCCGCCCCTGGGGCCGCGCGCTCCGCCACTGAACTTCGCCTGATTCCCCTGTCGACGGCCACACGATGTGCGGCCGGAACGGCTGTCATTCTTTCAAGCGAGGTTTTCAATGTTCGTTTTTCGTACCGGTGCGTCCGCCGTTGCGGCGTGCGCCGCCCTGTTGTTCGCTCCTTCAGCCTTTTCCCACATCAGCTTCGAGACGCAGCAGGCGCCGGTGGGCAGCAGCTACAAAGCCGTATTGCAGGTACCGCATGGCTGCCAGGGTTCTGCCACGGTGAAGCTGCGGATCCAGATCCCGGAAGGCGTTCTTGGCGTCAAGCCGCAGCCCAAGGCGGGCTGGGATCTGAAGGTCGTGAAGGGCGATTACAGCAAGTCCTATGACCTTTATGGATCGAAGATCACTTCGGGTGTGACGGAGGTCGAGTGGACCGGCGGGCCGTTGCCCGATGACTTCTACGACGAGTTCGTGTTCAAGGGCTATCTCAGCAGCAGCCTGAAGCCAGGCACCACGCTGTATTTCCCGGTGATTCAGGAATGCGAGAAGGGCGTCGACCGCTGGATCGATATTCCCGAAGGCGCAGAAAAAGCGCATGGGCACGGCGGGCATTCGGACACGCCGGCTCCGGGCCTGAAGCTGTTGCCCAAGGCCCGGTAATCTGGGCTTTCGGGGCGCCTGCCGGCCAGGCGCCCCGTGCCTGGGAGGATGAACATGAATGTGCAGAAGATCGGCGCATGCGCGGCGCGGCACTGGTTTCAGGGGCTTGCAAGCACGTTGTTGGCGCTGACGGCCTTGGTCTGGGGGCAACTGGCATTCGCGCATGCGGCCTTGGTGTCGAGCGTGCCTGCTCAAGGGGCGGTACTGCAGAGTGCCCCGTCCGAGGTGCGACTGACGTTCGACGAACCAGTGTCCGCGCTGGTTTTCACGCTGGTCGAGCCGGGCGGAACAGCCCGGGAAGTGAGTAGAATCCGGGCGGTGGATGACGGTGTGAGCCTGTCCTTGCCGACATTGTCGGAACGGGGAACCTATGCCTTGAGCTGGCGCGTGATATCTGCCGACGGCCATCCTCTGGGTGGAACGTTCACCTTTGCCGTCGGAGCAGCAGGCGGCGATCCCGTCCAGGTCCGTTCGACTCGTCCGGTCCGGGATTTCTGGGTGTGGCTGGGGGTGGTTGCCTGGTATGTGACGCTGATTGCCGGGATCGGACTGGCCGTCTGTGAATCGCGCACGGCTGCCCGGCCGCGCGGCCGGATCTGGGGACTGTCCTTGTTGGCCGTAGCGGCTGCGGTTGCCATCGCCAATGTCGGCCTGCTGGGGATCGATGCCCTGGATCTGCCGCTGTCAGGCCTGTTTCAAGCCCGAGCCTGGCAGGTTGCCGCCGCCACGTCCTTCGGGTTGACAGTTGCCCTGGCGCTGCTGGCCCTGGTGTGCGCGGCGCTATCCTGGATGGCGCTGACCGCCCGCATCCGCGCGGCGCTGGCGTTGCCGGCAGTGGTTCTGCTGGGTCTCGCGCTGGCCGCCAGCGGGCATGCGAGCACTGCGCCACCCGCCTGGCTGGCCAGGCCCGCTGTATGGCTGCACGTCGTGGCTGTTACGATCTGGGTCGGTTCGCTGGCGCCGCTGTACGGTGCGCTGAGGTCCCCGGCTGGGGTATCGGGCTTGCTGCAGTGGTTTTCGCGCATCATTCCAGCGGCACTGCTGGCCCTGGTGGCCAGCGGCGCGGTGCTGATCTACCTGCAGTTCGATGCGCTGTCCTCGCTGTGGCAGACTGCGTATGGGCGCGTGCTGATCGGCAAGCTGCTGCTGGTGACCGTGCTGCTGGCGCTGGGCGCGCACAACCGCTATCGCCTGACCCGCGCGACGTTGGCGGGCAATGCACAGGCCCGCAGCTCGCTGCGCCGGGTGGTCGCCGTCGAAGGAGTCGTGGCGTTGGCGATTCTTGCCGTCGTCGCGTTGTGGCGTTTCACGCCACCTCCGCGTGCGCTGGATGCGGCGTCCGGAGGGGCTGTTCAGGCTGTGTCGGAACATGTTCAGAGCCCGCAGGCGATGGTGAATTTGAGCTACCTGCCGCCACAGCGCGGCGGGGCCGCCATGCTGACCCTGCGTCTGCTTGCGCCGGATGCCAAACCCCTGTCGGCCCAGGCCGTCGAGGTCGTGTTCTCCGATCCCGAGGCCGGCATCGAGCCGATTGCCTATCCGGCGCAGCGGGCCGAAGACGGCAGTTGGCAGGTGCACGACATCCGCTTGCCCCGACGCGACCGGTGGGACGTCCGCATTGATATTCTGGTGTCGGATTTCAAGCGCATCAGCGTGAGTACGACGCTGCGCCTGCCGGGGTAGGTGCTCGCCTCAGGCCCAGTTGGCTGCGACCGAATGCGCAGATGAACCGCCTGCGTCGCCTTGGGGCGCTGTCCGATATTTACTGCGCGCCGTCCTGCAGCCATTTCAGGTATGCCGAGCGGGTCGCGGTGGAGACGGATTCCAGGGCTTTTTGGCGCTGTACCTGATGCCGCAGCATCAGGCGCGCATCGGCCACGGCGCGGGACTTGCAGTACCAGTGGCAGCTGTGCTGAAACAGATACAGCTCCGCTGAAAGATGATAGGCACGGTCTTTTGGATCCCAGCGGCTTTCGTTGTCCACGACGTGGCGCAGGCCGGTGGCGTGGATGTGCAGCAGCGCCCTGAAATCCCGCGTCGATGCGGGCAGAAAGCGTTCGATCCAGGGCACGCAAAACGAGAGCACCCCCATGCGGGTGGCTTGCGCGTCTTCCCGCTGCATGGTGTCGGCCAGGGATTGGACCTGCGCGGCCACTGCGCTTTCGGTCTGGGCGAAAGAACCCAGCACCTGAAGTTGACGGGCTTCGTCCTGTTCGTGGATGGCGCGGGTGTAGCCCTGCGTCAGGGCTTCCATGTGGCGCTCGATCTGCAGGCCGGCCAGGTGCCGTCCCAGCAAGGCGATGTGGGTGCGCTGGTAGCGCAGGCATAGCAATCGCCAGGTCACGACGATCGCCAGTAGGGTCAATGCTATGTCCATTGTGTGCATTCTCTTATCAGCAGCCAGGAGGCTACCCGATTTTGCGCTGGACTGACGTGCGTCGGTCCCCTCGGACTATAACCCCGCCTTCGTCAGGCCCTCGATCATGAGCCCGTAGTTCACGTGATTTTGGGTCGGCAACCAGCCAAACGGGACGTCCAGGCAGACGGCGGGTGCGATTTCTCTCAGGCGTTTGATGGACGTTGCGGCCTCTGCCTGCTTGCCCAGCATGGCTTGGCTGGCGGCGAGCATCGCTTGCGACAGCACCATGTTCCGCATGTTCTGCACGGATTTTCTGGCCCACGTTTCCGCTTCGGTGAAATTGCCCAGAAAATAATTTGCGGCGGACATGCCCGCCTGCATGCGGTAGAGCTCCGGGTCCACCGGGCTCAGATGCATGGCGCGTGTGAATTGTTCTATGGCCTGTTCTGTCTGGCCGTGCCACAGGTGACAGAATGCGCCCAGAAACCAGGCCGAAGCGAGGTTGGGATTCAGTCGTTGCGCGTGTTCCAGCAAGGTGATGCCTGCAACCAGGTCACCGGCCAGGTGGCCCAGGACGTGTCCGCAGCGCGTCAGCACTTCCGCATCGTATGGGCCAAGCTCGGCTGCCCGCCGCGCCAGCTGCACGCCTTCCACCGTCTCAGCGGGACAGTCCCGCATCCAGTCATTGACTTTGCGCCAGCAGTGACACCACGCCGCCATCGCGTAGGCCGATGCAAAGTCGGGATCGCAGGCGTACGCCTGCTGGAACAGCGGCAGGGCCTGGTCGACGGCGTCGCACGTGCCTCGATGCAGGTAGGCCATGCCGCGCAGGTAATAGTCGTAGGCATTCAGGTTCTGAGTGGGCTTGGACCGCGCCCGCACGATTTCCACTCGCTCTACTTGTGGCGCGATGGCGCCCACAACGCTGTCCGCGATCTGGTCCTGGAACTCGAACAGATTGGTCAGCACACCTTCGAAACGGTCGGCCCAGTGGGTTGCGCCTGTTGCGGTATCGATCAAGTGCCCACTGATGCGGACCCGGTTCTGCGCCTGCCGCCAGCTGCCTTCCAGCACGTAGCGCACGCCGAGTTCGCGCCCTACCTGCTTCACGTCGACGATGCGGTGCTTGTAGGTGAAGCTCGAGTTGCGCGCCACCACGAATAGCCAGCGGTAGCGCGACAGCGCGGTGATGATGTCTTCGACCACTCCGTCAGCCAGATAATCGCACTCGACGCTGCCGCTCAAATTGACGAATGGCAGGACCGCGATCGAGGGTTTGCCGCGCAGGCCTGCATCGTCCGGCGGCATGTTGCCGGCCGCTGCCGGTTCGACGGAAGGCGCCGGCGCGCACGGCATCTCGATATCAGCGACGAACCGAAACCCTTTGCGCGGGATGGTCCTGATGATGCGCTGTTTCTGGCCGTCGTCTCCGACCACCGTACGCGCGGCATTGACGTGGCTGGCGACTGTGGATTCGGAGACGATTCGCCCGCCCCATACCGCTTCCATCAGTTCGTCGCGCGTGACGACGCGGTTGCGCTGGCTGATCAGGTAGGCAAGCAGGTCGAACACTTTGGGTGTCGTCGCCACCAGCTGGGACGCGCGGTGCAGTTCGCGGCGTTCCAGATCCAGCGCGCAGTCGGCGAAAACGCATTGCATTGGGATCCTCCCCATTTCTGGAAGCAGGCCGCCCCATGCCCATCTGGCGCTCTGGATGAATCAAGGAATCTTGGATGGAAATACAAGGTGTTGGCAAAGCGGTCGCAGCCACTGGAAATAATAATGCATCCATGGATTTTGACCACGTTCAATAGAGGGTGAGATATGAAAATCGTCGTGATCGGAGGCAGTGGGCTGATCGGCTCGAACGTAGTGGCTCGGCTGAGACGTGCCGGGCACGAGGTGGTGGCGGCATCGCCAAGGAGCGGAGTCGATGTGATTTCCGGCCACGGCCTGGCCGAGGCGCTCGAGGGAGCGCAGGTCGTGGTGGATGTCGCCAATTCTCCTTCTTTCGAGAAGGAGGCGGCAGTCGCATTTTTCCAGACGGCCGGCCGCAATCTGCTGGCAGCCGGGAAAGCAGCCGGTGTCGAGCACCACTTGGCGTTGTCGGTCGTGGGGACCGAGCGTTTGCAGCAGAGCGGTTATTTTTATGCAAAAGCTGTGCAGGAAGCCCTGCTCGAGGCTTCGCCGATTCCGTACACCTTGTTGCGGGCCACACAGTTTTTCGAATTCGTCGGCAGCATCGTCGAACACTGTACCGATGGGGCCGAAGTGCATATTTCCCCGGCACTGATCCAGCCCGTCGCTGCAGATGATGTTGCGGCTGCATTGGCCGATCTGGCTGTCGGGATGCCGATCAACGACATGGTGGAAGTCGCGGGTCAGGACTGTTTCCCCATGGACGAACTGGCGCGCAAGTACCTCGCGCGGTGCAACAGCGGCCGCCAGGTGATCGCCGACGTCCGTGCGCGCTATTTCGGCAGCGATCTGGATGACCGCACCTTGACGGCCCGCAAGGGCGCCCGCCTCGGACCCACGCGTTTCAACAACTGGCTTGCCAGCGCCGCATTCAGGGCCTGAGCGGCTTCACGCCCATTTTTTACTGACCAACAGGAGTAAGACATGACACAACGTATCAACTACCAGCAGCAATCCCCCGAACTGTTCAAGAAACTGGTTGAACTCGGCATGTTGCTGAAAAAGGCTTCGATCGAGGAATCCATTCTCGATCTCGTCGATATCCGGGCCTCGCAGCTGAATGGCTGCGCGTTCTGCCTGGACATGCATGTGAAGGAAGCCACTCTGCACGGTGAGCGCGCCTTGCGCCTGCACCATGTCGCCGCATGGCGTGAATCCGACCTGTTTTCGCCGCGCGAGCGCGCTGCGCTGGCGTGGACCGAAGCCCTGACCCGGATTTCACCGCTGGGCGTGAGCGACGAAATCTATGAGCGGGTGCGCACCCAGTATTCGGAAAAGGAACTGTCCGACCTGACCTTCCATGTGATGTCGATCAACGCATGGAACCGCGTCAATATCGGTTTTCGTGTTCCGCCCGGTATCTACGACAAGGCCTTCGGCGTGGATAAGTCCGGCCTGGCCTGATTTCAATCAGAAGGAGCCCCTTCATGCGAGTTCCCAAAATTCTGGCAGCGACGCTGCTGTTGGCCGGTGGCGTCGCCCAGGCCCATGGGTCGCCGGAGGCCCAGGTGACGCAGGTGCTGAGCAAGGCACTCGCCGATTATCCCGGCAAGGAAGTCACGGTCATTACGGTCGATTATCCACCGGGCAGTGTCGATCCCGTTCATCGCCACGATGCCCATGCTTTCGTCTATGTGCTGGAGGGTTCCATAGTCATGGGCCTGGAGGGTGGACAGAAAGTCACGCTGAATCCTGGCGATACCTTCTACGAGGGGCCGAACGATATCCATACGGTCGGCAGAAACGCGAGCAATACGAAGCCTGCGAAATTCCTGGTCATGCTCGTGAAGAAACAAGGCGCGCCGATCCTGATTCCGACGGAGCAATAGCTAGGAAGCAACGAAATGCCGCTCTGAGCGGTTTGCATCAACCTGATTGAAAGGACTATAGAAAATGAACACGACAATCCGCAATGTCCAGCCGGTGACTGAAAACCTTGGCAAAGAAGGTTCCGGCGAATTCGTACCTTCCCGCTACGCAGTACGCATCGGCGAGGTCGATGTCGCACTGATCAGCGATGGCATTTTGCCGCTGCCGACTTCCACCATGTCCACCAATGTGAGCGAGGCCGACCGCAATGAATGGTTCGATGGCAGGTTCCTGCAACGCGATATGTTTGATTGGGCGCTGAATATCGCGCTCGTGCGCAGCGGCGAACGATTGATTCTGATCGACTCTGGCGTGGGCGACGGTTTCGAGTACTTCTCGCGTGCAGGTCAGTCGGTAATGCGGCTGGAAACTGCGGGCATCGACCTGGCCGCGATCACGGATATCGTGATTACGCATATGCACATGGACCACGTCGGCGGGCTGAACGTCGAAGGGATCAAGGCGAAGCTGCGGCCCGACGTGCGTATCCATGTGTCGTCTGCCGAAGTGACGTTCTGGCAGAATCCGGATTTCAGCAAGACGGTAATGCCCGAGGCGGTTCCTCCCGCGCTCCGCAAGGCAGCGGCAAGATTCGTGGAACTCTACAGCGATAACATCGTGCAGTTCGATCAGACTGTGAATGTCGCACCGGGAGTGTCGGCGCGTGTGACGGGAGGACACACGCCGGGGCACTGTGTCGTGGACGTGGCATCGAACGGCGAGAAGCTGACCTTCGTCGGCGACGCGATTTTCGAAGTCGGTTTCGAGAATCCCGAGTGGCAGAATGGCTTCGAGCACGAGCCGGAAGTAGCTGCGGCCGTACGTATCGGATTGCTGAATGACGCGGCCGAAACCGGTGCCCTGCTGGCTGCGACGCATGTGGCGTTTCCATCCATCGGGCACATTGCGAAGGCGGGCAAGAGCTTCCGTTTCGTCCCGGTGCAGTGGGATTACTAAGGACGCCTGTGGTGGGTTTCGTGCCCGCCCCAGGCTACTGTGCAAGCACAGAAATCTCGATCAGATTGAAATCCGGGTCGCGGACGTACACCGACATGATCTTTCCGGTGGCACCCGTGCGCTGTACCGGCCCTTCCACGATCGGCCAACCGTGGTTGGCCAACTGGGCGATCACCTGATCCAGCGGGATATCGGCAATGAAGCACAGGTCTAGTGCGCCGGGTACCGGCAGGTGTGCCTTGGGCTCGAATTCGGCGCCCTGGACGTGCAGGTTGATCTTCTGATTGCCGAATTTCAGCGCCCGCCGCTGCACGGGTGGCGTGCCGCCCACGAAACGTTCCAGTTGCATGCCCAGGACGCGGGTGTAGAAGTCGATGCAGGCGTCGGGCCGCGCTGTTGTCAGAACGAGATGGTCAAGATGATCAATCATGGGTGGGTCTCTCCTGGAAGTATTCGCGATCATGTATCCCTGGTGCGGTAGCCATCAAGTGCCGGCTGGATGGATGCGCATCACTACAGCCAGGGGGCCAGGGCCTGGTCGGCCACTTCGGCCCAGCCCTGGTTGGCGGTGGGATTGGCCGGGCTGGGATGCAGCAGGTATGCCGTGGGTACGGTATCGCCCACGATGGCCTGTGCGCGGCCGTGGGCGAAGCGCCCGATGCCCACCACGGCGCGCGGTTGGACCGCGTGGATGACGGCGTCCAGCGCCGCGTCGCAGATGCCGAACAGCGGTTCGCGTTCGGCCTTGTGCAATTGTTCGGGGACGAGGTTGCGGTTGTTGCGCAGGAACAGCAAGGGGCAGTAGTTCCAGACAAAGATTTCCTGGAAGAAGCGGTCCGGGCTGTGAAACCGTGTTCGTGCCCAGCCCCAGAATCGATCCCCGCTGCCTTCGCTGCGATGGCAGGCGAAACCGGCGATGGGATATTTGTCGTGCTGGTCCGGCAGGGGACCGCCCAGAGGCTTTTCGATCCCCAGCCAATCGCGCGCCATGGTGACGTGACCGAAGGGGACTCCAGTCTGGGTCATGCCCCAGGGGCCGGGGTTCATGCCGACCAGCAGGATCCGGCCAGTCCGGCTGCCGTAGCGCTGCAAGTATTCCCGGTGCGCCGCCCACATGTAGATCAGCGGGTTGTAGACATGACTGGCGCTGGGGAAAGCCAGCACCTGCAGGCTGCCCGCGAGCACGCGTGCGATGGCTGTGCTTGGGTTGTCCAGGTCGAGGTCGGGTTTTGCTGTCATGAGATGTGCCTTGAATTGTATGGCCCCTGCCACCTTGCCCGACCGAGCGGTTAATGCGCGGCATGGGGCGTCAGATGATTTTTTGGAGCAGCTTGAGCGCTTCGCTGTCGCGTGCACAATGCGTGCGATTTCGCTCCCAGTAGTCAAATGCTTCCTCAGCACCCCCTATGCTCATGTAGCCGGGATGTTCCGAAGCTGGTCGCGCGTGGCGCGTTTTGAGTAGTTCCATTGCGACTCTGCGGTTGGTGCTGACGGCCCGCTCAAACCCGATCTTGGCGTTTTCCATTTCACCAAGATGCAGCAGTGCGATAGGCCCCGAGTAGGCAATGTCCGGTCCGATGTCCTCTGGATAGCTGCGGGACAGTATTGCCGCCTTGGTCCAGTCTCCCATGTCGAGGAGAGTTTGCATGAGGACATACCGAGCCCCCAGGTTGTCATTGGGGTTCACCGACACCAGGCGCGTAAAGACTTCGCGGCCTTGGCGGCGCCTTGATGCGCCTGAAGGTGGAGCCCGAGCGCGTAATAGGCGCGCAAGAACGGACGATTGTCCAGATGACCCCAAAGCATTTGTCCTGTGTGCCAGGAAAACTCGGCCGGGATACCTTCCAGGCCTATTCGGACGGCCTCGCGCACACTCAGATAGGCTTCAAGTTCGAGGCCCTGTGAAGCAAAGAGCATGGCGAGATGATGAAGCGCGTCGATGTGATTCGGGACGACAAGCAGCAGCGATTTGAACAGAGCTTCTGTTTGTTCCTCATTCCCATCGTCCCAGCATGTCAGCGCCTCTTCAAACAGCGTTTCAGTCCCTTCTGGATAATCATTGTCGAAAGCCCATGAGTTGGCTGATTCTTCTTGCAGAAGAGGCATAAGGTAAGGAACGTCATGTATGCTGGGGGTTCAGTATGGCTGATGGGCCGGACCTCGGCAACTCTGACACTGAACATGCCCACCTATTGCGCAGGGTCGGGCCCGTGTCGGCAAGCGAAGCGGCACTTGCAGGCATGTCGCAAACAGCATGACGGCCATGGTGCGCGCCGTATTGCGGGAATTGGTCGCCCAGGAGGGCCGGCTGAACTGCCGCATCCTGTTGCGGTGGTGCCGATCGATGCAGTTGACCGGGGCATCGTGCAGCAAGTCCGTCAGGGCGCCAGTTCGGGCGTGCGCACGTGCTCCTGGCGGATCCCGTAGCCGAACAGCCGGGCGGGGCGGTTACGCACCACGCGGAATGACAGGAGCAGCCGCAGCAGCCATGGGATGCGCGGCGGCCTGCCGTCCGCCTCCAGCGCCCGGCTGATGACGCGGTTCTGGATGGCCAGCTGTACCCGCTGTACCACTCGCACCGGCAGTTCGCGCCGTCGCTGGATCGCCGCAAGCTGCGCCTCGTCGATGCGGCTTCCATCGCGCAGCAGCGGTGTCGCCAGCGCGTTGGCGGCGGCCACGGCGTCCTGGATCGCCAGGTTGATGCCGACGCCGCCGATCGGCGACATGGCGTGTGCGGCATCCCCGATCAGCAGCAGCCCAGGCGTGTGCCAGCGGTCCAGGCGATCGACTTGCACCGCCAGCGTGCTGATCGCATCCCAGTTTTTTATGCTGTCCCTCCGGTCGGACAGAAAGGGAGCCAGCCGCACGATCGCGTCGCGCAGGCGGTCGATCGGCTGGGCACGCAGGTCGGCATCGCTGCCCTTAGGCACCACGAATGCCGTCTGCCAATACGCGTTGCGATTGAGCAGGACCATCAAGTGGCCATCGTTCGCGATGCCGAACGTGTCTTGCGGATCGTGTGCCGAGCGCGGCATCCGGAACCACAGCACATCCATCGGCGCCCCGTAGTCCGCGCCTTTCAAGCCGGCCGCCTCGCGTATCATGGAATGCCGTCCGTCGCAGGCCACCACCAGGTCGGCGCGCAATTCATAGGCCCCTTTGGGCGATTCGACACGGACGCCGGACACGTGCCCGTCGTCCCTCATCAGGCCGGTGGCGGTATGCCGCATGCGCAGGTCGAAGGTCGGGTAGCGCTTGCCTGCATTCGCCAGGAGATTGAGGAAATCCCATTGCGGCACCAACGCCAGGTAGTCGAACGGTCGCAGTCCACGGAAATCCACCACAGATTGCTTGCGCCCGGCGATCAGGCCGCTGAGCAGGCTTTCGCGCCGTTGGGGCAACTGGTTGAATTTTTGCAGCAGGCCGAGTTCTTGGAGGATCTGCAGGGTCGAGGGATGCACGGTGTCACCGCGGAAGTCGCGTAGGAAATCACCGTGCTTTTCCAGAATGGTGACCGTCACGCCCGCCCGCGCCAGCAACAGCCCCAGCATCATGCCGGCGGGACCACCGCCGACGACGCAGCAGCGCGTGGAATGAAGGAGGGCCGGATCGATTGGCATGATCGTGTGCTCGAGAATAGTCGCCCGCAAGCTGTGGTCAATAGTAGCGCTGATCACGCGGAGAACCGAAATCGTGTCTGAAGAGACAGGAAACATGCCGGAAAAAATAAATTGACAGAAAAAAGACGCTGCCAATAACATGAAAACGCCTGCCGACTGTTAATTCCGATTCAAAATGTTGGAAAAAATCATGGAGGTCGAGCGATACCCGAACCCCGGTGCTTGGCCTCACTCTTACCCAGGAGCGGAACATGAAGCCAAGTGCGGGAGTCATATGTGCGATGGCGCTGGTGACGCAGACTGCCGTTGGAGCAACGGCGCCGGGCGTGACGATAAACGATAAGCCCACCATGGCCGAGACCCAGGCTCTCAAACAAGCAATGGGCGCGGACTATAGCGACCTGCAGCCCTTCGATGTGGGGCATGCCGATCTCGATGACGATCATCGCCCCGATCTGCTGGCGCGTTCCGATAGCACGGGGGGATGCGGTTCAGCGGGCTGCCAGACTTACGCGGTACTTGCGACATCCACAGGGTACGCTCGCAAGTCGATCCGCCTTGCCACCGCCGGCGGGAAGGTCTTCGTATTGCCATCCAAGCACCATGGAATGCATGACTTGCGGTTCGAAAGCGGTACCTACACCTTCAAGTGGAATGGCAAGGAATATCAATAAAGTCGAGCGGGCGGCCAGGGGTGAAAGAGAGCCGCCGCTCCGGCATCAAAGTCCCATCAACCGATCTAGATGAAGTGCAGAAGGCGGCCTGGATTAGGCTGTAATCCGTGTGATGCACGAAGCTTGACATGGGTTCGAACGCAAAAAGGCCCAAACCGAAGTTTGGGCCTTTTTTGAATCTGGAGCGGGAAACGAGTCTCGAACTCGCGACCTCAACCTTGGCAAGGTTGCGCTCTACCAACTGAGCTATTCCCGCGCGTTTAGCTGATCAGCTAAGCCATGCATTGTATGTCGTAATTTTTTGTCTGTCAAATCGCAGGGCGACTTTTCCAGGCGGGCGAAGCATCCTTTTCAGGCGCCGCGCCGATACGAAATCAAGCAGGAGTCGAACTATAAGGCACGAATTGCGGGCGTGTCAACTCATCGGAGACAGCCTGTGCGGGCCGGTCACGAAGGGGGATGGAGCCGGGCGGCGCGCCGTCGCCCGGGCATGCGCTGTATGCTTACGCCTTTGTCCCAGTCTGCGCCCGGCCGGCGCGCATCCATTGCCATGTCCGTCGCCTTCACCGATCAATCCCTGCAGCGTTGCAACACGCTGGGCCTGCCTGCACGGGCCCAGGTGGCAATGCTGGATGACGAGGCCGACATTCCGGGGCTGGCCAGTCTGCAAGATGCCCCGGTCTTCATCCTGGGGGGCGGCAGCAACGTCGTCATGCAGCCGCAGCCCCGGCATCGTGTGCTGCGGGTCGCCTTGCAGGGCATCCGAGTGTGGCAGGAGACCGCCGATCATTGGATCATCGAGGCTGCGGCGGGTGAGTCCTGGCACGGTTTTGTCACCCACTGTCTGGACCAGGGTTGGGCGGGCCTGGAAAATCTGGCGCTGATCCCGGGGACGGTGGGGGCCGCGCCGGTGCAGAACATCGGCGCCTACGGGCTGGAGCTGGACCAGCGCCTGCATTCCGTCGTCGCCTGGGATCTGAGGCAAGGCCGTGAGCGCACGCTGCCGCCTGCGGACTGTGGCTTCGCCTATCGCGACAGCATGTTCAAGCGTGATGGGGCGGGGCGGTGGTTGATCGTGCGGGTGCGCTTTGCGCTGCCCAAGGCCTGGACGCCTCGCCTGGATTATCCCGATCTTCGGGACCATGCGTCACTGCAAGGTGGCACCCTGACGCCCCGTCAGGTCTACGAGGCCGTTTGCGACATCCGTCGTCGCAAGCTGCCCGATCCGGCGGTGCTGGGCAATGCCGGCAGCTTCTTCAAGAATCCGGTGATCGATGCCGCCCAGGCAGATGCGTTGAGGCAACGGTTTCCAGATCTGCGCACGTATTCCCAGACAGATGGCCGGGTGAAGCTTGCGGCGGGCTGGTTGATCGAGCAGGCGGGCTGGAAAGGCCGCCGCCTGGGGCCGGTGGGCATGCATGAACGCCAGGCGTTGGTGCTGGTCAATCACGGGGGCGCACAGGCGGCGGACGTGCAGGCCTTGGCGCAGGCGGTGCGCCAGGCGGTGCGTGACCGGTTCGGGGTCGATCTGGAACAGGAACCCGTCGTGCTCGACTGAGGCTTACCTGTCCATTCGCTGTACGGATTCGGCCCGGCGCCATCTTGGATCCGGGCCGAAGCATATTTCGCGTGAGCGCAGCCCTGCGGCCATTATGTCTAGCTGGCCAGCACGTCCTGCATGTCGAACAGGCCGAATTCCTTGCGTGACAGATAGCGTGCCGCTCGCAGGCTGCCCTGTGCGTAGGTGGCGCGGCTGCTGGACCGGTGGGTGATCTCGATGCGTTCGCCCGTACCGCAGAAATACACGGTGTGGTCGCCGACGATGTCGCCGCCGCGCACGACGGAAAAGCCGATGTGGCCGGTTTCGCGGGCGCCGGTATGGCCGTGGCGGGCCCAGTCGGCGACGTCATCCAGTTGCACGCCCCAGGCGTGGGCGACGGCTTCGCCCATGGCCAGGGCGGTGCCGGACGGCGCGTCGACCTTGTGGCGGTGGTGGGCCTCGAAGACTTCCACGTCGTAGCCGCTGTTCAGCAGCCGGGCGGCCATGTCCAGCAGTTTCAGTGTGGCATTGACCCCGATGCTCATGTTGGGGGCGAAGACAATGGCGGTTTTCTGGGCTGCGGCGCGGATCGCCTGTTTGCCCTGGGCGTCGAAGCCGGTGGTGCCGATGACGCATTTCACGCCGTGGGCCGCGCAGACGTCCAGATGCGCCAGGGTGCCCTCCGGCCGAGTGAAATCGATCAGGCAGTCGGCCTGGGACAGCGCCTGCAGGTCGTCGGTGATCGCCACGCCCGTGGTGATGCCCAGGAAGCCGCCCGCATCCTGGCCGAGGCCGTCGCTGCCCGGCCGGTCAAGAGCGACGGCGAGCGTCAGATCCGTGGATTCCACGACGGCCTGGATGAGCATGCGGCCCATGCGCCCGGAAGCCCCGGCAATGGCAATACGCATGGTCATTCCGCCTTGTTGGAGTCGGTTTTGTTCGGAGCGCCGGTTTCGATCGTGGTCTGGGGCGTATCGGTGGAGATGCCGGCATTGGGGGCGGCGTCGTTGTTCGTCCCGGGTGAAGCGGCATCCTGGGCGGCTTTTTCGGCCTGCGACTTGTCGGCGGGCTGCACGGCGGCCTTGCCACTGTCGGTTTTCTGGAAGGGCTGGCGGTCGGGCTGTTCGTCGCCCGACCAACGGGTCAGCAGATCGTTCTGGAACCAGACCGTGAATTTGCGCAATTCGTCCTTGCCGTACCCAGGCTGGTTGTAATAGGGGTAATCCCAGCGGTCGCTATGGAAGACGTCCTGCAGCGTGGGGGTGCCCAGGATGAAGCGCACCTGGTCGCGCGTCATGCCGACTTCCAGCTGGGAGACCTGTTCGGACGTGATCCAATTGCCCTGCTGGACGGTTGCCCTGTATGGGAAGCCCCAGTTGGTGGAGCCGCAACCGGCCAGGCCGATGCTCAGCAGACCGGCCGCCAGGCAGATGTTCACCCTGCGGGAAAAATGACTAGCTCGGATACGCACAAATGCCCCCGTGGTCGATGACTGGCCTGAAGATTGCGGCCGCTAAAACCGCTATCATAAAGGGAATTCGGATTGGCGCACTCGGAACGAGACCGGGATTCCGGTCGACCGGGCTGACTCGCCGATTTGCTTTCCTCGGCCGGACCCAGGATACTTGAACCATGAATGATCAGCTTGAACTCAAAAACATGGGCCTGAAGGCGACGTTTCCGCGCCTGAAGATTCTGGATGTCTTCCGCAAGGCGGAAACCCGTCATCACAGCGCCGAAGACGTCTATCGCGCCCTTATCGCAGAAGACGTGGACATCGGCTTGGCCACCGTCTACCGGGTCCTGACCCAGTTCGAACAGGCCGGCATCCTGCTGCGCAGCCAGTTCGATGGCGGCAAGGCCGTGTTCGAACTCAACGACGGCGACCACCACGATCACCTGATCTGCACGAACTGCGGCCGCGTGGTGGAATTCTCCGATGCCGAAATCGAACGCCGCCAGCATCGCATCGCCAAGGAAAACGGCTTCACCCTGGAAAGCCACAACATGATGCTCTACGGCATCTGTCCCAAATGCTCGGCGGGCAAGAAAACCTGACCAGGCATTGTCACTGATAGTGAATGCACAGGGCCTTCCCGATGGAAGGCCCTGTTTTTTTGCAGCAATGCCTCTCGGGGGGGCTGCAAGCCGGCAGCGCGGGGCGTCGGGTGTCGTCGGT
The DNA here is from genome assembly GCF_034674885.1 of Castellaniella sp. GTDB lineage: Bacteria > Pseudomonadota > Gammaproteobacteria > Burkholderiales > Burkholderiaceae_B > Castellaniella. The sequence goes on from NZ_JAUCDS010000002.1 coordinate 127,612, forward strand.
ATGCGTGCCTATCGCGCGGACATCCGCAGCATTTCCCGCGCGTGATCTCGGGTGGCTGCTGTCAGCTTCAGGCCTCCGAGCATGCGGGCGATTTCCTCGACGCGTTCAGCGGGGTCCAGCACCTGGATGGCCGACAGCGTCCGCTGGTCGCGGGTGGTCTTGCTGACCTGCAGGTGATGACTGGCGCAGGCGGCGACCTGGGGCAGGTGAGTGACGCAGAGCACCTGGTGGCGTTGCCCCAGCTCGCGCAGCAGCCGGCCCACGACTTCGGCAACGGCGCCGCCGATGCCGGTGTCCACCTCGTCGAAGATCAGGGTGGGCACGCGGGCAGCCTGGCTGGCAATGACGGACAGGGCCAGGGAAATCCGGGCCAGTTCGCCTCCGGATGCCACCCGGGACAAGGGCCGGGGTGCGGTGCCGGCGTGTCCCGCCACCAGGAATTCCACTGTTTCCAGGCCGTGGGCCGATGGCTTGCAGGCGGGTAGGGCGACCTGCAGGGAGCCGCCTTCCATGGACAGGTCCTGCATGGCCGCCGTGACCTGTTCGGCCAGCCGTTGGGCCGTGGCCCGGCGTGCCGTGCCGAGCGCCTGGGCGATGGCGTGGTAGCGTGCCTGCGCCTGTTCGCAGGCCTGCGCCAGGGCCTGCAGATCCTGGCCGGCCTGGGCCTGTCGCAGCTGGGCGTGCAGGGATTCGTGCAGTTCGCACAGGGCGTCGGGTTCGACGTGGAAGCGCCGCGCGGCCGTGAACATCTGGCTCATGCGGGCATCGGCCTGGGCCAGGGCATCCGGATCCAGTTCCAGGCGGTCGGCGTACGCATTCAAGCCGGAGACGGTCTCTGCGCACAGGATGCGGGCGGATTCCAGCGCCTGGCAGTGTTCTTCCAGGCGCGGATCGTGGCGGGTCAGGGCTTGCAGGGCCTGCAGCGCGGCCTGCAGCGCGGATGCCGCTGAGCCGGACTCGCCGTCCAGTGCCTCGATGGCCTGGCCGGCGCCGGCCAGCAGTGCCTGGGCATGGGCCAGGCGGGATTGCCGGGTACAGAGTTCGGGCCATTCGTCGGGCAAGGGGGCCAGATCGTCCAGGAAGGCCGCGTCCTGTTGCAGGCGATCCAGGGCTTGCGCCTGGCCGGCCGCATCGCGCTGTGCGGCATCCAGTGCGGCCTGGGCAGCGCGCCAGTCCGTCCAGGCGTCCGACAGCGCCAGGACCTGGGGCATGTGGCCGCCCTGGGTGTCCAGGATATCGCGCTGGCTGGCCGGCTGCAGCAGACCCTGGTGGGCGTGCTGGCCGTGGATGTCCACCAGCAGGGCGCCCAGGTCGCGCAGTTGGGCCAGGGTGGCCGGCAGGCCGTTGATGTAGGCCTTGCTGCGGCCCTGGGCGTCGATGACCCGCCGCAGGATCAGGTCCGGGCCTTCGATGGCCTGTTCGGCCAGCCATTCGGCGGCTGCAGCGGGGGCCTCGAAGACGGCGCTGATGTCTGCGCGGCCGGCGCCTTCACGCACCAGGCTGGCATCGCCGCGCCCCCCCAGGGCCAGGGACAGGGCGTCGATCAGGATGGATTTGCCCGCGCCGGTTTCGCCCGAAAATACCGTGAAGCCCGCTTCAAAGGAGATCTCGGCGCGATCGACGATGACGAAATCGAGAATGTGCAGGGTGCGCAGCATAGGGCCTTAGCGGGGGGTGTCGTCGGGGTCGTCCCAGGGGTGCAGCATGCGGTTCCAGTTGAGCTTGCTGCGCAGGGTGGAAAAATAGCTGTAGCCCTGGGGGTGCAGGAAGCGCACCCGGTGGGGGCTGCGGCGCACGTCGATGCGATCGCCTTCCTGGCAGTTGGACAGGGCCTGCATGTCAAAGTGCACGCTGGCGCCCGATTCGACGCGGCCCAGGGCACGGATCGTGATGTTCAGCAGGGAATCTTCCGGCAGCGCGATAGGCCGGTTCGACAGGGTCTGCGGCGCCACGGGCACCAGCACCAGGGCCTGCACCTGGGGGTGCAGGATGGGGCCGCCCGCCGACAGGGCGTAGGCGGTGGACCCGGTAGGGGTGGCGATGATCAGGCCGTCGGCCCGCTGGCTGTGCATGAACGCGCCGTTGCATTCCACTCGCAGTTCGATCATGCCGCCGCGCCCCGCGCGGTTGATGATGACGTCGTTCAGGGCCAGGCCCGACGCCATCAACTGGTCGCCGCGCATCACGCGGCCTTCCAGCAGGATGCGGTCGTCCTGTACGTAGGCGCCATTCAGGATGCGGGTGATGGCCTCGTCGGCGCTGCCCAGGGGAATATCGGTGATGAAGCCCAGTCGCCCGTGGTTGATGCCGATCAGGGCCACGTCCGAGGTGGCCAGTTCACGCGCAGCCGCCAGCATGGTGCCGTCGCCGCCCATGATGATGGCCAGGTCGGCGTGTTTGCCGATGTCTTCGTAAGAGGCCAGGGGGAAATCCTGCACGCCCGTGTTGCGGCCGGTCTGGGCTTCGATCAGCACGGCGCAGCCGGCATCCCGCAGCACGGCGCCCAGCCGTCGCAAGGGCGCGTCCAGGCCGCTATCCTGATAGCGGCCGACCAGGGCCACGGTCTTGAAGTGCATGGAAGCCGGTTCCTTGTGCGATTAATGGAATAATAAGGAGTATCCGATTATAGGGGGATGAAGGCGCTGCCGCCGTTGCGGGTGTGCTGCGACTGTCCCGCACGATGGGTGAACAGGACATGGATGATCGAGCCAAGGCATTGCTCAAGGCGCTGGTGGAACGCTACATCGCGGACGGCCAGCCCGTGGGGTCGCGCACCCTGTCGAAAGTCTTCGACCTGTCGCCTGCCACCATCCGCAACGTCATGGCGGACCTGGAAGACCTGGGCCTGATCCACAGCCCGCATACATCGGCGGGGCGCGTGCCGACCCCCCAGGGTTATCGCATGTTCGTCGATACGCTGCTGACGGTGCGGCCTTACGAATTCCACCCGGACGTGCATATCGCCGACTACCTGCCGGCTGCGGAACCGGGGCGTGCCGTGACGGCGGCGGCCTCGCTGCTGTCCAATCTGTCGCAGTTCGCCGGGGTCGTGCTGACGCCCAAGCGCACGCAGGTATTTCGCCACATCGAATTCATCCGGCTCTCGGACAAGCGCGTCCTGCTGATCATCGTCACCCCCAACGGCGACGTGCAGAACCGCATCCTCTTCGTGCCGCGCGAATATGCCGAAGTCGAATTGCTGGAAGCCTCCAACTTCTTCAACCGGCATTTTTCCGGCAAGTCCTTCCACGAGGTCCGCATCGCCCTGACGGCCGAACTGGCATCCTTGCGTTCGGACATCTCGCGTCTGATGCAACAGGCCGTGGATGCCGGCATCGGCTCGCCCGACACGGCGGATGAGTCCGTCGTCATCTCCGGCGAGGGCAAATTGCTGGAAATCTCCGAGATGACGGCCGACATGGACCGGCTGCGGCGCCTGTTCGCCCTGTTCGAACAAAAAACCGACCTGCTGCATCTGCTGGACGTGTCCAGCCATGCCCAGGGCGTGCAGATCTACATCGGCGGGGATTCCCGCCTGGTGCCCCTGGAAGAAGTCTCCGTCATCACGGCGCCCTATGGGGTGGATGGCGAGGTGATCGGCACGCTGGGCGTGATAGGCCCCACGCGCATGGCGTACGAGCGCGTCATTCCCATTGTGGACATCACCGCCCGCATGTTGTCCAATGCGCTGGGGCAGGCCTCTTCCTAGAAGGCGGCTCCGATACCTTTTGCTTCCCTTTCTGTCGTTCATGACCCGTTTTCTCTCTGCCGCCCCCGACCCCGACGCGTTGAACCCGGATGCGCCGGGTCCGGATCGCGGCCCCCTGGGCGTCCTGCTCGTCAATCTGGGCACGCCCGACGCGGCCACGCCGGCCGCCGTACGCCGCTACCTGAAGGAATTCCTGTCGGATCCGCGCGTGGTGGAACTGCCGGGCTGGCTGTGGCAGATCATCTTGCGCCTGTTCGTGCTGACTCGCCGTCCGGCCGCCATTGCCCCCAAATATGCCCAGGTCTGGCTGGATCGCGGTTCTCCCTTGCTGGTGTACAGCCAGGATCTGGCCCGGGGTGTGCAGCAGGCCCTGTCCGGACGCGGCCTGGACGTCCGGGTGGAACTGGCCATGCGCTACGGGCAGCCGGCCCTGGACGCGGCCATCGACCGCCTGCAGGCTGCCGGCTGTGGCCGCATCCTGGTGGCGCCCCTGTATCCGCAGTATGCCGCCAGCACCACGGCGACGGCCGTGGACGCGGTCAGCGCGCATCTGGCTCGCCTGCGTCATCAGCCCACCGTGCGATTTCTGGACCGCTTCCACCGGGATCCGGCCTACCTCGACACGCTGACCGGATCGATCAGGGCGCATTGGGCGCAGGCCGGGCAGGCCGATCGCCTGCTGCTCAGCTTCCATGGCCTGCCGCAGGCGTCGGTGCGGCAGGGCGACCCGTATTTCCGCGACTGCATGCAGACGGCCGCCGCCTTGCGCGAGCGGCTGGGATCCGACGGCGCCCGTCTGCACGTCAGCTTCCAGAGCCGTTTCGGCGCGGCTCCCTGGCTGCAGCCCTATACCCAGCCCACGCTGGAAGCCTGGGGGCGCGAAGGCGTGGGTTCGGTGGACGTGCTGTGCCCCGGGTTCGTGGCGGATTGCCTGGAGACCCTGGAGGAGATCAACCTGGGGTGCCGAGAGGCCTTCCTGGCGGCCGGCGGTCGGGATTTCCGCTACATCCCCTGCCTGAACGCGCAACCCGACTGGGTGCGTGGCTTCGCCGATCTGCTGGCCCGCAATCTGGCGGGGTGGGGACCGGGCTGACGACCTGCCCTCTTGAAATCCCGGATTTTCCCCTTATCTAACGATTCATTCGTACTTTCTGTTTTTGGAGAACTCACCATGTCGGCACCCCAGGAAGACTTGGACCCGAAGGCTGCGGCGGGCGCCGTGCCTCAAGGTCCGGCCGAGACCCCTGATGCCCCCGAAACGGCGCCGGGCGCCATCGCAGGACAGCCGGGCGAGGATCTGCCCGCTTTGTTGGCCGAGGCGCAGGCAAAGGTCGCCGAATACCACGACCAGTTGCTGCGGGCCCATGCCGAAGTGGAAAACGTGCGGCGCCGCGCCCAGGAAGACGTGGCCAAGGCCCGCAAGTTCGGCACGGAATCCTTCGCCGAAAGCCTGATTCCGGTGCGCGACAGCCTGGAAGCCGCCCTGGCCCTGGAAAACCAGACGGCCGACGACTGGCAAAAGGGCGTCGAGTCCACGCTGCGACAGTTGAACAATGCCTTCGAGCGCAATCAGATGCGCGAGATCGCTCCGCAGCCCGGCGAGGCCTTCGATCCGCACCGGCATCAGGCGATTTCCAACGTGCCGTCAGAACATCCGCAGGGTGCCATCGCCCAGACGCTGCAAAAGGGCTACCTGATCGCCGACCGCGTTCTGCGCCCGGCCCTGGTCATGGTATCGGCCGGCCGGTCTTGAAATCGGCGGGGGCAACCCCACATCAGAAACATCGGCGGGTGATGCCCGCCCCTCATTCAAATATCGACAGGATCAAACATGAGCAAGATCATCGGGATCGACCTGGGGACGACCAACAGCTGTGTGGCTGTGCTGGACGGGTCCAAGGTCCAAATCATTGAAAACTCGGAAGGCGCCCGCACGACGCCGTCCATCGTCGCCTACATGCAGGACGGCGAGGTCCTGGTCGGCGCGCCGGCCAAACGCCAGGCGGTCACCAATCCGACCAATACGATTTTCGCCGTCAAGCGCCTGATCGGCCGCAAGTTCGACGAAAAGGCCGTGCAAAAGGACATCCACCTGATGCCCTACAAGATCCTCAAGGCCGACAATGGCGACGCCTGGGTCGAGGCACAGGATAAGAAGCTGGCCCCGCCGCAGGTGTCGGCCGACATCCTGCGCAAGATGAAAAAGACCGCCGAAGACTACCTGGGCGAGGAGGTCACCGAGGCCGTGATCACGGTGCCGGCGTATTTCAACGACAGCCAGCGCCAGGCGACCAAGGACGCCGGCAAGATCGCCGGCCTGGACGTCAAGCGCATCATCAATGAACCGACGGCTGCGGCCCTGGCCTTCGGCCTGGACAAGGCCGAACGCGGCGACCGCAAGATCGTGGTCTATGACCTGGGCGGCGGCACGTTCGACGTGTCCGTCATCGAAATCGCCGATGTGGATGGTGAAAAGCAATTCGAGGTCCTGTCCACGAACGGCGACACGTTCCTGGGCGGCGAAGACTTCGACCTGTGCATCATCAACTACATCATCGACGAATTCAAAAAGGAATCCGGCACCGACCTGTCCAAGGACGTGCTGGCCATGCAGCGCCTGAAGGAAGCCGCCGAAAAAGCCAAGATCGAACTGTCCTCCACGCAGCAGACCGAGATCAATCTGCCGTACATCACGGCTGATGCTTCCGGCCCCAAGCACCTGAACCTGAAGGTCACGCGCTCCAAGCTCGAATCTCTGGTGGAAGACCTGATCGAACGGACCATCGCTCCTTGCCGCACCGCCATCAAGGACGCCGGCATCAAGCTCTCGGAAATCGACGACGTGATTCTGGTCGGCGGCATGACCCGCATGCCCAAGGTCCAGGACAAGGTCAAGGAATTCTTCGGCCGTGATCCGCGCAAGGACGTGAACCCCGACGAAGCCGTCGCCGCTGGCGCCGCGATCCAGGGTTCCGTGCTGTCGGGTGACCGGAAAGACGTGCTGCTGCTGGACGTGACTCCGCTGTCCCTGGGGATCGAGACCCTGGGCGGCGTCATGACCAAGATGATCAAGAAGAACACCACCATCCCGACGCGATTCTCGCAGGTGTTCTCCACGGCGGACGACAACCAGCCGGCGGTGACCATCAAGGTCTACCAGGGCGAGCGCGAGGTCGCCGCGGGCAACAAGGCCCTGGGCGAGTTCAACCTGGAAGGCATCCCGCCGGCCCAGCGCGGCCTGCCGCAGATCGAGGTCACTTTCGACATCGACGCCAACGGCATCCTGCACGTGTCGGCCAAGGACAAGGGCACCGGCAAGGAAAACAAGATCACGATCAAGGCCAGTTCCGGCCTGACCGAGGACGAGATCGAGCGCATGGTGAAGGACGCCGAGGCCAATGCCGAGGAAGACCACCGCGTGGCCGAGCTGGCCCAGGCGCGCAACCAGGCCGACGGCCTGGTGCACGCCACGCGCAAGTCCCTGACGGAATACGGCGACAAGCTCGACGCCGCTGAAAAGGACGCCATCGAGGCTGCGATCAAGGATCTGGAAGAAGCCGCCAAGGGCGACGACAAGGCCGCCATCGACGCCAAGACCGAAGTCCTGGCGACGGCTTCCCAGAAACTGGGCGAGAAGATGTACGCCGACATGCAGGCCAAGGCGGCGGCCGAGGGCGCGGCTGCGGCTGACGGCGCCCAGCCGGCCGACGACAATGTGGTCGATGCCGACTTCAAGGAAGTGAAGCGCGACTGATCGCCGCCCGCAGTGTCCCGGCCCGCCCAGCGGCGGTCCGCAGGACGGCGCGGCGATCCATCTGCACCTGCCCGGTTCCGGCATTTTGCCGGCCCGGGCATGTGTCCTTCAATCTGTAGCGTATAGAGCAAGTAATCGATACCCATGGCAAAACGCGATTTCTACGAAGTCCTCGGGGTGGCCAAGAACGCCTCGGATGACGACATCCGCAAGGCCTATCGCAAGCTGGCGATGAAATATCACCCGGACCGCAACCCGGACAGCAAGGAAGCCGAGGACAAGTTCAAAGAGGCCAAAGAGGCCTACGAGATGCTGTCGGACGCGGAAAAGCGGGCGGCCTATGACCGATTCGGCCACGCGGGGGTGGATCCCAATGCGGCAGCCGGCGCCGGCATGGGCGGGGCGGGGGGGTTCGCCGATGCCTTCGGGGATATTTTCGGGGAGATCTTCGGCGGCGCAGCCGGCCGGCGCGGTGGCAGCGGCCCGCAGGTCTATCGGGGCGCCGACCTGAAATACAACCTGGAAATCAGCCTGGAACAGGCGGCCAACGGTTTCGACACCGAAATCCGCATTCCCAGCTGGGAAAACTGCGAAACCTGTCATGGGTCCGGCGCCAAGCCGGGCACCACCCCGCATACCTGCCATACCTGCGGCGGTAGCGGCGCAGTGCGCATGCAGCAGGGCTTTTTCAGCGTGCAGCAGACCTGCCCGACCTGCCACGGCAGCGGCAAGGAAATCGCCCATCCCTGCGCCGAGTGCGACGGAGTGGGACGCATCCGCAAGAACAAGACGCTGCAGGTCAAGATCCCGGCCGGGATCGACGACGGCATGCGCATCCGCTCGTCGGGCAACGGCGAGCCGGGCGTCAATGGGGGCCCCTCGGGCGATCTGTTCGTCGAAATCCGCATCAAGCCGCACGGGATCTTCCAGCGCGACGGCGAAGACCTGCATTGCGAACTGACCATCCCCTTTACCAAGGCGGCGCTGGGCGGCACGCTGGAGGTCCCGACCCTGGCCGGACGCGGGGAAATCACCATCCCGGAAGGCACCCAGACGGGCAAGACCTTCCGCCTGCGCGGCAAGGGCATCAAGGGCATCCGCTCCAGCTATCCAGGTGACCTGTACTGCCACGTGGCGGTGGAAACGCCGGTGCGCCTGAACGACGAACAAAAGGCGCTGCTGCGCCAGTTCGAGACGTCGCTGACCACAGGCGGCGACCGTCATTCGCCCAAGAGCGAATCCTGGACGGACAAGGTCAAGAACTTCTTCTCCTGATCGCGGATCAGGACGGCTTCGCGGCGGGGTCCGCCGCGACGGCGATGCTCAGGTCCTCGGGTTTGAGCACTGCCCGCAGGACATCGTTTACCTGATCGGCGGTCAGCGTCTGCATCTGGTCGATGATGCGCTGTTCCCAGGCGAAGCTGCGGCCGGTGTCCAGGTAGTCCAGCCAGTGGTCGGCCAGCCAGCTGTCGTTGGATCGGCCCAGTTTCAGGAACTCGAGCAGGGATTTCACGCCCTGGTTCACTTCTTCCTGGGTGAAGCCGGTCTTCAGCGTGCTGTCCAGCGTCTGGCGCATGGCGTCCTGCAGCGCCGCAGCGTTCTGGGATGCCATCGTGGCGAAGATTGTCCAGCTGCCGGACGGTTCCCAGGACGAGGCCTGCAGATGGCTGCCCACCGTGTAGGACAGGCCGCCCTTGACCCGGATGGCCTGCCACAGGCGGGAATCCTCGGATCCGCCCAGCAGGTGGTTGGCCAGGATCAGGGCTGGCCAGCGGGGATCGGTATCCTGCAGTTTCAGCGACAACGCGGCCAGGTAGTTGGCATTGGCCTTGCCCGGCGCGGGGATATGGAAGGTCTTGGGTGTCACGGCGTACCAGGGATCCGGAATCCGCTGGTATGCCGGCGCCTGGCGCCAGCCGGCCAGGCCTGCACGCAGGCTCTGTGCCACGGCCTGGGGGTCGAAGTCGCCGACGACGGATACCTGGATGTTGCCTGCGCCGTAGAAGCGGTCGTGGAATTTCCGCAAGGCGTCCGGGGTCAGGGATTGAGTGTCTTTCGTCAGTTCGGGCGCCGTCGGGGTATAGCGGACGTCGTCGCTTTTCCAGGGCTGGTCCTGGCGCTGCAGTGTGTTGCTCACCAGCCAGGACGGGCTGGCGGCCTCGTTCTGGATATTGGTCAGCACCGCATGCTGGATTTCGGTCAGTTCTGATGCAGGAAATGCAGGATGGCGCAACAGGCGGAAAGTCAGGGCCAGCAGGTCTGGCAGATGCGTGCGGGAACTGCGCAGGGCAACGGTCAGTACGTTCCCGCTGGCGCTGAAGCTCAGGTCCGAATCAAGGGCGTTGAGCTGATCGTCGATCTGTTGGCGGGATAGCCCGTCGGATCCGCGCAGCAGCATGGCAGCCGTGATAGATGGCACCAGGCCCAGGCCACGCATTTGTTCGGCGGTGCCGAAACGCAGTCGCATATAGGCGTGAACCTGGTCGCCCGGCGTGGCCTTGGGCAGCAGCGCCACCTGGACCGGTCCGTTGGGCAGGTTCAGCGTATCGCGCTGGGTGTCGGCGTCCAGGGCCTGCGGGTCGGTGTCGAAACTGGCGACGGTGGGGCGCGGCGTGCCGGTCTTCAGTTGCGCGACCCAGGGGGCCAGGTCGGCGGCGGGGGCCGTCGGCGCGTAGGTCGGGTCCGGCGTCGGCAGGTACAGGCCGCTGGTGCGGTTGCTGGGCAGCAACCAGGCGTGTAATTGACTGCGGACCTCGTCCAGGGTCAGGGCGCGGATGCGCAGTGGATCGATGAACAGCAGGCGCCAGTCTCCGCGCGCCACCGCGTTGGACAGGGCAGCGGCCAGGCTGGCCGGGCGGTTGTAGACGCGCTTCCATTGGTTCAACCAGGCGGTTCGGTTGCGATCCAGGGCGGCCTGGTCCAGCTGGTCGATGCCGCCCGATTCCAGCGCTTTTTCCAGTGTGTCCAGAACAGCCCGGGGGTTGGCCGAGGGCTGCAGCTGCGCCCCGAACACCGCGTATCCGGGCTGCCGCATGGGGGGGGCGAAGCCGAAGATGTCACTGGCCTGGCTGGTCTTGACCAGCGCCTGGTACAAGGGCCCGGCCGGGCTGTCGGCGAGCATGTCCGCGCCCAGGGACAGGGCGGTGTAGACGTCGCTGGCGCTTTCCGGGAAGTGGTACTGGACGATGGCGATCGGGCTGCCTCCCGACCGTTTCAGGGTCACGGCCCGGGCGCCTTGCTGGACGGGCTCGATCGTGTATTCCGGTGGCAGCTTGCGTTCCGGACGGGCGATGGGGCCGAAGTCCCCGGCGACCCATTGCAGGACTTGATCGGCGTCGAAGCGCCCGGTGACGATCAGCACGGCGTTGTCGGGCTGGTAGTAGCGATGGTAGAAGGCCCGCAGCTGCGTGATGTCCACGTTCTCGACGTCGGATCGGGCGCCGATCACGCTGCGCCCATACGGGTGCCAGACGTAGGAGGCCGCGTCGGTCTGCTGCAGCAGCGTGCTGAACGGGCTGTTTTCTCCTTGTTCCATTTCGTTGCGCACCACGGGCATTTCGGCGTCCAGGTCGGTGCGGCTGATGCTGGCATTGAGCATGGCGTCGGCCTGCCAGGACAGATACCAGCGCAGGGTGTCCGGGTTGCTGGCGAAGGTCGCGTAATAGTTGGTCAGGTCCTCTGTGGTGGATCCATTGGCCGCCAGCCCGCGCCGTGAGAATTCCGCCAGGGCGTCGGGGTGTTCGGGACTGCCTCGGAACATCAGGTGTTCCAGCAGGTGCGCCATTCCGGTTTCGCCCGGCCCTTCGTTGCGCGAGCCGACCTGGTAGCTCATGTTGACCGTAGTCTGGGCGCGCGAATCGTCGGGGGCCAGCAGGATGGTCAGGCCGTTGTCCAGCCGGTATTCGGTGACGCCTTCGATCATCACGACCTGCTGCACGCCTGGCGGCAGGGGGGCCGAGGCCTGCTGGGGCACGGCCTGGGCGGAGGGCGATCTGGTCTGTGCCTGCGCGAGGCCCTGGACCCCCATCAGCAGCAGGCTGCACAGCGCCAGCATGACGGGCAGGGCGGAGAAACGGTGCTTTGGCAGGGAATTCACAGAGATGTCCAATGAGGGCCTGGGTCCGCCGCAGAGCGGGTGACCCGTCATTTTGCCAAAAATCGCATGGCTTGTTCCAGCCCGTCCATCGTCATTCCGTACATGCGGTTGTGCATCAGCTCGCGCACGATGGCGATGGACTGGCGGTATTGCCAGTATCCGGAAGGTTCCGGATTCAGCCAGACGGCGTGCGGCCAGTGGCCCAGGATGCGCTGCAGCCAGGCCGCGCCGGTTTCGGCGTTGTTGTGCTCGACCGAACCGCCAGGGTAGAGCAGTTCGTAGGGGCTCATGGTCGCGTCGCCCACCAGGATCAGACGCCAGTCCTCGCCGTAGCTGCGCAGCAGATCCCGGGTGTCGATGCGCGCGCCGTGGCGCCGTTCGTTGTGGCGCCAGACCGATTCGTAGGGACAGTTGTGGAAGTAGAAGACTTCCAGGTGCTTGAATTCGCTGCGGGCCGCTGAGAACAGTGATTCGATGCGGGCGATGTGATCGTCCATGCTGCCGCCCACGTCCAGCAGCATCAGGACTTTCACGGCGTTGTGGCGTTCGGGCACCCAGCGCAGATCCAGCATGCCGGCCTGTTCGGCCGTACCTCGGATCGTGCCGGGCATGTCCAGCTCCAGGTCCGCGCCCTGGCGGGCGAAGCGGCGCAGCCGGCGCAACGCCACCTTGAAATTGCGGGTGCCCAGGGTCTGCTGGTCGTCGTAGTCCCGATACTGGCGTTGTTCCCAGACCTTGACAGCGGTGCGATTGCCGGCCGAGGGGCCGCCGATGCGGATGCCTTCGGGATGGTAGCCGCCGTGCCCGAACGGCGACGAACCGCCGGTGCCGATCCATTTGCTGCCGCCGGCGTGGCGTTCCTGCTGTTCGGCCAGGCGTTCGCGGAACATGTCCATCAGGCGGTCCCAGCCGTGCTTTTCCAATGCGGCCTTTTCCGCGTCGCTCAGGTGCTTGCGGATGGTCTGCTGCAGCCAGTCTGCGGGGATGTCGGGGTTGCCGGCCTGGGCCTGCAACTGGCCGATGAAGGCGGCGAAGACCTGGTCGTAGCGGTCGTAGCGGGTTTCGTCCTTGACCAGCGCCATGCGCGCCAGGTGATAGAAGTCTTCCGTGCTGACAGGGGCTGCCGGACTGCGCAGCAGTTCCAGCAGGCTGAGATATTCCCGGATGGATACCGGGATGCCAGCGCTGCGCAGGCGGGTGAAGAAGTCGATCAGCATGGTCGGGTGGAAAATCGGGGGCGAAGCGGCGGCCCGGGCGTCAGCCGCGCGGCCGCTGCAGCTGATACTGCAGGTGTGCCCGGACTTCCGGCCATTCTCCCGCCATCAGGCTGTACATGACCGTGTCGCGCACCGTGCCGTCGCTGCGCAGGGCGTGATGGCGGATCACGCCGTCCCGGTGTGCGCCCAGCCGCTCGATGGCCCGTTGCGAGGCGATGTTGTAGTTGTCGGTGCGCCAGCCGACCACGGCGGCCCCCAGGGTCTGGAAAGCGTGTTCCAGGAGCAGCAGCTTGCAGGTGGTGTTGACGTGCGAGCGCTGGTGGGACCGGCCATACCAGGTGTAGCCGATCTCCAGACGCGCCAAGGCCGGGACGATGTCGTGATAGCGCGTGGAGCCCAGGATGGCGCCGCTGGCGGCGTCCGTGACGGTGAAGGGCAGCATGTGGCCGTCGTCCCGGCCTTGCAGCGCGGCAGCGATGTAGGCGTCGGTGTGTTCCGGGTCGGGTACCGAAGTGACACGCAGGTTCCACAGGCTGCCGTCTGCGGCGGCGGCCCGCAGACCGGGCGCGTGTTCGGGGGCCAGCGGGATCAGGCGGATGCCGTGGCCTTCCAGGGTGACGGGGGTGGGCGAGGTGATGAAGGGTTGAGCGCTCATGGGCGAGGTCCGGTGGTGGTCGGAATCAATGATGCTGGGCCGGGGGGCTGCCTGGGTGCTAGCGCCCGCGTTGCGTCAGGGCGGCGAGCCGTTGCAGCAGGTTCAGGTCCTGCTCGTTTTTCAGCAGGGCGCCGGCCAGGGGCGGGATGTCGCCCTGGCCCAGCGTCTGCGGGGCCACGGATTCGGCCAGCAGCAGGCGCAGCCAGTCCAGGAATTCGGAGGTGGATGGCCGTTTTTTCAGGCCCGGGACGTCGCGCAGGCGAAAGAAGACGTCCAGGGCCGCCCCCAGGATGTCTTCGCGCAGTCTTGGGAAATGCACCGCCACGATGTCGCTGAGCGTAGCGCGGTCGGGGAATTCGATGTAGTGGAAAAAGCAGCGCCGCAGGAAGGCGTCGGGCAGGTCTTTCTCGTTGTTCGAGGTGATGATGATGAGCGGCTTGTGCTGCGCCTGGATGGTCTGCCGGGTTTCGTACACATGGAATTCCATGCGATCCAGTTCGCGCAGCAGATCGTTGGGGAATTCGATATCGGCCTTGTCGATCTCGTCGATCAGCACCACGCAGGGCGCCTCGGATGCGAAGGCCTGCCACAGCACCCCCCGTACGATGTAGTTGCCGATGTCGTGGACGCGGTCGTCGCCCAGCTGGGAATCGCGCAGGCGCGACACGGCGTCGTATTCGTACAGGCCCTGCTGCGCCTTGGTTGTGGATTTGATGTGCCACTGCAGCAGGGGGCGACCCAGCGCCTGGGCGACCTCTTCAGCCAGCAGCGTTTTTCCGGTGCCGGGTTCACCCTTGACCAGCAGGGGGCGCTGCAGAACCAGCGCTGCATTGACGGCCATTTTCAATGCATCGGTGGCGACGTAGTGATCGGTGCCCTGAAAGCGTTGGGGGTCGGGGGAAACGGCAGCGTCGGTCATGGGGTTGGCAGGTGATCGGCAGCGCGATAGGCGCGTTGTTATAGGGTTCAACATTCGATGGCTGTCTGTATCAGGGCAACTATCGTACAATCAGTATGCCTCATCGGCCCGGCAAGGGTGGCCGATGCCGACACTAAAATTCGAAACACGAGACAAGAGGCCATATGAAGTCACAAGGAATGACAAGGCATGGGTTGGGGATTGCCAGCCTGCTGGTGTCCTGTTTGTTTGCGGGGTCTGCTCTGGCGGCGGATGCTGCGGCGATTCAGGGCGACGCACAAGCAGGTTCCCAAAAGGTTTCCATGTGCATCGGTTGCCACGGAATCCAGGAATACAAGGCGGCTTACCCCGAGTTGTACCATGTCCCCATGATTGCTGGTCAGAACGCGGCGTACATCGTCGCGGCGCTGAAGGAATACGCCAACGGCGCCCGTTCCTTCCCGACCATGGATGCCATCGCCAAGTCCCTGTCCGAACAGGACATGGCCGACGTCGCAGCCTACTACCACAATCTCAAATAGGGGAATACCATGCGAGCATTCTGGATTGCCCTGGTGGGGTGCGGTCTGATGACGGCGGGCGCTCAGGCCGCCGACCTGACGGCCGGCAAGGCTGCCTTTGAAAAATTCACCTGCGCGTCCTGCCATGGGGCGGACGCCAAATCACCCATCATGCCGGATTACCCGATCCTGGCGGGCCAGCACCAGGATTACCTGGCGCATGCCCTGGTCGCCTACCAGCGCGGCCAAAAAGGCGAACCCGCCTCGGCCAACGTGCGCAAGAACGCCGTGATGGGGGCCATGGCCTCGCAGCTGTCGCCTGCCGACATCGTCAATATCTCTTCCTGGCTGTCCTCGCTGCCGACGCCCCTGCACGTGCGATAGCGGTCGGTGCCGGGCTGCGGGTGTCGCCTGCGGCCCGGGCGCCGGTGGCGGAACATCAGGCCGTGCGGCTGGCGTGGCGCCGGATCAGATCCAGGTAGTGGTCATTGTCCAGCGGCTTGCCCAGTCGCTGGGCCTCCCAGACGACTTCACCCAGTGCTTCCATGATGACGTGGGCAGCCTCGTGTTCGTCGTGCGTCTGCAACAGGCCGTTCCAGGCGGCCCTGATGCCGGGCGGGTGATCGATCGACAGCTGTTCCTGGATCGCCAGGTGCATCGACAGATGCAGGAACGGGTTCGTGCGGCCGGCCTCGACGGGGTAGTCGCGCTGGGATGCGTCCGGATCCTGCAGATCGTCATGGTATTCGGGGTGGCGCTCGACCAGGTCGGCTGCCATGGTTTCCAGCGGCGTCAGGACACCGCCGGCGAGGCGTTTGCGCCAGGCCTCGGTGAAAAATTCCCGGACCTGTTCTTTGGATGGGTTGAACATAGAATGTGCACAGGGCATGATGAAGCGTAATCTTCATTTTACCGGGCTGCTGCGCAGCGGATTCAAACGGCAGCAGATTCCCGACGCCCTGCAGGGCAGTTTACGTTAAACTCTTATATAAGACTGCGGCGCCACGCACAGCACCCTCTTTTGAACAACAACCCCAGCAACACTGGAGCACTCATGTCTTATCAGCACATCAAGGTCCCGGCCGGTGGTCAGAAAATCACGGTCAACGCCGACTTTTCCCTCAACATCCCCGACGAACCCATCATCCCCTATATCGAGGGTGACGGCACAGGCCAGGACATCACGCCGGTGATGCTGAAAGTCGTGGATGCGGCCGTGGCCAAGGCCTATGCCGGCAAGCGCAAGATCCACTGGATGGAAGTCTTTGCCGGTGAAAAGTCCACCAAGATCTACGGCCCCGACGTTTGGCTGCCCGAAGAAACCCTGGAAGCGGTCCGCGACTACGTGGTGTCCATCAAGGGCCCGCTGACCACCCCCGTCGGCGGCGGCATCCGTTCCCTGAACGTGGCCCTGCGCCAGCAGCTGGACTTGTACGTCTGCCTGCGCCCGGTGCGCTACTTCAAGGGCGTGCCTTCACCCGTGCGCGAACCGGAAAAGACCGACATGGTCATCTTCCGTGAAAATTCCGAAGACATCTACGCTGGCATCGAATTCGAAGCCGAATCCGACAAGGCCCGCCAGCTGATCGAGTTCCTGCAGAACACCCTGGGCGTGAACAAGATCCGCTTCCCGGCCACGTCCGGCATCGGCGTGAAGCCCGTATCGCGCGAAGGCACCGAACGCCTGGTGCGCAAGGCCATCCAGTACGCCATCGACAATGACCGCCCCACCGTGACCCTGGTGCACAAGGGCAACATCATGAAGTTCACCGAAGGCGGCTTCCGCGACTGGGGCTACGCCCTGGCCCAGAAGGAATTCGGCGCCCAGCTGATCGACGGCGGCCCGTGGTGCAAATTCAAGAATCCCAAGACCGGTCGCGACATCACGGTCAAGGACTCCATTGCCGACGCCTTCCTGCAACAGATCCTGCTGCGCCCGAACGAATACGACGTGATCGCCACGCTGAACCTGAACGGCGACTACGTGTCCGACGCCCTGGCAGCCCAGGTCGGCGGCATCGGCATCGCCCCGGGCGCGAACCTGTCCGACTCCGTCGCCATGTTCGAAGCCACCCATGGCACGGCGCCGAAGTACGCCGGCAAGGACTACGTGAACCCCGGTTCCGAGATCCTGTCCGCTGAAATGATGCTGCGCCACATGGGCTGGACCGAAGCGGCCGACCTGATCATCAGCAGCATGGAAAAATCCATCCTGTCGAAGAAGGTCACCTATGACTTCGCCCGCCTGCTGGAAGGCGCCACGCAAGTGTCGTGCTCCGGATTCGGTCAGGTGATGATCGACAACATGTAATGATCCAGGATGATCCCCGCTGTTGACGGCGGGGTTCCCCGGTCTTGGCCCCGCCCCTTTCAGGAGCGGGGCTTTATTGTTTGTGGCCCTGGTGGGCCGTCGGGTTGGCCGGCAGATGGGGGCTGGAGTCACGCTGCAACCCGCGCATCCGTGCTACAGGTGGGCGAACCCCGCCTTCAGGTCGGCGATCAGATCGTCGGGCGATTCCAGGCCGATGTGCAGGCGCACCAGAGGCCCTGCGTATGGCCATTGGGATGCGGTGCGAGCCGGCATGGGGTCCTGCGGCATGATCATGCTTTCGAAGCCGCCCCAGGAAAATCCCAGGTGAAAGAGTTCCAGGCTGTCGACGAAGTTCCGCAGGGATTGCGCCGCGCAGGGCTTGAGCACCAGCCCCATCAGGCCGGATGCGCCGGTGAAGTCGCGCTTCCAGAATTCGTGGCCGGGAGCGCCCGGCAGGGCGGGGTAGAGCACCTGTTCCACGCTCGCCTGGGCAGCCAGCCATTGGGCGACTTCCAGTGCATTGCGGTGATGGCGTTCCAGGCGCACAGAGAGCGTGCGCAGCCCGCGCTGGGCCAGGTAGACGTCGTCGGGTCCTGCATTGAGGCCCTGTGCGTAGACGTAGTCGCGCACTTCCGGCCATGCGTCCTGGGTGCTGGTGATCGAGCCCAGCAAGGCATCCGAATGACCCGTGATGTATTTCGTGCAGGCCTGTACCGAGACGTCTACGCCGTGCTCGAAAGGCTTGAAGTACAGCGGTGAGGCCCAGGTGTTGTCCATCACTACGCGGGCACCGTGCCGGTGGGCGCATTGGGCGATGGCCGGGATGTCCTGTACCTCGAAGGTCTGCGAACCAGGGGATTCGACGTAGACGATGCGCGTGTCGGGCCGGATCAGGCTGTCGATGCCCGCGCCGATGGCGGGGTCATAGAAGGTCGTGGTGATGCCGTAGCGGGCCAGGATGGTCGTTGCGTAGTGGCGGGTGGGGCCGTAGACGCTGTCGCTCATCAGGATGTGATCGCCGGTTTTCACGAAAGCCGACAGCGCGGCGATGCAGGCACCCAGTCCCGAGGATGCCAGCAGCGTGCGATACCCGCCTTCCAGGTAGGCAATCGATTCCTGTAGCGCGAAGGTCGTCGGCGTGCCCTTGCGGCCGTACCACATCACGCCGGCCTCGTCGTGGTCGATGGCCTGCTGGCGTTCGTCCATGTCCTTCATGTTTTCGAACACGATGGTCGAAGCCCGACAGACGGGAGGGTTGACCGTGCCGCCGTACTCTTTGGGTGAACGTGTGCCGTGCGACAGAAAGGTTTCCACCGCCGGTGCCGCGTGCAGTGGGGTTCCTGCGAGCGAGTGAACCATGTCGGATGTCAGTGGGGCGTTCATGTTTGCATTTCCTGGGTGGATGATGGGAGACAGTCTAGGTTTTCCACCAGGAAAAAAGTTTCTATTCTTTCTATTGACTCTAGGTTAAATTAGAAAAAATTTCTAAAACAAAGGGTTTGTATGGATAAATTCGATTATAGAATCCTGGAAATCCTGCAAAAGGATGCGTCTGTGAGTCTGGCGGAGCTCGCCGCCCAGGTCGGCTTGTCCACGACACCATGCTGGCGGCGCATCCAGCGTTTGAAAGAAGACGGGGTCATCCAGTCGCAGGTGGTCCTGTGCGATCCGGTCAGCCTGGGGCTGGGGTTGACGGCCTTCGTCACCGTAAAGGCCGCCCGCCACGACGATGCCTGGACAACCCGGTTCCTGGATGGCGTCATGGGCATTCCCGAAATCCTGGAGGTCTACAGGATGGCCGGTGAGATCGACTATCTGCTGAAGGTCGTGGTGTCGGACATCGCCGGGTACGACCGGGTGTACAAGCGGCTCATCAAGGTCGCCGAACTGGTGGATGTCAGCTCCGGGTTCGTCATGGAAGTCGTCCGGCATACGACGGTGCTGCCGCTGGAACAGGTCCGTTGGCCTGCGGGAGCAGCCAGGGCCTAGGAATCGGGCCAGCGGATTGACGTCGGCGAGGGCGGACAGGTCCGTGTGTGTCTCATGGTGGGTGGAAATCCACTGGATTGCACAGAAGCGCTTCGCATTTTCAGGCCCGCCTTGTAGAATCCGGGGAAAGTGATCCAGGGGGAGCCCGCATGTGGTTTCAAGTGGCTGCCGCATGGCCGGAAAGCCCATGAACAGTTTGCATCAGACGGGTGGCGTCGAACAGGCGGCGCTGACCGAGGCTCACGCCATTCAACGCCTGGAGGCATCCGTCCAACGTCTTGAGCAGTCCGAACGCCTTCAGCGGGCGCTGTTCGCCATTGTCGACATGGCTGCGTCGGGACTGGATATGCAAAATCTGCTGAAGGGCCTGCACGGCATCATCGCGCAGCTGATGTACGCCGAAAATTTTTACATCGCGCTCTATGATCCACAAACCGAGACTGTGCGGTTCATCTATTTTGCCGACGTCATGGATGGCCAGCTGTACGGGCCCGACCAGGAATTCACCGCTGAACAATTGCGCAACACCATCACGCTGGCCCTGATTCGCAACGGCCAGCCCAGGCGGGGCGCATCAGACGAGGTCGCTTCCAGCCTGGGGCTGGACCGAAGCAGTGCAGTGGGCACGCCGTCGGTGGATTTCATGGGCGTGCCGATGCGCCGCGATGGGCAGGTGATGGGCCTGCTGACGGTGCAGAGCTATGAGTCCGGCCAGGGATACACGCAGTCCGATCAGAACGTGCTGGCCTTCGTCGCTGAACACGTGCTCAATGCCGTCGACCGCAAACTGGGGCAAGAGGCCCTGGAACGTCGGGTGGCCGACCGCACCAGCGAGCTGGCCTGCGCCAATGCCCGGCTGCAGGAACAGGTCCGCGAGGGCGAAAGGGCGGCGCACCTGCAGGCGACGCTCTATCGCATTGCGGCGCTGGGGCACAGCCAGGACGGCAACGAGGCTTTTTATCGGAACATCCATCTGGCAGTCGGCGAGCTGCTGAATGCGGAAAATTTCTACATCGCCCTGGTGTCCGACGACGAGCAGCGGCTGGATTTTCCCTATTATGTGGATGGTGCCGGTGCGCGGCTGATTGCACGGCCCTGGGGGCGGGGCATGAGCGAATACGCGATCCGCCAGGGGCAGACGGTCCTGATGGACGGGATCGGGATTCGCGCCCTGATGGAAGGTGGCGAGGTCGATGCGGCTACCTACGGTCCCGAGGCCGTGTGCTGGATGGGGGCGCCCTTGCTGGGTTCGAAAGGCGTGATGGGCGTGGTCGTGCTGCAAAGCTATCGACGGGGGTTGAGCTATACCGAACAGGATGCCGACCTGTTGACCTTCGTGTCCTATCAGATCGCCAGCACCTTGCAGCGGCGCCAGCAGGACGCCGCTTTGCAGACCCTGAACGCCCAGCTGGAACAACGGGTGACGGAACGCACGCGGGAATTGCGCGAGCAGATCACGGCCCGGGAACAGACGCAGCGGCAATTGCGCCACCAGGTGATGCACGATCCACTGACCGGCCTGCCCAATCGCGTGTATCTGCGTGACCGTCTGGAGCGCGCGCTGGGCAACCAGCAGCGCGATCCGGGGCGCCGTTTTGCCTTGCTGTATCTGGACGTCGACCGGTTCAAGCTGTTCAACGATGGCCTGGGGCATCTGGTCGGAGACGACGTCCTGCGCGAAGTCGCTCGGCGCATTGCCGACTGCGTGCGTGCGCCCGATGTCGTCGGGCGTTTGTCGGGGGACGAGTTCGCCATCCTGCTGGAACACTGTCCCCAGCCGTCCACGGCCTGCCTGGTGGCCCAGCGCATCCAGGCGGGGATGACCCAGTCGGTTCGTGTCGGCGACCGAGCACTGCACGTGTCAGTCAGCATCGGCATCGCCATGAGCCACGCCGGCTACCGCACGGTGGACCAGTTGCTGCACGATGCCGACACGGCCCTGTATCGGGCGAAGGAAGCCGGTCGCCAGCGCTTTGTCCTGTTCGATGAAAAGCTGCATGCGTCCGCCATGAATTTGCTGGACCTGGAGCAGCAGATGCGCGCGGCGCTGGAAACCGGCCAATTCGTGCCGTACTTTCAACCGATCGTGCGCTTGCCGGATGCCGGCGTTGTCGGCTATGAGTCCCTGATCCGCTGGCGCCACCCTGAACGAGGTGTGCTGGGGCCAGGCACATTTTTGCGGGCGGCCGAGGAAACCGGCCTGATCGAAGCCATCGACTGGCATCTGTATGGCCCGGCTTTCCAGGCGGCGAGGGGGTTTCTGGGCGATGACAAGGTACTGAACATCAATATCTCGCCGCGCCATTTTCACAGCAGGAACTTTCCTCGACGGCTGTTGGACCTGCTGGATCGCGCGGGCATTGCGGCCCGGCAGCTCTGCGTGGAAGTCACCGAAGGCACACTGCTGTCGAATCCGGATGCCGTCGGCAAGGTGCTGGCGAGCCTGGACGAGGCCGGCGTCCAGATCGCCCTGGACGACTTTGGCACGGGGTATTCGTCGCTCAGTCACGTGCACCGGTTTCCGCTCAGGACCCTGAAGATCGATCGTTCCTTCATCGAACCCCTGGGCCTGGGGCAGCAGCAGCGCAGCTCCGCCATCGTGTCGGCCGTCCTCAGCCTGGCCAGATCGCTGGACTTGAACGTCGTGGCCGAAGGCGTGGAAACTGCCCTCCAGAGGGATGCCTTGCAGGCCATGGGCTGCGCACACGCCCAGGGATTCCTGTTCGGACGACCTGCCCCCGCCGATCACTGGCTGTTGGGAAATTAGGGTGATCCCTGGCGGCTGAAGCAGATAAAAATTGACGCTGGCAAAGTGTTGTGTATACCCTCAATGCCCATCAGGGATGATTTGAGGAGAACAGGATGCAGGCATTTCGAAAGACCGCCGCGGCACTGGGCATCACGGTTTTGTGCTCGCTTGGCTTGGCGGCTGCGGGGCACGCGGAAGAGCGCATTGCATACAAATCGGCCAAGGCTGGCACGTCCTACTACCAGATGGGCGTGGAACTTGCGAATGCCATCAAGACAGGGTCAGGGGGCGGTACCATCCTGACGGTGGAAGAAAGCCAGGGGTCGGTCCAGAACGTCATGGAGGCCGCAGTCCGGTCCGGCAATTACGTCTTCACGTCGCCTCCGGGCCTGGTTGAAAGCGCCGTGGCTGGCACGGGACCGTTCAAGAATCGCCCCAAGGAACCCTTCGCCACGATCCGGGCGCTGTTTCCGATTCCTTCCCTGACCATGCACTTCGTGATCCGGGGTGACCAGCAGGTCGATCAATTTTCCGACATGGCGGGCAAGACCATTCTGCTGGGCAAGGGCAGCTTCGGGGCTACGGAGGGTGAGAAATACATCAAACTCTTCGGCCTGGAAGGCAAGGTCAAGATCGCTTCGGCTGAACTGGGCAATGCCGCCGATGCGCTCAAGAACGGCCAGATCGACGGCTTTGTGACGGCGGGGTCGTTCCCTGCGCCCAATCTGGTCGAGGCCGCTGCCAGCATGCCGGTATCCCTGGTGTCGCTGACCGACGAGCAGATCGCGCAGACGGGGCGCCTGAAGCAGATCATTCCGGCAGGCACCTATGCCGGAGTGGATAAGGATGTCGCCACCACATTCCTGCCCGTCGAGGCGTTTACCAC
Source organism: Castellaniella sp. (assembly GCF_034674885.1). GTDB lineage: Bacteria > Pseudomonadota > Gammaproteobacteria > Burkholderiales > Burkholderiaceae_B > Castellaniella. The sequence continues at coordinate 150,397 of NZ_JAUCDS010000002.1, forward strand.
GTCCGCAATGAGTGACCAGACTGCCTACCTGTTGACCAAGACCTTCTGGGAGCAAAAGGCGGTGCTGAGCGACCAGGCCCCGTGGTGGAAAGCAGTGACGCCCGAGATGCTGATGATGACCAAGGTCAAGCTGCACCCGGGCGCCGTGCGCTATTACCAGGAAGCGGGCGTCCAGATCCCTGAAGGCATGCGCTGAGATGGTGGAGCCCGTGCGGCGATCTCCTGTTTGGGTGATCCTGGGGCTGGTGTCGATCGTCTTTCACCTGGGTCTGGTTTTCAGTGGTCTGGTGCCGGCCTTGGTGGCCAGGCCCATCCATATGGCCCTGGCGTTGCCTTGGCTGTTCATCTATTCGGCACGATCCCGACGGCAGGCGCTATCGGGGTGGGTGGTGATGGTGCTGGGGCTGGCCGCCTGCCTGTATACCGCCCTGAATGCCGAGGCCCTGGGAGATCAATATGGCTTTCTGGATAGCAATCTGCAGATTGCCGTGGGCCTGGTGTTGCTGGGTGTGACCCTGGAAATGGCTCGCCGGGCCATCGGCTGGCCGTTGCCGCTGGTGGCCTTGGCCTGTCTGCTGTACGGATTTTTCGGGCAGTATGTGCCAGGGCAGTTCGGCCACCCGGCCGTTCCTCTGGGCAGCACGCTGGGCACGCTGACGATCACCGAGGGCGGAGTCTGGGGGTCGCTGACCGGGGTGTCGGTCAGCGTCGTGGCGATTTTCGTCATCATGGGCGCCGTCCTGAACGTCGGCGAGGCGGGGCAGGGGTTTCTGAACATTGCCATTGCGGCAGCGGGTCGCCTGCGGGGCGGCGCCGGCAAGGTCGCGGTGTTGGCATCCGCGCTGTTCGGGTCGATTTCGGGGTCGGCTTCGGCCAACGCCGCTTCCATCGGCGCCGTGACCATGCCAACCATGGTCCGCATGGGGTATCCGAAATCCCTGGCAGGAGCCGTAGAGGCGGTGGCATCTTCCGGCGGGCAGATCATGCCGCCTCTGATGGGGGCGGGCGCTTTCGTGATGGTCGAACTGACCGGGACCCCGTACACCCGGATCATGGCGGCGGCTTTGCTGCCGGCGCTGCTGTATTTCCTGGCCGTGTGGATCGGCATCGACCTGTTCGCGCGCCGCTACGGGCTGCGGGCCTTGGATCAGGACGAACAGCCCAGCCGGCGCGACGTGGTCATTACGTTGCTGTTTTTCCTGGTGCCTTTCGGAGTCTTGCTGCAGCAGATGTTCATTGCCCAGGTGACGCCGCAGTACGCTGCCTGCATGGCGATTCTGGTGGGCGTGCTGCTGCTGTTCCTGGACATCCACTTCAAGGTATCGCTGTCGACGTTCGTGCGCAGGATCTCCGAGGCCGCCATCATCGCGGGCCGGCAGGTTTCCATGATCGCGGCGATCATCATCTGCGCATCCATCGTAGTCGGCGTCCTGGGGATGACGGGGTTGGGCATCAAGGTCACGTCGGTCATCCTGGCCCTGGCGCAGGAAAGCCTGTGGCCGGCGCTGGTGCTGACGGCCGTCGCCTGCCTGCTGCTGGGTATGGAAGTACCGACTACGGCGGCGTATGTCATCTGCGTGGCCATCGCCGGCCCCGCCCTGAATCGCCTGGGCATCGATCTGCTGCTGGCGCATCTGTTCGTATTCTGGTTCGCCTTGCTGTCGACGATCACGCCGCCTGTGTGCGGCACCGTGTTCATCGCCGCAGGCATCGTGGGCGAGAATTGGCTGAAGGTGGCCGCATCGGCCATGCGGCTGGGTGTGGGGCTCTATATCATCCCGCTGGCCATGATCGCCAATCCGCAGTTGGTGCAGCTGATCGAACATCCCTGGTCGGCCGTGCTCGCCTTCGTGCAGATCGGCGTGGGTCTGTGGGGATTGTCCTTTGCCTTCATTTCAGGGCATCGCGCATGGCTGCGGTTGCTGGCCGGCCTGGCCGGGGCCGCAATCTGTTTCGGCCCGGCGCTGTTGCGCTAGAGCCCGGCTGCGGAGAGCATCCCTAGGGACTTCCCTAGGTGTCATCCGCTGATTCAACCTTCATAATGCTGCACATGCAGGTGAGGAGACAGCCCTGCTTGGGCACTGGCGCTGCGCAGATAGCGCTTTCATTTGTAGGCGGTACCCATAAAAAAGAAAACCTGACAGGGCCGGTGATTTGATCACCGGCCCTGTTCATTTTGTGCTGGTGGCCGCAGGCAGCCTCAGTGCCCGCCGGCGCTTGAAAACACATTCAAGACCAGCACGCCCGCCAGGATCAGGCCAATGCCGATCATGGCGGCCAGGTCCAGCGCCTGTCCAAAGACGAAATAGCCGATGATGGCAATGGCGACGATCCCCGCTCCGGACCACACCGCGTAGGCGATGCCCACCGGGATGGTTTTGAGCGCCAATGCCAGCAGATAGAAGGCCAAGCCGTAGCCGATCACGGTGATGGTGGATGGAACCACCCGGGTAAAGCTGTCAGATGCCTTCAGGGCGGATGTGGCGGCCACTTCGGCCGCGATGGCGATGAGCAGATAGGTCCAGCTGGGGTTCATGAAGGCTTTCCAATGGTGTGAGGTCGTGCCAGGCGTGCTGGCGGAAGGGGGGCTGTCAGGCCTGTGAGGGCAGGCGCAGCAGCGCGGTCACGGCACCGGCGCCGCCGTCGCGTTCGCTGCCCTGGACCCAGGCCTGAACGGCTTCCAGGCGGCTGAGATGCTGGCGGATGGCGGATTTCAGCACGGGTTCGCCCTGGCGCGAGCCGATGCCTTTGCCGTGGATGATGCGCACGCAGCGGACGTCGTGTTCCAGGCAGGATGCCAGGAATCGGTCGAGACGTTCACGGGCCTCGTCCAGCGTGCTGCCGTGCAGGTCCAGCGTGGCCTGGGCGATCCATTTGCCGCGCCGCAGACCGCGCAGCAAATCCGGCCCGCAGCCGGCTTGCAGGAATTCCCCGGCGTCGGGGTCCAGGATCCCGGTGTCTGCCGGGCTCCTCTGGCGGGCAGGTTTGAGCCGCTTGGGCACGTTGGGTTCACCCTGGGCATGTTCGCGACGGGCGCGCAGCAGCGTGTCCGGAATGCGGCGCAAGGATGCCCGAGCCCGCGGCCCGCGATCGGGCAGCGGTTGCACGAAGCGCATGGCCTGGCGAAACAGCGCCTGGTCTGCCAGGTCGAGCACGGGCGGCGCATCGTCGTTTGACGATGCGGGTTCCGCAGATGCGGGGGCGCTGGACGATTTCGGCGTGCGGAGGCGGCCTGGCCGGCGCGTGCTGCGGGCCTTGGGGCGCGGCATGGTTGCCGGCTGTTCCGCCGCCTGTTCGGCGGCGGAACGCAGTCGGCGCAAATCTGCCAGCGTGGGCTTAGAGTCCTTCATTCTCCAGCCAGCGTTGTGCATCCAGGGCAGCCATGCAGCCGGTGCCTGCGCTGGTGATGGCCTGGCGGTAGACGTGGTCCTGCACGTCGCCGGCGGCGAACACGCCGGGTACCGAGGTCATCGTGGCCAACCCCTGCAGGCCGCTGCGGGTGGTGATGTAGCCGTTTTCCATGTCCAGCTGACCCTCGAAGATGGCCGTGTTGGGCTTATGGCCGATGGCGATGAAGGTGCCGGTCACGGCCAGGTCTTCGGTCTGGCGGGTCTGCGTGTTGATCAGGCGGGCGCCCGTGACGCCGGAATCGTCGCCCAGGACTTCCTGCAGCTCGTAGAAGAGCTTCAGGCGCATGTTGCCGTTCTCGACCTTGTCCATGAGTTTGTCGACCAGGATGGGTTCGGCGCGGAATTTATCGCGCCGGTGCACCAGCGTGACGGTGCGGCAGATATTGGACAGGTACAGGGCTTCTTCGACTGCGGTATTTCCGCCGCCCACCACCAGTACATCCTGGTTCTTGTAGAAAAACCCGTCGCAGGTGGCGCAGGCCGAGACGCCGCGTCCCATGAAGGAATGTTCGGATTCCAGGCCCAGGTACTGGGCGGATGCCCCAGTGGCGATGATCAGGGCGTCGCAGGTGTAGGTGGCACCCGTGTCGCCGTTCAGCACGAAAGGCCGTTTGGACAGGTCGACGCTGGCGACGTGGTCGAAGACCATTTCCGTATTGAAGCGCTGGGCATGTTCCATGAAGCGCTGCATCAGGTCGGGCCCCTGGACGCCGGCCACGTCGGCGGGCCAGTTGTCGACGTCGGTGGTGGTCATCAATTGGCCGCCCTGTTCCAGACCGGTGACCAGCACAGGGGACAGATTGGCGCGGGCGGCATAGACCGCAGCGGTATAACCGGCTGGGCCAGAGCCCAGAATCATCACTTTCGCGTGTTTTGCAGTAGACATCACAGAAAATCCGTTCATCATCAACCGCCCAATTATAATGGGCAGATGGCTAGAATTCCGGTGACCTCTTCCCGCTCCACGCGTAACGTGCGCAATGGCCCCTCTCCCCTGCAGACGCGCCTGACCGGCCTGCTTCGCGAGGCTCGCTGGATCCTGCTGGCGGCCGTGGCCGGCTGGCTGATCCTGGTCCTGGCCACCTGGCATCGGTCCGATCCGGGTTGGTCGCATTCCTTGACCATCGGCGCCACCCAGAACTGGGGCGGCACCTTCGGGGCCTATGTGGCCGACCTGATGCTGTATCTGTTCGGCGTTTCCGCCTGGTTGTGGGTGCTGCTGATGCTGCGCCATGTCGCGGCGGGGTTCTATCGCCTCACCCGCGTGGTGCTGCCGTCCAAAGTTCCAGAATTGCTGCCTCGGGTGCGCTGGGAGGTCGGGATCGGCTTCACGCTGTTGTTCCTGGGCTGCATGGGCATCGAGGCCCTGCGCCTGCAAAGCCTCGGGACTGCATTGCCGGCGGGCGCCGGTGGGCAGTTGGGCCACCTGCTGGCCGGCATTCTGGCGGATACCGCCGGCAGCGCGGGGGGCACCTTGCTGTTGCTGGCGTTCATCGTCATGGGTTCCAGCCTGTTTTTTGGATTTTCCTGGCTCAATGTCTCGGAAAAAGTCGGCTTCTACATTGAATTGGTCGCGCGCCGCCTGCTCGACCTGAAGAACGCCTGGCAGGATCGCCGGGCTGGCCAGACGGCGCAGGCCGAACGCCAGGAAATCGTCGAGACCCGCCAGACGCAGCTGGTGCACGAGCAGCCAGTGCGCATCGAACCCACCGTCACCACGGTACCGAAATCCCCCCGCGTCCAGCAGGAAAAGCAGCAGGCGCTCTTTACCGCCAAGGAAGACCCGGGCCTGAGCGGCAGCCTGCCGGCCCTGTCTCTCCTGGATCCGGTCGAACAGGTTGGGGAAACCGTCTCGCCGGAAACCATCGAATTCACCTCGCGTCTGATCGAAAAGAAGCTGTCGGACTTCGGCGTCAGCGTCACGGTGGTGTCGGCCCAATCCGGTCCGGTCATCACCCGCTACGAGATCGAGCCCGCCACGGGGGTCAAGGGCAGCCAGATCGTCAATCTGGCAAAAGACCTGGCTCGGGCGCTCAGCCTGGTGCGCATCCGGGTCGTGGAAACCATACCCGGCAAGAACCTGATGGGGCTGGAATTGCCCAATCCGCGCCGCCAGATGGTGCGCCTGTCGGAAATCCTGGGCTCGCAGGTCTACCACAGCAGCGCTTCGCTGCTGACCATGGCCCTGGGCAAGGACATCGCCGGCAATCCGGTGGTCGCCGATCTGGCGAAGATGCCGCACCTGCTGGTCGCCGGCACGACCGGCTCGGGCAAGTCTGTCGGCATCAATGCCATGATCCTGTCGCTGCTGTACAAGGCCGATGCCAGCCAGGTGCGCCTGATCCTGATCGATCCGAAGATGCTGGAAATGTCCGTGTACGAAGGCATCCCTCACCTGCTGGCGCCGGTCGTCACCGACATGCGCCATGCGGCCAATGCCCTGAACTGGTGCGTGGCCGAAATGGAAAGGCGCTACAAGCTGATGAGCAAGCTCGGTGTGCGCAACCTGGCGGGTTACAACGCCAAGATCCGCGATGCCCAGAAGCAGGAACAGCCCATTCCCAACCCGTTCTCGCTCACCCCTGATGCGCCGGAACCGCTGGGCACCCTGCCCATGATCGTGGTAGTCATCGACGAACTGGCCGACCTGATGATGGTGGTCGGCAAAAAGGTCGAGGAACTGATCGCCCGTCTGGCCCAGAAGGCGCGGGCTGCCGGCGTGCACCTGATCCTGGCCACCCAGCGTCCCAGCGTGGACGTGATCACCGGTCTGATCAAGGCCAATATCCCGACCCGCATCGCGTTTCAGGTATCGTCCAAGGTCGATTCACGCACCATCCTGGACCAGATGGGGGCGGAAGCCTTGCTGGGGCAGGGCGATATGCTGTATCAGCCGCCGGGCACCAGTGTGCCCACCCGCGTCCATGGCGCCTTCGTCCATGACGACGAAGTCCACCGCGTGGTCGAGGCCCTCAAAGAAGCCGGCGAACCTGATTACGTCGAAGGCCTGCTCGAAGGCGCCCTGGAAGGCGAGACCGGCGACGGCGTCAGTTCCGTCACAGGCTTTGCCGATCAGGAAAACGACCCCTTGTATGACCAGGCGGTGGAAGTCGTCATGCGCAGCCGCCGGGCCTCGATTTCCTTCGTGCAGCGCAATCTGCGCATCGGTTACAACCGCTCCGCGCGGATCCTGGAGCAGATGGAACGGTCCGGGCTGGTCAGCCCGCAGCAACCCAACGGGAACCGCGACATTCTGGTGCCGGGCCAATCCGGCGAGGACGATTCATGAGCCTGTCTGCCTGTTTTCCGATCTTCCGCCGCAGTGTGCTGGCCGTATTCGTATCCTGCGGACTGGCAGGCCTCCCCGCGCTGTCCTGGGCGGTCGACACTGCCCAGATGCAGCTGCAGACCTTTGTCGAGAAGGTCAAGTCCGCCACCGGCCAGTTTCAGCAGGAACAGGCCGCTTCAGACGGCGCCAGGCGCGTCCAGACTGGCACTTTTGCGTTTCAGCGTCCGGGTAAATTTCGCTGGCAGGTCGTCAAACCCTATGCCCAGCTGATCGTGTCCGATGGCCAGCACGTCTATCAGTACGACCCGGATCTGGAGCAGGTCACCGAGCGCCGGGCGGGGCAGGCCATCGGGGCCTCGCCGGCAGCATTGCTGTTTGGGTCCGGTTCCCTGGATGACGCCTTCAATGTGCAGGCGCAGCCCGACCGCGACGGCCTGCAATGGCTGCGCGCAGTGCCCAAGACTCCGGATGCGGGCTTCACCCACGTGGACATCGGCTTTGCCGACGGTCTGCCCCAGCGGCTGGAATTGCTGGATGCCTTTGGCCAGACCTCTCGCATCCGGTTCTCCGACCTGAAGGCCAATCCCGGCATCCCCGCGTCCCAGTTCCAGTTCACCGTGCCCCAGGGCGCCGATCTGGTGAAGATGAACTGATGGCCACCCAGAGGGACTTGCTGGGGGACGCCCCGCTGCTGCCCGGCCAGGGCGGGGTGGGCAGTCATCCCGGTACGGGCATGGCTGATCCTGCGCATGCGCCGCTGGCGGAATCCCTGCGTCCCCGCACCCTGGACGAAGTCATCGGCCAGTCGCATCTGCTGGGCGAGGGCAGGCCACTGCGCCTGGCGTTCCAGTCCGGCAAGCCGCATTCCATGATTTTCTGGGGGCCGCCCGGGGTCGGCAAGACCACGCTGGCGCGACTGATGGCCACGGCCTTCGATTGCGCCTTCATCGCGCTGTCGGCGGTTTTCTCGGGCGTCAAGGATATCCGTGCCGCCATGGCACAGGCCGAACAGCATCAGGCCCAGGGCCGGTCCACCATTCTGTTCGTGGATGAAATCCACCGCTTCAACAAGTCTCAGCAGGACGCGCTGCTGCCCTATGTGGAAAGCGGCCTGGTGACCTTCATCGGCGCGACGACGGAAAACCCGTCCTTCGAGGTCAATTCCGCCCTGCTGTCGCGTGCGCAGGTCTATGTGCTGAAATCGCTGGACGAAGATGAACTGCGCCAGCTGGCGCAGCGCGCGCAGTCCCAGGTCATGGGCGATCTGGCATTCGATGATCTGGCGATCGATACCTTGATCGGCTATGCCGACGGCGATGCCCGGCGCCTGCTGAACCTGCTGGAACAGTGCCAGACTGCGGCAGGCGCCAGCGGCGTTGCACGGATCGACGCTGCGTTCATTGAAAATGCCCTGACCCTGAACGCCCGCCGCTTCGACAAGGGCGGCGACAATTTCTACGACCAGATCTCCGCCCTGCACAAATCGGTGCGCGGCTCACACCCGGACGCTGCCCTGTACTGGCTGACCCGCATGCTGGATGGCGGCGCGGACCCGCGCTACCTGGCGCGGCGCATCGTCCGCATGGCCTGGGAAGACATCGGCCTGGCTGACCCCCGCGCGATGCAGATCGCCAACGACGCTGCCTTGACCTACGAGCGCCTGGGCAGCCCCGAAGGCGAACTGGCACTGGGACAGGCCGTGATCTACCTGGCTGTCGCCGCCAAGAGCAATGCGGGCTACACCGCCTACAACCAGGCTCGTGCCTTCGTGAAGCAGGACCGCAGCCGCGAAGTCCCTGTGCACCTGCGCAATGCGCCCACCAAATTGATGAAGGAACTGGGCTACGGCCACGCCTACCGCTACGCTCACGACGAACCCAATGCCTACGCGGCGGGGGAAACCTACCTGCCCGACGGCGTGGGCGAGCCCGGCTGGTACCGGCCGGTGCCCCGGGGGCTGGAGATCAAGATCGGCGAAAAACTGGCGCAATTGCGGCTGTGGGACGAAGAGGCCGGCGGTGACTGAAGACCATCGGCCTGGTCGGCGGCGTTTGTCGGCCGGTCAGGGATACAAGTTGACGCGCGCATCCACCAGCCGCGCGTCCGGCGTCAGCGGGCTCAGTTCCAGCTTGAAGAAGGGCACGTAATCCAGGGTGATGCGCAGGGTGTCGCCCGTATCCAGGATATACGGCCCGCCCAGGCGGGTAGGCAGGTCTGCCTGATATCGGCCTTGCACGCAATGCAGGATCGTCTCGCCCGGACGCAGGGGCAGTTTCTGGCGGCCGCTGCGCATGTCCACGCAGCCGTGCGCCTGCTTGCGGCGCAGCATCAGGTTGAAGTCCTTGGCCGGATCGGCGGTCAGCGCGGCGGCGTAGGGCGTTTCTCCGGCGAAATACAGGCGGGCGCCGGTCTCCAGCAGGGTTTCCTGGCCGGTGTCGGTGCGGGTCAGGCGCAGGGGACCGCCCTGGGTCAGGATCAGGATGCGGTCGATGTCTTCCCAATGCGAAAATGGCCCATCGGAAGCCACGTCGGCTGTGCTGATGCGCCAGATGAAGTCGTCCGGCCCCGCATCGTCTGGGAAAATGGCGATCTGGCGGGTCGTACCGCCGCCGTTTTTCCATGGAACGGCGCGCAGTTCGGCGGCGGGGATGAAATGAAGGATATCCTGCATGGAAGCTCGCGTCCTGTGGGCCGGGCCCGGTGTGATGCATTCTGGCGCGGGAAATGATCCCGCATATGCGGTGGTTTAATTTAATACAATAACCCAGCCCCGGATGCCGCCATCCGGGGCATCCGGTTTTGGCCCGCCCGCTGTGCGGGCCCAGTCATGGGCGTTCCGGGGTTTCCGGAGCGTCTTCACCATTCGCTCATCGCCATGCTAGATACCAATCTGCTGCGCAAGGACCTGGACCGCGTCGTGCACGCGCTGGGACGTCGCGGCCTGACCTTCGATACGGATCGCTATCACGCCCTGGAAGCCCGCCGCAAGGCCGTCCAGGTGCAGACGGAAGAACTGCAAGCCCGCCGCAACGCGTTGGCCAAGCAGATCGGCCAGCTCAAGTCCCGGGGGGAAGACGCATCGGCCGTGCTGGCTGAATCGCAGGCTATCCCCGATCGCCTCAAGGCCCTGGAACAGGACCTGGGCGCCGTGCAGCAGGAATTGTCGCAGTGGCTGATGACAATCCCCAATCTGCCCGATGACAGCGTGCCCGATGGAACTTCCGAGGCCGACAACGTCGAAGTCCGCCGCTGGCTGCCCGGGGCGGCTGGTGCTGATGGCAATCCGGCGGGCCTGGGCTTCGAGCCGCGCGATCACGTGGCGCTGGCCGAACCCGTCGGCCTGGATTTCGAGGCCGCCCGGTCCCTGGTCGGAGCGCGCTTCATGATGCTGCGCGGCCCCGTCGCCCGCCTGCATCGCGCCCTGGCGCAGTTCATGCTGGATCTGCAGACCGGCGAACACGGCTATCAGGAATGCTATACGCCCTACATCGTCAACAGTTCCACCCTGTTTGGCACCGGCCAGCTGCCGAAATTCAAGGACGACATGTTCTGGGTGACGAAAGGTGGGCAGGGCAGCACGCCCGACGACGACGGCCCTGCCGAAGACCTGTACCTGATCTCGACGGCAGAAATCCCGCTGACCGGCACCGTGCGCGACCGCATCCTGGACGCCCAGGACCTGCCCGTGAAGCTGACGGCGCACACCCCGTGTTTCCGTTCGGAAGCCGGCAGCGGCGGGCGCGACCTGCGCGGCCTGATCCGCCAGCATCAGTTCGACAAGGTCGAGATGGTGCAGATCGTGCATCCCGACCAATCCTGGCAGGCCCTGGATGAAATGGTCGGTCATGCCGAACACGTGCTGCAGGCCTTGGGCCTGCCCTATCGCGTCGTGCTGCTGTGCGCCGGCGACATGGGCTTTGGCTCGGCCAAGACCTACGATCTGGAAGTCTGGCTACCGGCACAGAATACCTGGCGGGAAATCTCTTCCGTGTCCAACTGTCTGGATTTCCAGGCCCGCCGCCTGCAGGGGAGGTTCCGCCCCGAAGGCCCCAAGGCCAAGCCCGAATATCTGCATACCCTGAACGGATCTGGCCTGGCTGTCGGCCGCGCCATGGTCGCCGTGCTGGAAAACTACCAGCAGGCCGACGGCAGCGTAGTCGTTCCGCCTGTCCTGCGGCCCTACATGGGCGGCTTGGAAGTCATCCGCGCGTAGCTGGTGGCGCCTAGGCGGGCAGGGTTGGCTGTCAGCCTTGTCCGCCTTGAAGTGGTCGGATTCTGTGCTAGAATGCGCAGCTTGACCGCAGTCAAAGCCGGAGAGGTGGCAGAGTGGTCGAATGTACCTGACTCGAAATCAGGCGTACGGTAACCCCGTACCGTGGGTTCGAATCCCACCCTCTCCGCCAGCAGCGCTATCTGACCCGTTGATTTCATTCACTGAATCAGCGGGTTTTGCTTTTCAGGCCCCAGGCGGTTTTGTCCGGTATTCCTGGCATGACACGCCAGTCAATCGTTAAAAATATTTAAATTGACAATGCTTTGCCTTTGTTGTGTGGTGCTCGGCATATCGCGTTGGTAGACTTTTTGGCTCTTGAACTTCAATCGAGTCAACATTATGTCCTTGACCAAGCGGTGTGCGGCCGAACTGTTCGGCACGTTCTGGCTGGTGTTCGGCGGTTGCGGCAGCGCCGTGCTGGCTGCAGCGTTTCCTGAACTGGGTATCGGTTTTATGGGTGTTGCGCTGGCCTTTGGCTTGACGCTGCTGACCATGTGCTATGCGATCGGCCACATTTCAGGCTGCCACATCAATCCCGCAGTGACGTTTGGCCTGGTGGCAGGCGGGCGCTTTCCAGCGCGTGATTTGATCCCTTATGTTGCAGCCCAGGTGCTGGGCGCTATCGCCGCAGCTGCTGTGCTGTATCTGATCGCCAGCGGCAAGGCCGGCTTTGACGCATCGGCGGGCTTTGCATCGAACGGCTATGGCGAGCATTCCCCCGGAGGCTATTCGCTGACGGCAGCGCTGACGGCCGAAGTGGTGCTGACTGGGTTTTTCCTGTTCATCATCATGGGTGCCACGCACAGGCTGGCGCAGTCGAGCCTGGCCGGCGTGGCAATCGGCCTGTCGCTGACGCTGATCCATTTGGTCGGCATCCCGGTGACCAACACGTCCGTCAATCCTGCACGGTCGACCGGCGTGGCCCTGTTTCAGGGCAGCTGGGCCTTGGACCAACTCTGGCTGTTCTGGCTGGCACCCATTGTCGGGGGGATGATCGGGGGGCTGGTATACCGCACCTTGCTCGCCAGCGACGACTGAATCAACGGCGGTGCACGCATGTCAGCTTGTAGCGGCCGTGGCGGCAGACACCTGTGAGCAGACCGCCTCCGTGACTTCACGGGTGGTGGCTTTGCCTCCCAGGTCCTGGGTGTGCAGGGCCGGGTTGGCAGTGGCTGTTTCGATGGCTCGCATGACTTTTTGGGCGGCCGCCGATTCGCCCAGGTGTTCGAGCAGCATCACGACGGACCAGAAGGTGCCGATCGGGTTGGCCAAGCCCTTCCCCATGATGTCGAAGGCTGAGCCGTGGATGGGTTCGAACATCGAGGGGTAGCGGCGTTCCGGGTCGATGTTGCCCGTGGGGGCGATGCCCAGGCTGCCCGCCAGGGCTGCGGCCAGGTCGCTGAGGATATCGGCGTGGAGATTGGTCGCCACGATGGTGTCCAGTGATGCCGGGCGATTGACCATGCGGGCGGTGGCCGCATCTACGAGCTCCTTGTCCCAGGCGACGTCCGGGTAGGCCTGGGCGGTTTGCGCGGCGATTTCGTCCCACATCACCATGGCATGCCGTTGCGCATTGCTTTTGGTGACGACGGTGAGATGTTTGCGAGGGCGTGATTGGGCCAGCTTGAATGCGAAGTGCATGATGCGCTCGACACCCGCCCGAGTCAGGATGGACATGTCGGTGGCAACCTCCAGAGGGTGTCCCTGGTGGACGCGCCCTCCCACGCCGGAGTACTCGCCTTCCGAATTTTCCCGCACGATGACCCAGTCCAGATCCTGGGGCGCGCAGCGCTTCAGGGGTGCGTCGATGCCGGGCAGGATTCGGGTGGGGCGCACGTTTGCGTACTGGTCCAGGCCTTGGCAGATCTTGAGCCGCAGTCCCCATAGAGTAATGTGGTCTGGGATGTGGGGGTCGCCAGCGGACCCGAACAGGATGGCGTCTCGGTCAAGCAATGCATCCAATCCGTCTTCCGGCATCATGACCCCGTGAATGCGATGGTAGTCGGCTCCCCAGTCGAAATCCTTGAAGTCAAAGGTGAATCCTCCATCAGCACGGGCCACTGCTTCAAGCAGCTTGCGGCCTGCAGGGATGACTTCCTGGCCGATGCCATCACCGGGAATGGTAGCGATGCGATACGTTTTCATACTCTGGTTCCTTGTGGATTGCATTCGAGCCGACCGGTGCGCCGGGCCGCGGTTCAGGGCTTTCCGGCTGTCGTTTGGAACTCTATTGTTACCCTACTGCGGGTTGATAGAATGGCCTTGAGAACACAGCATGCTTAACTTCAATTCATAGGTGATCGCATGAAGGAATCGGTACAGGCGGCGGATTTCGGATTTTTCTCCATGCTGGCCTCGGCGGGAAGCCTAAGCGCCGCCGCCCGCGAGCTTGGCCTGACGCCTGCCGCCGTCAGCAAGCGCCTGGCACTGATGGAGCGCCGAGCTGGCGTGCCGCTGGTGAATCGGACGACGCGCCGCATGCAACTGACCCCGGAAGGTGAGGTCTACCTGACGCATGCACGGCATATTCTTGAAGAGATCGAGACGCTGAGCAGCCTCTTGGGAGGCGCTCGCCAGCGTCCCACGGGCCTGCTGCGGGTGAACGCCACGTTGGGGTTCGGACGCAGTCATGTGGCTCCTGCGATTTCGCGTTTTGTGGAAACCTACCCTGACGTGTCTGTACAGCTTCAGTTGTCCGTGACACCGCCGCCGCTGACGGATGATGCCTACGACGTCTGTATCCGGTTTGGAGAGCCACCGGACGGCCGGGTGGTCGCCCGGCGCCTGGCGCCGAATCGGCGTATTCTGTGCGCCTCACCTGCCTACCTGGCCCGGCGTGGGGTGCCGCTGACACCGCGCGATCTGGCGAAGCACAGTTGCATTGGAATCCGCCAGGGAGATGAGGCCTATGGTGTCTGGCGCCTGAGCAGCCGTCGCGGTGGCGCGGGAAAAGCAGAGACAGTCCGGATTCACGGGCCGTTGACCACCAATGATGGCGAGATCGCCGTCAATTGGGCACTGGACGGCCATGGCGTGCTCATGCGGGCCGAGTGGGACATCCAGGAATATCTGGCGGATGGGCGACTGGTGCTTCTCTTGCCCGATTATGCGACGCCGGAGGCGGATGTTCATGCGGTGTACGCCCAGCGGCACCAGTTTTCGACGCGGGTGCGCGCTTTTGTCGATTTTCTCGCCGCCGAGCTGAGCGGCAAACCCTGAGGCCATGGTTCAACGAGTGGCCGCTGCGATGCGGTCAGCGATGGCTTGCCCCATCTGGGTGGTGTTGGCTTGGCCGCCCAGGTCCGGGGTCCGGGGGCCCTGGCTCAGCACGTACTCGATGGCTTCCATGAGCGTATTTGACGCGTTCAGACAGGCGGGTTCCCGTTGGCCGAAGAATTCCAGCATCATGGCTGCGGACCAGATCATGCCCACGGGGTTGGCGATGTTCCGGCCGTAGATGTCTGGCGCGGATCCGTGCACCGGTTCAAAGAGCGAGGGAAAGTGGCGCTCCGGGTTCAGGTTGGCCGAAGGGGCAATCCCGATTGTGCCGGTGCAGGCTGGTCCCAGATCGGACAGGATGTCGCCAAAGAGATTCGATGCCACGACTACGTCGAAGCGGTCTGGCTGCAGGACGAATCGGGCGCAGAGAATATCGATATGGTGCTTGTCCCACGTGATCTGCGGGTAGTGTTCGGCCATGGCCTTGAGGCGTTCGTCCCAGTACGGCATGCTGATGGCAATGCCGTTGGACTTGGTGGCAGCTGTCAGGTGGCGGCGGGGGCGGCGCTGGGCAAGCTCGAAGGCGTACTTGAGAACGCGGTCCACGCCGTGGCGCGAAAAGACGGATTCCTGGATGACGATTTCTCGGTCGGTACCCTGGTAGAGCCGCCCGCCCAGATCGGTGTATTCGCCCTCGGTATTTTCACGCACCACCATGAAGTCGATATCGCCAGGCGTCCGGCCAGCCAAAGGAGACGGTACGCCCGGCATGAGTCGTACTGGCCGCAGGTTGATGTATTGGTCGAATTCTCGGCGGAACTTCAGCAGAGACCCCCATAATGAAATATGGTCGGGCACCACTGCGGGCCAGCCGACCGCTCCGAACAGGATGGCGTCGAAATGGCGGATCTGCTCGAACCAGTCCTGGGGCATCATCGAGCCGTGCGCTTGCCAGTATTCCGCGCAGGCCCAATCGAATGGCTGGAACTGCAGGTTCAGAGCATGTCCCGCGCCCAATGCCTTGAGTGCGCGCAGCGCCTCGGGCATGACCTCGCGGCCGATGCCGTCTCCTGGGATGACGGCGATGTGTAGTGGTTTCATGGTTCGTACCTGGTGATCCGTGTGACGTGGGCCGGCATGGATGGGTTCTTGGCCTGGGGTCAGCCCAACAGAAAGCCGGCAGGCAGGGGCACCAGCAGGAAGTAGTCGAACACGGTGTAGACCACGAAGCTGACGAGCGCTCCGTAGGCCAGGGCCGTCGCCAGGCCGCGCAGGCCCTTCTGTCGATCGCCGAGATACCATGCGATAGCTGCGAATCCCAGCGTGCCCGTGATGGCAAAACCGACGGACTGATACAGGCCCGTCCAGAGGGCCATCAGGATGATGACGACCAGTACCTGGCGGCGCTGCGTGGTGCGCCGGGCGCCATCTGTGCCGTCGGCCTCGTCGCTGCTTTTTTCGAGCCGGACGGACCAGGGAGTGAAGGATAGGATCAAGGTCAGGGCTACAAACAGAGCCATGATGGCCATGATGGTGTCTGGGAAAAGGCCGCCGAAACGGCTGCTGTAATCGCGCTGGCTCCACAGCACGGCGATGAAGGCGATCATCAGCAGTGATCCCAGACGGTCGCGGAAAAGAGGGCTCATGGTGTGCTCCTAGCGTTCAGGACGGGGTGCGGGATGCACGGCGCCGCAGCCATATCGTCGATGGGCCGAAGTAGGGCCACAGGAACGAGAACAGCGATAGGCCGATCAGGATCCAGGACAGCGGGTTCACAAACAGGGCATACCAGGAATGGGTGTAGGCCGCGCCCATCAGATTCGCCTGCACCAGGCCGGTTTCCATGATGGGCCCGAGAATCAGGCCCAGCACGATGGGGGCCGCACTGAAGCCAAGCCAGCGCAGGACGTAGCCCGCTACGCCGAAACCCAACATCAGCATGACGTCCAGGAAGTTGTTGCGGATGGCATAGGAACCCACGATGGTCAGAATGGCGATGCCGGGTACCAGATAACGTACCGGGAGTCGTGAGACGAACCGGGCCAGCAGGCGTCCGCCATAAAGGCCGACAGGCACCATCACCAGCGCCGACAGCCCCACGCCCAGCATGAAGGTATAGGTGATGTCCGCGTGCTCGGCAAACAGTTCTGGGCCGGGGCGTAGCCCCTGCATCATCAGGGCGCCGTAGATGATGGCATCGGGCGGTGCGCCCGGAATGCCCAGCGTGAGCAAGGGGATCAGGCCACCTCCCACCACGGCATTGTTGGCGGTTTCAGTCGCCACCACGCCATCGAGCTTTCCGGTGCCGAATTCCTCTGGGTGCTTCGCAGCCCGTTTTGCTTCGTTGTATGAGACGAGATTGGCGATACTGCCCCCGGCGCCGGGCAGGATGCCCACCACCGTGCCGATGATGGAAGAGCGCAGCAGATTGCCCGGCATGGCGAAGACACGCCGGACCGTCGTGCCCAGCACGCCTTTGGCGCGCTTGTAATCAATGCTTTTTTTGCCGCTGGATGAATGAAAGACCAGGTTCAGGAGCTCGGGGATGCAGAACAGGCCGATCAGGATCACGATCAGATCGACTCCCGCTTGCATGGCGGGGAAGCCGAAGGTAAACCGCACATCGCCGCCCACGGGGGCGATGCCGATGG
The DNA here is from genome assembly GCF_034674885.1 of Castellaniella sp. GTDB lineage: Bacteria > Pseudomonadota > Gammaproteobacteria > Burkholderiales > Burkholderiaceae_B > Castellaniella. The sequence goes on from NZ_JAUCDS010000002.1 coordinate 167,239, forward strand.
TGGAGACCAGAATGCCGAACGCAGCGCCCGTCATGCCCTTGAGAAACGCGCCCGACGACAGGCTGGAAATGATGGTGATGCCGAAAACCCCTACCCAGAAGTATTCCGCCGGTCCAAAGCGCAGCGCGATGTCGGCCAGCAGCGGGCTGAGAAAAATCAGGCAGATGACGCCGAACACCCCGCCGATGGCCGACCCCACGGTGGCGCCGATGACGGCTTCTTCGCCGCGCCCCTGACGAGCCATGGGATAGCCATCAAACGTAGTGCCGATGGAGCTGGGTGTGCCGGGGGTGTTGATCAGAATGGCGCTGAAGCAGCCGCCGTAGATGGCACCCATATAGATGGAGCCCAGTAGGACCAGCCCGCCGACTGGGTCCATGCTGAAGGTGAACGGCACTAGCAGGGCGACAGCCATGGTGGCCGTCAGGCCCGGCAGCGCGCCGATCACCATGCCGGCGACGGTGCCTGCCACAATCAGGGCCAGGTTGTGAAAGGAAAGGAGATGGATGAGGCCTTGCCAGATGGCTTCAGTCATGGATTACCTGTTCGAGAAAGTGGCGGGACGAATGGCTTATTTCTTCAGGCGGCCCATCTCCGTCATGAGCGCCTTGTACTCGACCATTTTCTTTTTGACCAGTTCGAGAGATGCTTCCGGACCCATGTATTCGATCTTGAAGCCGTTCTCGTCCATTTTCTTCTTGACCTCAGGGTCCTTCATGACCTTTTCGAAGGCGTCGGCCAGGACCTTCACGCGGTCATCCGGCGTTCCCGGAGGCGCGGCCACTCCGCGGTAGGCACCTTCGACCACCTCGTAGCCGAGTTCCTTGAACGTCGGGACGTCGCCCAGCACGCCCATGCGTTCCTCGGATGCGATGGCCAGCGCACGGAATTTGTCTTTGTACTGGACACCCATGGTTGAGTAAGTCATGAGCGCTGTGACGTGACCGCCCAGCAGGGCCGGTACAGCTGCGCCGCTGCCGCTGAAAGGGATGTAGGTGAGTTTGATGCCGGCCGCTTTGTTCAGCATGGTGGTGCCAAGGTCATTGGCGCTGGAGGAACCGCTGCCGCCCACCGTCACCACACCGGGTGGCTGGCTTTTGGCGTAATCGATGAAGTCTTTCAAGGTCTTGAACGGACTGTCCTGGCGCACCACCAGCAGATCAGGCGTGCTTTCGAAGAAGTAGATGCTCTTCAGATCCAGGGTCTTGAAGCCCGCATCGCCGCGCTCCATGGGTTGCAGCACGATGTGGGGCAAGTTGTGTCCTGCAAAGGTGTAGCCGTCGGGTTTTGAATGGACCAGCTCGGACCAGCCCACCGATCCGCCCCCGCCGATTTTGTAGACGATGTTGACGTCCTGGCCGAGTACCTTTTCCAGCGGTCCTTCCTGGATGCGGGCCGTGATGTCGGATTCACCGCCTGGGTTGAAGGCCATGATGTAGGTCAGAGGCTTGTCGGGAAATTCAGCCAGGCTGGGAGTCGAGAACCCGATGGCCGCCATGGCCAGTGTGACGCCTGCAAGGGTACGGATGGGTTGCTTCATCAGTATGTCTCCTCGAGTTGGACCGAATGGTTCCGGAGGAGCCGGATACTTCGGCCATTTTCTGTGCATGCCCGGCTGTCCGTCGAGCCTGCTGTCCTTTATTCTAATCAACCAGCTTTTGATGATTCAGGGGTGTATGCAAAGCTTGTTTAACTGAAATTCACAAATGCTTCAGGCCTCATGCGCTGTTTTCCTGGCTGCATGCAGACGCCCGGGCGGTATGTGCATACTACCCGGCGTCCCGTCGAAAGCATCACAATGGACCTGATCTCTACAACTCAGGACAGGAGACAGATGATGGCCAAGAAATTGTTGATGCTGGTGGGCGACTACGTCGAAGACTATGAAGTCATGGTGCCGTTCCAGGCCTTGCAGGCCGTCGGGCATCACGTCGATGCGGTGTGCCCGGGAAAAAAGGCGGGGGAATGGGTCGCCACGGCGGTGCACGATTTCGATGGTGCCCAGACCTATAGCGAAAAGCCCGGACATCGCTTCACGGTGAACCGGGATTTCGATGCCGTGGATGCGGCTGCCTATGACGGTCTGGTCATCCCCGGGGGCCGCGCGCCGGAATATCTGCGCATGGACGAGCGTGTGCTGGAGATCGTGCGGCACTTCCAGAGTGCCAACAAACCCATCGCGTCGATCTGCCACGGGGCGCAACTGCTGGCGGCGGCCGGTGTGCTGCAAGGTCGCACGTGTTCCGCCTATCCGGCCTGCGCGGCGGAAGTCCGCCTGGCTGGCGGTCAGTATGCCGATATCGCGGTGGATCAGGCGCATACGGACGGCAATCTGGTCACGGCTCCGGCCTGGCCTGCGCACCCGGCCTGGATCGCCCAGTTCCTGGCCGTCCTGGGCACGCGCGTCCAGCACTGATTTCCCAAGCCGGCGCCAGTCTCTACAATCAGGGGATGACGCGCCTGTTCGGGATCTTATGCCATGTGTGAAATCTTCATCCGGGCCAATCCCCGGTCCTACGACAGTGAAAGCCGTTCGCTGCGCCTGCATGGCGTGGCGACCAGCGTGCGCCTGGAACACCTGTTCTGGCATGTGCTGGAAGACATCGCACGGCGCGATGGCATGCGGGTGACGCAGTTGATCGAACGCCTGTACGACGAATTGCTGCAGTACCGGGGTGAAACAGGCAACTTTGCTTCGTTCCTGCGGGTCTGCTGCCTGCGCTACCAGATGCTGCAGGTCGATGGCCGCATCCCGGCGGATGCAGGCGTGCCGCTGCGTTCGCTGGATGCCAAGGCCGTCTTGCGGGATCTGCCGGAACTGCTGTGCGCGGGTCAGGCGGCCTGATGCCCGGTGCGCCGCGGCATCAACAGCACGGCCAGCAGCGTCAGCAGCGCTATTCCGATCATCCCCACATAGACTTGGTGGGTAGCCGTATCGAAGGCCGTCAGCAGATACTGGCGGCTGGCGGATGTGGCTGGGTCGGTCTGCAGCGCCGTGATCACGTCATTCACGGCGGGCAGGGCGCCGCTCAGGGTGGACGGGGCGGCCTCCAGCGCGTTGCGCATGGCGTTGTTGAACAGCGCACCGACCACGGCGGCCCCCAGGCTCTGGCCCAGGTAGCGCGACCACATATTGGCGCTGGTCGCCACACCCCGCTGGTTCCAGGGGACGACGGATTGCACGCCGACCAGCAGTGGCGTGGACAGCATGCCAAAGCCGGCGCCCAGCAGGATCTGATCCGCCGTGACCAGCCAGGTGGCGGGTTGGGGCGGTAGCGCGACGAACCCCAGGACTGCCAGCAGGATCAGGGCGCCACCAAACAGCGCGGTGTCCCGGAAGCCGAACTGCAGGTACAGGCGCCCCGACCAGGCGGATGCGGAGACCCAGCCCAGACTCATGCTGGCCAGGACCAGGCCGGCGCTGATCGGGCCCAGGCCCATGACGGATTGCGCGAAGACCGGCAGGTAGGTGCCTGGCGCCATCATGACCAGGCCCATGCCCAGCACCCCCAGGTTCGAGCCCAGCATCAGCCGGTGGCGCCAGACCCAGCCGGGCATGATGGGTTCGGCGGCGCGCCGCTCTCGCATCACGGTGGCGATCATCAGCACTGCCACCAGGGCGAAGGTCGCCAGGCTGGACACGGAGAGCCAGTCCCAGGCGTTGCCGCCTTGCAGCAGGCCGAAAACCCCGATGGCCCCTGTCAGCATCATCAGGATGGCGCCGATGTAATCGATGGCATGCCGGCGGGCAGGCGCGTGTTCGTGCAGGTAGCGGGCGATCAGGGCGATGGCGGCCAGGCCGATGGGCAGGTTGATCAGAAAGACCCAGCGCCAGGTGGCGTATTCGGCGAAGGCGCCCCCCAGGGTGGGGCCGACGATGGCGGCGATGCCCCAGACGCTGGACAGCCAGCCCTGGACCCGGGCGCGTTCGCGGGTGGAATACAGATCGCCTGCCAGGGTGTTGACCGTGGCCATGATGGACCCGGCTCCCAGGCCCTGGACGGCGCGAAAGACGATCAACGGAATCATGCCCCAGGCCAGGGCGCAGGCTGCCGAGCCCAGCAGGAACAGGGCGGATCCCCCTATCAGTACAGGTTTGCGGCCGTACAGGTCGGCCAGTTTGCCGTAGATGGGGATGGTGACGGTCTGGGCCAGCAGGTAGATGGAGAACAGCCAGGTGAACCGGTCGAAGCCGCCCAGATCACCGACGATCTGCGGAATGACGGTGGCAACGATGGTGATGTCCATGGCCGCCAGCGACATGGTCAGCATCAGTGCGGCGAGGATCCAGCCCCGGTGGGCGACCGGGGTGGGTTCGGCAGGAGGGCTGTAGGGAGAATCCGGCGTTTCCGGCGCGATCACGGTCATAATGGCGGCAGTGCGACAAGGCTTCCATCTTAGTCCACGCAGAACATGGAAAACAGGGATGTATGACACAAGGCCGAGCCCCCGGCAGGGGCATGGGGAATACAAGATCCCGGGCGGGAAACTGGTGGTGGTGGACCTGCAGGTCCTGGACGGCCGCTTGAGGCATGTGCGGCTGTCGGGCGATTTCTTCCTCGAGCCGCCCGAGGCCCTGGATGCCATCAACGCGGCGCTGGAAGGCCTGCCCGCCGATGCTGATGCGGCGCAGCTGACCCGGGCGGTGAACCGCGCACTGGCGGCGGATGTCGAGATGTTCGGCCTGACCCCGGAAGGCATAGCGGTCGTCATCGGGAGGGCACTGGCATGAATGACGCCACAAACCGCAGCGCATGGACCGACTTCAACTGGCGGCTGCTGCATCCGGCGCCGCTGTCGCCGCTGCAGCATGTTGCTCTGGATCAGGTGCTGCTGGACGAGGTCGCCGCCGGGCGCCGCGCGCCGACCTTGCGCATCTGGGAATGGGGGGCGCCGGCGGTCGTCATCGGCATTTTCCAGTCCCTGAAGAACGAAGTCGACGCGCAGGCGGCCCAGGCGCACGGCATTCAGGTCGTGCGTCGCATCAGCGGCGGCGGCGCCATGTTCATCGAACCCGGCAACGCGATCACCTATTCGATCTATGCGCCGCTGTCCCTGGTGGACGGCATGAGTTTCCGGGATGCCTATGCCTATATGGACGATTTTGTCCTGCAGGCCCTGGGAGACCTGGGCATCAAGGCCCGGTACCAGCCGCTGAACGACATTACTTCTGATGGCGGCAAGATCGGCGGCGCAGCCCAGGCACGCCGGGGTGGCGCCGTGCTGCATCACGTGACCATGGCCTATGACATCGACGCGGTGAAGATGCTGCAGGTCCTGCGCATCGGTCGGGAAAAGCTATCGGACAAGGGCACGACCTCGGCGGCCAAGCGCGTCGATCCGCTGCGCAGCCAGACCGGTCTGCCCCGGGAAGCCATCATCGCCCGCATGCTGGAGACCTTCCGGCAGCGCAATGGCCTGCGGGACGACACCTTGACTGCCGAAGAACTGGCCCAGGCCGAGCGCCTGATCCGGGAAAAATTCGGCACCCCGGAATGGCAATCCAAGGTGCCCTGACCTGGGGGGCCACCGTGTGTCTGACTAGTCCGGATCCTTAAGGATGCCGGCTGCCCGCATCCGGGCATGGACCCCGGCGACGATGCGGTTGCAACGCTCGCCGGCGAAAGAGAAGGCATCGGCGACGCTGGGGTCGAAATCCTGCTTCAGCCCGTCCTGCAGCAGACGACGGGCCCGCATGAAGCGCACCCGCACCGTGGCTTCGGGCATGTCGAGCGCCTGGGCGACCTCGGCGGCGGACATTTCTTCGACCCCGCGCAGCATGAAGACCGTCCGGTAGATATCGGGCAGGGCGTCGATGTGCCGTTCGATCTGGTGGCGCAGTTCCGCCCGCCAGGCAGCCTGGTCGGGGCGGGAGGTATCGGGAGCGGGGAGGTTGGAGCCGGGCGCAAGCATGCTGTTCTGTTCGGTGGAAACCTGGTATGCCGATTGGATGTGGGCTTCGCGGGTTTTGTTTCGTCGACGGCGCATCAGGGCCTCGTTGACGGTGATGCGCGTCAGCCACGTGGCGGGTTGTGCGTCGGCCCGGAAGTCCGCCAGGTGCTGGAAGGCCTTCCACCAGGCTTCCTGGACTGCGTCCTCGGCCTCGGCCTCGTCGTGCAGGATGCTGCGTGCTGCTCTGTAGAGCTGCTGGTTGTGCCGGCGCATCAGCAGGTCGAACGCCTGCAGATTGCCGGCGCGACACCAGGCAATCAGCGATAGATCGCTTTCTTTTGTCAAATCGTGCTGAGCTTGAGTATCCACTGTACTTCCCCGAATAAGCCCTGGACGTTATTGGATGATGTCGGACGGCAAAACGTTTCACCGTCCGGCATGATGATTGCAAGGGGGGAGGATCAGGCGTGATCCTTGCCGTGCAGGCCGTCCAGGGTCTGCAGCGCCAGGTTGGAATGCGCATAGGCCCCGCCGGCTCGCATTTCGGCGGCAACCCAGATGGCCTCCATGATTTCGGCATCCGTGGCCCCAGCCCGTGCCGCGCCTTCCGTGTGGCCCTTGATGCAATAGGGACATTGGGTGACGTGGGCCACCGCCACGGCGATCAGCTGCTTGGTTTTGGCGTCCAGCGCGCCCGGCGCGAAGACCGCCTTGCTGAATGCCTTGAAGGCAGCCAGGGGTTCCGGGGCCAGTTCGGCGCGGCGCTTGGCCAGGTCGGCAGTGGCGTGGGGGTACATGGGTGAGTCCATGGGCTGCTCCTGATGCGAAGTTGATGCCTTGTCATCATAGACCCGGCGCCTGCCGGAGGCCAGGGAGCCCCTGCCGCAGACAGGGTGGAGGCACCCTACAATACAGGCTTTGATCAAGGAACTCTCGCGTGGAACACCGTCAACCCATGGATGGCCGGGCATCGGGGCTCATGTTGCTGCTGTGTCTGATCTGGGCGATGCAGCAGATTGCGCTCAAGGCCACGACGGATGATTTTTCACCGGTCTTCCAGATCGGCCTGCGCACGGCGCTCGGCGGCCTGCTGGTCGCTCTGGTGATGGTCGGACGGCGCGAGCGTATCGGTACGGCCCTGTCGCTCTGGAAACCCGGGCTGTGCGCGGGCGCCCTGTATGCGCTGGAATTCGTCCTGATCGGGGAAAGCCTGCGCTTCACCACAGCCGGCCACGTGGTCGTCCTGCTGTACACGGCGCCCATCTTCGCGGCCATCGGATTGCACTGGAAGCTGGCCGAAGAGCGCCTGGCGGCTGTGCAGTGGGGCGGGGTCATTCTGGCGTTTGCCGGTGTGGGGATCGCCTTTCTGGTGCGCGGAGACCATGTGCCGGCACAGGCCGGCGCCATGCTCTGGGGCGATCTGCTGGCCTTGCTGGGAGGCGCGGCCTGGGGGGCGACGACCGTCGTGGTCCGGGTGACGCCGCTGGCTTCATTGCCGGCCAGCCAGACCTTGATGTATCAATTGGTGGGCGGCTCGGCGCTCTTGTTGCTGGCAGCGGTGCTGATGGGGCAGACGACCTTTCATCCCTCGCCGCTGGTCTGGGCCGGTCTGGCCTTCCAGGTCGTTTTTGTGGCGTTTCTCAGTTACTTGGCCTGGTTCTGGCTGCTGACGAAATACCTGGCTTCGCGCCTGGGCGTGTTTTCCTTCCTGACGCCGCTGTTCGGCGTGATCCTGGGTGCCTGGCTGCTGGACGAGCCCATCGGGCCGGGCTTTTTGCTGGGATCTTTGCTGGTGGTGGTCGGCGTCGTGCTTCTCAGCGGCTACGGGTGGTATGCGCAGTGGCGGATCAGCCGAGGCGCGTGAATCAGCCGGTGTGCGGGTTCGGGCTTATCCCGCGAACCCCCCTGAATCCAGGAATGCCTGTTCTTCCGGCGTCGTGACGCGCCCCAGCGCGGCATTGCGGTGGGGGAATCGGCCGAACTGGGCGATGATGTCGTGATGCACCTGGGCCCAGTGCAGAGAAGCCGGCGCGTGCTGCTGATAGAGCACGACGGCTTCCCGTTGGATGGCCAGGTCTTCAGCGTGCATGAAGGGCAGGCAGATGAAGTTGCGCAGATCGGGTTCGATCTGGTCCAGGAAAACCAGGCTGCGGCGGGCATAGGCCAGCGCCAACCCGTCGGTGGCGAACATGTGGCCCGTGTCGCGAAAGGCATTGCGCGGGTACTGGTCCAGCAGCAGGATCAGCGCCAGGGCGGATTCGGGCTGCTGCAGCCAGGCTTCCAGTTCCTGACGGGCCGCCGCGTAATGGGCATCGTAGAAACGGCTGCGCAAGGCCGAGTCGAAGGCCTCGTCTTTGGCGAACCATCGGGCGGGCCCCGCATCCCGCCAGAAATCCACCATGGCTTGGGCAGTATGCGGAATGCCGGCGTGATCGGGATGGGCAGGATGCATGGTGGGGGTTCCTAGAGCAGTTCACGGCGCAGATCGGCCGCCGATTTGGGGGACAGCAGGCCTGGGGCCACGTCGAAAACCGTGCGCGCGCCGGCTTCGCCACCGGATTTCATGCGCCAGGCCGCCCGTGCGTAGGCGACCAGCACACTGGAGGTGAATCCCGGATTGCTGGCCAGCTTCAGGGAATATTCCACCACCTGCTGGTCGCCGTGGCCGGATTCGCCGCTGCGGATGACGAAGCCGCCATGCGGCATGCCGGCGTGGTCGCGCCGCAAGGTCTCGGCGTCGATGAAGTGTACCGTGGTGTCGTAGTCGGCGAAATAATCCGGCATGGTCACGATGGCCTGTTCTACCTGCCGGGCATCGGCCCCGGCCTGCAGGACCACATAGCATTCACGTGTGTGTTTTTCGCGGGTGCTCAGCTGTGGCTGCTGGCCCGCCCTGACGCGCTCGACCGCAGCCGGCACGGGGATGGTGTACTGCACGCCGCCGGCAACGCCGGGCACGCGCCGGATGGCGTCGGAATGCCCCTGGCTCAGGCCCTTGCCCCAGAACGTGTAGGTGGCGCCCTGGGGCAGGATGGCTTCGCCCATCAGGCGGTTGATGGAGAACAGGCCAGGGTCCCAGCCGACGGCCAGGATGGACAGGTTGCCATGCGCCCGCGCCACTTCGTCGACGGCCTGGAAGTACTGCGGAATCCGGGCATGGGTGTCGTAGCTGTCCACCGTGGTGAACCACCGGGCCAGCTCGGGCCCCTGGGTGGGCAGGTCGTCCTTCGAGCCCCCGCACAGGATCAGCACGTCGATATCATCCCGGTGGGCCGCTGCATCGGCCAGCGACCAGACCGGCACAGATGGGTCATCCAGCGCCAGGGCGGCCGGATCGCGGCGCGTGAAGACGCCGACCAGCTGCATGTCGGCATGACGGGCGATGGCCGCCTGTGCGCCACGGCCCAGATTGCCATAGCCGGCGATGCCGATGCGGATGGGGGATGAAGCCATGAATATCCTTTGGATCGAGGTCAGCCGCGTACGGCGGGGTTTCATTGTATCGGCTTGCAGCGGACGCAGCGCAGGGCGCCGTTCCGGCGGATGATAGAATGGCGGCCATTTCAAGCTGGGCGCGGCACCCTGCCGCTGGTGTCGGGCAGGGTGGTATGGGGTAGGTACATGGCTGATCTTCCTGGTCCGTGGCCAGAAGTTCATCATGGAGTTTCCCTATGGCGTCGTCCGCCTCCAAACCCAATCCGCTGCTGCATTTCGTCAGCAACGGCAGCCTGGTAGCACAGATCCTCGTCGGCCTGGTGGCCGGCGTGTTGCTGGCTTACCTGTCACCCGAGACCGCTCGGGCAGTCAGCCTGCTGGGCGGGCTGTTCGTCACCGCCCTGAAGTCGGTCGCCCCCTTGCTGGTGTTCGTGCTGGTGGCGGCATCCATCGCCAACCATCGCAAGGGCGCCCGGGTCTCGCTGGGGCCTATCCTGCGCCTGTATCTGATCGGTACCTTTGCCGCTGCCCTGGTGGCCGTGGTGGCCAGTTTCATGTTCCCCCTGACCATCCGGCTGCAGATGGGAGACGCCGCCCTGACGCCGCCCAGCGGCGTGATCGAGGTCTTGCGCAATCTGTTGCTGAGCGTAGTGGACAATCCGGTGCGCGCCCTGCTGGAGGCCAATTACATTGGCATCCTGGCCTGGGCGGTGGGCCTGGGCCTGGCCTTGCGCCATGCCCGTGAGTCCACCAAGCACGTCATGGCCGATCTGTCCCTGGGGTTGTCTTTCATCGTGCGCATCGTCATCCGCATGGCGCCGATCGGGATCTTCGGCCTGGTCGCCGCCACTATTGCCGAAACCGGCTTTGGCGCGCTGCTGGACTATGCCCGCCTGCTCGTGGTGCTGCTGGGCTGCATGGCGTTCGTGGCCCTGGTGGTCAATCCCCTGCTCGTTTTCTGGCGCATCCGTGCCAATCCTTACCCCCTGGTCTTCACCTGCCTGCGGGAATCAGGGGTGACCGCGTTCTTCACCCGCAGTTCGGCGGCCAACATCCCGGTCAATATGGCGCTCTGTGAAAAGCTGGGGCTGGAAGAAGACACCTATTCCGTGTCGATTCCCCTGGGGGCCACGATCAATATGGCGGGCGCGGCCATCACCATCACGGTGCTGACGCTGGCCGCCGTCAATACGCTGGGGGTGTCCGTGGATCTGTTCACGGCATTGCTGCTGAGCATTGTGGCGGCGGTATGCGCCTGCGGTGCGTCGGGCGTGGCCGGCGGGTCCCTGCTGTTGATTCCGGTCGCCTGCAGCCTGTTCGGCATTTCCAATGACCTGGCGATGCAGGTCGTCGGTGTGGGCTTCATCATCGGCGTGCTGCAGGATTCGGCGGAAACCGCCCTGAATTCCTCGACCGACGTGCTGTTTACCGCTGCGGGCTCGGCTCGCCTTGCGCCCAACGCTGGATGATCGGCCACAGGTCCTCGGGCTGGCGGGCGATGGCGTCCGCCAGCCAGCCGGCCGGGTCGTCCGAGCAGTAGCCGTAGCCGGCGGCCACGGTGGCCATGCCGGCGGCCTTGCCCGCCAGGATGTCGCGCTCGTCGTCGCCCACGTACAGGCACTGGGACGGTGCATAGCCCGCCTGCCGGGCGGCGTGCAGCAGGGGTTCGGGGTGCGGTTTCGTGTGGGGCGTGGTGTCGCCGCCCACTGTCACGCGGCAGCGGGGCTCCAGCCCCAGGTGGCGCACGATGGGCAGGGCCAGGGATTCGACCTTGTTGGTCACAATGCCCCAACCCATCGAGGCCTCGGCCAGCTGATCCAGCAGGGTATCGATGCCTGCGAACAGGCGGGTATGCACCAGCATGTCCCGGGCATAGTCCTGCAGGAACTGCTGGCGGCTGCGTTCATAGTCTTCGGTGCCCGGGTCCAGGTCCAGCGCCACCTTCAGCAGGCCGCGCGCGCCGTGCGAGGCGTAGGGGCGCAAGGACTCGTAGGGCAGGGGGTCCAGCCCTCGATAGCCGCGCTGGCGGTTGGCTGCCGCCGCCAGGTCGGGGGCAGTGTCGGCCAGGGTGCCGTCGAAGTCGAAAAGAACGAGGCAGGGGTGCATGGCATTCATTCCGGGCGGCGAGCCGCCATCATGTAGTTCACGCCCGTGTCCGGCGCCAGGCGATATTGGCGGGTCAGTGGCAGGTATTCCAGCCCGCTGAGCGCGCTGACGTCCAGGCCAGCCGACCGGACTGCGCCAGCCAGCTCGCTGGGCGTGATGAACTGCTCGTAGCTGTGCGTGCCCTTGGGCACCATGCGCAGCAGATATTCGGCAGCCACGATCGCCAGCAGAAAGGATTTCGGGTTGCGGTTCAGCGTCGAAAAACAGACCAGGCCGCCAGGGCGCACCAGCCGGGCGCAGGCCTGCACGACGGCGGCCGGGTCGGGCACGTGCTCCAGCAATTCCATGCAGGTGACCAGATCGAATTGCCCGGCCTGCTGTTCTGCGTAGTCTTCGGCGCTGACGCATTCGTATTGGACCTGGACGCCGGATTCGTGGCCGTGCAGTCGCGCAACCTGCAGGGATGCCTTGGCCAGGTCGATGCCCGTCACCTGGGCTCCCTCGGCCGCCATGGCTTCGGTCAGCAGGCCGCCGCCGCAGCCGATGTCCAGCACGCGCTGGCCGGCCAGGTCGCCCGCCTGGCTGCGGATCCAGTCCATGCGCAAGGGGTTGATGTCGTGCAGCGTCTTCAGATCCCCCTGGGGATCCCACCAGCTGGAGGCCAGGGCACTGAATTTATCGAGTTCGGCGGGGTCGGCGTTGGTGGCATGCATGGGCTTCGGATTCCAGAAATGAACAAGGCCCCGCACGCGCGGAGCCTTGAGTGCCGCCGCGTCAGGGACGCGGTGGCTCGTGCGGCCTGCAGAATTACTTGCGGGTACCGACGATTTCGATTTCCACGCGACGGTTCTGAGCGCGGCCTTCGCGGGTCTTGTTGGACGCGACCGGTTGCAGTTCGCCCTTGCCTTCGGCATAGATGCGATCAGCCGGAACGCCCTTGCTGACCAGGTATTGCTTGACCGAATTGGCACGACGCTCGGACAGCTTCTGGTTGTAGGCTTCGGTACCGATGGAATCGGTGTGGCCGACGGCAATGATGGTTTCCAGGTTGATGGAACCGGCTTGCTGAGCAACCTGATCCAGGACCTGCTTGCCTTCGGGCTTGATGGTGGACTTGTCGAAGTCGAAGAAGGTGTCGGCGTTCAGGACGACCTTGCTGGCGGTCGGGGCGACGACAGGGGCTTCGGCGACGGGCTTGCCGCAACCTTCAGCAGCGGTGGCCGGCGTCCAGAATGCATCGCGCCAGCAGTTTTGGCCGCTGGCGTCTTTCCAGACGTGACCATCGACGTTGGTCCAGTTGTCGGAGGCCGACGCGGTACCCATGGCAGCCATAGCAGCAATGGCGAGTCCAATAGCGATTTTGGAGGGTTTATTCATGTTTCTCCTCGTTTGAGCATGATGCTTGAAAGTGACCGCAGCGAACCCCCGCCGCATCTCGAAAGAACATTTCCAGTATAGCAATGTCCAGTTGGAAAACTATCAATTGCGCTGGGTTTGGTGCGTGTTAGCCGAAATCTTAAGGCATTTTCCTCGCTCGGGTTAAGTATTGATGGCGTTGTCTGGTACTCCGGGGCCAATTTGTCCGGGCCAGGGGGGGCTGGCTGTGGGCTTTTTGCAACGCTGGCCCGTACCGGATCGGATCTGGCCGCCTGCGAGGCCTTGCCGGACACCTGACGATGGCCTGTCTGGGCGGATGATAGAATCACCGATTGCCCCCCTGGCGGTTTGACGCCTATCGGTTTCGGACATATACATGGAATCCTTCGCTAAAGAGACCCTGCCCATTTCGCTCGAAGATGAAATGCGGCGCAGCTATCTGGATTACGCCATGAGCGTGATCGTGGGGCGGGCCCTGCCCGATGTGCGCGACGGCTTGAAGCCCGTGCACCGGCGCGTCCTGTTTGCCATGCACGAACTGAACAACGACTGGAACCGGGCGTATAAAAAGTCCGCCCGTATCGTCGGTGACGTCATCGGTAAATATCACCCGCACGGCGATTCCGCCGTCTACGACACCATCGTGCGCATGGCCCAGGATTTTTCCCTGCGCTACATGCTGGTCGACGGGCAGGGGAACTTCGGTTCCATCGACGGTGACAATGCCGCCGCCATGCGCTACACCGAAGTCCGCCTGGCGAAGATCGCCCACGAATTGCTGGCTGACATCGACCAGGATACGGTCGATTTCGGTCCCAATTACGATGGCAGCGAACAGGAACCTCTGCTGCTGCCCTCGCGCCTGCCCAATCTGCTGGTCAACGGCAGCGCCGGGATCGCCGTGGGCATGGCCACGAACATTCCGCCGCACAATCTGTCCGAAGTCGTCGAAGGCTGTCTGTACTGCCTGCGCAATCCCGATTGCACCATCGACGAACTCATCGAACGCATCCCGGCGCCCGATTTCCCCACGGGCGGCATCATCTATGGCATGTCCGGTGTGCGCGAGGGCTACCGCACCGGTCGCGGGCGGGTGATCATGCGGGCCAAGGCCCACTTCGAGGATCTGCCTCACGGCAACCGCCAGGCCATCGTCGTGGATGCGATCCCCTATCAGGTGAACAAGAAATCCTTGCAGGAACGCATCGCCGAACTGGTCAACGAAAAGAAGATCGACGGCATTTCCGACATCCGCGACGAGTCCGACAAGGACGGCATGCGGCTGGTGATCGAACTGAAACGCGGCGAAGTCCCGGAAGTCGTTCTCAACAATCTGTACAAGAACACCCAGCTGCAGGAAACCTTCGGCATGAACATGGTGGCGCTGGTCGACGGCCAGCCGCGCCTGCTGAATCTCAAACAGATGGTGCAGTACTTCCTGCAGCATCGTCGCGAGGTCGTCACACGCCGCACGATCTTCCAGTTGCGCAAGGCCCGCGAACGTGGTCACGTGCTGGAAGGCCTGGCGGTGGCCTTGGCCAATATCGACGACTTCATCGCCATCATCAAGGCGGCACCCACGCCACCGGTGGCGCGCCAGGCCCTGATGGAACGCAGCTGGGATTCGTCCCTGGTGCGGGAAATGCTGGCGCGTGCAGACGATAACGTCGCGTCGGGCGGACGGACTGCCTATCGCCCGGATGGGCTGGAACCACAATTCGGCTTGCAGGCCGACGGCCAGTACCGCCTGTCCGAAGTCCAGGCCCAGGAAATCCTGAACATGCGCCTGCAGCGCCTGACCGGCCTGGAGCAGGACAAGATCGTCGGCGAATACCGCGAGATCATGGAGACCATAGCCGACCTGCTGGACATCCTGGCCCGCCCCGAACGGGTCACCGCGATCATCGGCGACGAACTCCAGGCGATCCGCGCCGAATTCTCCAACGCCAGCAACGACCGGCGCCGCTCGGAAATCGAATACAACGCCACCGAGCTCGAGACCGAGGATCTCATCACGCCCATGGACATGGTGGTGACGCTGTCGCGCAGCGGCTACATCAAGAGCCAGCCGCTGTCCGAATACCGGGCGCAGAAACGTGGCGGGCGCGGCAAACAAGCCACCACCATGAAGGAAGACGACTGGGTCGACCAGCTCTTCATCGCCAATACGCACGATTTCCTGCTGTGCTTCTCGGATCGCGGCCGGGTGTACTGGCTGAAGGTCTGGGAAGTCCCGCAGGGTTCGCGCAATTCGCGCGGCCGGCCCATCGTCAATATGTTCCCGCTGGTCGACGGCGAGAACATTACTGCCGTGCTGACGGTCAAGGCCTTCAGCGACGATCACTACGTCTTCATGGCTACGTCGCGCGGCACGGTCAAAAAGACTCCGTTGTCGGATTTCTCCAACCCCCGCAAGGCCGGCATCATCGCCGTGGGCCTGGACGAGGGCGACTATCTGATCGGCGCGGAACTGACCGACGGCCAGCATGACGTCATGTTGTTCTCGGATGCCGGCAAGGCCGTGCGTTTCGATGAGAACGACGTGCGCCCCATGGGCCGTACGGCTCGCGGGGTGCGGGGCATGTCCCTGGAAGACGGTCAGTCCGTCATCGCCTTGCTGGTGGCCGAGGACGAATCCCAGAGCGTGTTGACCGCCACGGAAAACGGCTACGGCAAACGCACGTCCATCGTCGAATACACCCGTCATGGGCGCGGCACCAAGGGCATGATCGCCATCCAGACCTCGGCCCGCAACGGCAAGGTCGTCAGCGCCGTGCTGGTGCAGCCCGAAGACGAGATCATGCTGATCACCACCAGCGGCGTGCTGGTGCGCACCCGAGTGTCGGAAATCCGCGAAATGGGCCGGGCCACCCAAGGGGTGACGCTGATCAACGTGGACGAGGACAGCAGCCTGATCGGAGTGCGACGCGTGGCTGAAAGCGATGCGGACGATGAAACCGATGCCGACGAGACGAATGGCGACGACGCTGGTCCTGCGGGCGATGCACCCGCCGGCGACGTCATGCCCGATGTTTCCCCTTCCCCTAAGGACCCTTCATGACCACCCGCCCCTGGAATTTTGCCGCAGGCCCTTCGACCCTTCCACTGGAAGTGCTGCAGCAGGCTGCGGCAGACCTGTGCGACTGGCAAGGCAGCGGCACCTCGGTCATGGAAATGAGCCACCGGGGCAAGCACTACAGCCGCATCCGCGACGAGGCGGAAGCCGATCTGCGCACGCTGCTGGCGGTGCCGGATGATTTCGAGGTGCTGTTCATGCAGGGTGGCGCCTCGGCGCAGAACGCCCTGATTCCGCTGAACCTGATCGGCCGCGGCGGCCTGGGGCGCGCGGACTACGTGCTCAGCGGCCACTGGGCGCGGAAATCGTTCAACGAAGCCAAGCGCTATGGCGACATCGCCGTGGCGGCCACGGCTGAATCCTCCGTTGAGCTGGATGGTCGCACCTATGGTTCATGGTGCTGGATGCCAGCCCAGGACCAGTGGCATGTCCGCCCCGATGCGGCCTATCTGCATCTGTGCGCCAACGAGACCATCGGCGGCGTCGAACAGGCCGTCATGCCGGACATGGCGGACCTGGGCGCCCCCGATGTTCCGCTGGTGGCCGACATGTCCTCGAACATTCTGTCGCGGCCCATCGATTTTTCGCGGCTGGGCGTGGTTTATGCCGGCGCGCAGAAAAATGCCGGGCCGGCGGGCGTGACCCTGGTGTTCGTGCGCAAGGACCTGATCGGCCATGCGCAGCCGCATTGCCCTTCGGTGTTCGACTACGCGCCCGTGGCTGGTGCCCAATCCATGTTCAATACGCCGCCGACCTTTGCCATCTACATGGCCGGCCTGGTCTTCAAATGGTTGCTGAAACATGGCGGAGTATCGGCCATGGATGCAGCCAGCGCGCGCAAGTCCCGCACCCTGTACGACTACCTGGATGGCTCTGCGCTGTACGAAAACCGCATTCATCCCGCCGTCAGATCCCGCATGAACGTGCCGTTCTTCCTGCGCGACGAGTCCCTGAACGCCACGTTCCTGGCTGAATCGGAATCCGCCGGCCTGCTGGCCCTGAAGGGCCACAAGGCCGTGGGCGGCATGCGGGCATCCCTGTACAACGCCATGCCCCTCCAGGGCGTCCAGGCGCTGATCGGCTTCCTGCAGGATTTCGAGGCGCGCCATGGCTGAACAGGACCTGCAGGCCAGCCTGGAACCGCTCCGAGCGCGCATCGACGCGCTGGATGAACAGATCCTGATTCTGCTGAACCAGCGCGCGCAGGCTGCCTTGCAGGTGGGCGACGTCAAGAAACGCTTCGACGCTACCGGGCCGATTCTCAAGCCCGAACGCGAGGCGCTCATCATCCGGCGCCTGCAGACCATCAATGGCGGGCCGTTGCCGGAATCGGCCGTGGCGGCCATCTGGGGGCAGGTGATCTCCGCCTGTCGGGGCCTGGAAAGCGTCCTGACCGTGGCATTCCTGGGGCCGCAGGGCTCGTTTTCGGAACAGGCCGCCTACGAACATTTTGGCCAGGCGATTACCGGCCTGCGCTGCGAATCCTTCGACGAGGTCTTTCGCTCCGTCGAGGCTGGCCAGGCCGACGTCGGCATGGTGCCGGTGGAAAATTCCACCGAAGGCGCCGTCAACCGCAGTCTGGACCTGCTGCTGAATTCCTCGCTGAAGGTGCTGGGCGAGCGCACCATCCGCATTCATCACAATCTGCTGACCCTGACCGGTGGCCTCGAGGGCGTGCGCAGGGTGCTGGGGCACCCCCAGGCCCTGGCCCAGTGCCAGGCCTGGCTGAGCCGCAACCATCCGGGGCTGGAACGCCTGCCGGTGGCCAGCAATGCGCAGGCGGCTCGCATGGCGGCCGAAGACCCATCCTGTGCGGCGATTGCCGGAGACGCAGCCGCTGCTGCCTGGGGGCTGAGCGCCGTGTCCAGCGGCATCCAGGACGACCCGCAGAACCAGACCCGCTTCGTGGCGGTCGGGGCGCGGGACGCCGGGCCGACCGGTCGCGACAAGACCAGCCTGATCCTGGCGGTGCCCAACCGCGCCGGGGCGGTCTACGAGATGCTGGCGCCCCTGTCGCGGCACGATGTCTCCATGACCCGTTTCGAATCCCGGCCGGCCCGCACCGGTCAGTGGGAATACTATTTTTATGTGGATCTGCTGGGGCATCACCAGGACGAACCTGTACAGCAGGCCCTGGCGGAATTGCGCCAGCAGGTGGCATTCTTCAAGATCCTGGGTTCCTATCCCCGGCAATGAGGTAATCCCGTCATGACTCAGCCCCTGGCCCCGGAACACGTCCGGGCGATCGCACCCTATCAGCCCGGCAAGCCCATCGAGGAACTGGCCCGTGAATTCGGCCTGGATCCGGCCGGCATCATCAAGCTGGCCTCCAACGAGAACCCGCTGGGCTGCTCGGGCCGTGTGCGCGAGGCGCTCAGCCAGGCGGCCGGCAGTCTGCAGGGGCGTTACCCCGACCCCAACGGCTTCGACCTGAAGGTCGATCTGGCCGCGCACCATGGCGTGCCGACGGCCTGGATCACCCTGGGCAATGGGTCCAACGATCTGCTGGAACTGGCTTCGCTGGC
Source organism: Castellaniella sp. (assembly GCF_034674885.1). GTDB lineage: Bacteria > Pseudomonadota > Gammaproteobacteria > Burkholderiales > Burkholderiaceae_B > Castellaniella. The sequence goes on from NZ_JAUCDS010000002.1 coordinate 185,650, forward strand.
CCTGTTGGACGAAGGCACGTCCGCCGTGTATGCCGCGCATGCCTTCGCGGTCTATCGCCTCAGCACCCAGGCCCGGGGGGCGCGCCACATCCAGGTCCCCGCCCGGGATTATGGGCACGACCTGCCGGCCATGCTCGACGCCATCGCCAACGATACCCGGCTGGTGTTCATCGCCAACCCCAACAATCCCACCGGCACTCACGTGCCGCCAGCCCAGGTCAAGGCCTTTCTGGATGCGGTCCGGGATCGCCACGGGGATCGCGTCACCGTGTTGCTGGACGAGGCCTACGACGATTATCTGGATCCCGACGAGCGTATCGACAGTGCCCGCTGGGTGCAGGAATATCCTAATCTGATCGTCACCCGCACCTTTTCCAAGGCCTATGGCCTGGCCGGGTTGCGGGTGGGCTATGCCATGGCTCAGCCGGTGCTGACGGATCTGCTGAACCGTGTGCGCCAGCCTTTCAACGTCAATGCGCTGGCCCAGCTGGCCGCCCGGGTGGCCCTGTCGGATACCGATTTCCTGGATCGGACCTATACCCTGAACCGTGACGGCAGGGCCCAGCTGCAAGACGCCTTTTCGGCCCTGGGGCTGAATTACGTGCCCAGCCACAGCAATTTCGTGCTGGTCGAGGTCGGCGACGCCGTCAGCGTGCATGGCGAACTGCTGCGCCGGGGCATTATCGTGCGCCCGGTCGCGGGCGACGGCCTGCCACGGCATTTGCGCGTCAGCATCGGCCTGCCACAGGAAAACACCCGTTTCATCCAGGCACTGACCGATATCCTGCGCCCATGAGCAGCGTTCCCGACCCCCTGGTGCCGGTGCTGGCCGTGGTGGGGACCGGCCTGATCGGTGGTTCGTTCGCAGCCGCCTTGCGCCGGGTGGGGCAGGTTGGGCGCGTGCTGGGGGTGGGGCGGCAGCCGGCATCCCTGCAGCGCGCTCGCGAACTGGGCCTGATCGACGAGATCGCCACGCTGCAGCAGGCGGCTGCACAAGCCGACCTGATTTTTCTGGCAACCCCGGTCGGGGCCATGGCCAGCATTCTGCAGACGTTGGCGCCGCATCTGCGGGCGCAGACCCTGGTGACGGATGCCGGCAGCACCAAATCCGACGTGGCGCGCCTGGCGCAGGATGTTCTGGGTGATCGCTGCGTGCAGTTCATCCCGGGGCATCCGATTGCAGGGTCCGAGATGACTGGGCCGGAAGCCGCTGATTCCCTGCTGTACCATGGACGCAAGGTCGTGCTGACCCCGTTCGAAGACACCCCCGGCGCCGTCCAGCACCGCCTGATCCGCATCTGGGAAGCTACGGGCGCCCGGGTCCAGTTGATGGACCCCGCCGCGCACGACAGGGCGCTGGGCTGTGTCAGTCATCTGCCGCACTTCCTGGCGGCGGCCTTCATGGCCCAGGTGGTGCGCGCCGATGATGCCGACACCCGGCTCAGCCTGGCGGGCACCGGCTTTCGGGATTTCACCCGGATCGCGGCGGGTTCCCCCGAGGTCTGGCGCGACATCTTCTTTTCCAATCGCGATGCCGTCCTGCAGGAATTGGACGATTTCACCCGGATGCTGGATCTCTGGCGCGCAGCGTTGAATGACGGCTCCCATCCTGAAACCCTTGAAAACCTGCTCGAACAGGCCGCGCTGGCGCGCCGGTTCTGGGGCGGGCGCAATCCGACACCATGACTGACCGCACGCCATTCCTGTCCTTGCCACCGTCCGTGCGGGCGGTGGGCACCGTGACCCTGCCGGGTTCCAAGAGCATTTCCAATCGGGCGCTGCTGCTGGCGGCGCTGGCCGAAGGCGAAACTGCCCTGACCGGCCTGCTGGATTCCGACGATACCCGCGTCATGAAGGCCGCCTTGCAGGCGCTGGGGGTCGGGGTGCAGGACGATGGCGCCGGGCAGGTGCGCGTCGCGGGGTCCGCCGCCTGGCCACAACGCCAGGCCGATCTGTTCCTGGGCAATGCCGGCACGGCCTTCAGGCCGCTGACCGCCGCTTTGGCCGTCATGGGGGGGGATTACCGCCTCTCGGGCGTGCCGCGCATGCACGAGCGGCCCATCGGCGATCTGGTCGACGCCCTGCGCGGCCTGGGCTGCGACCTGATCTACGAGGCCAACGAAGGGTATCCGCCGCTGAAGATCGCTCCGGGCAGCCTGCGTCTGGATCAACCCATCCGGGTGCGAGGCTCGGTGTCCAGCCAGTTCCTGACCGCCTTGCTGATGGCGGCGCCGATTGCGGCTGGCCGGATGCGCCGGGATGTGGTCATCGAACTGGACGGCCCCCTGATCTCCAAACCTTATATTCTGATCACCCTGAACCTCATGGCCCGTTTCGGCGTAGATGTGCAGCGCGACGGCTGGGAACGGTTCGTCATTTCCGCGCAGGCGCGGTATCGCAGCCCCGGCCGCTATGCCGTCGAAGGCGATGCGTCGTCCGCATCCTATTTCCTGGGCCTGGGCGCCATCGCTGGGGGACCGATTCGCATCCAGGGGGTGGGCGCCGACAGCATCCAGGGCGATCTGGCGTTCGCCGACGTCGTCCAGGACCTGGGCGCGGACGTGCGCCGCGAGGCCGACGCGCTCGTGGTGCGGGGGCCGGTTGTGGCGCAGGGCGAACGCCTGCGGGCCTTCGACCGCGATTTCAATCTGATTCCCGATGCGGCCATGACCGCGGCGGTGCTGGCCCTGTATGCCGATGGGCCGTGTCGTCTACGCAACATCGCCAGCTGGCGGGTCAAGGAAACCGACCGGATCGACGCCATGCATGCTGAGCTGGCTCGCCTGGGTGCCCAGGTGGAATCAGATGCCGACAGCCTGACGGTGCATCCGCTGGCGGCGGACCAGTGGCGCGAGGCCCGTATCGGCACCTACGACGACCATCGGATGGCCATGTGTTTTTCGCTGGCGGCCTTCGGCCCCGTGCCGGTCACGATCCTCGATCCTGACTGTGTCGCCAAGACCTACCCGGACTATTTCCGGGATTTCCGGCATCTGCTGCAGGCATGAGGCAAGCCATGAGTTCCACTGTTTCCGGACGGGGCGATGCCGTCGTCCCCGTCATCACCATCGACGGTCCGACCGCTTCGGGCAAGGGCACCATCGCCCAGCGTGTGGCTGATCGCCTGGGCTGGCACGCCCTGGACAGCGGGGCGTTGTACCGCTTGACCGCGCTGGCCGTGCAGCGGGCCGGAGGGGACGGCAGCGACGAATCCCTGGCCGCCCGCCTGGCTCGTGGACTCGATGCGCAGTTCGGCCCAGGCTGCATCCGCCTGGACGGCCAGGACGTCACGCAGCTGATCCGCCAGGAAGCCATCGGCAACCTGGCCTCGAAGGTCGCCGCCCTGCCGGCCGTGCGCACGGCGCTGCTGGCGCGCCAGCGCGACTTTCGCCGGGTACCGGGGCTGGTGGCGGATGGCCGTGATCTGGGCACCGTCATTTTTCCCGACGCGCCCCTGAAAATCTTTCTCGATGCCGCCGTGGATGTCCGGGCCGAAAGGCGCCATAAGCAGTTGAGGGACAAGGGAATTTCTGCTAACCTAGACGACCTTTTGAATGATCTTCGGTCGCGCGATGCGCGCGATCGCGATCGGGCGCATGCCCCGCTTGTGGCGGCGGCAGACGCGGTGACGATCGATTCATCCCATATCGGGGTGGATCAGGTCGTCGATCAGGTGCTGGATCTCTGGCGTAATCTGGGATCGGCACATGGGCCTGCCTGACGGCAGGGTCGGGTTTCCGGCCCCCGTCATGTGGGATTTTTGTTCACTCCGCCGGGTTCGTCCTGGCGTGTCATGATTGCCCTTCGGGGCGTATGGATTATCGTTCATGTCCACCCTTACCACTGAAGCCGCCTTGGGCGGTGAAAACTTTGCCGATCTGTTTGCTGCCAGCATCAAAGATCAGAACATGCGCTCCGGCGAGGTCATTTCGGCCGAAGTCGTGCGCGTCGACCACAATTTCGTCGTCGTCAATGCAGGCCTGAAATCCGAAGCCTACATTCCCCTGGAAGAATTCCTGAACGACCAGGGCGAACTCGAAGTCCAGGACGGCGATTTCGTCTCCGTGGCCATCGATTCCCTGGAAAACGGCTATGGCGACACCATTCTGTCGCGTGACCGCGCCAAGCGCCTGTCGGCCTGGCTGCAGCTCGAACAGGCCCTGGAATCCGGCGAACTGGTCAACGGCACCATCACCGGCAAGGTCAAGGGCGGCCTGACGGTCATGACCAACGGCATCCGCGCCTTCCTGCCGGGCTCGCTGGTCGACCTGCGTCCCGTCAAGGACACCACGCCTTATGAAGGCAAGACCCTGGAATTCAAGGTCATCAAACTCGACCGCAAGCGCAACAACGTCGTGCTGTCGCGCCGTGCCGTGCTCGAAGCCAGCATGGGCGAGGAACGCGAAAAGCTGCTCGAAAACCTGCACGAAGGCGCCATCATCAAGGGCATCGTCAAGAACATCACCGACTACGGCGCGTTCGTGGATCTGGGCGGTATCGACGGCCTGCTGCACATCACCGACATGGCCTGGCGCCGTGTCCGCCACCCCTCCGAAGTCCTGTCCGTTGGCCAGGAAATCGAAGCCAAGGTTCTCAAGTTCGACCAGGAAAAGCAACGTGTCTCGCTGGGCGTCAAGCAGCTGGGCGAAGATCCCTGGATCGGCCTGGGTCGCCGCTACCCGCAAGGCACCCGCCTGTTCGGCAAGGTCACCAACCTGACCGACTACGGCGCGTTCGTCGAAGTCGAGGCCGGCATCGAAGGCCTGGTGCACGTCTCCGAAATGGACTGGACCAACAAGAACGTCGATCCGCGCAAGGTCGTGACCCTGGGCGAGGAAGTCGAAGTCATGGTCCTGGAAATCGACGAAGACCGTCGTCGCATCTCGCTGGGCATGAAGCAGTGCCGCCCGAATCCCTGGGAAGACTTTGCCTCCAACTTCAAGCGTGGCGACAAGGTCCATGGCGCGATCAAGTCCATCACCGACTTTGGCGTGTTCGTGGGTCTGCCCGGCGGCATCGATGGTCTGGTGCACCTGTCCGACATCTCCTGGGCCGAGACCGGCGAAGAAGCCGTGCGCAACTTCAAGAAGGGCGACGAGATCGATGCCGTGGTCCTGGGTATCGACACCGACAAGGAACGCATCTCGCTGGGCGTCAAGCAACTCGAAGGCGATCCGTTCAACAACTTCGTGGCCACCTACGACAAGGGCGCTGTCCTGACCGGCACGATCAAGTCCGTGGAACCCAAGGGCGCCGTCGTGACCTTGTCCGTGGACGTCGATGGCTACCTGCGTGCTTCTGAAATCTCCGCTGGCCGCGTCGAAGACGCCACCACGGTGCTGCACGCCGGCGACCAGGTCGAAACCATGATCATCAACGTCGATCGCAAGGCGCGTTCGATCCAGTTGTCGATCAAGGCTCGCGACAATGCTGAAACGGCTGATACCATCCAGCGCATGACCGAAGCCAGCGCTTCGTCGGGCACCACCAACCTGGGCGCCTTGCTGAAGGCCAAGCTCGACCAGCAGCGCGACAACTGATGCCTGGCCTGACCAAGTCCGAACTCATCACCATGTTGGCGGCGCGCTACCCTCAGTTGGCGATCCGCGACATGGACCTGGCGGTGAAGACGGTATTGGACGCGATGGCCGATGCGCTGGCCCAGGGTCAGCGCATCGAGATTCGCGGCTTCGGCAGCTTCTCGCTGTCGCAGCGCCAGCCGCGCGTCGGGCGCAATCCGAAGTCAGGCGAAAAGGTGCTGGTGCCCGCAAAGCTGGTGCCGCACTTCAAGCCCGGCAAGGAACTCCGCGAACGCGTGGATCAGGGGCCGACCGCCGCTGATGCCGAAGAACCCGCCACGGTGGCGGACTTGTATCAGATGCATTATTTGAACGAATGAATCCCTCACCGGATGCATTCAAAGCGGCCTTCGGGCCGCTTTTTTTGCCTTTACAATAGCGGCATTCCCTTTCAAGGAGCTTGGCATATGCGCTACCTGGTCTGGTTGCTGCGCCTGGTGATCTTCATCATCGTGCTTTTGTTCGCCCTGAAAAATACCGCACCAGTGGACGTGGGCTTTTTTGCTGACCAGGTGCTGCATCAGGTGCCGCTGATCGTGGTGATGCTGGTGGCTTTCGTGTTGGGAGTCGCTTTTGGCCTGCTGGTGGCGTTTTCCGCCGTGCTGCGTCGTCGCCGCGAGATCAATCGCCTGCGGCGCGAACTGTCGCGCGCGCAGGAAGCCCTTGAACATCCGCAGACCGGGTCCGGGCCGATGATTCCGGAAACCGTGGCGCCGCTCGCGCCGCTCTGATCGGGGGCCTTGTGGATTTTGAACCCTGGTGGCTGATCATCGTCCCCGTCCTGTTCGGACTGGGGTGGCTGGCGGCGCGCTTCGACTTTCGGCAGATGCTGTCGGAAACGCGCGCCTTGCCGGATTCGTACTTCAAGGGCCTGAATTTCCTGCTCAATGAAGAACCCGATCGCGCCATCGATGCCTTCATCGAAGTCGCCAAGCTCGACCCCGAAACCACCGAATTGCACTTTGCCCTGGGCAGTCTGTTCCGTCGCCGGGGCGAGATCGAGCGCGCCATCCGCGTTCACCAGAGCCTGCTGGCGCGCGAAGACCTGCCCCTGGCCGACCGGGAAAATGCTCAGCTGGAACTTGCCCAGGACTTTCTCAAGGCAGGGCTGCTGGATCGCGCCGAACAGGGTTTTCAGGCCATCATCCATACCCGGCATGCACAGGAAGCCATCCGCGCCCTGATCCGCATCTACGAATCGGAACACGACTGGCCCAGGGCCATCGATGCGGTCCAGCAACTGCGCAACCGCGTGGACGAACCGGTGCCGCAGCTGGCTCATTATCATTGCGAGCGCGCCCAGGCTTTGCTGGAAGCCGATCCCATCGACTTCGATGCGGCCGCCCAGGCCCTGGATGCCGCCGATCACGCCGTCCGCCAGAACGGCACCACGCCCGCGTCGGAAACCCGGGTGCGCCTGCTGCGCGCGCAGTGGGCGGCGCGGCGCGGCGACCTGGAGTCCCAGCGGGCGTACCTGCAGGACGTGCTGGGCGCGGCGCCCGACTACGCCGGCCTGGTGGCCGGGCCGCTGCTGGCTTGCTACACGGCCCTGGGGCGGGGCGACGAAGGCCTGGCCCTGCTGCAGGCGCAGTACGCTCGCGTGCCCACCCTGGACCTGTTCAACGTCGTTTTCCGCGCCTTGCGCACACAGGAAGGCGCCGACCCCGCCTGGGCCTTTGCCCGCGAGGCCTTGCGCGCGCACCCGTCCTTGCTGGGCCTGGACCGCCTGCTGGAAGTCGAACTCTCCCAGGAAGACGGGCCGGTGCCCGACAATCGCATGGTGCCAGGCGCCGACCTGGGCCTGTTGCGCAGCCTGATTCATAAACACACCCAGCGCCTGGACCGCTACGCCTGCAGCCAGTGCGGCTTCGAGGCGCGCCGTTATTACTGGCAGTGCCCGGGGTGCAACGCCTGGGAAACCTATCAGCCACGCCGCCTCGAGGAAATCCGATGATGCCTTTTCCCCTGTCGGCCGCACGCGCGGCCCGGATTCTGGTGGCCGGCGACATCATGCTGGACCGCTACTGGTTTGGCGAGGTGGACCGCATTTCGCCCGAGGCCCCTGTGCCGGTGGTGCGTGTCGCTCGCCGCGAAGATCGCCTGGGAGGCGCCGCCAACGTCGCCCGCAACATCGCAGCCTTGGGGGCCCAGGTCGGCCTGCTGGGCATTGTCGGCGCCGACGAGGCCGGCGCCCGGGTCAGGTCGCTGATCCGCGAGGCTCATATCCAGGACGGCCTGGTGGACGATGCTGACGGCATGGACACCACCCTGAAGATGCGGGTGCTGGGCCGCCAGCAGCAGCTTTTGCGGGTGGACTTCGAACAGGGGCCGGGCCCGCAGGCCCTGCAAGCCCTGGAAGCCGGCCTGAAGGCCCGTCTGGCGGATTATGATCTGCTGGTGCTGTCCGATTACGCCAAAGGCGCCCTGGGACGGGTGGAAGTCCTGATCCGCGCCGCTCGGGATGCCGGCGTGCCGGTGCTGGTCGACCCCAAGGGCCACAGCTACAAACGCTATCTGGGCGCGGCGCTGGTCACGCCCAATCGCAGCGAAATGCAGGATGCCGTGGGTCGCTGGGATTCCGAAGACGATCTCACCAACCGCGCCCAGGCGCTGCGCCGGGAGCTGGCGCTGGAGGCCTTGCTGATCACGCGCTCCGAACAGGGCATGACGCTCTATACAGAAGCCGGTCGCCAGCATGTGGATGCCCAGGCGCACGAGGTCTTCGACGTGTCCGGCGCGGGCGATACGGTGCTGGCCACGCTGTCGGTCATGCGGGCTGCCGGGCTGGGCTGGTACGACGCCATGGCCTGGGCCAATCGGGCCGGAGGCATTGTCGTGGGTAAACTGGGCACGTCCATCGTGACCGCAGAGGAGTTGTCATCATGATCGTAGTGACAGGCGCCGCCGGCTTCATCGGCAGCAATCTGGTGCGGGGCCTGAACGCCCGCGGGATCGACGACATCCTGGTCGTGGACGACCTCACGGACGGCGACAAATTCCGCAATCTCGTCGACCTGCGAATTGCCGATTATCTGCATAAGGACGAATTCCGCCGCCGCGTGCTGGCTGGAGAACTGCCGCGCCCCGATGCCGTGTTCCACCAGGGGGCCTGCTCGGATACGACAGAGCGCAACGGCCAGTTCATGATGGACAACAATTTCCGCGTGACGCTGGAATTGTTCGAATACTGCCAGACGCGCGAGGTGCCTTTCCTGTATGCCTCGTCGGCTGCCGTGTATGGCGCCGGGCCGCAGTATATCGAGGGCCCCGCCCATGAATCCCCGCTGAACGTCTACGGCTATTCCAAGCTGCTCTTCGATCAGGTGCTGCGCCGCCGCATGGGCACGCTCACCGCGCAGGTCGTCGGGTTGCGTTATTTCAATGTCTACGGCCCGCGCGAACAGCACAAGGGCCGCATGGCCTCGGTGGCGTTCCACAACATGAACCAGTATGTCGAACAGGGCCACGTGCGTCTGTTCGGTGGTTGGGACGGCTATCCGGATGGAGGCCAGCAGCGTGACTTCGTCTACATCGACGATGTGGTGGATGTCAATCTGCACTTCCTGGACCACCCCGGCGTGTCGGGCATTTTCAATTGCGGCACGGGCCGCGCGCAGCCCTTCAACGACGTGGCGCAGACTGTCGTCAACAGCCTGCGGGTGCACCAGGGGCAGTTGGCCTTGCCGCTGGAGGAACTCGTGGGCGGCGGCCAGCTGCGCTATGTGGCTTTCCCCGACGACCTGAAGGGCCGCTATCAGAGCCACACCCAGGCCGATCTCACCCAGTTGCGGGCTGCCGGCTATACGCGGCCCTTCTGCGACGTCCAGACTGGCGTCAGCGCCTACACCCAGCGACTGCTGGACGGCGGTCAGCTGCGCACCTGACGGCTGATGCAGGCGCCCCATGGGGCGGGGCGTGATTTTTGGGGTATGACAAATCCGATCAAGCACACCCCTGTGCGGCTTGCGCCTGCGGCATCATGGCCAGACATCCTTCTCTACTCAGGAGTCTGCCATGAACCCCTTCCTGCATAGCACCGTGGCGCAGCCCGCGCCCCTTGCGGACATCACCGTCCTGCCGGCCCGTCGGCGGCGCACGCGCCTGCCCTCGGCGCCGCGCGTATCGCGCATGCTGCGAGCCGCCAGCCTGGCGGCCCTGACCTGGGCCGGGTCCGCCGGCGCAGTGGACCTGAATACTGCCACTCTGGATCAGCTGCGCGGCATTCGTGGCATCGGGCCCAAGACGGCCCAGATCATCCTGGACGAGCGCGCCCGGGGCGGTCGCTATCTGTCCTTTGCCGATCTGTCGGATCGCGTGCGCGGCATCGGTCCGCGTCGCGCCCAGGCACTGCAGTCCGCCGGCCTGACCATCGATGGCGGGGGCACCCGCCGGTCGGGGCAGGGACGTCAGCCTGGGCCGGCTGCGGATACCGGCATTTCCACAGATGGCGCGCAGCGCTCACCAGCCTCCAAAAAAATATTGACACATAAAGAAAAAAGCGGAAAATAAAATCGCGTCTACAGGCCCGGGCATCGCTACGGTATTGGGGGGTGAGGCCATCGTGCGACATGCAGTAGCGGGCTGTTTTCCTGGGGCTTTCAATCAGGCTCCCGGTCGATGCGCTCTGTCAGTGATCCACAGAACAATCACCCCCGGGAGACGCAAATGCAGACACGAGGCACTTTCGCGCTTGCCCTGGCCGCCATCGGCGTACTGTCGCTGGCGGCCTGTTCGACCGCACCGACGCAGCCTGTCCCAGGCTCCTCACAGCCAGCTCCGTCTGGATTCCTGAAGGATTACAGCCTGCTGGCCCCGGATGCCGATACTCCCGGCTATCGACACTATATGGCTCCTGGCGTGAACGCAGGGCAATACCGCAGCTTCATCGTCGATGCGCCTGTATTCATCATCAACACGCAGGGCGTCTACGACGCACTGAGTCCCGATCGCCTGCAGGAGATTTCGAACTACTACGTCTCCCGGCTTGCCGCCGCGCTCGGTACGCACTACCGGGTCGTGCAGAAGCCGGGGCCGGGTGTGGCACGGCTGCGGATCGCGGTGGTCGGCCTGGTCGAGGCGGGCCCTCAGCTCAAGATCCGCGATCTGGTGCCGGCCAAGGCTTTGTTCAACGTCGCTCGGATGGCGGTTGACGAGACCCCTCATGCGCTGCGGATGTCCATCGAGAGCGAAGCGCGGGATAGCCAGACCGGGAAGTTGTTGGGCGCGGCGGTCGATAGCCGCCAGAGCCGGACAACCGTGTCGGGCAGGGACACGCCGCCCTCGGATGACCAGGTGCATGCCCTGGTCGACTATTGGGTGGCCCGTTTCGTCGCGCGGCTGGATCGCGCCAACGGTTATCCGACAGCTGCCGATGAGTGATGCGCAAGGTGGCCGCAGGGCCCGCATGCCGATCCGGTCGTGTCGGATGACGGCGGTTCTCTGCTTGGCTGCGTTGCTCGCCGCCTGCGGGGATGGGCGGGTGACCGATGCGCAATCGCCTCGCCCGGTGCTGACCATGACGGTCCAATCCGCTGCGGCCGACAGCAGCGCTGCCTTTGTCGGCACCATTGCCGCCCGCCATGTCAGCGACCAGGGCTTCCGTGTGCCAGGCACAGTGCAGCACAGGCTGGTCGAGGTCGGGCAGCATGTGGACGCCGGCCAGGCGCTGCTGCAACTCGACCCCAGCAATCTCAAGCTGACGCTCCAGCAGGCCGGGGCGCAACGGGATGCGGCGGCCAGCAAGGCGGCCCAGGCCAGGGTCGATCTGGGCCGTGATGCCGTGCTGCTGAAGCAGAGCTTCATCAGCCAGGCGGCCTACGATCGGGACAAGGTCTCGCTGGACACCGCCGTCGCGCAGCTGACGGCCGCCCAGGCTCAGTATGACGAGGCTGCCAATCAGCTGGATTACGCGACGCTGCGGGCAGCGGTCGACGGGCTCGTCACCGACATCGACGTCGATGTCGGGCAGGTCGTCAGTTCAGGAAAGACCGCTGTCAGCATCGCTCGGGATGGCGATCGTGAAGTCGTGATCAGCGTTCCCGAGACCCGCCTGGATTCGCTGCGCGCGGCGGGGCAATTGACCGTATCGCTTTGGGCTGCGCCTGGTATGGCCTGGCGGGCAAAATTGCGGGAAATCGATCCGGCCGCCAGCAGCACGACCGGAACCTACGATGCGCACGTGACGGTGCTGGAACCCGATGCTTCGCTGCGCCTGGGCATGACGGCCTACGTGCATGTGCAGGGACAGGCTGCGGGCCTGCAGTATGCGGTGCCGCTGACCGCCGTGGTGTATCCGCAGGCGGGCGCATCTGCGATCTGGAAGGTCGGGGCAGGCGGTGTCGTGGATACGCATCCGGTCGTGCTTGCCTTCATACGAGGTGATGTCGCCTACATCGCATCCGGCCTGGCCGATGGCGACGTGATCGTGACCAAGGGAGGGAATCTGCTGCATACCGGACAGACGGTCCAGCCTGTAGTCGAGCCTCCGGCAGGGGATTGAACCGTGTCGCGGCTCAATCTGTCCCAGCTTGCACTTGCGCACCGACAGTTTGTGCTGTTTTCGATCATCGTGTTCGTGCTCAGTGGGGGCTACGCCTACTTCCACCTGGGACAGGCGGAGGATCCCGCCTTCACGGTGCGCACAATGGTGATCCAGGCCAACTGGCCCGGTGCGACGATTCAGCAAATGGAAGGCCAGGTCGCCGACAAGCTCGAAAAGAAACTGCAGACCCTGGCCGAGCTGGACAACGTCAAGACTATGGTGCAGCCGGGCAGCGCCCGGTTGATGGTGTCCCTGCGCGACGATCTGTCACCCGGGGTGGTGTCGCAGGCCTGGTATCAGGTCCGCAAGAAGATCGCTGACATGCAGTACACCTTGCCCCGGGGGGTGCAGGGGCCGTTCTTCAATGACGAGTTCGGCACTACGTACGGCAATATCTTCGCGCTGACCGGCAAGGACTTCAGCTACGCGCAGCTGAAGGATTACGCCGATACGGCGCGCGAGGCGTTCCTGCGCGTGCCCGACGTCGATCAGGTCAGTCTTGTCGGAGACCAGGATCAGCGCATCTACATCGAGTACGCCAACGCCAAGCTGGCGGCCCTGGGCGTCAGCCCGGACCAGATCGTCGATACACTGAAATCCGTCAATGCCGTGCAGCCAGCCGGCATCGCGCAAACGCAGGATCAGCAGGTGCGGATACAGGTCAGCGGCAATTTTGACTCGGTGCAGGACATCCGCGATCTCGGCATCCAGGCCAAGGGCCAGATCATCCGGCTCGGCGATGTAGCCACCGTGACGCGCGGTTATGTGGATCCGCCGGCCTCCAGGATGTATTTCAATGGCGCGCCTGCCCTGGGGCTGGCCATCAGCATGCGCAGCGGCGGCGACGTCCTGAAGCTGGGTGACGGCCTGCAGGCTGTCGCGGCCCGCTTGCGGCAGCAGTTTCCCGTCGGGGTGACGCTCGACACTGTGTCCGACCAGCCGCGTGTGGTCCGGGATGCCGTCGATGAGTTCACTGAAAGCCTGTACGAGGCGGTGGGGATCGTGCTGCTGGTGTGCTTCCTGTCGCTGGGGCTGCGCACGGGGTTCGTGGTGGCGCTGTGCATTCCCTTTGTGCTGGCCGTGACGTTCTTTGTGATGTATCTCGGCGGCATCGACCTGCAGCGCATTTCCCTGGGGGCGCTGATCATCGGGCTAGGGCTCATGGTCGATGACGCCATCATCGCCGTCGAGGTCATGGTGTTGAAGCTCGAAGAGGGATGGGACCGGGTCCGCGCCGCCAGCTTCGCCTACGTCAGCACGGCTTTTCCGATGCTGACCGGCACGCTGATCACCGTGGCCGGCTTTCTGCCGGTCTTTATCGCAAAAACGTCGTCCGCCGAATACACCCGGTCGCTGTTCGAAGTCGTCGGCGTGTCGCTGGTCGTGTCGTGGTTCGTGGCGGTGCTGGTGACGCCCTACATCGGTTTCAAGTTGCTGCCGGATTTCAGCGGCCGGGCCCGTGACGAGCAGGCCGTCTATCAGGGCGCGTTCTACCGCAGGTTCCGACGCCTGGTGGGGTGGTGCGTGGATCACCGCGCATTGGTCGTGGCCGTGACCGTTCTCTTGTTCGTGGTGGCGGTCGCCCTGTTTCGGTGGGTCCCCAAGCAGTTCTTTCCGTCCTCGGATCGCCCCGAACTGATCGTCGATCTCTGGTTCCCGCAGAATGCATCTTTCGACGAGATCCGGCGGCAATCCCAGGAGCTGGAAAAGCAGCTGCTCGGCGATGGCGATATCGTGTCGGTGACCACGTATGCGGGTCGCGGCAGCCCCAGGTTCTACCTGCCCCTGAACGTGCAGACGCAGAGCAACCTGGCCGAGCTGGTCGTGATGAGCAAGGGCATCCCGCAGCGCGAACGTGTGCTGCTGAAGATCCAGGACCTGTTTTCGAGCTCGTTTCCAGGGGTGCGTGGTCGCGTGACTCGGCTCGAGAATGGCCCTCCAGTCGGCTATCCGATCCAGCTGCGCCTGAGCGGCACGGATGACGGCCAGCTGCGTTCGATCTCGGACCACGTCATGGCGATGTTGCGTGGCCGTGCCGACGTTCGCGACGTCAACATGGACTGGGGAGAACGCACCGCCACGCTCCGGGTGGATGTCAACCAGGATCAGGCGCGTGCGCTGGGCGTCAGTTCCCGCAGTATTGCGCAGGCCTTGCAGGCCTCGCTGACCGGTCTGGACGTCACTCAATACTATGAAAACGACGAGACGCTGGATATCGTCGCGCGATTGGCTGGCGCCGAGCGTGGCGACCTGGACGCGCTGAAGGATCTCTACGTCCATACCAGGACCGGCGCCTTCGTGCCGCTCACGCAGATCGCGGACCTGCGTCTGTCCAGCGAGAGCAGCATGCGCTGGCGCCGCAATGGCGTGCCGACCATCACCGTGCAGGCCGATGTCGCCAATGGAGTCCAGGCCAACGACGTGTCGACGGCGCTCTGGCCTGCGATCCAGTCGTATGCCGCAACCCTGCCGCCGGGCTACGACATCGTGCTGGGCGGCGCGCTGGAATCCAGCCAGCGCTCGCAGACGGCGATCAAGGCCGTCCTGCCACTGGTCGGCGTGGTTGTTCTGTTCCTGCTCATGATCCAGCTGCAGCATATGGGCAAGATGCTGCTGGTGGTGCTGACCGCACCGCTGGGCCTGATCGGCGTCACCGCGATCATGCTGACCTTCCGTATTCCTTTCGGTTTCGTGGCCATGCTGGGCGTGCTGGCCCTGTTCGGCATGATCATCCGCAATTCGGTCATCCTGATCGTGCAGATTGGGCAAGCTGAATCGGAAGGCGTGCCGCTGCACGAGGCGATCGTCGAATCGACTGTGCATCGCCTGCGGCCTATCCTGCTGACGGCGGCCGCCGCAGTCCTGGCGATGATTCCTCTGACTCAGTCCGTATTCTGGGGGCCCATGGCATGGGCCATCATGGGGGGGCTGACCGGGGCTACGCTGCTGACGCTGCTGTTCCTGCCGGCCGCCTACGCTTTGGCCTTCCGGTCCGATCAGGGCGGGCCAAAGAGGGGGCAGGCATGAAGTCCACAAGAATCCCGCATCTCGTCGTGGCGTGGGCGCTGGCTTTCCTGTTGACGCCAGGGCTGACGGTGGCGATGGACCTGCGCGCAGCCGTCGACCAGGCGCGCGCGCACGACCCCAACCTGGAAGCAGCCCAGTTCGCATTTGCCGCCGGCCAGGAGAGCGCCCGCCAAGGCACCGCCCTGTATCTGCCCCAGATTGCCGTCACGGGCATGATCAGCTATGTGCACGTGAACTCCGTATCCACGCCCCAGACGAACCTGCCTCTGGCTCCCCTGGTGGGGGATGCTTCGGGCTCTCTGCGCGGATTTACCGTCACCCTGACGCAGCCCATCTACAATGCCGCAGTCAGCACAGGGGCTCGGCAGCTCAAGGATCAGGCCAGACTGGCCGACATCCAGTTTCGTGGCGCCCGGCAGAATCTGGTCCTGAACGTCGCACAATCGTATTTTGGCGTGCTGATGGCTGAAGAAAGCCTGGCGCTCGCCCATGAGCAGCAGGCGGCGATCGCGCAGCAGTTGGCCAGCGCACAGGCGCGCTTCAATGCCGGCAAGGCCAACATCACCGATGTGCGTGACGCCCAGGCCCGCGACCAGGCCATGGCAGCGCAGATCATTGCGGCCAGGAACGCCCTGGAGATCCAGCGACAGCAGTTCCGGAGCCTGGTTGGCGTGCAGCCCGTTGCCTTGGCCAGGGTGTCTGATGCATTCAAGCCCGCCGCGCCCGAACCGGACGATGTCAATGTCTGGACCGCTCGTGGCCGGGCGGCCAATCTGAATGTGCTGGGGGCGCAGATTCAGATTTCGATTTCCGAGGCAAACGTCGACAAGAATCGGATCTACAACCGACCTCAGTTGGATTTATACATGAGCTATCAGGACACCAGCCAGAATGGGGGGCTGCCGCTGCTGGTGGCGCCGGACCGTTCGCGGCAGACTGTCATAGGCGTGCAGCTCAGCGTGCCGATCTTTGCCGGTGGCGGATACGATTCCAAGCTGCGCCAGGCCATCGACCAGAAGCATCAGGCCGACGCGCAGTTGCGGGCTACGCTGGAGACCAGCGATGTGCAGATCCGGCAGCAATTCCTGGGAGTCGAGGTTGCCCAACCTCAGATTGATGCGCTGGAAAAGGCGGTGGTTGCCGCCAAGAGCTCCCTGGATGCCACACGGCTCGGGGAAACGGTTGGTGAGCGCACCACGCTGGATGTGCTCGATGCCCAGCAGCAGTATTTCTCGGCGGTGCAGAATCTCGATGCGGCGCGCTATCAGTATCTGCTGTCGCGATTGAACCTGGTTGCGTTGGTAGGGGCGTTGGGCGACCAGGATGTGGCTGCGGTCAACAGCTACCTGTCGCAGCATCCGCCGGTGCGACCGGCGCGTTGAACCGGCCGCCTGTCGGGCTCACCGGATGTTCCTGCATATGCTCATAACCCCGGGGGATAAGAGCATGTGCGTCCAACCGGCGGGTGTATGATTTTGGGCATGAAAATCTATCCCACCATCGAAGACATCGTCGGCTCAACCCCTCTGGTGCGTCTGCAGCGCCTGCCGGGCGATGCCGGCGCGGCGCGCGGCAACGTCATCCTGGCCAAACTGGAGGGCAACAACCCAGCGGGCTCGGTCAAGGACCGGGCCGCGCTCAGCATGATCCGTCAGGCCGAATCGCGTGGCGACATCCGACCCGGAGATACGCTGATCGAGGCCACCAGCGGCAATACGGGCATCGCGCTGGCAATGGCGGCTGCCGTGCGCGGTTACCGCATGATTCTGCTGATGCCCGACAATTCGTCCCAGGAACGCTGCGCCGCCATGACGGCTTACGGGGCCAGGCTCATCCTGACCCCGGCCGACCAGGGCGGCATGGAATACGCCCGGGACGAGGCCTTGCGCATGCAGGCCGAAGGCCAGGGTTTCGTGCTGGATCAGTTTTCCAATGAAGACAACCCCCGCGCCCACCGTGAAACCACCGGCCCTGAAATCTGGGAACAGACCGATGGCCAGGTCACGCATTTCGTCAGCGCCATGGGGACCACCGGCACCATCATGGGCGTGGGCGGCTACCTGCGGTCGCGCAACCCGGCGATCCAGGTCATCGGGGCCCAGCCGGCCGACGGCGCCCATATTCCCGGCATTCGCAAATGGCCGGAAGCCTATCAGCCCAGCATCTACCATCCCGCTGAAGTGAATGCCTTCGAGCCCATCACCCAGGATCAGGCCGAATCCATGGCCCGGCGCCTGGCTGCCGAAGAAGGCATTTTCGGTGGGATCTCGTCGGCCGGGGCCGCCGTGGCTGCCCTGAGGGTCGCCGCCACGGTGCGCGACGCCACCATCGTGTTCATCGTCTGCGACCGAGGCGACCGCTACCTGTCGACCGGGGTATTCGGCTAGGTCGCACCAGGCCCGGGCGGTGTTGCCGGGCCCTCGCAGACTCAGAAGCCCGTCCTGTCCTGGATCTCCTGAGCCAGGTCAGCCACAGAAGCCGCGTAGAAATAGCTGCGGTTGTAGTGGGTGATGGCAAAGAAATTGGGCGTGGCCGTGCGGTATTCGTGCGTGTTGCGGCCTTCGTCCTGCAGGTCGATCACCCCCAGGGCCTGAGTCTGCCAGCGCGTGTCGTGGCTTGGCAAGGCCTGGGCGCCCGCTGCCTTCAGAGCAGGCCAGTCGCTGGTGGGCGTCAGGCCATCCTGTGCCAGCCGTCCGGCGTCGACCGGCAGCCTGACCGGCGCAAAGACCGGCACGTCGCGCACCCAGCCGTGTTCCCGCAGGAAGTTGCCGACCGATGCGATGGCATCGTCCACGTTGCCGGCCAGGTCCACCCGGCCGTCGCCGTTGCCGTCTACCGCGTATCGCATCAGGCTGCCGGGCATGAATTGCGGCAACCCCATGGCACCGGCGAAAGAGCCTTCGACGGTGTAGGCATCCAGTTTCCCCTGGTGATCCAGCGCGATCAGGTCGGCCAGCTGTTCGCGGAACATGGCCTGGCGTTCCGGGCGGGATGAGTCGGGGTAGCGGAATCCCAGCGTGGTCAGCGTGTCCAGCACCCGATGATCGCCGGTGTACTGGCCGTAGACGGTCTCGATGCCGATGATGGCTACGATGATCGAGGCGGGGACCCCGCTGCGAGCGCTGGCCCGTTCGAGTGCGCTTTGGTGGGCTTCCCAGAAGGCGGCGCCCCGGCGGATGCGGATGGGGTCCACGTGCCGCTGGCGGTAGCTGAACCAGGCCCGCCGGATGCGGCCCTGGCGAGCCGGCGGCGTCATCAGGCGCACGGCCGTGGCGTTGTATCGTGCCGTTTTCAGCAGGGCCTCGACCTGATCGAGCGGGACGCCTTGGGCCTGCGCCGTCTGGCGGGCGAAGGTCTCCAGTTCGGGTAGCAATTGCCCATCGGGACTGATGAAATCTCCGGGCGTCGATGCGGCTTGGTGTGCGCCGCTGCTTCTGCTAGAATTAATACGATCGTTTGAAACGATTGTTTGATTCACTGTGCTGCCAGTGTCCGAAACAGTGTGGCCGCCATTGCTGCTGGCGCAGCCGGATAAAAACAACGACGCTACGGCAACTTGCAAAATACGGGTTGGTCTGAACATAATCGCCCTTATGGAGACGCTCTATATTACTCATCCCGCCTGCCGCCTGCATGAAATGGGTGCGTGGCACCCTGAATCCCCCCAGCGCCTGGATGCAGTGGCCGACCAATTGGCCGCCAGCGGCCTGATGGATTTTCTGTCTCAACGGCAGGCCAGGCCGGCGACTCCGGATGATGTGCTGCGGGTGCATACGCCAGAATACCTGGCCTTTTTGCGCCAGCATGCGCCTGCCCATGGATATTTTCCGGTGGACCCCGATACCATCATGAACCCCGACACCCTGCAGGCGGCATGGGCCGCAGCGGGCGCGGGGCTGACCGCTCTGGATGAGATCCTGGGTGGGCACGCGCAGACCGCGTTTTGCGCCATCCGTCCGCCTGGGCACCACGCCCGTCCCGGTCAGGCGCTGGGCTTCTGCTTCTTCAACAACATTGCCGTAGCGGCCCGCTACGCGCTGGACGTCCACGGCCTGCAGCGCGTAGCCATCGTCGATTTTGACGTGCATCATGGCAACGGCACCGAAGAAATCTTCCTGCACGAAGATCGTGTCATGATGTGCAGTTTCTATCAGTACCCCTTGTTTCCCGATACCCGTCAGGAACATCCAGGGGCTAACATGATCAATATTCCCGTGGATGCCTATTCCGATGGTAAGGTAGTGCGCGATCTGGCCACGCAGCACTGGCTGCCGGCCCTGCGCCGCTTCCAGCCGGAACTGATTCTGGTGTCGGCAGGGTTCGACGCGCATCGCGAAGACGACATGGGCAGCCTGAAACTGGTCGAGGCGGACTACGCCTGGATCACCGAACGCCTGGTCGAGGCGGCCGCCGAATCCGCCCAGGGGCGGATCGTCAGCTTCCTGGAAGGCGGTTACGATCTTTCCGCCCTGGGACGCAGCGCCGTGGCGCACGTACGGGCGCTGGGGGGCTACTGATGCCTGTGTCGCGCCGAGATTCCAGCCGTTTCTCGGCGCCTGCATTCTCTTTTCTTTTCAATCTGGAGTTAGCTCGATGAAGGTCCTGGTACCGGTCAAGCGCGTCGTTGACTTTAACGTCAAGGTTCGTGTGAAATCCGATCACACTGGCGTGGACATCGCCAACGTCAAAATGTCCATGAATCCGTTCGACGAAATCGCCGTCGAGGAAGCCACCCGCCTGAAGGAAAAGGGCGCAGCCACCGAAGTCGTGGCCGTGTCCTGCGGGGTGGCGCAATGCCAGGAAACCCTGCGCACTGCGATGGCGATCGGCGCCGATCGCGGCATTCTGGTGCAGACCGATGCCGAATTGCAGCCCCTGGCCGTGGCCAGGATCCTGGCCGCGTTGGCCCAGAAAGAACAGCCTGGTCTGATCGTGCTGGGCAAACAGGCCATCGACGACGATGCCAACCAGACTGGCCAGATGCTGGCCGCCTTGCTGGACTGGCCCCAGGCGACCAATGCCAGCAAGGTCGAAATCCAGGGCGATCGGGTTCAGGTCACGCGGGAAGTCGACGGCGGCCTGGAAACGCTCAGCCTGGCGCTGCCGGCCGTCATCACCACGGACTTGCGGCTGAACGAGCCACGCTACGTGACGTTGCCGAACATCATGAAGGCCAAGAAAAAGCCGCTGGACACCGTGTCGCCGGCCGATCTGAACGTCGATCCGGCCCCGCGCCTGAAGACCCTGAAGGTCACGGAACCCCCGAGCCGTTCTGCGGGCGTCATCGTGCCTGACGTGGCGGCCCTGGTGGACAAACTGAAAAACGAAGCGAAGGTGGTCTGAATGAGCGTTCTGGTTATTGCTGAACATGACAATGCCCGGCTGGGCGCCGCGACTCGCAATGTCGTGACGGCGGCTGCAGCCCTGGGGGGCGACGTCCACGTGCTGGTGGCCGGTTCCGGCGCCCAGGCCGTGGCCCAGGAAGCCGCGCAGACGGCTTCCGTGGCCCAGGTCCTGCTGGCCGATGGGCCTGCGCTGGCCGATGCATTGGCCGAAAACCTGGCCGCCCAGGTGCTGGCGCTGGCGGGCGACTACAGCCACATCCTGTTTGCGGCGACGGCGTCGGGCAAGAACGTCGCCCCGCGCGTGGCTGCGAAACTGGACGTGGCGCAGATCTCCGACATCATCGCCGTCGAATCGGCTGATACCTTCGTGCGTCCCATCTATGCCGGCAATGCCCTGGCGACGGTGCAGTCGGTCGATGCGAAGAAAGTCATCACGGTGCGCACCACGGCGTTCGACCCTGCGGCGGCAGCCGGCGGCAGCGCGACAGTCCAATCCGTGGATGCGGTGGCGGATTCGGGCAAGTCGTCCTTCGTCGGCCGGGAACTGGCCAAGAGCGACCGCCCCGAACTGACGGCGGCATCCGTCGTGGTGTCGGGTGGGCGCGGCCTGGGCAGCGCGGAAAACTTCAAGATCCTGGACCCCCTGGCCGACAAGCTCGGCGCTGCCCTGGGCGCCTCGCGCGCGGCAGTGGATGCAGGCTATGCGCCCAACGACTGGCAGGTCGGCCAGACCGGCAAGATCGTGGCGCCGCAGCTGTATGTGGCCGTCGGGATTTCCGGGGCCATCCAGCACCTGGCCGGGATGAAGGACTCCAAGGTCATCGTCGCCATCAACAAGGACGCCGAGGCGCCGATCTTCGGCGTGGCGGACTACGGCCTGGTGGCTGATCTGTTCGAGGCCGTGCCTGAACTGGTCAAGGCGCTCTGATGCCGGATGCGACGAGCCCTGCGGGGCTCGTCGCTTTTCTTGCTGACCGATCGGCCGCCGCCGGGGTCCGCTCTACACAGGAATCATCATGACATACCAGGTCCCTACCCAGGATATCCGTTTCATTCTGCGCGAGCTTGCCGACCTGCCTGGCGTGCTGGCGCTGCCCGGCTTCGAGGAAGTCTCGGACGATCTCGTGGATGCCGTGCTGGAGGAAAACGCCCGTTTCGTCGAGCAGGAAATCGCCCCGCTGAATCGGGCGGGCGATACCCGGCCCGCGCAGTGGCAGGATGGCGCCGTGCGGACCACGCCCGGCTTTCAGGCTGCATTCCAGGCGTTCGCGCAAGGCGGCTGGCAAGGCCTGCCGCACGAGGTCGAGTTCGGTGGCCAGGGGCTGCCCAAGCTGATTTCGGCGCCGGTCACCGAGAGCCTCAATGCCGGCAACCTGTCGTTTTCCTTGTGTCCGCTGCTGACCGATGGCGTGATCGAAGCCCTGTCCATGGTCGGGACCGAAGCACAGAAATCCCGCTTCATCCCGCCGCTGCTGGAAGGCCGCTGGACCGGCACCATGAACCTGACCGAACCCCAGGCGGGGTCCGACCTGGCGCTGCTGAAGACCCGCGCCCTGCGCCAGGACGACGGCAGCTATCGCCTCAGTGGACAGAAGATCTTCATCACCTATGGGGATCACGACCTGGCCGAGAACATCATCCATCTGGTGCTGGCCCGCACGCCCGACGCGCCCAAAGGCGTCAAGGGGATTTCCCTGTTCATCGTGCCGAAGTTCCTGGTGAACGAAGACGGCAGCCTGGGCAAGCACAATGACGTCTACTGCGCGTCGCTGGAACACAAGCTCGGCATCCACGGCAGCCCGACCGCCGTGTTGCTGTATGGGTCCGGCAAGGGCGAAGTGGGCGAGGGTGCGGTCGGCTACCTGATCGGCGAGGAAAATCGCGGCCTGGAATACATGTTCATCATGATGAATGCCGCCCGCTATGCGGTGGGCCTGCAGGGGGTGGCCGTGTCCGAGCGCGCCTTGCAGCATGCCGCCGCCTATGCCGCCGAACGTGTCCAGGGCAATGCGCTGGAAGGCTCGGCCGGCCCGGTGCCGATTGTGCGCCACCCGGATGTCGCCCGCATGCTGGGCGTGATGCGCGGGCTGACCGAAGGCGCCCGGGCCGTGGCCTACGTGGCTGCGAGCTATCGGGACAAGGCCGCGCATGCGACCAGCGAAGCCGACCGCGCGCGCTTCAAGGCTGTCTACGAATACTGCGTGCCGATCGTCAAGGGGTTTTCCACGGAATCGTCCGTGGAGGTCGCTTCCCTGGGCGTGCAGGTGCACGGCGGCATGGGCTTCATCGAGGAAACCGGCGCGGCCCAGTACTACCGCGATGCGCGCATCCTGCCCATCTACGAGGGCACCACAGCCATCCAGGCCAATGATTTCATCGGCCGCAAGATCGTGCGCGACGCAGGCAAGGTCGCAGGCGAACAGATTGCCGGCATGCGGGACACGGTGGCGGCGCTGCGGGCGGCGGCGGGCGTGCATGCGGACGCCCTGGGGCTGATTGCGCAGCGTCTGGAAGACGCCGCGCAGGCCTACGAGGCCGCCGTGGGTTTCGTCCTGGGACATGTCCGCGAGGACATTCGCGGTGTGTTCACGGGCAGCGTGCCCTGCCTGATGCTGGCAGGCACGGCCCATGCCGGTTGGCAGCTGGGGCGTGCCGCGCAGGTGGCGGCAGCAGCCATCCAGGCGGGCGCCACGGATCCATTCCTGGTCAACAAGATCGCTACCGCCGTGCAGTATGCCGCGCATGTGCTGCCTCGGGCGGCTGCCTTGAACGAGGCCATCCAGGCAGGCGGTCTGGCGGACCGATATGTACGTCAGGCGCAGATATAGTTATAACTTAGATGTATTTCAATAGCCTCCTATATTCTGCAAGAATCTTAAGTGTCTGAACCAATTCGTCGCCCGGATCGTCCGGGCGGCAGACACTTAAGACAGGAGTGATCAATGGCTACGCTGCGTCTGGGCGATGTCGCCCCCGATTTCGAACAGGAATCTTCCCTGGGAAAGATCAAATTCCATGAATGGCTGGGCAATGGTTGGGGGGTGCTGTTTTCCCATCCGGCCGACTTCACCCCGGTCTGCACCACCGAACTGGGCTATACCGCCATTGTCTCGGGCGATTTCGCCAAGCGCGGAGCAAAGGTCATTGCCGTGTCGGTGGATGGCAAGCAATCCCACATCGACTGGATCAAGGACATCAACGACACGCAAAAGACGAATGTCCAGTACCCGATCCTGGCCGACGAGGATCGCAAGGTCGCCACGCTGTATGACATGATCCACCCGAATGCCAGCACCACAGCCACGGTGCGTTCGGTGTTCGTCATTGATCCGAACAAGAAGATCCGCCTGATCCTGACCTATCCTGCCAGTACCGGCCGCAATTTCGATGAAATCCTGCGGGCCCTGGATTCCATCCAGTTGACGGACAATTACAGCGTCGCCACCCCGGTGAACTGGAAGCCGGGCGAAGACGTCATCATCGCCCCGTCCATCAAGGACCCGGCCGTGTTGAAGGAAAAATTCCCCAAGGGCTACAAGGAAGTGCGCCCATACCTGCGCACGACCCCGCAGCCGGATCTGTGATTTCCAGATCGGCCATATGAAGCGCCGGCCTCTCGGGGTCGGCGTTTTTTCTTGCGCTGAACACTGTTTCTTTGTACAGTATGTCAACTACTGGATGAAATCACAGTTCTGGCGGATGTCCGCCAGGCGCACAGGAGACTCGACATGGCTGGATCAATCGGCTTGGCATGGACAGGCAGCAGGCGCGGTGCGGCGCTTCCGTACTTCAATACGGCAGGTGCCTTGCAGGGACCCTGGGTGCCGGGCGGG
The DNA here is from genome assembly GCF_034674885.1 of Castellaniella sp. Classification (GTDB taxonomy): domain Bacteria; phylum Pseudomonadota; class Gammaproteobacteria; order Burkholderiales; family Burkholderiaceae_B; genus Castellaniella. The sequence goes on from NZ_JAUCDS010000002.1 coordinate 209,975, forward strand.
TCCTGGGGCGGCCGGCTGGCAGGCCGCTCCCGCACGGCTGCGGCCGCGCGGCGACAGGCGACAGCCGTTTCCGCAGCGCCGGTCGTCCGGATGCACCGGCCACAGGCCGGGGCGCGCATCGGGTGGCGCCGCCTGGCGGCCCTGGCGGGCGACGTTCTCATGGTGCTGGTGTGGGCCGCCATGATTCCTGGCTTGATGTGGCTGGGTGCGGTGGCCGGCTTCTGATATAATCACGCGTTTACCGCATCCTCTGCTACGGCATTCATCTCATTTCATAGCCGTACCCAAGATGCTCTCGGAGCTACCGTGAATCTCATCGAAACCCTTGAACAAGAAGAAATCGCGCGCCTGACCGAAGGCCGCGTCATCCCTGAATTCGGCCCGGGCGATACCGTGGTCGTCAGCGTGAACGTCGTCGAAGGCACGCGCAAGCGCGCCCAGGCCTACGAAGGCGTGGTCATCGCCCGCCGCAATCGCGGCCTGAACTCCGCGTTCACCGTGCGCAAGATCTCCTCCGGCGAAGCCGTGGAACGTACTTTCCAGCTGTATTCCCCGCAGATCGCCGGCATCGAAGTCAAGCGCCGTGGCGATGTCCGCCGTGCTAAGCTCTACTACCTGCGCGGCCGTACGGGCAAGGCTGCTCGCATCAAGGAAAAGCTGGTTCGCAAATCCGCCTGATCGCGGCGGTCTTGCAGCACCCAAAAGGCACCCGCTCGGGTGCCTTTTTCTTTGATGCGCTGCGCGACGGGCCAGCGGCGCTCGACTCGGGACGCTGACAGGGCTTGCGGCGATGTGTGGTTCGGTTTACCTTTGGATGTCATGACGCTCCCGATTTCTTCCCCGGATCCTGTGCGATCCGCAGGTTTTGATCCGGCCGCCCAGCCCATTTTGCCGGGCATCGCTTTGCCGCCCCTGCCTCCGGACTGCCTGCGTCTGGACTATATCCGCCAGGCCTTCGCGCGATCCGTCGATTGGCACGTCGAACCCCTGTTTGCCCAGGCCTTCCTGCCTGATAATCCCGCGCTGCTTCAGGCGCGGCGAGCCGCCGTCCTGATGCCTCTGGTGCAGCGCGCCACCGGGCTGAACGTCCTGTTCACCCGCCGCGCTGCTCATTTGCATGATCATGCGGGGCAGATCAGTTTCCCGGGCGGGCGCATCGAATCCACCGATGCCGACGCCGTGGCGGCCGCCATCCGCGAGACCCGCGAGGAAATCGGGGTGGACCGGCAGTTCGTGCAGATCATGGGGGTGCAGCCCGCGCTCCTGACGACCACGCATTTCGTCATGACGCCGGTGGTGGGCGAATTGCTGCCGGGGTTCCAGGTCAGGGCCGACCGATCCGAAGTCGCCGAGGTCTTCGAAGTGCCATTGAGCGTCCTGATGGATCCCACGCAGCATCGCCTGCATCAGCTGCAGACCGCCTGGGGCCATGGCCGCTGCTATTTTTCCGTGCGCTGGCAGTCGCACTTCATCTGGGGCGCGACAGCCGTCCTGATTCGAAATTTCTACTATTTCCTGGCCGCATCGGCCGGGGTGTCTACCGGCGATCAGTAGCGCCGGGCGGCCTCGTTTTCGGCCAGGATGCGCAGGTAGAGCGCGTGGCGCTGGGCGGAAATCGTGCCCAGGGCTACCGCGGCCAGTACGCCACACCCCGGTTCATGCTGGTGCGTGCAGTTATAGAAACGGCATTGGGCGACCGCAGGGGCGAATTCCGGGAAACCGTGTTCGATTTCCTGGGGGCTCAGGTGCTGCAGGCCGAAGGCCTGGAAACCCGGGGAATCGATCAACTCACCCCCTTCGGGCAGGGTATACAGGCGGGTGTGGGTGGTCGTGTGGCGTCCGGTACCCAGGGCGACGGAATGCGCCTGGGTGGCAGCCTGGGCATCGGGAACCAGGGCATTGAGCAGGGTGGATTTGCCCATGCCGCTTTGGCCCAGCAGCAGCGTGCGGCGCCCTTGCAGCAGTGGGCCCAGGCGTGCGTGGACCTGATCGGGGTCCAGGGCGCACAGCGCATGCACCGGCACGCCCAGCGATTCGGTGGCCGCCAGCCGGGTGCGGGCCGCAGCGGTGGCAGGCAGGTCGGCCTTGTTCAGCACGATGTGGGCGGGAATGTCGGCGCTGCTGGCTGCCACCAGGGCGCGCCCCAGCAGATCATCAGAGAATTCCGGTTCAGCCGCCAGCACCAGCAGCAGTTGGTCGATGTTGGCGGCGAACAGTTTGCTGCGCTGGGCGTCGGACCGGTAGAACAGATTGCGGCGCGGCAGGATGTCGGTAATGGCGCCTTCGTGTTCGCCTTCCGGCAGGATGCGCACCTGGTCACCCACGGCGATGCCCGTTTTCTTGCCTCGGGGATAGCAGTGACGCAGCTGATCCGTATGATCGATGGCGACTCGGTAGTGGCGTCCGTGGGCTGCAATGACGCGGCCTTGCAGCGCGAGCTTAGCCATGGTGCAGGTGGGCGATGCGCACGGCGGCTGAAGGGTGACTGTCGTACCAGGCGGAATGCAGTGGGTCTGGCGTCAGTGTGGCGGCGTTGTCGTCGTAGAGCTTGACCAGGGCGTTCTCCAGGGGCTGCGCGCCGCATTGCCGGACCGCGTAGCGGTCGGCCTGGAACTCGTCCCGGCGCGACAGCAGGCTGGCGATGGGGGCTGCCCAGAAGGTGAACACCGGCAGGGTCAGCATGAACAGCACCAGCGCCAGGCCGTCGTTGGGCCGCCCCAGCTGGGGCAGGACGCCCAGACCGGTGTAGAACCACAGCTGGGTCGACAGCCAGGCCAGCAGCTGCAGGAAGATGCCTGCGGTAATGAAGCTGAATACGATCCGCCGCAGGATGTGGTGATGAGCGAAGTGCCCCAGTTCGTGGGCCAGCACGGCCTCGACCTCGTCGGCGTTCAGGCGCGAGAGCAGGGTGTCGAAAAAGACGATGCGGCGGTGGCGGCCAAAACCGGTGAAATAGGCGTTGCCATGCGCCGAGCGGCGCGAGCCGTCCATGACGAACAGACCCGACAGCCCGAAATGGCAGCGTTGCGCCAGGGCGTGGATGCGCTGACTGAGCGCCGGGTCGTCCAGCGGGGTGAAGCGGTTGAAGATCGGCGCGATGAAGCTGGGATACAGCCAGAGTACCAGCAGGTTGAAGGTCACCCACACACCCCAGGCCCACCAGGCCCAGTCTGTGCCGGTCGCCCCCATGATCCACAGGATGGCGGCCAGCAGGGGCCCGCCCAGCACCAGGGTGATGAGCAGCATCTTGAGGGCGTCGGAGACGAACAGGCGCGGCGTCATGCGGTTGAAGCCGTAGCGGGCTTCCAGCCCGAACGTACGCCAGGCGGAAAACGCCAGGCCGACCGCTCCCAGCAGAGCCAGCACGCAGCCGACCAGCGCCAGCTGGCGCCAGAGTTCATGTTCGATCAGGCGCCCCAGGACCAGATCCAGGGCCTGCAGTCCGCCCAGCAGCGTCAGGGCCAGCAGGATGACGGCTTCGGTGATGCGTTCGATCATCGACAGCTGGCAGCGGGCAGCGGTGTAGTCGGCTGCGCGCTGGTGGCTGCGCAGGCTGATGTGTTCGGCGAATGCGCTCGGGATGGCGTCGCGGTGCGCCAGGACATGGCGGATTTGCCGGCGGGCCAGCCAGTAGCGGATCAGCAGATCGCCGATCAGGCAGGCGAGAAACAGGGAGGTCAGCATGTCCGTCCGGCCAATATGCGAAAATCGGATTTTCAGTTGAAAGGATTATAGGTGATGGCTGCGAATGATCAGCGCCTGATCTGGCTGGACATGGAAATGTCCGGGCTGGATCCCGAAAAGGAACGCATTCTGGAAATCGCCCTGATTGTCACCGAACCCGACCTGACTGAAGTCGCTCAGGCCCCGGTGCTGGTGGTGCATCAGGACGATGCGGTGTTGGATGGCATGGACAAATGGAATCAGTCCACGCACGGCAAGAGCGGCCTGATCGATCGGGTCAAGGCCTCGACCCTGACCGAGTCCCAGGTGGAAGACATCCTGCTGGAGTTTCTGGCGCCGCTGGTGCCGGCCGGCAAATCGCCCATGTGCGGCAATACCATCGGCCAGGACCGGCGCTTCATGGTGAAATACATGCCGCGCCTGGAAGCCTATTTTCATTATCGCAATCTGGATGTCAGCACACTCAAGGAACTGTCCCTGCGCTGGAAGCCCGAGGTCTACCGCAGCTTCACCAAGGCCAGCAAACACGAGGCCCTGGCCGACATCCAGGAATCCATCAACGAGCTGAAGCATTATCGGGAACACTTTCTGCGTCTGTAGAACAGGGGGATCTGATGGCAGGCATGGGCATCGCCGGCATCGGCACCGACCTGCTGCGGGTGGCGCGCATCGAGCGCATCCACGCCCGGCATGGGGATCGGTTCGTCCAGCGCGTGCTGGGGCCGGATGAGCAGCAGGTTCACGCGCGGCGCACGGCGCGCGATCCCCGGCGCGGCATCCTGTATCTGGCCACCCGGTTTGCCGCCAAGGAAGCTTTCTCCAAGGCCATCGGCCTGGGCATCCACATGCCCATGACCTGGTCGCGGGTGCAGATCCTGAACCGTCGGGGCGGGGCGCCGGAAATCCACCTGACCGGCCCCCTGAAGGACTGGTACGATGCCCGTTTCGGGCGCGCTCACGTGTCGATGACCGATGAATCCGATATGGTGGCCGCCTTCGTCGTCATCGAAGGCCTGCCCGCCACGCCCGAGCCGAATTCAACGATGTGAATCCAACAGACGGGACACTGAACCTTCATGCAGAATCTCTTACCTCCGGGCCCCGTCATGGCAGACGTTGCCGGTCTGGAACTGACGGATGCCGAGCGGCTGCGCCTGCAGCACCCTCAGGTGGGCGGCGTCATCCTGTTCGCCCGCAACTTCTCGGATCGAGCCCAGCTGACTGCCCTGTGCGCCGCCATCCATGCCGCTCGCCAGGAACCCTTGCTGATCGCCGTCGATCACGAAGGGGGGCGTGTGCAGCGCTTTCGCACAGACGGCTTCACACCGCTGCCGGCCATGCGGACCCTGGGCCAGTGGTACGACCAGGATCCCCAGGCAGCCCTGCACGGGGCGACCGAGACCGGTTTCGTGCTGGCCAGCGAATTGCGGGCCTGCGGGGTGGACTTCAGCTTCACGCCCGTGCTGGATCTGGACTACGGAGTCAGCCAGGTGATCGGCAACCGCGCCTTTCACGAGGATCCCGCTGTGGTGGCCCTGCTGGCCCGCGCCCTGATCCAGGGGCTGGAGCAGGCAGGCATGGCGGCTTGCGGCAAGCATTTTCCGGGCCATGGGGCCGTTGCCGCCGATTCCCATCATGCCATTCCCGTGGACGATCGCCCGCTGGCGGATATCCTGGACGCGGATGCCGCCCCCTACGGCTGGCTGGGCGACCTGGTCCTGCCCGCCGTCATGCCCGCGCACGTCATCTATCCCCAGGTGGCGCCCGAGCCCGCCGGTTTCTCGCGTCGCTGGGTGACCGGCATCCTGCGCGAACAGTTCGCCTATGACGGCGTGGTGTTCTCCGACGACCTGACCATGGAAGGCGCCAGCGTGGCCGGCGACATCCAGGCTCGCGCCCGCGCCGCCCTGGAGGCCGGCTGCGACATGGTGCTGGTCTGCAACCGCCCCGATCTGGCCGATGAACTGCTGGCGGCCCTGGACGGGCGTTCTCCGGATCCCCAGGCCGTGCGTCGCATCCGTCGCCTGATGCCGACCCGTCCGTCCCCGGACTGGACGGGGCTTTTGTCCGACCCCAGGTATCTCCGTGCCCGAAGCCTTCGATCTGAAAACCTTTCTAGCTGATCTGCCGCGCCTGCCGGGGGTCTACCGGCATCTCGACGCCGATGGAGAGGTCCTCTACGTGGGCAAGGCCCGCGACCTGAAGCGCCGCGTCAGTTCCTATTTCCAGAAAACCGGTCACGGCCCGCGCATCGAGCACATGCTGGCGCGGGTGGCACGCACCGAAGTCACGGTCACGCGCACCGAGGCCGAAGCGCTGATCCTGGAAAACAACCTCATCAAGCGCCTGAAGCCGCGCTACAACATCCTGTTCCGGGATGACAAGTCCTACCCCTATCTGCACATCACGGATCACGAGGCCCCGCGTATCGTCTATTACCGGGGCAGCACCCAGGGCAAGGGGCATTTCTTCGGCCCCTATCCCAATTCCTGGGCGGTGCGCGAAACCATCCAGATCCTGCAGAAGGTCTTCAAGCTGCGCACGTGCGAGGACAGCGTCTACGCGCACCGCACGCGTCCCTGCCTGCTGTATCAGATCGGGCGCTGCTCGGCACCCTGCGTGGGCAAGATTTCCCTGGCCGACTATCAGGCGGACGTGCAACGCGCCATCCGGTTCCTGGAAGGCCGCACGACCGAAGTGCTGCAAGACATCGAACAACGCATGATGGAGGCCGCCGAGCGCGAGGACTTCGAGCAGGCGGCCGTGTTGCGCGACCAGATGCGGGCGCTGGCAAAAGTCCTGCAGCAGCAGACCATGGAACAGGTGGGCGAGGACAGCGCCGACATCATCGCCGTGGAGGTCTCCGGCGGACGGGTGTGTGTCAATCTGGCCATGGTGCGGGCCGGCCGTCATCTGGGCGACAAGCCCCTGTTTCCCACCCAGGCCCAGGACGAATCGGCGGAAGACGTGCTGGCGGCCTTTGTGGCCCAGCACTATGCCGACAATCCGGTGCCGCCGGTCCTGGTCTGCTCGCACGTTCTGCCGGATCCCGACCTGGTCAATATGCTGGCCGAACAGCACGGCCACAAGGTGCGGGTCCTGTCGCGCCCGCAGGGCGCCCGTCGGACCTGGCTGGAACAGGCCCAGCGCAATGCCCGCATGGCACTGGCCCAGCGCCTGTCGGAGTCCAGCGCCCGCGAAGCCCGCACGCTGGCGCTGGCGGTGGAACTGGATCTGGATACGGACCCGGACGCCCTGGCGGCCCTGCACGTCGAATGCTTCGACATCAGCCACACGGCGGGCGAGGCTACCCAGGCGTCTTGCGTGGTGTACAAGAGCCACGCCATGCAGCATTCCCTGTATCGCCGCTTCAACATCGCCGGCATCGAGCCGGGGGACGATTATGCCGCCATGCGCCAGGCCCTGACCCGGCGCTACGGCCGCGTGGCCGACGGCGACGTGGCCCTGCCCGACATCGTGCTGATCGATGGCGGGGAAGGGCAGGTGGGTGTGGCCCGCCAGGTGTTCGAGGAACTGGGGCTGGACGTCAGCCGCATCGTGGGTGTGAAGAAAGGCGACCACCGCAAGGTCGGCCTGGAAACCCTGGTCTTCGTCGATGGCCGGCCGGCGGTGGCCCTGGGGGTGGAATCCGCCGCCTTGATGCTGGTGGCGGAAGTGCGCGACGAGGCGCACCGCTTTGCCATCACCGGCATGCGGGCGCGCCGCGCCAAGGCGCGCAATGTCTCGCGCCTGGAGGACATCGAAGGCGTCGGCCAGCATCGCCGCAAGAACCTGCTGGCCCGCTTCGGCGGGTTTTCGGGGGTCGTGGATGCCAGCATCGACGAACTGGCCGGTGTGGACGGCATTTCCCGCCAATTGGCCGAACGCATTTATCACGCCTTGCGTTAAGCGCAGCCTGCCGGGTACCTGCTTGGGGTAGTATTACATCTATCATGCCGTTCAATATCCCCATCGCTCTGACTTGGCTGCGCATTGCCATGATCCCGCTGCTCGTGGGATTGTTCTATCTGCCGGACGCCTGGACTGTGTCCGGCTGGCGTGACAGCGCGGCGGCCATCGCATTCATCGTGGCTGCCGTCACCGACTGGTTCGACGGCTATCTGGCCCGGCGCTGGAACCAGACCTCGGCCTTCGGCGCGTTCCTGGATCCTGTTGCCGACAAACTGATGGTGGTGGCGGCGCTCCTGATCCTGTTGCACCTGGGGCGGGTGGATCTCCTGATCGCCCTGGTCATCATCGGGCGCGAACTGACCATTTCCGCCCTGCGTGAATGGATGGCGAAAATCGGCGCCAGCAGCAGCGTGGCCGTCCATCGCCTGGGCAAATTCAAGACCGCCGCCCAAATGGTCGCCATTCCCTGTCTGTTGTACTGGCAGCCCATCGAAGGCATGTCCACCCGCGTCGTCGGCTCCATCCTGATCGTCGTGGCTGCCATCCTGACCGTCTGGTCGATGTGCTATTACCTGAAAAAGGCCTGGCCGGAAATCCAGCGCCGCAGCTGATCGGCTGCCTCATCCTCTATCGTCATGACTAGAAAACTCAGTCTCGCCTGCATCTGGGTCCTGGCACTCCTGTGCTATGTGGTCCCGTATCTGTTCCTGGATCGCGTCAATGCCTGGTACGGCAGCTTCCTGTTCTGGACGCTGGTCGGTGCGCTGGTGATCATCCTGAACCTGATCGCCACCCGTGATCTGCGGGGGCATGACCAATGAGCGCCACATCACTCTGGATCGGCGTCGCCGTCTACCTGGCGATCGCCATCTGCGTCGCCTGGCTGGCGCGTGATGAATCCACCAATGGCCGGTCCGTCAGCATGTCCGGTTACTTCCTGGGCGCGCGGCGTTTCGGAGGTTTCGTCTCGGCGCTCAGCTACAGCGCGACCACCTACAGCGCCTTCATGCTGGTGGGTCTGGCGGGGCTGACCTACAAGGCGGGCGTCGGGGCCTTCGGTTTTGAGATCGTGTATTTCGTGGGGGTGTCGCTGGTCGCCGTCTTCGGGCCCAAGTTCTGGCATGTGGGCAAGGCCTATGATTTCATCACGCCCAGCGAGATGCTGGGCCACCGGTACCGGAGCAAGTCCGTGGCGGTATCCACGGCGCTGACCAACTGCCTGTTCCTGATCCCCTACGCCGCCGTGCAGCTGGCTGGAGTGGGCTACCTGCTGGCCGGCATGAGCCATGGCGCCATCAGCTTCACCACCGGCACCGTGTTCGCTACGGTGGTGGCCCTGATCTTTTCGTACATTGCCGGCATGCGGTCCATCATGTGGACCGATGCCTTGCAGGCGTTGTTCATGCTGGTGTCGGCAACAGCCGTGGCCTTGCTGGTGGTGCATCAGCTGGGCGGGCTGGGCGTCATGTTCGACCGCCTCGCGCAGGCGCCGGGCGAGGTCCTCACGGTGCCCGGTCCGGGCTTCTTCTCATTTGCCACCTTCCTGGGATTGACGCTGCCCTGGTTCTTCTTCAGCCTGTCCAATCCGCAGGTCAGCCAGCGCCTGTTCATGCCCAAGGACCTGTCGGCCCTGCGGCGCATGCTGATCGGCTTCCTGTGCTTTGGCCTGATCTATACCCTGGTGTCGGTCACCTGGGGCTTCAGTGCGTTGATTGCGCTGCCTGGCCTGTCCACGCCCGATCTGGCCACCCCGCGCCTGCTGGGTTCGGACATGGTGCCGCCCATCCTGGCGGAGATCGTGATGATCGGCATCCTGGCGGCGGCGGTCTCCACCATCGATTCCATCATGCTGACCCTGTCGTCCATGCTGTCGCGCGACGTCTACGCCCATGCCCTCGGGCATCGCGACGAGGCGCGCCAGGTGCGTTTCGGCAAATGGGTGCTGGCGGTCATCGCCGTGCTGGCGCTGCTCTTCGCCGAACTGCGCCTGAATCTGATCGCGGTGCTGTCGGTGGCGGCTTCCACCGGCCTGGCGGTCGTGGTGCCGGCCATCATCGGCGCTTTCTACTGGCGGCGGGGAACGTCCGCCGGCGCGCTGACCAGTATTCTGGGCGGCAGCGCCATCGTGCTGTTCATGTTCGCGACCGGTATCCGGCCCTTGGGCCTGTCGGCCGGCGTGTGGGTCTTGCCGGTTTCCGCGCTGCTGTTCATCGGCGTCAGCCTGATGACCCGGGCGCCAGAGGCCATGGCCGACGAGTTCATGGCGGCGGCCCAGGGGGCCAGCGGCAGCCGTAGTGCCCCGTGACGCGAGCCGTCGGCCGCATGGCCGCGCCTGCGGTTCGCGGGGCGCGTGCGCCCCGGTCCGACGCCGGATGCAGTGTGCTGCCTACTGCCGCAGTGTGCGCGTCTGGCCGATGTCCTTCGGCTGGAAATTGGCCCGCCAGGGGTTGATGTCCAGACCACCGCGCCGCGTGTAGCGGGCATACACCAGCAGTTCTTCGGGCGCGCAGCGCGTCATGACTTCCCCGTAGATTTTTTCCACGCACAGTTCATGGAATTCACCGTGATGGCGTAACGACACGATGTAGCGCAGCAGGCCGGCATGGTCGATGCGCGGGCCGGCGTACTGGATCTGCAGGCTGGCCCAGTCGGGCTGGCCGGTGACGGGGCAGTTGGATTTCATCAGTTCCGACACCAGGGTTTCGCGCACGAAGGGGGCCGGTTGCGACAGGGCCAGGGTGTCGGGGGTCGGGGCATCCGCACGCGGGAAGTCGATGTCCTGGTCGTCGATGCAGGTGCCACGCAGCGGGGCGCAGCTGAGCTCGAACGCTGGCCGCACCGACAGGATCTCCACGTGGACCGGTTTGCCGCTGGCGCGGCTGAGGTCTGTCTGCAGGCGCTGCTGCGCGATTTCCGGGTAATCGAAGCGTTCTTCGTTATAGCTGTTCAGGTAGAGCTTGAAGGATTTCGATTCGATCAGGCCTGGGCTGTTGGCGGGAAACGTGAACCGCCCCATGGCCACGACGGGCCGGCCCTTCGCGTTCAGCCAGGACAGTTCGTAGGCGTTCCAGATGTCGGACCCATACGGCGCCTGGGGCAGATCCAGGCCCGCGCGCGTGTCGGCGCGGGCAATCGGAAAGAGCAGGGATGGGTCGTAGTGATCGGATCCGGTGGATTTCCGGCCCAGCGGGCTGTGTTCGAGCGAAGAAGGCTGCATGAGGTGGTTCTATGACGGTGTCGGGCGGGCGGCGGCAGGGCTCATTGTACTGCCTGCCCGATCCATATTTCATATGATGAAAACATGGTTTTGGGATGTGAAAAATCCGTGTTGCGTTGCATTGGTATGCATTTCATGATCGGGAAATTTATTTCATAACATGGAATGAAATATATAACATATTGAATATTAACAATAATATTTTCTATCTTATATAAGATATAAGTTATGTGTGCAGTGCAGCATAAGCGTAGACTGTTTCTCAACGGTTTCTTGTTTTCACCTACTCAGGAGCAACATCATGACCTCTCGCGAAACGGAAGTGCGCAATCTGCAACGCAGCTGGGCCGAAGACCCCCGCTGGCAAGGCATCAAACGGGGCTACGGCGCCGACGAAGTCGTGCGTCTGCGGGGCTCGGTGGTGGTGGAACACACCCTGGCCCGCCGGGGGGCTGACAAGCTCTGGGACCTGCTGCACACGGAAGATTACGTCAACGCCCTGGGCGCCCTGACCGGCAACCAGGCCATGCAGCAGGTCAAGGCCGGCCTGAAGGCCATCTACCTGTCGGGCTGGCAGGTGGCGGGCGATGCCAACATCGCCGGTGAAATGTACCCCGACCAGTCGCTGTATCCGGCCAATTCCGTGCCCAGCGTGGTCAAGCGCATCAACAATTCCCTGACCCGCTGCGACCAGATCCAATGGATGGAAGGCAAGAACCCAGGCGACGACGGCTACATCGATTACTATGCCCCGATCGTGGCGGATGCCGAGGCCGGTTTCGGCGGTGTGCTGAATGCCTTCGAGCTGATGAAGTCCATGATCGAGGCGGGGGCCGCCGGCGTGCACTTCGAAGACCAGCTGGCCTCTGTGAAGAAATGCGGCCACATGGGCGGCAAGGTGCTGGTGCCCACCCGGGAAGCCGTCGCCAAGCTGGTATCCGCCCGCCTGGCTGCCGACGTGCTGAACGTGCCCACGCTGCTGGTAGCCCGTACCGATGCCGAAGCCGCCGACCTGCTGACCAGCAACGTGGACGACAACGACGCGCCGTTCGTGACGGGCGAGCGCACGCTGGAAGGTTTCTACCGCACCCGCGCCGGCCTGGATCAGGCGATTTCGCGCGGCCTGGCCTACGCCCCGTACGCAGATCTGATCTGGTGCGAGACGTCGACTCCCAACCTGGAATATGCCCGCAAGTTCGCCGAGGCCGTCCACCGTCAGTTCCCGGGCAAGATGCTGGCCTACAACTGCTCGCCGTCCTTCAACTGGAAGAAGAACCTGGACGACGCCACGGTGGCGAAGTTCCAGCGCGAACTGGGCGCCATGGGCTACAAATTCCAGTTCATCACGCTGGCCGGCTTCCATGCGCTGAACTACAGCATGTTCGAACTGGCGCACGGCTATGCCCGCACGCAGATGAGCGCATTCGTGGAACTGCAGCAAAAGGAATTCGCCGCAGCCGACAAGGGCTTCACCGCCGTCAAGCACCAGCGCGAGGTGGGGGTCAGCTACTTCGACGCCGTCACGCAGACCATCGAAGGCGGCCAGTCCTCGACGACCGCGCTCAGCGGTTCGACCGAGGAAGCCCAGTTCGACGAGGCGCCCGCCGCAGCGCAGGTCGCCTGATCGGAATGGAAACTGGGTGAGCCCGGAATCGCGACGGCCCCTGCGGGCTGTTGCGAGCCTGGCGAGTCCGGGCGGCCTGCAAGCCGCAAGATGGGTGAGAGGGCACCCATGTGGTGTGCTTTGGGAAGGCGTGAGCCTTCCCTTTTTTGTTGGGCATCCGGCGGGCGAGGCCTTGAGCCCTATCGCTGCATGGATTGATCTGGGTCAAGGCCGGGGCTGGCGGGGCTGGCTATAGTCCGGCCATGCACGCTCCATCTTTGTTGTCGCCTCCGCCGCACATGACCGATGCCATGCGCCGTTCTCGTCGGCACATGTTGGCGCGCACCGGTCTGGCCTGGCTGATCATGATGCAGGTCATGATGCTGGCCTTTCCGGGGTATCTGCGTCACAACGCGCGCGCGGCAGATTCGCAGCAGGCGCTGGAACAGGCCATCGTGCTGATGAACTGGCTCAGCCTGATCCTGTGCGTGCCGCTGGTGCTGTACTGCGCCTGGCCGGTCTGGCGGGGCGCCTGGCGCAGCCTGGGCCGGGGCCGGATCGGCATGGACGTGCCGGTGGCCCTGGGCATTGTGGCCGCCTTTATCCCCAGCGTGATCGCCACATGGCGCGATGTGGGCGAGGTCTATTTCGATTCTGTGTCCATGTTCGTGGCCTTTCTGCTCACGGCCCGCTTTCTGGAACTGTGCGCCCGCCAGGCCGTGGATGCGCATCATGCTGCGGACGAGGCATTGCTGGGCCTTGCGGACCGGCTGGCGTTCTGGTTCGTCTGCGTGCAGATCCTGCTGGCCGGGTTGGTGGGCGCCTACTGGTGGCACACGCAGCCGGGGCATGCCCTGGCAGTGACGGTGGCGCTGCTGGTCATGAGTTGCCCCTGTGCCTTGTCCATGTCCGTGCCGGCCGCGCTGGCGGCCCGCCGGGCGGTGATCCTGCGCGACAGGGCAGGGCAGCCGGGCGGCCAGGGAGCCGACGGGCAATCGCCGTCGTTCGTCGATCTGGCCACACGCCGCATCGCCCGACAGAATCTGGTGGGATCCATGGCCTGGCATGTCCTGATGACGCCGCTGGCGGCATTGGGCTGGGTACAGCCCTGGCTGGCGGCCATCACCATGCTGGTGTCCTCGCTGGCGGTGGCTGCCAATGCCTGGCGCCTGGTCCGTGTTGCGCCCGGCCCCGCCGCTGGCATCGTGGCCGCCGAACCGGCCTGAGGCCAGCCATGGATGCGCTTTTCTTGTTGCTGCCGATTTCGCTGTTATTCGTTCTGGGGATCGGGGTGGCGTTCTGGTGGGCGATTTTCGCCGGTCAGTTCGACGATACCCGGGACGCGGCAAACGCCATCCTGGAAGATGATGATCGCGGGTGTTCCCGGGCCGATTGATTTATATCAAGGCTGTTTTCGGGCGCTTCAGGGATTATTCAGGTTTTCAAAAATCAATGTCTTAACCTTGTTCTGAGGGGAACGCTTATGGGCACGACCGGGCATACGGGAACACCGGCCGAAACCTTCAACTACGGCGTCGTCCGGCAGTTCACCATCGCGACGATTTTCTGGGGCGTCGTGGGGATGGCCGTCGGGGTGCTGATCGCATCGCAGCTGATCTGGCCGGAACTGAATTTCAACACGCCGTGGCTCAGCTACGGACGCCTGCGTCCGCTGCACACCAATGGGGTGATCTTCGCCTTTGGCGGCAGCGCCCTGTTCGCCACGTCCTATTACGTGGTGCAGCGCACCTGCCAGGTGCGGCTGTTCTCCGACAAGCTGGCTGCCTTCACCTTCTGGGGTTGGCAGGCCGTGCTGGTGGGCGCCGTCGTGACGCTGCCCCTGGGCTATACGTCCACCAAGGAATACGCCGAACTGGAATGGCCCATCGACATCCTGATCACGCTGGTCTGGGTGGCCTACGCCGTCGTGTTCTTCGGCACCATCGCCAAGCGCCGCGTCAAGCACATCTACGTGGCGAACTGGTTCTTCGGGTCCTACATCCTGACCATCGCCATCCTGCACATCTTCAACAACCTGGAACTGCCGGTGTCGATGTGGAAGTCGTATTCCGCCTACGCCGGGGTGCAGGACGCCATGGTGCAGTGGTGGTACGGGCATAATGCGGTGGGTTTTTTCCTGACCACCAGCTTCCTGGGCATGATGTATTACTTCGTGCCCAAGCAGGCCGGCCGTCCCATCTATTCCTACCGCCTGTCCATCGTGCACTTCTGGGCGCTGGCCTTCACCTACATGTGGGCCGGTCCGCACCACCTGCTGTATACGTCCTTGCCGGACTGGACGCAGTCCCTGGGCATGGCGTTTTCGCTGATCCTGCTGGCGCCGTCCTGGGGCGGCATGATCAACGGCATCATGACGGTGTCGGGCGCCTGGCACAAACTGCGCACCGACCCGATCCTGAAGTTCCTGGTGGTGGCGCTGTCCTTCTACGGCATGGCGACCTTCGAAGGGTCCATGATGTCGATCCGCACGGTCAACGCCCTGTCTCACTACACCGACTGGACGGTGGGCCACGTGCACGCCGGCGCCCTGGGCTGGGTGGCCATGATCACCTTCGGTTCGCTGTACTACCTGATCCCGCGTCTCTACGGTCGCGAGAGCATGGCTCGCCCGGACCTGATCAATCTGCATTTCTGGCTGGCTACGCTGGGCGTGGTGCTGTATATCGCTGCCATGTGGATCGCCGGGGTCATGCAGGGGCTGATGTGGCGCGCCACGGGCGCCGACGGCATGCTGACCTACAGCTTCGTCGAAGCCGTGAAGGCCACCTATCCCTTCTATCTCATTCGTGTGATCGGCGGTCTGTTCTTCCTGACGGGCATGTGCCTGATGGCCTGGAACACCTGGCTTACCGTGCGCGGCCAGCAGCGGGTGAATCCCCCTGTGCCGCTGGACAGCCCGGATGCGCACGCCGCCCCCGCAATTGCCGTGCCGGCATCGGCCTGAGGAGTTGACCATGTCTGGTACCAAGAAACGTTTTTCGCACGAAATGCTGGAACGCAACGTCGGTCTGCTGATCATCTTCAGCATCCTGGTGGTGTCCTTCTCCGGCCTGGTGCAGATCATCCCGCTGTTCTTCCAGCATTCCACGACCACGGCGGTCGAGGGCGTCCGGCCCTACGAAGCCCTGAGCCTGGTCGGGCGCGATGTCTACATCCGCGAGGGCTGCGTCGGCTGCCACTCGCAGCAGATCCGCAAGCTGCAGTCGGAAGTCCAGCGCTATGGCCCGTATTCCATCGCGGCGGAATCGGTCTACGACCATCCCTTCCTGTGGGGCTCCAAGCGCACCGGCCCGGACCTGGCCCGCGTGGGGCAGCGCTATTCCGATGAATGGCACCGCATCCACCTGCGCAATCCGCGCGACGTGGTCAAGGAATCGAATATGCCGGCCTACTCCTGGCTGAAGGAAAACACGGTGGAAGGCGCTGACGTTCAGGAACGCATGCGGGTCCTGCGCCGTCTTGGCGTGCCCTACACCGATGCGGAAATCGCCGCTGCGCCCGAAGCGCTGAAGGGCAAGACCGAGGAAGACGCCGTGGTCGCCTACCTGCAGGGCTTGGGCGTGGGTGGTCGTGCCGCCGCCGAACAGGCTATGCAAGATGGGGGCCAATGAGATGCTCGCCGTGATCAATGGACTGGTGACGGGGCTGGCGATGCTGACATTTGCCGGCATCGTCTGGTGGGCCTGGTCGGCGCGTCGCGCCGAGGCCAACCGACAGGCGGCGCAGCTGCCATTCGCCCTGCCCGAGGAATATCAGAACGACAAGAATGCCGGGGTGACCCATGAGTGATTTCATCAGCAGTTTCTGGAGCTATTACATTGCCGTCATCGCGCTGGGCGGTATCGTCTGGTGCGTGTACCTCCTGTTTTCCCAACGCGCCTGGCTCAAACGCGATGTCAAGGCGGTGGAAAGCACCGGCCACGTCTGGGACGGGGATCTGACGGAATTGAACAATCCCGTGCCGCGCTGGTGGACGGTGATGTACCTGTTGCTGTGCGTCTTCGCGCTGGGTTACCTGGTGCTGTATCCTGGGTTGGGCAGCAATCCGGGCACGCTGGGTTTCACGGCGGGCAAACAGGTTTTGCAGGAACAGGCGGCTCTGAACGAGCGCATCCAGCCCGTGTATGAGCGCTTCCGCGAGATGTCGATTCCGGACATTGCCCAGGACGCCCAGGCGCGCGACATCGGCCAGCGCCTGTTCCTGAATAATTGCGCGCAGTGCCACGGCTCGGATGCCAAGGGCAGCCGGGGCTTTCCCAATCTGACGGACAACGACTGGCTGTGGGGCGGTTCGCCCGAGCAGATCCAGGCGACCATCACCCAGGGACGCCACGGCGTCATGCCGCCCTGGGGCGCCATGATCAAGCCGGAAGAAGCATCGGCCATCGCCCAGTACGTGCGTTCGTTCTCCGGGCTGGCTCACGACCCCCTGCGCGTCAATGCGGGCAAGCGCGGCTTCGACACGTATTGCGTGGCCTGTCACGGCGCGGAAGGCAAGGGCAACCCCCTGGTGGGCGCCCCCAATCTGACCGATGGCGTCTGGCTGTATGGCAGTTCCGAGGCCACCATCGTCGAAACCATCCTGAATGGCCGCGACAATCAGATGCCCGCGCAGGAAACCCATCTGACCCCCGAGCAGATCCGTCTGCTGACCGGCTGGGTCTGGGGGCAATCGAACCGTTAAAAGAACCCAGAGATCATCATGCAGAAGGACACCCCCCCACAGGCCGTCGAGCAAACGCAGCGCGACGACCCGGCCTGGCAGCCCGTGCGAAGAATCCGCAAGGGCTCGGGGGGCGGCACGTCCCCGCAGGTCGAAAAGGCACTGGCCGAGGTCCGTTCCAAGATCTATCCGCGTTCGGTCCAGGGGCATTTTGCCCGCATCCGGGTGCTGATGGTCTTCCTGACCCAGGCCGTGTTCTACGGCTTGCCCTGGCTCCAGTGGAACGACCGGCAGGCCGTGCTCTTTGACCTGGGTGCGCGGAAGTTCTATCTGTTCGGCATGGTGCTGTGGCCGCAGGATGTGATCTACCTGGCGGTCTTGCTGGTGCTGTCGGCGTTTGCCCTGTTCCTGTTCACCGCCATGGCCGGGCGGCTGTTCTGCGGCTATGCCTGCCCGCAGACAGTCTATACCGAGCTGTTCATGTGGATCGAGACGCGGGTCGAAGGCGATCGCCTGGCCCGCATCCGCCTGGACGAACAGCCCTGGAACGCCCGGAAGTTGCGCCTGAAGGCCACCAAGCACGCCCTGTGGATCGTGCTGGCGCTGTGGACCGGCTATACCTTCATCGGCTATTTCGCCCCGATCCGCGACCTGGGCGCCCATCTGCTGGCCTTCGATCTGGGGCCCTGGCAGTGGTTCTGGATGCTGTTCTACGCCTTCGCCACCTGGGGCAACGCCGGCTTCATGCGCGAAGCGGTGTGCAAGTACATGTGCCCCTACGCGCGCTTCCAGAGCGTCATGGTGGACGACGACACCTTCGTCGTCACCTATGATCACGTGCGCGGCGAGCCGCGCGGCGGTCGCTCGCGCAAGATCGATCACAAAGAAGCAGGCATGGGCGATTGCGTGGACTGCAGCCTGTGCGTGCAGGTCTGTCCCACGGGCATCGATATCCGCGATGGCCTGCAGTACATGTGCATCGGTTGTGGCGCCTGTGTGGATGCCTGCGACTCCGTCATGGACAAGATGGGCTACGAGCCCGGGCTGATCCGCTATACCTCGGGCAATGCCATTACCGAACGGCTGACGCAGCCGCAGGTGCGCCGCCGCATGCTGCGTCCGCGCGTGCTGGCGTACTCGGCGCTGCTGGGGGCGATCGCCGTAGGCTTCGTCTTTTCCCTGGCCACGCGCACGACCTTGCGCGTGGACGTGATCCGCGATCGTGGGGCGCTGGGCCGGGAGGTCGCCGGCGGCCAGATCGAAAACGTCTATCGGCTGCAGATCATCAACTCGGCGGAAGAGCCCGTGGATCTGGATCTGTCGGCTACCGGCGTGCCCGGCCTGCGCCTGCAGACGGCCGATCAGGGGACGACGCAGGTGCGAGTCGAAGGCTCGTCCAACCGCCTGGTGCCCATCGTGTTGCAGGCGCCTGCCAGCGGCCTGCAGCCGGGCCTGTACGATATCCGTTTCGAAACCACCGGCACCCGCCCGGCGGGCGAGGTCACCCAGGTGGTGGAGCAGTCCAGTTTCTATGTCCCTCACTGATCAGGACGCTATCATGCCATCCGTGACACACGAGCAATTGTCCGAAGGCCGCCCCTGGTGGCGACACCGCTGGCCGTGGTTTCTGTTGCTGGGGCCGGCGGTGGCCGTCGTGGGCTGCGTCATCACCATCGTGCTGGCCGTGCAGTCGTATGGCGATCAGGAAATCCAGGACGGCGGACAGCGCCAGGGGCTGGTAGTGACGCCGCCACCCCCCGCCCAGACGGGACAATGAACAGTATCCAAATCCGGGAGAACGGCTTTGAAGGCACGCAATCTGATGTGGATCTTATGGCCCTCGTTTTTGATGGGCGCGGTGACCAGCGGGCTGGTATTCGCCCTGGTGGACCCTTTGGATCTGGTGTTTGCAGGGCGATTCCAGGCCAGCCGCCTGACGGTGTATACCCTGGGCTTCTTTCTGTTCTGGGCCACGGCGGCCCTGTCCAGCGCGCTGACCCTGCGCATCGCCCCCCGGGGCGTGGTGCTGGATGAATTCGGCGACCCGATCGACTGAGCCTTCAGCCGCAGTCCGCGCCCGACAGTTCCTGCAGACTGGTGATGTCCAGGAGATGGACTTCGCGCTGCTGGACCCGGATCAGGCCCTCGCGGGCGAACCGGGAAAACAGCCGGCTGACGGTTTCCAGCGTCAGGCCCAGGAAATTGCCGATTTCCTCGCGGCTCATGCGCAGGATGAATTCGTAAGGCGAATAGCCCAGAACCTGCAGACGCTGCGACAGATTCAGCAGGAAAGCCGCCAGGCGCTGTTCGGATCTCAGGCTGCCCAGGGCCAGCAGCTGCTGGTGCGAGCGGTTGATTTCCTTGCTCATGAGGCGGCGCAGCTGCAGATTCAGGGTCGGCAACTGCGGAGTCAGTTTATCCATTTCATCCAGGCGGATGATGCAGAGTTCCGTGTCTTCGAGGGCGATGGCGTGTGAGACCTGCTGGGCATTCATCAGGCCGTCCATGCCCAGGATTTCCCCGGGCAGCAAAAAGCCGGTGATCTGCACTTGGCCGCTCGCGTCTTCGATCTGGGTCTTGATGGATCCCGAGCGCAGGCCGTAGATGGCTTCTGCCGTGTCGCCCTGGCGATACAGCGTGCCGCCTTTGGGCAGGCGGATGCGCTCTTTGATGAGTTCATCCATTTTGACGACATCCTGGCGCGCCATGCCCAGTGGCAGGCAGATGGCGTTCAGCATACAGGTGGAACACCGGGTGGAGTCGGGGGCCACTGGGACGCGCCGAAGCGCGGATGTCCTGGAAGTCGGTCCTGGGAAGGAGGGATCAGCCGGCAAAATAAAACCTGTCGAAAGCAGTGCGAAAAGAAAAGCCCACACGTTGAACAGGATTATAAGTTCTCTGCTGAGATAATTGGGGTTTACACCATTGTTTTGTCGAATTCGTCGAAGATGTCTTGAGAATTGTCGGCTTTCCACCTAATTCCGCGTCTTCAACAGGGTTGAGGGGCGATACAGTAGAGGCACTCGATAGGGATGCCTATACTGTCGAGAACGCAAACATTTCGATATCAAACAACAATCGAGGGAACCATGGCATTGATCCGACACCTGTTGACCAGTCTGCTGCTGATCGCGGCCGGACTGGGATTCGGCCCGGCCTGGGCAGAACATGGCGCCGCCTCTCACGGCAGCCAGGACGTCACCTACAAGCCGGACGTCACCTTCACGTTGCGCACTTCGATCGCCGAAGGCAAGCTGGTCTTCATCGGCGAGCGCGGCGAAATGGAAGGCCAGGTCAATCCTGACCTGAAGGTTCCCGAGGGCGCGGTGGTACAGATCAACCTGGTAAACGGCGATGGGGCCACGCACGACATCGCGGTGCCGGAGTTCAAGGCCAAATCGGATCAGATCTCTGGCAAGAACGCCGCCACCGCCATCGTGTTCCGGGCGACGAAAAACGGTACGTTCGAATACCTGTGCACGTTGCCGGGCCACAAGGCGGCCGGCATGGTGGGGCGGATCATCGTGGGCGAACCGTCCGACGAAGTCGTCACGCAGGCGCCGCAGATCGCGCATGATCCCACCCAGGTCGGCACGCCGGTAGGCAAACGCGGCCCACAGAAGGTCACGGTCGACCTGCTGACCACGGAAGTCGAAGGCCGCCTGGGCGACAACAGCACCTATCGTTTCTGGACCTTCAACAACAAGGTCCCGGGTCCGTTCGTTCGCGTTCGGGTCGGCGATACGGTGACGATGAACATCACCAACGCCAAGGACAGCACCCACATCCACTCGATCGACCTGCATGCGGTGACCGGGCCCGGCGGTGGCGCGGCTGTCACCCAGGTGGCGCCGGGGCAGACGAAAGCCTTTACCTTCAAGGCCAATCACGTCGGGCTGTTCGTCTATCACTGCGCCACCCCCATGGTGGCCCAGCACATCACCAACGGCATGTACGGCATGATTCTGGTGGAACCCGAAGGCGGCCTGTCCAAGGTCGACCATGAGTTCTATGTCATGCAGGGCGAACTCTATACGGCCCAGGCGCATGGGGCCAGCGGGCTGCAGGAATTCTCCCTGGAGAAACTGCTGGCGGAAAATCCCGAGCACGTCATGTTCAACGGTTCCATGGACGCACTGACCAAGGTCTACAACATGACCTCCAATGTCGGCGACACGGTGCGTATCTTCTTTGGTGTGGGCGGGCCGAACCTGACGTCCAGCTTCCACATCATCGGCGAGGTCTTCGACAAGGTCTACGACCAGGCCTCCCTGACTAGCAAGCCGCTGACCGATGTGCAGACCACGCTGGTGCCGCCCGGCGGCGCGACGATGGTGGAATTCAAGACCGATTATCCGGGCCGCTACCTGCTGGTGGACCACGCCCTGTCCCGAGTGGAAAAAGGCGTGGCCGGTTTCCTGACCGTGAAGGGCAAGGCGGACCACACGATCTTCCACAGCGACGAGGCCATCGACCCGAATTCCGGGCACTGATCCACCTCTGGTCCGTCTGTTGTGCACAAGCCCCCGTAGCGTTCCTGCGGGGGCTTGTTCGTTGGAGTCTTGGTGCGGGCGGGAAAGATCTTGACCGATATAGTTCATAGGCTTATCATTTCAATTGAAATTAATTTTTGAGGACCTTGAATCAACATGGATACCAAAGTGGATGCGCAGCAGGCTTACGACCTGCGTATCTTGCGGGCGTTGCGGCGGATCACTCGCGCCGTCGCCCTGCATTCCCGGCAGCTGTCGGCTTGCAGCCACATCACAGGTCCGCAGCTCGTCTGCCTGCGCACCGTGATCGACAAGGGGCCGATGACGGCTACGGCCATCAGCCGTGAAGTCCATGTCAGTGCCAGCACGGTGGTCGGTATCCTGGATCGCCTGGAAGACAAGGGCCTGATCGTCCGCGAGCGGGGGCGGGCAGACCGCCGCATCGTCTTCGTCAGCGCGACCGACGCCGGCCGGCAATTGGCGCATGACACGCCTTCGCCGCTGCAGCAGAAGCTGGCCGATTCGCTCAAGGCGCTGCCCGAACTCGAGCAGGCCACCATCACGCTGTCGCTGGAGCGCGTCGTCGATCTGATCGAATCCGATACGGGTCTGGCGCCTGTGGCCGATCCGCAGTCGCCCATGCTGGATGTGCCGATCACCGGGGTGGCGCCCGAATCCGGGTTGGTGGTTTGATTCAAGGGTCCGACCCAGGCGATGCGCTACCAGTCCGGTTGCGCCCGCCCCGCAGGGCCGATGGACCCGCACTGCATTCCCTGGTGGCGCACTGCCCGCCGCTGGATCTCAACTCCGTCTATCTCTATCTGCTGCTGACGGAACATTTTTCCCAAACCTGCATCGTGGCCGAGGACGACCGTGGCGTCCTGGGCATGGTGTCGGCGTATCTGCCGCCTGCGCGCGACGACGTGCTGTTCGTCTGGCAGGTGGCTGTTCATCCTCGTGCACGAGGCCTGGGCCTGGGCCTGCGGATGTTGCGGCAATTGCTGCGGCGCTTCGGGATGCGCCCGGTCCGCTGGGTGGAAACCACTGTGGGGCCTGGCAATCAGGCGTCCCGGCGGTTGTTTGCCCGTCTGGCGGACCAGATGGGTGCTTCCATGCACGAGTCGGCGCTGTTCGAGGCAGCGCTGTTCGGGATCGACGCGCGTGACCATGAAGCGGAACCGCTTCTGCGTATCGGCCCGCTTTCCTTGTCGGCAGTGAAATGAGTTGCTGTCGTCTATTCGAACGTCAACAAGGAGGAACCCATGGATTTGAAAATTTTTGACCGGATGGAGTCGGAAGTCAGGGGCTACGTCCGGTCGTTTCCGGTGATATTCGCCAAAGCGAGGGGGTCGGAGCTTTTCGATGAGGCGGGACAGCGCTATATCGATTTTTTCAGCGGCGCGGGCACCCTGAATTACGGTCACAACAATCCTGTCCTGCGGAACCGGATGGTGGATTACCTGTCGTCCGACGGCGTGGTGCACGGCCTGGACATGGCCACCAGCGCAAAGAAGTACTTCCTGCAGACCGTGGACAGATTGATTCTGAAGCCGCGCGGCCTGGAATACACCCTGCAGTTCACGGGCCCGACCGGCACCAACGCGGTCGAGGCGGCCTTGAAGCTGGCGCGCCAGATCAAGGGTCGGCAGAACGTCATTTCCTTCACCCATGGTTTTCATGGGGTGTCGGGTGGATCCCTGGCTGCGACGGCCAATCAGAAGTTTCGCAAGGCCGCCGGCATGGCCCTGGGCAATACCAGCTTCATGCCGTTTGATGGCTATTTCGGGCCGGACGTCAACACCATGGCGTACCTGGAACGCATGCTCGACGATCCCAGCAGCGGCCTGGACCATCCTGCCGCCGTGATCGTGGAAACTGTCCAGGGGGAGGGCGGCGTCAACGTGGCATCCCAGCGCTGGCTGCGGGAACTGGAACGATTGTGCCGGCGGCACGACATGCTGCTGATCGTCGACGACATCCAGGTGGGCTGCGGGCGTACGGGCAGTTTCTTCAGCTTCGAGACGGCCGGCATTTCGCCCGACATCGTCACGCTGTCGAAGTCCCTGTCCGGCTTCGGACTGCCCATGTCGCTGGTGCTGTTCAAGCCCGAACTGGACATCTGGGAACCGGGCGCGCATAGCGGCACGTTCCGGGGCAATAATCTGGCCTTCGTCACGGCCGCCCAGGCGATGGAAACCTATTGGTCCGACGACGCCCTGTCGGCCAGCGTCGCCGCCAAGGAAAGCCTGGTGCGTGATTGGCTGGAAAATCTGGCGCATAGCTGCCGGGGCGCGGGGCTGGGCGTGCGCGGGCGCGGATTGATCCAGGGCCTGGTGACTCCCGTGGGCGACGACCTGGCCAATCGGATTGCGCGGCGCGCATTCGAGCAGGGCGTGGTCATCGAGACCTCTGGCGCCCATGACGAGGTATTGAAGGTCCTGCCGGCCCTGACGATTCCGTATGAACTGCTGGAACAGGGGCTGGAAGTGGTCGAACGCAGCGCCAATGAAGTCCTGGCATCGTTGGGCCGGCAGCCCCGTGTGCTGAAAGTGGCAGGAGGTCATTGATGATCGTACGTCATGTCAATGAGGTGATCGGCACAGACCAGGAGATCGTCACCGACAACTGGACCAGCCGCCGCGTGCTGCTGGCCGACGACAAGATGGGGTTTTCTTTCCACGAGACCATCATTTTCCCGGGAACGGAAACCCACATCCATTATCAGAACCACCTGGAGGCCGTGTGGTGCATCGAGGGCGACGGCGAGATCGAAACCATTGCCGACGGCCGGAAGTACGCATTGGGGCCGGGGGTGGTGTATGCGCTGGATCAGCACGACGAGCACTGGTTGCGTGGCGGCATCAAACCGTTGCGGGTGATCTGCGTCTTCAACCCGCCCCTGACGGGCCGCGAGGTGCATGACGCGTCCGGTGCCTACCCGCTGGATGAGACTGGACTGGGAATGGTCCCTGCGGACCATTCCCAGCCTGTCGAATCCGAGTCGCTTGCAAGCGACGAGGTGGAGAGCTGAAGCGGCTTGGGACCGGTCCCTGCGGCGCCTAGCCTGGCGAATTTTTGAAGGAGATTCCAACGATGAAGGATTGTTATGTATCCCGCACCGGCCGCGCTGCGGCGCTGATTGCGCGGTGCGATCCCGTCGTCTATGAAGACGGGCGCTATGCCCAGGCGCTGGAACCGGCGCAGTTGCAGGCCTATGAGCAGGACGGTTTCCTGATTCTGCAGGGTGTCTTCGACGAGGCCGAGATCGGTGCCCTGCGCGCAGAAGCCACAGCACTGGAACACGACCCCGCCGTGCGCGAAGGCGAGGAAGTCATCCGCGAGCCGGGCAGCACCGCCTTGCGGTCGATCTTCCGGGTGCACGAGCTGGGCGAGCGCCTGGCGGATCTGCCGCGCGATCCGCGCCTGCTGGATGTGGCCCGCCAGATCCTGGGATCCGAGGTCTATATCCATCAGTCACGGATCAATATGAAGCCCGCGCTGGATGGCAAGGAATTCTATTGGCATTCGGATTTCGAGACCTGGCACGTCGAAGACGGCATGCCGGCCATGCGGGCGCTCAGTTGTTCCGTGCTGCTGACGGACAACACGCCGTTCAACGGGCCCTTGATGCTGATTCCGGGCTCGCATCGGCAGTTCGTGGCCTGCGTGGGGGAGACGCCCGAGGACAACTACAGGACTTCCCTGCGCCGCCAGGAAGTCGGCGTGCCGGACCCCGTCAGCCTGCGCCTGCTGGCCGAACAAGGCGGCTTGCGTTCGGTCACTGCGCCGGCGGGCTCGGTGGTATTTTTCGATTGCAACACCCTGCATGGTTCGGGCGGCAATCTCTCGCCCTGGCCGCGCAGCAACGTGTTCATGGTCTACAACAGCGTGGACAATCGGCTGGTGGCGCCATTCCACGGCATGGCCCCCCGGCCGGAACACATCGCGGCCCGTCGTGACCCGGCTGCGCTGGCGCCGTTGGCGGTGGCCGCCTAGGCCAGGGGGGGTTAGTTGCCCCCCTGCCGGATTTCCAGAAAGCTTTTCAGGAAATCCCGGGTGCGTTCCTCCTGGGGATGGGTGAACATATCCTCGGGGGGCGCCTGTTCCACCACCACGCCCTTGTCGAAGAAACAGACCCGGTCGGAAATCTGACGGGCAAACTCCATCTCGTGCGTCACCAGCAGCATGGTCAGGTCGTGTTCTTCCGACAGGCGCCGGATCACGTTCAGCACTTCGCCCACCAGCTCCGGGTCCAGCGCGGAGGTCGGCTCGTCGAACAGCATGATGTTGGGGCGCGTGGCCAGAGCCCGGGCGATGGCTACGCGCTGCTGCTGGCCGCCGGACAGCTGGCTGGGGAATTTCTCCGCGTGGTCGGTCATGCCGACCAGGTCCAGGTATTCGTAGGCCCGCTTGCGGGCCTGATCGCGCGACAGTCCCAGGACGTGGATGGGGGATTCGGTGATGTTGCGCAGTACCGTCATGTGCGGGAACAGGTTGAACTGCTGGAACACCATGCCCATTTCCTTGCGCATCGTGCGCAGGTGGGCCTCGCTGGCGGGCACGGGATGACCCTCGCGGTATTCGTGCCACAGGGGCTTGCCGGCCACGTGGATCAGGCCGCCGTCGATTTTTTCCAGCGTCATCAGGATGCGCAGCACGGTCGACTTGCCGGATCCCGACGGGCCGATGATGGTGACCTTTTCACCCTTGGCGACCTGGAAATCCAGTTCGTTCAGGACCATGGCGTCGCCGAAGCGCTTGACGACCTTGTCCATCACGATGATCGGCGAGGCAGGGTCGGAGGCGGCGGAGTCGGCCGGCGCGTCGAAGGGAGGAGATGTGTTCGTCAAGAGTGGCTCCTGAGGCATGTGGGTGGCAGGCCGGGCGCGTGTTCAACCGCGCAGGGGGATGCCGCGCTTGGGCAGGTGTTCGTCCAGGTAGCGCACACCGGCCGAGGCGATCAGGGTGAGAATCAGGTAGAGCGCGCCCACCATGGTCAGCGGCACCATGTAGTTGAAGCTGCGGTCGCCGATGATGCGGGCCACGTTCAGCATTTCCAGGATGGACACAACGGACAGGACAGGCACGTCCTTCATGATGGAGACCAGGTAGTTGCCCAGGGCCGGAATGATGCGCGGGATGGCCTGCGGCAGGATGATGACGCCGAAGGTGCGCAGCGGGGAAATGTCCAGGGCGCGGGCGGCCTCGGTCTGGCCGTGGGTGATCGATTCCAGGCCCGCGCGGTAGACTTCCGACATATAGGCGCTGTACTGCACGCCCAGCGCCAGGGCACCCGTCAGGAAGGCCGGCAGCACCAGGCCGTATTCAGGCAACACGTAGTACAGGAAGAACAGCTGTACCAGCAGCGGGGTGTCGCGCAGGAATTCCGTCAGCAGGCGCGCCGGCCAGGCGATCACGCGCAGGCGGGCGCTCTTCAGCGCGGCCAGGACCAGGCCCAGCACTGCTCCCACCACGAAGCCCAGCAGCGTGGCTTCGATCGTCACGACCAGGCCGCGCAGCAGGATGGGCAGGATGGACCAGGCAAAGACCCAGTCGTTGGCGGTGTTCCATTCGATCCCGAAGAGCATGATCAGGTCCTCCGGCTGCGCCAGCGGCCGACACGGGTTTCCAGGACGCGCATGAGGCCCGCCAGCACCAGCGCCATGCCGAAATACATCAGCAGCAGCAAGGTATAGACGGACACGCTGTCCTGGGTGAAATTGCGGATGCGTTCAGCCTGGAAAGCCATGTCGCCCAGGCCGATCAGCGACACCAGCGCCGTGTCCTTCAGATTCTGCACGGCCAGATTGCTGAAGCTGGGCAGCATTTCCGGAACGGCCTGGGGCAGGGCGATGCGCCACAGGGTCTGCCGGGGCGTGAAATCCAGGGCTTTGGCGGCTTCGTACTGGTTGTGCGGCACTGCCTGGATGGCGCCGCGCACGATTTCGGCCCCGTAGGCACCGATGTTCAGGCTCAGCGCCAGGGTGCCGGCCACGACCGGAGGCAGGCGCAGGTCGATGCCCAGGGCCTGGCCCAGGACGGGCAGGGCGAAGAACAACCAGAACAATTGCACCAGCAGGGACGTGCCGCGAAAGATCTCGATCAGGGCGATGGAGGCCCAGCGCCACGGCAGGCTGCGCGACAGGCGCCCGATGCCGAACAGAAAGGAGAAAACCCCCCCCAGGATGGTGGAGTACAGGGTCAGTTCGATCGTGACCCTGGCCCCCACCATCAGGGGAGGCAAATAGGCGAGCCAATCCATGGTCAAAGGGGCGTTACCCCTTGCACAGCTGGGCGGTGCTGCGGTCGAAGGACTGGGCGGCATCTTCCGAGGAAAAACCATACTGGACCATGATCTTCTTCCAGTCGTCGGTCTTCTTGAAGGCCGCCAGTTCCTTGTTGACGGCGTCGCGCAGTGCCGTGGCATCCTGGGCAAAGGCGAAGCCGCCCCAGCTGCGCACCGGCTGGCCATCGACGACGGGGTCCTTGAAGTCGTGCGCGGCCTCGACCTTGCCTTTGCCCTTGGTCGCCAATTGGCTGACCGTCAGGCTGGTGGCAGCGTAGCCGTCGGCCCGGCCGGTCGAAACCGTGGAGATGGCGTCGGCGTTGCTGGAGATCGTCACGATCTGGTCGGCGGGCACTTTCAGGGCTTGCAGCATCTCCAGCTGGTCTGCGCCCGCCATGATGGCGATCTTGTTGCCCGACTGGGCGAAGCTGGCGTAGTCGTGGATGTTCTTCGGGTTGCCTTTGGCTACCAGCAGGCCTTCGCCGTACGAGCTGTCGGGCTCGGAAAACGCGATCTGCTGACAGCGCTGCGGCAGGATGGCCATTTCGGCGGCGACCATGTCGTAGCGGTCGGCCTGCAGGCCCGGAATCAGCGAGCCGAAGCTGGTCGTGGTCCATTGGACGTTCTTGATGCCCAGGGCCTGGGCGATGTGCTTGGCGACGTCAGGACCTACGCCCTTGGCCTCGCCGCTCAGGTCCATGTACCCGTAGGGGATTTCATTGGCGATGGCAATGCGGATGGTGCCGGATTTCTGGATGGCAGCCAGATCGGCGGCCTGGGCGCTTGCGGCCAGGCCCAGGGTGCAGGCCGTGATGGCGGTCAGCAGGACGGTATGTCGTGTTTTTTTCATGGGGGGTCTCCTGATTCTGTGAAGGGATCGCGGGGACGCTGGTCCGGGCGATCTTCTGTAGACAGCGTATGGATACGTATCAAATGATTCTTATGCGAACGATAGATTATAGAATCATTAGTGTAGCAATCAATTCATGAGGAATGAATTCCGGATGGATGCGGCCCCCCGGGCCTTCTTGCCTGCCCCTTTTCACTGTGCTAGGATTAGCGAATGCACTCGATCCCGTATTTCTTTTATTTTTTTACGTTTCCAAAACCGCTGGTGGAGGAAGGGAATCGCTGTACATCCAGGTAGTCAACAAATTCCCCAAAAGCCGCCGGCGCTGCCAGGCGGCTTTTTTGTTGTCGCCTCGGACATCCGGTTCATGATTGGAGCAAGACCGTGTCACACAATACCGACGATATTCGCATCCGGGAAATCCGGGAACTCGCCCCGCCCGCCCACGTGATGCGTGAATTTCCCTGCACGCCGGAGATCTCGCGCACGGTGCATGACGCCCGTCAGGCCATCCACAACGTGCTGACGGGCCAGGACGATCGGCTGGTGGTGGTGATTGGACCCTGCTCCATCCACGATACGCAGGCGGCGATGGAATATGCCCGACGCCTGAGCGAACAGCGCCAGCGCTTTTCGGCCGACCTGGAAATCGTCATGCGGGTGTATTTCGAAAAGCCGCGCACCACGGTTGGCTGGAAGGGGCTGATCAACGACCCCGGCCTGGATGGCAGCTTCGACATCAATCAGGGCCTGCGCACGGCGCGCGAGCTGCTGATCGACGTCAATGCCCTGGGCTTGCCGGCCGGTTCCGAATTCCTGGACATGATCACGCCGCAGTACATCGCCGATCTGGTGTCCTGGGGGGCCATCGGCGCCCGCACCACCGAAAGCCAGGTGCACCGCGAACTGGCGTCGGGTCTGTCCTGCCCGGTCGGTTTCAAGAACGGCACCACAGGAGACACGCGCATCGCCATCGACGCCTTGAAGGCCGCGTCCAATTCCCACTATTTCCTGTCGGTCACCAAGGGCGGCCATTCCGCCATCGTGGCCACGCGCGGCAACGAAGACTGCCACGTGATCCTGCGCGGCGGCAAGACGCCCAACTACCAGGCCGAATTCGTGCAGGCGGCTGCCGAAGCCCTGGAAAAGGCCGGCATGCGCCAGCGCATCATGGTCGATGCCAGCCATGCCAACAGCCATAAGGACTACTCTCGCCAGCCGGAAGTCGTCGAGGACATCTGCCAGCAGGTCGAAGGCGGGGATTCGCGCCTGTTCGGCGTCATGATCGAAAGCCATCTGGTGGGCGGACGCCAGGATCTGGTCGTGGGCCGCCCCTTGGTGTATGGTCAGAGCATTACCGATGGGTGCGTGGATTGGGACGTATCGGTGTCCTTGCTGGAACGCCTGGCCAGCGCTGTCCGGGCGCGCCGTCAGCGGCTGGCCCCGACGCAGGCCGCATCGGTCGGCAGCGCCGCCTGATCCCTGCCCCGCCGGCCGGTCGGCCATCGGGGCTTACTCGCCGTTTTCAGGATCGATGATGGATACTTTGTCGTTTGCGCCACAGCCGCGCCCCATGCCGGCCGGCTTTCTGGCCGCCTTGCAGGATCATTTCGGCGAGCGTTGCTCGATGGCGCAGTCCGTGCGCGACCACCATGGCCGCGACGAATCGCCGTATCCCGCCATGCTGCCCGATGCGGTGGTGTTTGCCCAATCGGTGGACGACGTGGTCTGGGTGGCGCGGCATTGTCACGCGCACGGCATCGCCCTGATCCCCTATGGGGCGGGTTCGTCATTGGAAGGCCATCTGCTGGCCGTCCAGGGCGGAGTCT
This sequence comes from Castellaniella sp., assembly GCF_034674885.1. GTDB lineage: Bacteria > Pseudomonadota > Gammaproteobacteria > Burkholderiales > Burkholderiaceae_B > Castellaniella. The sequence goes on from NZ_JAUCDS010000002.1 coordinate 240,533, forward strand.
GCCTGGATCTGTCGGGCATGAACCGCATCCTGAATGTGCACGCAGAAGACTTCACGGCCACGGTGCAGGCGGGCGTGACCCGCAAGCAATTGAATGAATCGCTGCGCGATACCGGCTTGTTCTTCCCCATCGATCCAGGGGCGGATGCCAGCCTGGGCGGCATGTCGGCGACCCGGGCCTCGGGCACCAATGCGGTGCGCTACGGCACCATGCGTGAAAACGTCATGTCGCTGAAGGTCGTCACGGCCGACGGCCGCGTGATCGAGACCGCCAACCGGGCGCGGAAGTCCTCGGCCGGCTACGATCTGACGCGCCTGTTCGTGGGCAGCGAGGGGACGCTGGGCATCATCGTGGAAGTCACGGTGCGCCTGTACCCCCAACCCGAAGCCATCTCAGCCGCCATCTGCAATTTTCCGGACCTGGGTTCCGCCGTGCGCAGCGTCATCGACGTGATCCAGATGGGCATTCCGGTGGCTCGGGTCGAATTCATGGATGTGGGGGCGGTGCGCGCGACCAACCGCTACAGCAACCTGACGCTGCGCGAATCGCCGCTGCTGTTGTTCGAATTTCACGGCAGCCCCGCCGCTGTGCGGGAGCAGGCCGAATCCGTGCAGCAGATCACCCGCGAGCATGGCGGGCAGGACTTCGACTGGGCAGAACGCCCCGAAGACCGCAGCCGGCTCTGGACGGCGCGGCACAATGCCTATTTCGCCGGCCTGGGGCTGAGGCCCGGTTGCCGGGCCAGCACCACGGACGTCTGCGTGCCCATTTCGAGACTCGCTGAATGCGTGGGCGAAACCGCCCAGGAACTGGACCAGGCCTCGTTTCCCTACACCATTGTCGGCCACGTCGGCGACGGCAATTTCCACGTCCTGATGCTGCTGGATCCCGATAGCTCTGCCGAATGGGCGGAATCCGAAGCGCTCAACCATCGCCTGGTGGAACGCGCCATCGCCATGGACGGCACCTGCACCGGAGAGCACGGCGTGGGCCTGCATAAACAGGTGTTCATGCAGGCCGAGCACGGCGCCGATGCGCTGGATGTCATGCGCTCGCTGAAGGCCGCGCTGGATCCGCGCAACATCCTCAATCCCGGCAAGATGCTGCCGCCCGCAGCCTGAACCCATAGGATCTTTCATGGACCTCGCTTCTCCGGTAGCTGCAGCGCAGGCCGTCGTGCCCGATTTCCCCGGCTTCCTGGCCCGTATCGGCGCCGATCTGCCGGCCCACTGCATCCTGACCCGCGTGGATCAGACCCGCGCCTACGAATGCGACGGGCTGTCCCTGTATCGCGAACTGCCGCCCGTCGTGGTGCTGCCCGAAAACGAGGCCCAGGTCATTGCGCTGTTGCAGGCCTGCCGCGAACACAATGTGCCGGTCGTCCCGCGGGGTTCGGGTACGGGCCTGTCCGGAGGGGCCACCCCGCATCCGCAGGGCGTGGTGATCGGCCTGGCGAAACTCAACCACATCGTGCGGCTGGATCCGCAGTCCTGCACTGCCGTGGTCGGCCCTGGCGTACGCAATCTGGCGATCTCCGAGGCCGCCGCGCCGCACGGCCTGTACTACGCGCCCGACCCGTCCAGCCAGATCGCCTGTTCGATCGGCGGCAACGTGGCCGAGAATTCCGGCGGTGTGCACTGCCTGAAATACGGCCTGACCGTGCACAATGTCCTGCGGGTGCGCATGGTCACCATCGAAGGCGAAGTCATCGAGCTGGGTGGCGAGGCCCCCGACACCCCCGGCCTGAACCTGCTGCAGTCGTTCATCGGGTCCGAGGGCATGCTGGGCCTGGTGACGGAAGTCACGGTGCGCCTGATTCCCAGCCCGCAGCTGGCGCGGGTCGTGATGGCCAGCTTCCCCAGCGTCGAACTGGCCGGGCAGGGCGTGACGCGCATCATTGCCGACGGCATCATTCCGGCCGGCCTGGAACTGATGGACAAGCGTTCCGTGCATATGGTCGAACCCTTTGTGCAGGCCGGCTACGACCTGGAGGCCGAAGCCATCCTGCTGTGTGAATCCGACGGCACGCCCGACGAGGTCGCCGAGGAAATCAGCCGGGTCGAGACCTTGTTGCGCGAAGTCGGCGCCACCCGCCTGCAAGTCTCCACATCCGAGGCCGAGCGCCTGAAGTTCTGGGCAGGACGCAAGAACGCCTTCCCGGCTGCGGGGCGCATCTCGCCCGACTACTACTGCATGGACGGCACCATTCCGCGTCGCCACCTGGGGCGGGTGTTGGGCGCCATCGCCCAGATGGAAACCGAATTCGGCCTGCGCTGCTCGAACGTCTTCCATGCCGGAGACGGCAATCTGCATCCCCTGATCCTGTTCGATGCCAACCAGCCCGACGAGGTCGAGCGCGCCGAGGCCTTCGGCGCCGCCATTCTGGAACTCTGCGTCGAGGTCGGCGGCACGATCACGGGTGAACACGGCGTGGGCATCGAGAAGATCAACCAGATGTGCACCCAGTTTTCCCGCGAGGAACTGGATGCCTTCTCGGCCTTCAAGCGCGCCTTCGATCCCTACGGCCTGCTCAATCCCCTGAAGCTGATTCCCACGCTGGTGCGCTGCGCCGAGTACGGGAAAATGCACGTGCATCAGGGCGAACTGCGCTTTCCCGACATCCCCCGTTTTTGAAGTGATCCTATGGAATTTGTCCTGTCTGAACTGAGCGAACAGGTGGTCACGGCGCGGGCCGCCAAGAAATCCCTCATGATCCGGGGGGGAGGCACGCGGCTGTTCTACGGCGAACCGGCGCCCGAGGATGACGCAGCCAGCTGGCTGGATGTCTCGGCCTATCAGGGCGTGATCGGCTACGAGCCGTCCGAACTGGTGCTGACGGCCCGGGCGGGTACGCCCTTGGCGCAGGTCGAGGCGCTGCTGGCCGAGCAGGACCAGATGCTGGCCTTCGAGCCGCCGCGTTTTGGCGCCGCCGGCACGCTGGGCGGTTGCGTGGCTGCCGGCCTGTCGGGCCCGCGCCGCATGGCAGCTGGCGCCCTGGCGGATTTCGTCCTGGGCACTCGGCTGCTCAATGCGGACGGCAACGTGCTGCGCTTTGGCGGCGAGGTCATGAAGAACGTCGCGGGGTACGACGTGTCCCGGCTGTTGGCCGGGTCCCTGGGAGTACTGGGCGTCCTGATGGAAGTGTCCATCAAGGTCATGCCTCGGCCGCGCAGCGAGGCCACTCGGGTCCTGGAACTCGACGAGGCGGGAGCCTTGCGCCAATGCCTGCAGTGGCGTGCCCGGCCGATGCCGGTGTCGGCCACCGCCTGGGTGCCTGGCGATAGGGTGGGGGCAGGGCGCCTGATGGTCCGTCTGTCGGGCAATGAATCGGCCGTGCGCCAGGGCCAGGATGCCATTGGCGGCGAGGCCGTGCCCGGCGATCAGGCCCAGGCATTCTGGCTGAGCCTGCGCGATCAGACCCATGCATTTTTCCAGCAGCGGCCCCTGTGGCGGCTGAGCCTGCCGCCGCGCGTGCCGGCCCTGGACCTGGGGCCGGCCCTGCACGAATGGGGCGGCGGCCTGCGCTGGCTGGCCGGCGACCAGGATGCCGCTGCCTTGCGGGCCCGAGTGCAGGCTTTGGGCGGTTCTGCCTGTCTGTACCATCGTGGCGGGGTGTCCCGCGACGTGACGACCTTTCATCCTCTGGCGGCCGGTGTGATGCAGATTCACCGGCGGCTGAAACAGGAATTCGACCCCAGCTGCGTCTTCAACCCGCGCCGCCTGGTGCCGGAATTCTAAGGATCCATCATGCAAACCCAACTCGCCGACTGGGCGCAAGGCACGGATATCGGCCAGGAGGCCGATGCGATTCTGCGTCGCTGCGTGCACTGCGGCTTTTGCCTGGCGACCTGTCCGACCTACCAGATCCTGGGAGACGAGCTCGACAGTCCGCGCGGGCGCATCTACCAGATCAAGCAGGTGCTGGAAGGCGTCCAGCCCACCTACGTCACGCAGCAGCACCTGGACCGCTGCCTGACGTGCCGCAATTGTGAAACCACCTGTCCGTCCGGCGTGGAATACGGGAAACTGGTCGATATCGGCCGCCAGTTGGTCAGCGAACGGGTAGAACGCCCCTGGCATCAGCGCCTGCTGCGCCATGCCTTGCGGCGCCTGATGCTGTCGCCCGCCTTCGGACCGCTGTACCGCCTGGGCCGCTGGGTCCGTCCTGTCCTGCCGGCCGTCCTGCAGGGCAAGATCGCAGTGCCCCGGCCGGCCGGGGCGCTGCCCGTGCAGGCGCAGCGCCACGCGCGCCAGGTCGTGATGCTCAGCAACTGTGTGCAGCCCGCCATGCTGCCGTCGATCGATGCCGCCACGCAGCGCGTGCTCGATGCCGTCGGGGTGGGCACGCGCTTTGTCGCCGGGTCGGGCTGCTGCGGCGCCATCAATTTCCACCTGGATGCCCAGGAAGACGCGCGCCAGCAGATGCGAGCCAACATCGATGCCTGGCTGCCCCTGCTGGAATCCGGGCAAGTCGAAGCCGTCGTGGTCAATGCGTCGGGCTGCGGCGGCATGATCAAGGACTACGCCCATCACCTGCAGCATGATCCGGCCTACGCCGAGCGCGCCGCGCGGCTGATGCCCTATGTAAAGGACATTGCCGAATTCCTCGCACCCCTGGCCGCAGACGTACGCGCCCGCATGCAGCGGGCGCCGGGCCGCAGCGCCTTTCATCCGCCGTGCACCCTGCAGCATTGGCAGGGCCTGCGGCCGCTGACCGAACGCCTGCTGGCGGACCTGGGTTTCGACCTGCAGACGTTTGGCGAGTCCCACCTGTGCTGCGGGTCGGCCGGCACCTATTCCATCACCCAGCCGACCCTGTCCAAGTCCTTGCGGGACCGCAAGCTGCAGTCCATTCAGACAACCCTGCCCGATACCATCGTGTCGTCGAACATCGGCTGCATCTGCCATCTGCAAAGCGGTACGGACACCCCCGTGCGACACTGGATCGAAACCGTGGACGAGGCCATGCATGGCTGATGTGGACAAGACGGGCATGCCTGCAGCGGGGGCGCGGATCGTCGTGGGAATGTCGGGCGGTGTGGATTCCTCGGTCACGGCCTGGCTGCTGAAACAGCAGGGCTACGAGGTGATCGGCCTGTTCATGAAGAACTGGGAAGACGACGATGACAGCGAATACTGTTCGTCGCGCCAGGACTGGCTGGATGCAGCCAGCGTCGCCGATGTGGTCGGGGTCGACATCGAGGCCGTCAATTTCGCCGCCGAATACAAGGACCGCGTCTTCGCCGAATTTCTGCGGGAATATTCCGCCGGACGCACGCCCAACCCCGACGTGCTGTGCAACGCAGAAATCAAGTTCAAGGCCTTCCTGGACCATGCCATGGGCCTGGGGGCCGACTACATCGCCACCGGTCACTACGCCCGGGTGCGGCGCGTGCAAACCGCTGGCGGTCCGCGCACGCAGCTGCTGAAGGCCGTCGATGCAAGCAAGGATCAAAGCTATTTCCTGCATCGGCTGAATCAGGCGCAGTTGGCCCGCACGGTCTTTCCCCTGGGAGAAATCCACAAGACCGAGGTTCGTCGCATCGCCCGCGAAATCGGTTTGCCCAATGCCGCCAAAAAAGATTCCACTGGCATCTGCTTCATCGGCGAGCGTCCGTTCCGGGAATTCCTGAATCGCTACCTGCCCACGCAGCCTGGGTCCATGCGGACTCCGGAAGGCCTGGTGCTGGGGCAGCACCAGGGGCTGGCCTTCTACACGCTGGGCCAGCGCAAAGGGCTGGGCATCGGCGGGGTGCAGGGCGCTCAGCGCGACGATGGCACGGCCGATGCCTGGTATGTGGCCCGCAAGGATCTGGCCGGCAACGTCCTGTATGTCGTGCAGGGCCACGATCATCCCTGGCTGTTGTCGCCGACGCTGGCCGCCCAGGATGCGAGCTGGGTTGCGGGTGAGCCTCCCGCGCCAGGCGCCTATGGGGCCAAGACCCGCTACCGCCAGACCGATGCGGCGTGTTCGCTGGCGGTGCGTGATGATCGGGCTTTCGAGCTGTCGTTCGATGAGTCCCAGTGGGCGGTCACGCCCGGCCAGTCGGCCGTGCTGTACGACGGCGACATCTGCCTGGGAGGCGGCGTGATCACCTGATGCCCTGCCGGCATTGCCAGCGCAGAAAAAACATCAGGCCCCAGCGGGGCCTGATGCGCATCCGGTGCAAGCAGGATTCAGGCGTCCGGCGGACGCGTGGACACGAAAGAAGGCCGGGCGTCCAGCTTTTCCGTCAGTCGGGCCAGGTTGGCGTGACGCGCTCGCCAGTCCAGGCTGGGGTTGCGGAAGTCCAGGTAGCCCAGGGCTGCGCCCACGGCAATGTCCGCCAGGCACAGGTTGACCCCTGTGCAGTAGGGTTGTTCGCCCAGCAGGCTGTTCATGTGATCCAGTGCGGCGTAGATCTTGCCCTTCTGGCGATCCGCCCAGGAAGCGCTTTGCTGTTCCTGCGGGCGGCGGCTTTCCTGGATCATGCTGGTCGCGGCATCCATGATGCCGTCGGCGATGGCTTCCCAGCGTTTGACGGCGATGCGTTCACGGCCTGGGGGCGGGATCAGTCGCCCGACCGGCGAGAGCGTGTCCAGGTATTCGACGATCACGCGCGAATCGAACAGGGTTTCGTTTTCGTCCAGGATCAGGCAGGGGACCTTGCCCAGAGGGTTGAAGGCAGGCGCCTGCGTATTGGCCGCCCAAGGGTCGTCCAAAACCAGTTCGTAGTCGAGTTTTTTCTCTGCCAGCACGATCCGGACTTTACGGACGTAGGGGCTGGTCAGGGAACCAATCAATCTCATGGCAAACCGGGGGGTAGTCTAAGGCTCAAAAAGTATATCAGGGCCGGGCCGGTGATCCGGCTGCGGGGCCTGCCTGATCCCATTTTTGAGAGGATTGCGGGGGCAGGTGTGGTATATCCGCCCAAAGCCTTGACACCAGAGGCGAATGTTAGAATCGCAGCTTGACCCGCCACCCGGGCCACTGACTGGCCCATCATTCATTGTTCAACATGCAGATCGATTCCACCCTGAGCGCCCTGAACGCGCTGTCGCCCCTGGACGGGCGCTATGCGGCAAAAGCCGATTCCTTGCGGCCCTTTTTGTCGGAAGCCGGTTTCATGGCGCATCGCGTCGAGGTCGAGATTGCCTGGCTGATCGGCCTGTCGGATGCCGGCCTGCCCGAACTGTCCGCTTTTTCGCCGGCCGCACGGGCGCGCTTGCAGGCCCTGGTGCGCAATTTCTCCGAGGCCGACGCAGCCCGCATCAAGGCCATCGAACGCACCACCAATCACGACGTCAAAGCCGTGGAATACTGGCTGAAGGAACAGGTGGCCGACGATGCGGAATTGTCGCAGGCGGCGGAATTCATCCATTTTTCCTGCACCTCGGAAGACATCAACAACACCTCGCATGCGCTGATGCTGGGTCGGGCGCGTTCGCAGGCCGTCGTGCCGACGCTGGAATCGGTCGTGGCGCGGCTGCGCGAGCTGGCCCATCAGCATGCGGATCAGCCCCTGCTGTCGCGCACGCACGGCCAGCCGGCCACCCCCAGCACCATGGGCAAGGAATTCGCCAACGTGGTGGCCCGCCTGGATCGCGCCCTGGACGCCATCCGCGCCGTCCAGCCCCTGGCCAAAATGAATGGCGCCACCGGCAATTACAACGCGCACCTGGCCGCCTACCCGGACATCGACTGGCCCGCTTTTTCCGGCGGGGTGCTGGGCGGCCTGGGCCTGACCCAGAATCCGTATTCGATCCAGATCGAGCCGCATGATTGGATGGCTGCGCTGTTCGACGCCATCGCCCGCGCCAACACCATCCTGCTGGATCTGAACCGGGACGTCTGGGGCTACATTGCGCTGGGCTACTTCAAGCAGCGCCTGAAGGACGGCGAGGTCGGTTCGTCCACCATGCCGCACAAGGTCAATCCCATCGACTTCGAGAATTCCGAAGGCAACCTGGGCCTGGCCAACGCCATGCTGCGTCATCTGTCGGAAAAGCTGCCGGTCTCGCGTTGGCAGCGCGACCTGACTGATTCCACCGTGCTGCGCAACCTGGGCGTCGCCCTGGGCTACAGCCTGGTGGCCTACGACGCCTGCCTGCGCGGCCTGGGCAAACTGGAACTGAACGCCGCCGCCATCGATGCCGACATCGACGCCTGCTGGGAAATCCTGGCGGAACCCGTGCAGACCGTCATGCGCCGCTACGGCCTGCCGCAGCCCTATGAACAGCTCAAGGCCCTGACGCGCGGCAAGGGCATCACCCAGGATGCTCTGCGCGAATTCATCACCGGCCTGGATCTGCCGGCGGAACCCAAGGCCCGCCTGCTGGCCATGACGCCGCGCAGCTACATCGGCCTGGCCGCCCAGCTGGCCCGGGCGATCTGATCGCATGGATCCGATGGCATCTCTCCGGTTCGCCGGACATGTCATCGCCGATCCGGGGCCGTGCTACGGATTTTTGCGCCACATCGGAAATGGGTGTATAGTTTCGTTCTTCGCGAAATACGCGATGGGCAGTTAGCTCAGTTGGTAGAGCAGCGGACTCTTAATCCGTCGGTCCAGGGTTCGAGTCCCTGACTGCCCACCAGAAATATCAAGGACTTAGAAGAGATTCTAGGTCCTTTTTTTTGCCCGTATTAGACGCGATATTAGACACTGTCAAATATTCAGTGGTTTTGATCGGCGGTTTCAAGCGCCGATTTTTCGGTCGTTCGAGGCCACGGACCCTTCTGATCTTCCGTGAGGATGTCTTTGGGTTGGATGGTGGTGATCAGGTCGTTGACCGACTTTTTGCCGGACTCGATTGCTGCCTTCCATCCGGGCGATTTCTTGGCGAATGCCTCATCGGAAAGAGGCTTGGGTGCCGCCTTGCCGGGCGCCTTTAGCAGCAGAACCTCTCTGGCATCTATGATGACGGAAGGCGGTCGGCTGAGGTTTGCCTTCTGCTCGGTTGAATCGCCTGCGCAGTTCAGTCGGACACGTCGTACGGAACGTCCGCCGCCACGGCGCTTCCGATGGCGATGAGAACCAGGCCAACCCACGCCACGTGCCATTCGTCGCCGTCGTATCGGGGCAGCCGGTATGGTTCGTCTGTTCATGTCGAGCATCTTTCGTCGGGTGGTGGCGGAAATTGAGGGGCGGCCCTCTGGTCCTCGCCTGTGGGGGGGCAGGCAGCGGGCGGAACGGAATTGGTGTAAACCATGCTTGGCTTGATTTTTTTCCTATGAGAAAATTTTCCAATCGGAAAAAATGGATCAAGGCAATGAGCGGCACAGTGTTCGATTTCGCGGTGATCGGGGCGGGGATGGCGGGAGCGTCCGTCGCGTACCAGCTGGCCCAGGAAGGCGCGTCCGTGGTGGTGCTGGAGCGTGAATCGCAGCCGGGCTATCACTCCACGGGCCGTTCGGCGGCCATGTTCATGGAAAGCTATGGCACGGAGCAGATTCGCGCCCTGACGCGGGCCAGCCGTGCGTTCTTCGAGCAGCCGCCGGCGGGTTTCTGCGAGCATGAGCTGCTGCATCCGCGGCGTGTGCTGTATATCGGAATAGAGGGGCAGGACCGGTTGCTGGAAGATGCGCTGGCGGTTTATCGGCGTGAAGGCCTGCAGGCGGAGATGCTCAGCGCGGCCCAGGCCAAGGCCTTGGCCCCGTGTCTCGATGAAGACAAGCTCATCGGCGCCGTGCTCGACATGGATTCGACCGACATCGACGTCGCTGAACTGCATCAAGGCTTTCTACGCGGCATGAGCAGACAGGGCGCGCAGTTGCGCTGCAAGGCCGAACTGGCCGGCGCCGTGCGCGGTGAGCGCAGCGGTGTGTGGACGCTGACGCTGGGTGGCGGAGACGTCGTGAGCGCCCGCAGCGTGGTGAACGCCGCCGGCGCGTGGGCCGATCCGGTCGCCGCCCTGTGCGGCGCCCAGACGCTTGGGATCGAGCCCCGGCGCCGTTCCGCGTTCACGTTCCCGGCCCCTGAGGGCGTGGACGTGAGCCTCTGGCCCGCCGTGATCGGCGTCGACGAAAGCTTTTATTTCAAACCCGACGCGGGACAGCTGCTGGGGTCGCCGGCCAATGCGGATCCCGTGGCGCCGCATGATGTCGTCCCGGAAGAGCTCGACATCGCCCTGGGAATCCATCGGATCGAGTCGCTGACCAGCCTGCGCATCCGCCGGCCCGCGCACGTCTGGGCCGGGCTGCGCAGCTTCGCTCCCGATGGTGATTTCGTGATCGGCTGGGATCCTTCATGTCAGGGCCTTTTCTGGCTGGCGGGGCAGGGCGGGTACGGCATCCAGACATCGGCGGGTGCGTCGGCGGCTGCCTGTGCGCTGCTTTTGGGACAGACACTGCCTGACTTCCTGCTGCGGCAGGGGGTCGAGGCCGAACGCCTGAGCCCGCGCCGCTTCGCTGCATAGCAAGCTTGAGCGCCGCCGGGCGGCAAAGCGGTGCATTCCATCATCATCAATTCAATATCGAGTCCGGAGACGAGGCATGAGTGCATTCAAGGATGTCTGCAAGATCGCAGGCGCTTTCGTGGGAGTCATTGTTGGCGCGGGGTTCGCGTCAGGACAGGAGATCCTGCAGTTCTTCGCCGCCTTCGGCGGCATCGGCCTGATGGGATGCGTGGTGTCTGGGCTGCTGTTCGTCCTCCTGTCGATGGCGTTTTCCACCATGGGGCAGCGCCTGGCGGCGCATTCCCACAAGGAAGTCATCAATGCGATGCTGGGCAGGTATCTGGGTCTGGTGTTCGACGTGCTGATAACGTTCTTCCTGTTCGCGGTGACCGTCGTGATGCTGGCCGGGGCAGGTTCCCTGCTGCAGCAGTGGCTGGGAATCCCCGAGGTCTGGGGCAGCGTGCTGACCACCGTGGTCACCGTGCTCATCGTCTGCCTGGACATTCGCAGCGTGATCGCCTTCATCGGCGCCGTCACACCGTTTCTCATGTTCATGACGGTCGTAGTGGCGGGCTACGTGCTGGTGTCGCCTCATCCGAGTATCGAAGCGCTCGATGCAGCCGCGGCCGCCCAGCCTCGGGGAGCTGGCCAGTGGCCGGTGGCCGCCCTGCTGTATGTGTCCTACAACATCGTGGCGGGGATGCCGTTTCTGGTGATCATGGGCGGCCAGGCCAAGTCGCGGTCGACCGCGTTCTGGGGCGGCATCCTGGGCGGTCTGCTGCTGGCCGTGCTGATGCTGCTGATCGCCACGGCCATGTATCTGCGCATGGACACGATCGGCGGGGTGCCGATGCCGATGCTGGCGATCGCCGCGCAGATCTCGCCCTGGCTGGGCCACCTGATGTCGCTGGTGATCTTCGGCATGATCCTCAATACGGCGGTCGGCATGCTCTATGCCTTCATGGCGCGCATCGTTCCCGCCGACACCATCCGGTTTCGCGCCGGTACCGTGGCGGCCGGGGCGCTTGCCTTGGCAGGCAGCTTCGTGGGGTTCATCCAGCTGGTGGGGATTGTGTATCCGATCTATGGCTATATCGGATTCGTGCTGATGGCGCTGGCGTTCGTGGGCTGGTTGCGTGTGGCGCGCCGCCAGAATGAAGCATCATCGAACGCCTGAACGCGCATCGGGACCGGATAGCGCATAGAATGGCCCGGTCCTGACCCAGCACGTTTCGTGTTTCCTGCCCTTATGCCCGGTTCGTCGACTCAGAAATCCAAAGCAGCCCAGGTTCTTGCCGAGGTGCTTCCGGGCGCGAGCGCGCCGGCCGGAGGCCGGGGGCTCGCGGGGAGGCACGAGGTCGGGGCGAAGATCCGCACGGCGCGCAAGGAACGCAAGCTGACGCTGCAGCAGGTGGCCCAGCGCAGCGGATTGGCGGTATCGACCGTCTCTAAGGCCGAGCGCGGGCTGATCGCCTTGAGCTATGAAAAGGTGCTGCAGCTGGGCCGTGCGCTGGACATCGACATGACGCGCCTGTTCATGCCGGCGTCGGCGCAGCTTGGGTCCGGCGCGGCTGAACCCCCGACGTTCGTCAAGGACCGCTTCGAGGACGTGCAGCGCTACGAGACCGATCAGTACGAATACAGCGTGCTGTGCGGTGCGTTCCCGGGCAAGAAGATGCAGCCGCTCGTGGCCTTGATCAATGCGCGTGAAGCGCACGATTTTTCAGAAACCATCCGCCACCCGGGCCAGGAATTCGTCATGGTGCTGTCCGGGCGCGTACGCATTTTGTTCGAGAATGGCGAAACGGTGGAACTCGGCCTGCACGAAGCGGCCTATTTCGACAGCGGCGTCGGCCACATCTACATCAGCCTGAGCCGGCTGCCGGCCCAGGTGCTGTCCGTGTGCTGCTGATCGCCGGCGGCAGGCTCAGTCGAACACGTCGTACAGAATGTCCGCCACGACCGCGCTTCCGATGGCGATCAGAACCAGGTCGCTTCCCGCCACTCGCCATTCATAACCATCGTACCTGGGCAGCCGGCCCAGCAGAGGCCCCGGCACGAGCTTTTTGGCGATGCCCGGGGGCAGAGGCTTGCCTCTTGCCAGGTTCTTTCGGATGCCTGGCGGCAGTGAGCCGTACCCCCTGATGCCGTAATCGCCCGCGTATCCACGGGCCGCAGATGCCGTGATTCCCGCGTAGATGAGACCGCCGTAGTCATCGCCGCCGCGCAGACGCCCTTGGCTGTCCCTGTGATCGTCGAAGTAGTCGCGATTCCGGCCGTGCGAGTCATAGGAGGCTTGCTGGCCCTTGTGCCCGGCGTGGTCGCCTGACCCGCCGCCGGAGTGGCCCTGGTTTCCCTGGCCCTGATTCCCTTTGCCCTTGTTTCCCTTATCTTTGTTTCCGTTGCCGTGGGGATTGCCGCCGTGACCTTGCCCCTTGCCTTCCGGGGGCGCGGCCTGGGCGCCGAGCGCCAGCGTGATGCCTGCGCTCATCGCGGCGGCCAGTATGGTGCGTCTTTTCATTCGGGCATCCTTGCATCAAGGGGATGCGAAAAGTATAGGGCAGTCCCTCAAGCCATTGCCAGCGCGTCGGCCGCAGGCCGCCGCTGGATCATCAGCGCGATGACGGCGGCGATGATGCCGGTGGCGCCCGACAGCACGAAGGCCATCAGGTAGCTGCCGGACACTTCGCGCACGTAGCCGCCCATCCAGGCTGCCGTGGCCGCGCCGATCTGGTGGCCGGCGACGATCCAGCCGAACACCACCGGGGCGTCGCGGTCGCCGAAGACGTCGGTGGCCAGGCGCAGCGTGGGCGGCACGGTGGCGATCCAGTCCAGGCCGTAGAACACTGCGAAGATCGACAGGCTGTAGAGCGAGAAATCGGTGTAGGGCAGCAGCATCAGCGAGATGCCGCGCAGGCCGTAGTACACGAAGAGCAGCTTGCGCGGGTCGTAGCGGTCGGTGAGCCAGCCCGATGCCGTGGTCCCGACGAGGTCGAACACGCCCATCAGCGCCAGCAGGCCCGCAGCCTGGACCGGAGCGACGCCGTGGTCGCCGCACATTGCGATCAGGTGGGTGCCCACCAGGCCGTTGGTGGTGAAGCCGCAGACCCAGAAGGTGGCGAACAGGAACCAGAAGGCACGGGTGCGGCTGGCGCGCTTGAGCGCGCCGAAAGTGGCGGCGATCAGGCCGATGCGGGGCGCAGCAGGCGCGGGCGGATGGGTCGGGTTGCTGCCATAGGGCAGCAGGCCCACGTCCGCCGGCAGGCCGGGCACCAGCCTCCAGACCAGGGGCACCATCACCACCATGGCGGCCGCCACGGCCCAGACCGCGCGCGTCCAGTCGCCGGACGAGGCCAGCCCGGCCAGCAGGGGCAGGAAGATCAGGTTGCCGGTGGCGGTGCTGGCGGTGAGGATCCCCATGGCCAGGCCCCGGTGCTTGTGAAACCAGCGGTTGGCGACCGTGGCGCCCAGCACGGTGGCCACGGCTCCCGACCCGATCCCCGAAAAGATCCCCCACAGGGCGATGAGATGCCAGGTCTGGGTCATGTAGGCACTGGCGGCGGAGGATGCCGCCATGACGACCAGCGCCCACAGCAGCACCCGCCGCAAGCCGAAGTGATCCATGGCTGCGGCGGCGAACGGGCCCACCATGCCATAGAAGAAGATGCCGAGGGCCGCAGCCAGCGAAATGGTGGCCCGGCTCCAGCCGAAGGCCTGCTGCAGCGGGTCCAGCAACACGCTGGGCGTCGCGCGCAATCCGGCGGAGAACAGCAGGCAGAAGAAAATGACGCCGACCACGACGAAAGCGTAGCGCTGGCCCAGGCGGGAGACGAGAGCGGATTTCGCGAGACGCGCGGAAGATGACATGATATGTTACTGACCGGTACGTGCGTAGGAGTGGCATATAATACGTACCGGTCAGTAACTTCGTCAAGCGCCATCATGAAAAAGACACTGCAAGCCGGATTGCCGCCGGGTGGCCGGGCGCCTGCGCCCAAGGCCGGGCCGCCGCGCGCTGCCGACCGCATCCGCAGCAGCGCGCGGGATCTGTTCTACCACCAGGGGATCCGGGCAGTCGGCGTAGACGCCATCGTGGCCGAGGCGGGTGTCACCAAACCCAGCCTCTATCGCAGTTTCGCCTCGAAGGACGATCTGGCGGCAGCCTATCTGCAGGATTACGAACTCGAGTTCTGGCACCGCTTCGATGCGGCGGCTGAGGCCCATCCGGACGATCCTCGCGCGCAGATCCTGGCCTATTTCACCGGGCTGGCACAACGGGCCGGCCTGCCGGGATACCGGGGGTGCGGCCTGACCAATGCCTGCATCGAATACCCGGCGCCCGATCATCCTGCCCGACAGGTATCGGTGGCCAACAAGCGAAAGGTGCGCGAACGCCTGGCCGACCTGGCGCGCCGGATGGGCGCGCGCGATCCCGACGCGCTGGGCGACGGCTTGCAGCTGCTGCTGGAGGGCGCTTACGTATCCAGTCAGATACTGGGCGCCAAGGGGCCGATACGGCATCTGGCGGACGTCGCCGCGTGCCTGATCGACGCCAGCCTGGCTCGAGACTGATCGATGGCCTCGGCGGTGGTGAAGGTCGTTGGCGTGCTGGGTACGGCCCAGACGCTGGCCTGGGCATCTTCGTACTATCTGCCGGCGATGCTGGCGGTTCCGATGGCCCGGGAACTGGCGCTGCCCACCGCCACGGTCTATGCCGCTTTTTCGGCGGCCCTGGCTGCATCGGCCTTGATCGGCCCCTGGGCTGGGCAGATGATCGATCGCCATGGCGGCCGCCGGGTGCTGATCGGTACCAGTCTCCTGTTTGCGCTGGGCTTGATCATGCTGGGGCTGGCCCAGGGGCTTTGGACGATGGTGATCGCCTGGCTGGTGATTGGCGTGGCCATGGGATCGGGCTTGTACGATGCTGCGTTTTCCTGTCTGGTCCACCTGTACGGACGCCAGGCCCGGGCTGCGATCACGGGTATCACGCTGATTGCCGGCTTTGCCAGCACGGTCGGTTGGCCCTTGTCGGCCTGGATGGAAACACAATTCGGTTGGCGGGATGCCTGTTTCGGCTGGGCGGCCCTGCATCTTCTGGTCGGTCTGCCGTTGAATGCCTGGCTGCCGAAGACGCCGGCCGCAGCCGGGGCCGACGAGCAGCAAGCTGTCGAAACCCCCGAAGACGCTGTATCGTCCCGCACCGGGCGGCCGATGCCGCCAGGTATCGTGGCTGCGTTGCTGGCCTTTGTCTTTGCGGCCACCTGGTTCATCAGTACGGCCATGGCTACGCACCTGCCGCAGCTCCTGCAGGCCGGAGGCGCCACGCTTCCTGCTGCGGTTGCCATCGGGGCGCTGATCGGTCCTGCGCAGGTCGCTGGCCGAGTGCTTGAATTCGGCTTTCTGCGGCACGTCCATCCGCTGCTGTCCGCGCGCATGGCGGCTCTGGCCCATCCGGCCGGCGCCGTGCTGCTGCTGGCTGCCGGTCCCGTGCTGGCGCCCGCGTTCGCCCTTCTGCATGGCGCGGGCAACGGCATTCTGACGATTGCCAAGGGGACGCTGCCGCTTGCGATGTTCGGTGCCCGGGGGTACGGCGCGCGCCAGGGCTGGCTGATGATGCCGGCCCGCGTGGCGCAGGCGCTGTCGCCGTTTGTCTTCGGCCTTGCGCTGGATGCGTGGGATGTCAAGGCGCTGTACTTGTCCGGCGCCATTGGCCTGGCAGCCTTCGGCGCGTTGATGTGGTTGCGCGCGCCTGCGCCGACACCGGCCTGTCTTTCCCGCCAATAGGCGATGCCGATCTGTGCCATTACTATCATCTTTCCCATAGAACAAGCATCCTTTTCCCAGTCCTCTTCCGGTAGGTTGGGTTTTGTATCAAAATCCATGAATGTGTGATCGTCGGCAGGCTTCTGCCAGGGTGAGGGGCCTGCTTCATTGGCTGATCGCCCTGGTCTGGGTACTGGCGCTGGCCTGGGGGTCGGCGCCAGCCTTGACGTTCGACCCTGCGCAGCTGGCGACTTATGCTCGCCAGCACTACGGAGCCAAGGCCGAACGGGCGGTAAAGGCCTGGCAGGCCATGCTGGACCAGGCTGCGGGCGGAGACGAACAGGAAAAATTGCGGCAGGCCAATGCGTTCTGGAACCAGGCCCTGATCGGCGGGGAAGACATCACCATCTGGGGCAAGACCGACTACTGGGCCACGCCGCTGGAGTCTCTGGCAAAGGGGGCGGGAGATTGCGAAGATTATGTCATCGGCAAATATTTTTCCCTGTTGCGCCTGGGGGTGCCGCCCGAGAAACTGCGCATGGTCTATGTGCGTGCCCAGATCGGCAGCCAGAGCATCGCGCATATGGTGCTGGGCTACTACCCGACGCCGCAGGCCGAACCCCTGGTGCTCGACAGCCTGATCGACCGCATCCAGCCCGCGCACCTGCGCCCCGACCTGACACCGGTCTTCAGCTTCAATGCCGAAGGCGTCTATGTGCCGGGCGGCGGCCGCCGGTCGGTCGACCAGATCGGCCGCTGGCGCGACCTGCTGAGCAAGATGCGGGCCGAAGGCTTTCAACCCTGATTCCGTAGAAAAGGAATGTCATGTCCTTGTTAAGACAATTGCTGTTGAGTGTGACGCTGGCGATTCTGGTGATTCTGGTCGGGGCGACGATATTCAGCATCGGCTCGGCCCGCCAGTATCTGGATGCCCAGCTGCAGGCGCAAAGCGATTCCACCGCCACGTCCCTGGCGCTGACTTTGTCACAGCCTTCCAACCAGGACCCCACCGTGCGCGAACTGCTGATTTCCGTGCTGTTCGACAGCGGTCAGTTCCGGGTGGTGGAATTCCTGGACCCGACTGGGCGAATCCTGATCCGACGAGAAATCGGTGATGGCCAGGATGAACGTGTGCAGGCTCCCGACTGGTTCAGTCATCTGCTGCCGCTGCAGCGCCACGAGGCTCAGCGCCAGGTGACCAACGGCTGGTCGCAGCTGGGCGTAGTGCGCCTGCAGGCCAACGACGCCTATGCGCGCGATGCCTTGTGGACCAGCACGGAACGCATTGTCACCCTGACGGTCGGCGCGGGGGTCCTGTGGGGCCTGTTCATCTGCCTGCTGATGCGCTGGCTGCGCCGTGCCCTGCATGACGACGTGATGACTCGCGTGCGCGCTCTGGCCGATGGGGGCGGCACGGCGGATCTGCCGCCGGTGCGACATCCAGGCATTGCCGAACTCCGAGAAGTCTCGCTGGCCATCGTGCGCACCCACGAACAGGTTCGAGCCACAGCCACCGAGCGCGAGGCTCGGATCGAGTCCCTGCAACTGGAACTGAATCAGGACCCGGTGACGGGGTTGGCCAATCGCAAGTATTTCATCAATGAACTGCGGCGCCTGCTGGAACAGCCTGCCAGCCAGGACGGCAGCAGCGGTCACGTCATGCTGTTTCGCCAGTGTGATCTGCAGGCTGTGAACCAGTCCATGAGCCGGGTGGTCGTGGACCAGTGGCTGCGCAATGTCGGGCAGTTGGTGCTCGAACTGCTGCATGTCCGGATGGGGCCGCAGGCCTGGCTGGCACGGCTCAATGGATCGGATTTCGCCTTCGTGCTGCCGATGATGCCGGGACCGGTGGCTGTCCGGGTGGCCAAGGCGGTGTCCGACGTCCTGCAGGCGCAGCGCATCCAGCTGGGGCAGGCGGGTTTGTGCCGCTGGCGCATGGTCCTGACGGATTATGAGTCCGGCGGAGACCTGTCGGCCGTGCTGGTCCGTCTGGACGAGGCCTTGATGCGCGCGGAAAGCGCTGGCAGCAACGAAGTCGAATATCTGCCCGACGAGGCCATGCACAAGGACGCTGCCGGGCGGGTCGGTGGTGAGCAGGCCTGGCGCAACCTGTTGCGCAATGCCTTGGACGAAGGCTGGTTTTCTCTGGCCCTGCAGCGTGACGAATCTGTAGCTGCTGGTGCGGAATGCGTGATGGGAACCCTGATGCTGCAGGAACCCGGTGCGTCCGAGCCGCTGTCGGGTTACCTGTTCATGCCGCCGGCCGTGCGTCTGGGCATGTCTGCCGCCTGCGATGCCCAGGCCGTCAATCTGGGCCTGAACTGGCTGGCGACGCATCCCGGCGACCTGACGCTGCGCATGTCCCTGGCCTCGATTCTGCAGGACGACTTCCGGGCCGAGGTCGCCGCTCGGCTGACCGGTCGCCCGGACCAGGCGGCCAGCCTGCTGGTCGAACTCGATTCCTACGGCCTGGTGTCGTATCGGACGCAGATCATGAAATTTGCCGAGATGCTGCGTGAACATGGCGTGCGGATGGGGCTGCGGCGCTTTGCCGAGCAGCCGGACGCCCTGCTGTACCTGCACGAGTTGCGGCCGGATTACGTGCGCGTGTCGGGGGCCCTGATCGCCGCGCAGGCGGATAGCCCGGGTGCGCGGCGCTTGCTGGTGGCGGTCCAGGAAACCGCCCAGGAGGTCGGCGTCAGGGTCGATCTGGGCGCTGCGCGCGGCTAGCGCAGGTTGCCGGTGTGCCCCAGGGAATAGCGGCCTGGCTGCGGCCAGACGGTCAGGCCGTGAGGTTCCTGGCCGACCTTGACCTGCCGCACCTCTCCGGTCCGGGTGTCGATGCGATAGACCACGTCGTCGAATCGGCCTGACAGCCACAGCCATTTCCCATCTGCGCTGACGTTGCCCATGTCGGGGCTGCCGCCACCGGGAATAGGCCAGTTGGCCGTGATCTTGCCAGTGGCGAAATCCATGACGGCGACACTGCCCTTGCCCTTTGGTTTGCCGTGGATCTGGTGCGTGCCCCGACTGGTGATGTACAGGGATTTGCCGTCCCGGCTGGGGTACAGGCCGTGGGTGCCCAGCCCTGCCGGAATGAAACCGATCTGCTTGAAGGCGTCGCCATCGACGACGAAGACCCCGTCGGCCATCATGTCGGCGATGTAGAAGCGCTTGCCGTCCGGCGAGATGCGCACGTCCTGGGGCATGCCTTTCTTGGGCATCCTCATTTTTTTGGCAGGCTTGCCGTTCGTTGGCGCGGCTTCCTGGGCGTGCGCCATTGGCAAGGGCAGCGGCAGGTAGCCCAGCACTGTGTGGTTCACCATATCGATCTTGGCGACGCTGCCTTCGAATTCGCAGGTGAACAGCGCATAGCGGCCGTCGATGGAAAAATCGGCGTGA
The DNA here is from genome assembly GCF_034674885.1 of Castellaniella sp. Classification (GTDB taxonomy): domain Bacteria; phylum Pseudomonadota; class Gammaproteobacteria; order Burkholderiales; family Burkholderiaceae_B; genus Castellaniella. The sequence continues at coordinate 260,075 of NZ_JAUCDS010000002.1, forward strand.
TTCAGGCCGCCGCACTGTGGCACATCGATGGAATACTGCATGGCCATGGTGTGCGGGTCACGGAAGTCCAGGCGCTTGCGGGCTTCGGCCACGACGATGGCCGACTTGCCGTCCGGCGTGAAATACATGTTGTAGGGGTCGTCGACCGGCACCGCAGTCCCGGGCTTGCCGGTCAGTGGATCGATGGGGGTCAGGCTGCCGTCATGGGTGCGTTCCGCGTTGTTGGCCACCCACAGGGTGCGCAGGTCCCACGAAGGCACGACGTGCTGCGGGCTCTTGCCGACCTTGAAGGTATCCACCACTTTCAGGGTGTCCGGGTCGATGACCGAGACATCGTTGGAGCGCAAGTTGGGCACGTAGACGCGTGCCAGATCCTTCTGGACGGCAGGGCTCAGGTGGCTGGCGCCGATTTCGCTGTAGACGTTGTTCGGGTCGATCACGGGCGGCATGCCCGGGACGGTCTGGATGACCGTTGGCGCAGCCGCTGCCGGGCCGGCCGCCTGGGCGGCGGTCACGCCTGTGGACAACGCCACGGCAGCGGACCAGGCTGCGTACGAGCCGAATGACTTTTTCGATACCACGATGAAACTCCCTATTTGTGTGCGGAGGGACGTTGGGAAGAAGGGGGGTGGGCCAGCTGCCGGCGGATGGCGGCGACCGACGTGTCCACGATCAGGCGCACGCCGATCTGGCCCAGTTCGGCATTGGCGCGGGTCGGGTCGCCGTGCACGCCGTCGCGCGGCGTCCATTGGCTGCCTTGCGAGAGCAGCCCGGTGCGGACCTGTGCGGGGTCCAGCGCCAGCGCCAGCGATGTGTCGGCCAGGCCCGCATGCGTACCGATTTCTGCGGCCGAGTATCCGCGTTTTTTCAGGGCGTCGACATAGGCGGTCTGGGTGACCCGGTAATAGTCGAGCAGCGCGTGGGCGCGGCAGCAGGGGGATTTGGCCCATTCATGGTTCAACTGAGCAGCTGCGGCTTCCAGGCTGTGCTGGTAGCCGCCATGGTCGCCCAGGAAAAATACATCGCGAAACCCGTGCTGCTTGAAGCTGCGCGCGGCGGATTCCAGCACGGCCTCGAAGACCGGCTCGGGTACCGAAATCGTGCCGGCAAAGCGCATGTGCGCGGCGGGCGGTGTGATGGATCCTTCCGGAACGTAGGCGATGGTGGGGGCGACGATCGCATGACCCAGCGCCTGCGCGATGCGCCCGGCCAGGATGCGGGCGCGCGCGTTGTGCTTGCCCAGGGCGATGTTCGGGCCGCTTTGTTCCGTGCCGCCGATGGGAATCAGGATGGTGGTGGCGCCGGCTGCGATGCGCTCGCGCAGTTCGGGCGAAGTCAGGTCTTCCAGGTAGACGCTGGGCGGCTGGGCGTGGGATGCCGGGCTGTGCCACGCGCCTGCCAGGGCCAGGCAGCCGAGCAGCAGAATGCGCCAGAGGCCTGGTGAAGATCGACGGCTGGGCATCCGGATGGCGGCAGTCGGGGCGGCGCCGTGTTGCGAGACATGTTGACGGATCATCAAAACCGCCTGGATCAGACAAAAACCGGGCGCCGCATCGGTGTGGCCGGGAAGCGTGTTTTATACTACTTGTTTGCATCGCTGTGTGTGTCCGATCGCAGCCGATGCATCGGCTGTTGCGTTCGCACACCGTCCGCCGCGTCTCCTTAGTTAAATGGATATAACTTTCCCCTCCTAAGGGAAGATTGCAGGTTCGATTCCTGCAGGAGACGCCAGTGACCTGCCGCCGCTGCGCGGCTGGAATCTATCCCGCGTCGTCTCCCAGCGCGACTTCCACGGGTTTTGCGCCCAAGGGCCCTGTCAGCACGCTGGCGGCCACGCTGATCAGGTAGCCCCGCCGGCCGCCGTTCAGGTAGACGGTGTCGTAATCCAGCAAGGTCTTTTCCACCCAGACCGGCATGCGCTTGCGCGTGGCGAATGGCGATGTGCCGCCCACCTGATAGCCCGAATTGCGCTGGGCCGTGTCCGGCGTGCAGGGGCTGATTTTCTTTGCGCCTGTCTGCCGTGCCAGGTTCTTGGTGGAGACCTCGCAATCCCCGTGCATCAGCACCACCAGCGGATGGCCGTGTTCATCTTCCATGATCAGGGTCTTTGCGACCTGATGCAGCGGGACGCCCAGCTGGTGAGCGGCTTCTCGGGCGCCGCCGTGATCGACGTAGTCGTAGGGGTGTTCGCCGAAGGCGATCTTTTGCTGCCGCAGCCAATGCGTGGCGGGAGTTTCGGACGTGTGCTTTGTTTTTGACATGACAGTGCCAGATGAATGAGGGCTCCGCGTCACGCGCGCGGATGATGCTGGGCGTGCAGGGCTTTCAGCCGTTCGCGGGCGACATGGGTGTAGATCTGCGTGGTGGAAATATCGGCGTGCCCCAGCAGCATCTGCACGACGCGCAGGTCGGCGCCGTGGTTCAGCAGATGGGTGGCGAAGGCGTGGCGCAGCACGTGCGGCGACAGGGGGACGCGAATATCGGCCTGCTGTGCGTATTTGCGGATCAGCAGCCAGAATGCCTGGCGTGTCATGGATGCGCCGCGCGTGGTGGCGAACAGTGCATCGCAGGCGCGCGCGCCCAGGATGGCCGGGCGGCTTTCGCGCAGGTAGCGCTCGATCCAGTACAGGGCCTCGTCGCCCAGCGGCACCAGGCGGTCTTTGGCACCCTTGCCCATGACCACCCGCACCACGCCGTCGCTCAGGCTGGTGTCCTGCACGTTCAGGTGCACCAGTTCGCTGACGCGCAGTCCGGTCGCGTACAGGGTTTCGAGCATGGCGCGATCGCGCAGGCCCAGGGTCGTCTCTGTGTCCGGCGCCTGCAGCAGATCGTCCACCTGGGCCTCGGACAGGGTCTTGGGAAATCGGGCGGGCTGCCGGGCGCTGTGCAGGCCCAGGCAGGGGTCTTCGTAGCACAGATTGCGGCGCAGGGCCCATAGATAAAAACGCCGCAGGGCCGCCAGACGACGGTTTGCCGTACTGGCCTTGGTCAACTGGTATTGGGCGGCCAGCCAGGCCTGAATGTCTTCCTGGCGAGCGGATTCCGGTGGCAGGTCCTGGGTCTTCAGCAACCAGTGGGCGAAGGCGCTCAGATCCCGTCGGTAGGCCGCCAGGGTGTTGTCGGCCAGGCCGTCTTCCAGCCACAGGGTGTCCAGAAAGGTATCGATGGTGGGAAAAGGCGAGGGCTGGGTGGCCATATCCAGAGCAGGTCGGTCGCAGACTCCGGCGGCCATGAGGCATCGGCCGCTCGGGACGGTGAGGCTCATTCTACTCGCTGAACGGTGGCCGCCCGGCGGCAGGGGACGCGGTGCAAAGCTTGCGACAGGTCAAATCCTGGTGTTGTCGAATAGCGAAATATACCTATATATATTACGATGGCGCACATTCCCTGATTTCCGTTTGAAGGAGCCTTCATGTCATTCCGCCGTCTGCTTGCCGTCTGCGTGCTGTCCGGGGTCGTCGCCCCGGCCATGGCCGGCGAAATTCTGGTGTCGGCCGCCGCCAGCCTGACCAACGCCTTCAAGGACCTGGCGGCTCAGTACCAGGCTGCCCATCCGGACACCAAGGTGCTGACGACCTTTGGCGCGTCGGATGTGGTGCTGCGCCAGATCACCGAAGGCGCCCCCGCCGACGTTTTCGCGTCTGCCGACCAGAAGGCGATGGACAAGGCCGCTGCTGCGCAGGCCATCGATCCGGCCAGCCGGGTCGATTTCGTGCGCAATGAGGTCGTGCTGGTGGTGCCGGCCGACAATCCGCGCGCGATCCGGTCCCTGAAGGATCTGTCCAAGCCGGACGTGAAGCGGATCGCGTTGGGCAATCCGGCGTCCGTGCCGGTGGGGCGCTATACCCAGGCGGCGCTGGAAAAGGCCGGTGCCTGGGATACGGTCAAGGCGCGCGAGATCCTGGGCCAGAACGTGCGCCAGGTGCTCAGCTACGTAGAGCGCGGTGAAGTCGATGCCGGCTTCGTCTTCGCCACGGATGCCGCGCTCATGAAGGACAGGGTCCGGGTCGTGCAGGCGGTGCAGACACCCACCCCGGTGGTCTACCCGATCGCATTGGTCAAGCGCGACGGTCGCGCTCCGCAAGCCGCCGATTTCCTCAAGTACGTCATTTCTCCCGAAGGGCAGGCCGTGCTGGCCCGGTACGGCTTCGCCAAGCCATAATGCCGCTTTTGCCTGGTGGCGCCCGGTGGCGGGCGGCCTGGCGACATCGATATGTCTGATCTCTGGATTCCTCTGCTGCTGTCCCTGAAGGTCGCGGGCTGGGCCACCGCCCTGGCGACGGTGGGCGGCATTGCAGTGGCCTACGGACTGTCGCGCTGGCCGTCGCGCTGGTGCGATGTGGTCGACGCCTTCCTGACCCTGCCCATGGTGCTGCCGCCCACCGTCACCGGCTATTACCTGCTGGTGCTGTTCGGGCGGCGCGGTTGGCTGGGCGCCTGGCTGCAATCGCATGGCATCGAGCTGGTCTTCACCTGGCAGGGGGCCGTCGTTGCTGCGGCCGTGGTGGCCTTCCCCATGGTGCTCAAGGCCGCCCGGGCCGCCTTTCTGGATGTGGATCATCGCCTGGAGCAGGCAGCCGCCGTGTTGGGCGTGTCGCCGGCCGCCGTGTTCTTCCGCGTCAGCCTGCCTCTGGCCGCGCGGGGCATTCTGGCCGGGGTGCTGCTGGCCTTTGCCCGGGCCTTGGGTGAATTCGGCGCAACGCTGATGGTGGCGGGCAATATCCCCGGCAAGACACAGACCCTGTCGATTGCCATCTACGAAGCCGTGCAGGCCGGCAATGACGATACCGCCAATCTCCTGGTGCTGGTCACCTCGGCCACTTGCGTGGCGGTGCTGTGCCTGGCCGCCTGGCTGATGCCGGGTGGGCGAACGCCGCGCCGATCCCGGAGCGCCGCATGAGCCTGAGCGTGGACATCCGCTGCCGCATCGGCGGGTCGGACGGCTTTTTGCTGCAGCCCTCATGGCGGACCGATGGGCGCCGGGTGGCCCTGTTCGGGCCATCGGGGGCGGGCAAGAGCCTGACCATGCAGGCGATTGCCGGGCTGCTGCGACCGGATGCGGGGCGCATCGTGGTCGATGGGCGGGTGCTGTTCGATCATGCCGCCGGTATCGACCTGCCGCCTCGCGCCCGGCGCCTGGCCTATCTGTTTCAGGACTATGCGCTGTTCCCGCACCTGACCGTGCGCCGCAATATCGGCTTCGGCCTGCAGCGCGGCTGGCTGAACTGGCATGGCTGGGGGTGGCCGATCAGCGCGGCGGACGATGACGGCGCCCTCAAGGGGCGCCGGTTTCGCCGTCGCGAGCTGCCGCCTGCTGCGATGCGCTGGGTGCGGGCCTTTCATCTGGATGGCCTGCTGGACCGCTATCCGGCCGAATTGTCGGGCGGGCAGCGCCAGCGCGTCGCCCTGGCGCGGGCCCTGTCGACCGATCCCGGCCTGTTGTTGCTGGACGAGCCCCTGTCAGCCCTGGATTCGGACCTGCGCGCGCAGATGCGCGTGGAACTGGCCCAGTTGCAGCGCGACATCGACATCCCCACAGTCCTGATCACGCATGATCCGGCAGACGTCCAGGCCCTGGCCGACCAGGTATTCCATATTGCCCACGGAGAAATCCAGGGCGGCGCCGAACTGGTTTCCCGGGGTTGAGGCACGGGCCTGCAGAACGCGGGCAGCGCGTCAACAGTGCTGATCAGTCCATCGTGCCGATCAGCACATCGGCCGCCTGGAAGCAGGCTGCGGCCAGCTCGCCCGACGCCAATCCGCCGGCTGGCGCGTCGGGGGCGGCCAGCCCCGTGATGCGCACCCTGGCGCTGACGTCCAGGCTGATTTCCGCCAGGATGCCGTCGTCCGCGCGGTGGCTGATACGGCCGGTCCAGCGGTTCAGCCCCTCGGGGGCGGTATCCCGATCAACGGCGTCCTGCGGCAGGACGCGGACTGCCTGGGCCTTCAGGAAGGCCAGCGCGCGCCTGCCTTCGGCCAGGCCCAGCCGTTCGGTGCTGGCGTGGGTCAGGGTGGCGGTCAGGGAAATGCCTTCGTCCAGATCCAGCCGGATTCGGTCATTGATGCTGCCGGATTCGATGGCCCCGATGGTGCCCTCGTAGCGGTTGCGGGCCGAGGTCTGCAGCGCCATGCTGTGCAGCAGATCCAGGTGCCGGGTGCCGTCGGGGCCGAAGCGTGCCAGTGCCTCCATGAAGCGCTGGTGTTCTGCCTGGGCCGCCTGGTACCAGGCGATAAGTTCGCGCGCCCGGTCCGTCAGGTGCGCTCCGCCGCCTCGTTTGCCGCCGGTGACGCGCTCGACCAGCAGGCCGCCGGCCACGCCGTTCATCATGTCCACGGCGTCCCAGGCCGCCTTGTAGCTCAGTCCGACTTTGCGCGCTGCCGCGCTGATGGATCCTTCCGTGCCGATGGCGGCCAGCAGTGCCATGCGCCGTTCCGTGCCCCAGCTCTGGCTGCCGCTGCGCAGGCTCAGCGTAGTGCTCAGTTCCAGGGATGAGTCCGGGCCGCTTGCAAGCGGCGAGGTGGAGGGGATGCGGGTCATGGGAGGCAGTGTACGCGGCGTGCCAAGGCGGCTCAAGGCTGAAAGGGCATGGCCCGTCGTCCTGGGCGCCGCGTTCAGGGCCGGCGCGCAGACGCCTCGGCCAGGCAGGCTGCGTAGCCTTCCAGCGCATCGGGCCAGGCGGGCGCCCAGCCGCTGGCCCGTAGCCGCGCATTGGACAGGCGCTTGCCGTCCGGGGGGCGGACTTCCCGGCCAGGCGGCGGCCCGCCGATCATCTGTGCCAGCGCCTCGTACAGTGTTGCCGTGGGCATGGGGCGGTCGTCGGTGCCGATGTAGCAGGGCAGGGGGTCGGCCAGCGTCAGCAGGTGGGCGCAGGCCCGCGCGGCGTCGTCGATATGGATCCGATTGGCCCAGTGGCCCGGACCGTCCGGCGCGGCCGTCCGCCCGGCGCGCAGGCCGTCCAGCAAGCGCAGCCGGCCGGGGCCGTACAGGCCTGACAGGCGCAGGGCGGTGCCGCGTTCGGGCAGCCGGGCGTGCAACAGGGCCTCGGCGTCCAGCATCGCCGTGCCGCGAAAATCCGCCGGCGCAGGGGGTGTGTCCTCGTCCACCAGGCGGTCGTCCGCGCCCGGCCCCCAGACGGCGGAGGAATCGACCAGCACGCAGCGCCGCACGCCATCGAGGCGGGTCAACGCGTCCAGCAGCGCCCGCAGGCCTTGCGGATAGGCGCGGGCGTAGGCCTCGGGCGTGCGGGTGTCCGGCGCGGGGGCGTACAGGATATGGGAGATGGGGGTGGGCGTGATGTCCCGGACGGCGGCCAGTGCCCTGGTCAGGCTGCCGGGATCACCCAGGTCGGCCTGCAGCCAGTGGACTCGGGCGCCGGGCTGGGCGATCATGGCCTGCCGCCGCAGGCCGATGCAGGTCCAGCGTTTCGGGGGCAGTGACTGCGCCGTGCGCGCGCCCAGGTCGCCGCCCACGAGCAGCAGGGTGCGCGCCTGCGTCGGGGCCGTACCTAATAGAATGTCCGTTTCCATGTCTGCACAGTCTATCCCATGAACGATTCCTTTCCCCTGCGCCGCAGCCATCCCGACGAATTGATTGTCGGCCTGGTGTCCGTGTCCGACCGCGCTTCGTCGGGCGTTTATCAGGATCAGGGCATTCCCGCCCTGAGGGACTGGCTGGTGTCGGCCCTGACCCGGCCGCCTCAGGTCGTGACCCGCCTGATTCCGGATGACCGGGCCGGCATCGCCGCCACCCTGCGCGAACTGGTGGACGAAGCCCGGTGCGACCTGGTGCTGACGACGGGCGGTACGGGTCCGGCCCGCCGGGATGTGACGCCCGAGGCCACGCTGGACGTCGCTACGCGCGAGATGCCTGGCTTTGGCGAGCAGATGCGCCAGGTCAGCCTGGCCTTCGTGCCGACCGCCATCCTGTCGCGCCAGGTGGCCGTCATCCGGGAGCAGCCCGACCATGCGGCGCTGATCATCAATCTGCCGGGCCAGCCCAAGGCCATCCAGGAAACCCTGGAAGGCCTGCGCGATGCGGACGGCCAGGTGCGGGTGCCGGGCGTGTTCGCCGCCGTGCCGTACTGCCTGGACCTGATCGGCGGCCCGTACGTCGAGACGCGCGACGCCGTGGTCCGGGCATTCCGGCCGAAGTCGGCCAGAAGGGCAGGCAACCAGCAGTAATTCCCATTCCGCCTTAAAATCTTGGCAATCCGATTTTATCCACTATCTCACCTTTTGGAGGTCCAGCCATGGCCCTGGTTTCCATGCGTCAGCTCCTCGATCACGCCGCCGAGCACGGCTACGGGATTCCCGCATTCAACGTCAACAACCTGGAACAGGTCCAGGCCATCATGGAAGCCGCTGCCCAGACGGACAGCCCGGTGATCATGCAGGCTTCGGCGGGCGCCCGCAAATATGCCGGCGAAGGTTTCCTGAAACTTCTGATCCAGGCAGCGGTCGACTCCTACCCGCACATCCCCGTGGTCATGCACCAGGACCACGGCCAGTCGCCGGCAGTCTGCCAGGGCGCCATCGACCTGGGCTTTTCCAGCGTCATGATGGACGGCTCGCTGATGTCCGATGGCAAGACCATCTCGTCTTATGAGTACAACCTGGACGTCACCCGGCAGGTCGTCCAGATCGCACACAAACTCGGCATCACGGTAGAAGGCGAACTGGGCTGCCTGGGTTCTCTGGAAACCATGAAGGGCGACAAGGAAGACGGCCACGGCGCCGAGGGCACCATGACCCGCGAACAGCTGCTGACCGACCCCGAACAGGCGGCCGACTTCGTCAAACAAACCCAGCTCGACGCCCTGGCCATCGCCGTGGGCACCAGTCATGGCGCCTACAAGTTCACGCGCAAGCCCACGGGCGACATCCTGTCGGTCCAGCGCATCAAGGAAATCCACGCCCGCCTGCCCAACACCCACCTGGTGATGCACGGCAGCTCCAGCGTGCCCCAGGAACTGCTGGCGGAAATTCGCCAGTTCGGCGGCGACATGAAGGAAACCTACGGCGTGCCGGTGGAAGAACTGCAGGAAGCCATCAAATTCGGCGTTCGCAAGGTCAACATCGATACCGACATCCGTCTGGCCATGACGGGCGCCATCCGCCGCTTCCTGGCGGAAAACCCGGGCAAGTTCGATCCGCGCGAATACCTCAAGCCTGCCCGCGAAGCTGCCAAGAAAGTCTGCCTGGCTCGCTACGAGCAGTTCGGCACGGCCGGCAACGCCTCGAAGATCAAGCCGATCCCGCTGTCGGACATGGCGGCCCGCTACGCCGCAGGCGAACTCAAGCAATTGGTGAAATAAATCTCGATGACGGCCTTGCTCCAATCCACCATCCAGTCGCTGCCCCTGCTGGGGCGCGGCAAGGTCCGCGACATGTATGCCGTGGGCGAAGACAAACTGCTCATCGTCGCGACGGACCGCATCTCGGCCTTCGACGTGATCCTGGGCGACCCGATTCCAGGCAAGGGCAAGGTCCTGACCGCCCTGACGGAATTCTGGCTTGAACGCCTGGGGCATCTGGTGCCTACGCACGTCACCGGCATCGCGCCCGAAGACGTGGTGGCACCCGAAGAACGGGATCAGGTGGCGGGGCGGGCCATGGTGGTCAAGCGCCTGGAACCCATCCTGGTCGAGGCCGTGGCGCGCGGCTACCTGATCGGTTCCGGCTGGAAGGACTACCAGGCCAGCGGCGCGGTGTGCGGTGTGGCGCTGCCGCCTGGCCTGCGTCAGGCGGAAAAGCTGGCCGAACCCATCTTCACCCCGGCTGCCAAGGCCGAATTCGGGCACCACGACGAGAACGTCGATTTCAATTACGTGGTGGCCCAGGTCGGCGCCGAACTCGCGGGGCAGATTCGCCGCATGACCCTGGCGCTCTACACCGAGGCCGCCGAATATGCCAGCCGCCGGGGCATCCTGATCGCCGACACGAAATTCGAGTTCGGCCTGGACGCCCGGGGCACCTTGCACCTGATGGACGAGGTCCTGACGCCGGACTCGTCGCGTTTCTGGCCTGCCGACAGCTACGCCCTGGGCATCAGTCCGCCGTCCTTCGACAAACAGTTCGTGCGCGACTGGCTGGAAACGCAGGACTGGGACAAGACCGCGCCCGCCCCACGCCTGCCTGCCGACGTGCTGGAACGCACCGCAGCCAAATACCGCGAGGCCCAGGACCGCCTGACCCAGGGGGTAGCATGAGCGCGCCGGGCCGCCCCAAGTGCGAATTCCCCCTCGGGGGGATGAGTCCGGACGCAGGGCAGTCCCTGCGGACTGGCCTGCGCCTGACGAATCGGAGCGGCATGCAGGCCGCGCGGTGGACGGCGCGTAGCGCCAAGGGGGTAGCATGAGCGCGCCGGGCCGCCCCAAGTGCGAATTCCCCCTCGGGGGGACGGCGCGTAGCGCCAAGGGGGTAGCATGAACGACATCGTCGCTCCCGTGGTCGGGCTGATCATGGGCTCGTCCAGCGACTGGGACGTGATGCGTCATGCAGCGGCGGTGTTCGACGAGTTCGGCATCGCTCACGAAACCCGAGTGGTATCGGCGCACCGCATGCCGCTGGATATGGTCGAATACGGCGCCCAGGCCGTCACACGGGGCCTGCGGGCCATCGTGGCCGGTGCGGGCGGAGCCGCCCATCTGCCTGGCATGATGGCCGCCTTGACGCCGGTGCCTGTGTTCGGGGTGCCAGTGCCTTCGCGCTATCTGCGCGGCGAGGATTCTCTCCTGTCCATCGTGCAGATGCCCCGAGGGGTGCCCGTCGGCACCTTCGCCATCGGCGAAGCGGGAGCTGCCAATGCCGCTTTGCACGTGGTCGCCAATCTGGCCATGACCGATGCCGACCTGTTGCAGCGTCTGCAGGCCTATCGGGCGCGCCAGACTCAGGCCGCCCGCGCCATGGTCGTGCCGCCGGAGGCTTCCTGATGGCGGGCTCCGGCGACGGGCCCACTCTGCCGACGGCTCCAGGGGCCTGGCTGGGTGTGCTGGGGGGCGGCCAACTGGGCCGCATGTTCTGCCAATCGGCCCAGGCGCTGGGCTATCGCGTGGCGGTACTGGACCCTGCCGAGTCCAGCCCGGCCGGCGCAGTGGCGGATCGCCACATCCGCGCTGCCTACGATGATCCACAGGCGCTCGATACCCTGGGCGATCTATGCGTCGCAGTGACGACCGAATTCGAGAACGTGCCGGCCGATAGCCTGCGCAACTTGGCCCGGCTGTGCCGGACAACCCCTTCCGGGGATGCCGTGGCCATTGCCCAGGACCGCCTGGCCGAAAAAGCCTATCTGCAGGCATCGGGAGTGCCGGTGGCCGCGCATGCGGCCGTGCTGCGGGCGTCCGATCTGGATGCCTGCCCAGAATCCCTGTTTCCGGGCATTCTCAAGACCACGCGCCTGGGTTACGACGGCAAGGGCCAGATGCGGGTGGCGTCCCGCGAACACGCCCGGCGGGCGTTTGAGTCCCTGCGTGGGGTGGCCTGCGTGCTGGAATCCCTGCAGCCGCTGGACTACGAGATCTCCGTCGTGGTGGCGCGCGGCCTGGATGGCCGCACGGTCACCTATCCGCCTGCGCGCAACGCGCATCGCGACGGCATCCTGGCCGTGTCGACCGTGGATGGCACGATAGCCCCCGCCGTAGCGGACCAGGCCCGCCGGCATGCCCTGCGGGTGGCGGATCATCTGGATTATCACGGGGTGCTGTGCGTCGAATTCTTCGTGCTGCGCGATGGCGCCGTCATTGCCAACGAGATGGCGCCGCGCCCCCACAATAGCGGCCATTACACCCAGGACGGCTGCCTGGTCAGCCAGTTCGAACAGCAGGCCCGCGTCATGGCCGGCCTGCCCTTGGGCGCGACCGATACGCTGTGCCCTGCCGCCATGCTGAACCTGCTGGGCGACCTGTGGTTCGGCCCCGATGGGCAGCAACGCGAGCCGGATTGGGCGGGGGTTCTGTCCGTGCCTGGCACGCGTCTGCACCTGTATGCCAAGAACCAGGCTCGCGCCGGGCGCAAGATGGGTCACATCAATATCCTGGGCGCTACGGCAGCCGAATTGCAGGACCGCATCGCCCGCGTAGCTGGCGTGCTGGGGTTGCCGGATGCCTGACTCCATGCAGGCTCGTATTCTGGAAGCCGCCCGCCGGCTGGATCAGGGGCGCCTGGTGGCCTTTCCCACCGAGACCGTCTATGGCCTGGGGGCCGATGCCGAGAACCCGCAGGCAGTGGCCCGCATCTACGCAGCCAAAAAGCGTCCTGCCAACCATCCGGTTATCGTTCACCTGGCGCCGGACACGGATCCGGCCTATTGGGCGACCACAGTGCCGCTCCAGGCGCGACAGCTGATGGCGGCGTTCTGGCCGGGGCCGCTGACCCTGATCCTGCCGCGCGCCGACCGGATCCCGGATGCGGTCAGCGGCGGCCAGGACAGCATCGGCCTGCGCTGCCCGGCGCATCCGGTCGCGCAGACCCTGCTGCATGTGTTCGCGGCGCTCAAGCCCCATGGCTGTGGCGGCGTCGCGGCGCCTTCGGCCAATCAGTTCGGTCAGGTGTCGCCAACCCGGGCGAGCCATGTGCGCCAGGCCTTTCCCGACCTGGACGACCAGGCCCTGATGATCCTGGAAGGCGGCGAGTCTCAGGTCGGCATCGAATCGACCATCCTGGATCTGTCCCGCCTGGATCAGGGCGTGGGGCCGACCTTGCTGCGGCCAGGCCAGATCGACGTGCTGCAATTGGCGGAAGTCCTGGGCGACCTGCCCAACATGCCCGACGCAGCCGCGCCCCGGGTGTCGGGGTCTCTCAAGGCGCACTATGCGCCGCATACGCCGGTGGCCCTGATGGGCCCTGCCGAGTTGTCGGCCTGGGCGGCCGGCACGGCGCCAGCCCCGGCATGGGGATGCGTGCAGGCCGCATCCGCCGTCCGCCGCCTGGCCGTGGTGGTGCTGGATACGCCGCCCGGGCCTGCGCCCGAGGGCGTGGACTGGGTGGTTGTGCGGGCTGAACCGGCCCACTATGCGCGCCGCCTGTACGCGCTGCTGCGCGAACTGGATGTTGCCGGCTACGATCGCATCGTGCTGCAACGTCCCCCCGAAGAGCCTGCCTGGCAGGGCATCAACGACCGGATCGGCCGCGCGGCCGCCGCATTCGGATCGTAGCGCGCGGCCTGCTGCCGCAGGCTGTCAGACCCCCAGATAATGGCTCAGGACCTCGTCCTGGGCGCTGAGCGCCACGCTGTTGTCCTCGATCGCCACCACGCCCTTTTGCAGGATGATGCAGCGATCCGTGTGAGCCAGGATCTTGCGGTAGTTCCGGTCCACGATCAGGGTGGCGACCCCCGATGCACGGATGCTGCCGATCACGCGCCAGATCTCTTCGACGATCAGAGGGGCCAGGCCTTCGGTTGCCTCGTCCAGGATCAGGACGTCGGGGTTGGTCAGCAGCGCCCGGCCGATGGCCAGCATTTGCTGTTCGCCGCCAGACAGCTGGTGGCCGCCGTGTCGCAGGCGTTCACCCAGGCGGGGGAACAGGGCCAGGATGCGTGCCAGGGTCCAGTCGCTGTTGCCCGAAAAACCCGGCCCGGCCGCAACCAGCAGATTTTCCCGGACGCTCAGGTTGGGGAAGATGCCGCGTCCTTCAGGCACGTAGGCAATGCCCAGCCGCGCAACCTCGTGAGGCGGCCGCTGGCCGCGCGACTGGCTGCGGATGCTGACCGTGCCACGGGCTGGCCGGATGTGGCCGACCAAGGTCCGGATCAGCGTGGTCTTGCCCATGCCGTTGCGCCCGAGCAGGCCGATCGACTCGCCGGCGTCGATGCGCAGGCTGACGCCGCGCAGGACGTGGCTTTCGCCATAGTAGGTGTGCAGTTCGCTGGCTTCGATCAGTGCTGGCACGGTTCCTCCTTGCCGAGATAGGCGGCCTGGACGTCCGCGTTGCTGCGGATGGACTCGGGGTCGCCGTGAGCAATCACCGACCCGTTGACCATCACGGTGATGCGGTCGGCTATCCTGAAGACCGCGTCCATGTCGTGCTCGATGAGCAGGATGGCATGGTCGGACCTGAGCGATTCCAGCAGCTCCAGCATGCGTTCGGTTTCTTCCGGCCCCATGCCGGCCAGAGGTTCGTCCAGCAGCAAGACCTGCGGCTGGGTGGTCAGGCTCATGGCGATCTCGAGCTGGCGTTTCTTGCCGTGGGACAGCGATCCCGCCGCCTGGCCGCGCAGGGCCTGCAGGCCGGTCAATTCGAGCACCTGTTCCGCCGCTTCGTTGGATCGCAGGCACGTGGTGGCCGGCTGCAGCCAGCGCCAGAAGTGCTGGTGTCCCGCCTGGGCGGCCAGGCGGCAGTTCTCGTGCAGCGACAGGCTGGGGAAAATGGTGGTGCGCTGGTAGCTGCGGCCAATGCCGGCACGGGCTCGCCGGGGCTGTACCCAGTGCGTGATGTCCTGGCCGTTCATCCGGATCTCGCCGTCGTCGGTGGACAGTTCGCCCGAGAGCACATTGACCAGCGTGGATTTGCCTGCGCCGTTCGTGCCGATGACGGCATGGATGCAGCCCAGCGGCAGGTCGATGCACACGCGGTCGAGCGCCTGCAGTCCGCCGAAGCGCCGCGAGATGTTCCGTGCAGAGAAAATGGAGGATGGGGTCATGGCTGCGGCCTGTAGCGTGAGGCGGGCTTGGGGGAAGACGAGGGGCGCCGTCGGGTAGTTCTGTGCAGCAGCCCCGCCAGCCCGTTGGGCAGCAGCGCGACCAGTGCAATGATGGTCAGGCCGAATGTCAGGTGCCAATGACCGGCCATCGCGCCCATGAGGGCTTCGGATTGGAAGAGTTCCTCGAGCAGGATTAGGCTGAGCGTGCCCAGTAGCGCGCCCCACAGGCTGGCGCTGCCGCCCAGGATCACCATCAGCAGCACCAGGCCGGATTGTTCCCAGTTCAGCAGTTCGGGGTTGACGTAGCCGTCCTTGGCGGCATGCAGCATGCCGGCGATGCTGGCCAGGCCCGCAGCCAGCAGGTAGGCGACGAATTTGTAGGAGAACGTGGAATATCCGGCAGCGCGCATGCGCTGTTCGTTGATGCGGATGCCATTGAGGGCAACGCCGAACCGGGAACGCGACAACACGGACAGGAACAGCCAGGCCAGGCCCAGGGTCGCCAGCACGAACAGATAGAATGTGCGCGGCTCATCCACGTTCAGCAGCGTCCAGTCTCCCAGGCGCCATTCGGGGCGGAAGTACAGGTAGATGCCGTCGCTGCCGCCGCCGAATTGCGTGTCGTGGAAGACGTAGTAGGCCATCTGCGCGAAGGCCAGCGTGATCATGATGAAGTAGATCCCCCTGGTGCGCAGGGACAGCGCGCCCGTGATGGCCGCGTAGGCGAGAGCGGCAGCCAGCACGCACGGGATCAGGATGAAGAAATTTCCGGCGCCGGATTCCGGCGCGAGCAGGGCGGTGGCATAGGCCCCGGCGCCGAAGAACGCCGCATGCCCCAGGCTGACGAGGCCCGCGCCGCCCACGAGCAGTTGCAGGCTCATGGCGAACAGGCCGTAGATCATGATCTTGATGGCCAGGCCCGTGTAATACTCGCTGGCGATCCAGGGCAGAGCCGCCAGCACGCAGCAGGCGATCAGGATCGGAGCAGTGCTTTTTATCGTGAACATGCTTCAGCCTTGATTGAAAAGCCCTTGCGGCTTGAACAGCAGGATCAGGGCCATGAGCAGGTATGCCAGCATGCCGGAGATGCCCGGGAAGAACACCTGGCCGAAGGTGTCCACGAATCCCACCAGCATGGCGGCCAGAAAGGCGCCGCGTATCGACCCGATGCCGCCGATGACGACGATCACGAAGCTGACGATCAGGACGGCATGGCCCATGCCGGGGTAGACGGACGTGACCGGCGCGGCGATGGCCCCGGCCAGCGCCGCCAGGGCCACGCCGATGGCGAAGACCACACGGTACAGGTGTTTGATGTTGACGCCCAGCGAACTGATCATTTCCCGGTTGCTGGCACCGGCGCGGATCTTCATTCCCAGGCGGGTATGGGTCAGCACCAGGTACATGGCGAGGGCGACCGCCAGACAGACGGCGGAGATGAACAGCCGGTAGACCGGATAGCTCATGACGCCGCCCAGGACGATGGAGCCGTCCAGCCACTCGGGCGGCGTCACGCCGTGCACGTCGTTGCCCACGATGATGCTGCGCAGTTCCTCGAAGACCAGGATCAGGCCGTAGGTCATCAGGACCTGCTGCAGGTGATCGCGGGTGTAGAGAAAGCTGAAGAACGCCCATTCAAGCGCGTATCCCAGCAGTGTCGTGAGAACGATGCAGACCGCCAGTGTGACGACGAACCCCCCGCCGAGATACTGGGCGACCGCCGGTTGCAGGGCGAACGCCATGTAGGCCCCGATCATGTAGAAGCTGCCATGTGCCAGGTTGATGATGCCCATGATGCCGAAGATCAGCGTGAGGCCGCTGGCGATCAGGAACAGCAGCAGCCCATACTGGACGGCATTCAGGCATTGGATCAGAAATATGATCGGGTCCATTGGGGAGCTCCGCTTACAGCTTGCAGCCGCGTGCCGGGTCGGCCAGCGCCTTGGCAGCGACGCCGATCACCTGGTTCTTCAGGCCCTGGACTTCCCTCAGGTAGATGTCCTGGATGGGGTTGCCGGCCTTGGAGAGCTTGAAGGTGCCGCGCGGGCTGTCGATGGTCGCCCCCTGCATGGCGCCGCGCATCGCGTCTTTCTTGCTGGCATCGCCCTTCACGGCGTTCAGGCCGGTTGCCAGCAGCTGGGCGGCGTCATAGCCCTGGACGGCGTAGACGTCGGGCGCGATGTCCGGGTAGGTCTTGGTGTAGTCGGCACGGAAGGCCTTGTCCTTCGGGTTGTCCAGACCGTCGGCGTAGTGCAGTGTCGTCAACAGGCCCTGAGCGGCAGCGCCCTGGGCTTCCAGCGTGCCATCGGTCAAGAATCCGCTGCCCAGCAACGGGATGGTCTTGCCCAGGCCTGCGTCCGCGTAGTCCTTGACGAACTTGACGGCGCCTCCGCCCGCGAAGAACGTGAAGACCGCGTCAGGTTTCTCGGCGGCGATCTCGGTCAGCAGCGACTGGAACTCGACCTTGGGGAAGGGCAGCATCAGGCGCTTGACGACCTTGCCGCCGAGCTTTTCAAAGCCTTCCTTGAAACCGTCCGTGGCTTCTTTGCCGGCCGCGTAGTTCCAGGTGATCGTGATGGCGGTCTTGTAGCCTTTCTCGTGGGCCACCTGGCCCATGGCGTAGCCCGGCTGCCAGTTGGTGAACGACGTGCGGAAGACTTCCTTGGAGCACAGCGGGCCGGTGATGGCGTCTGCGCCGGCGTTCGGAATGATGAGCGTGGTGTCGGATTCCTTGGCGGCCTTGGCCAGGGCCAGGGCGACGCCGGAGTGCACGGTGCCCACCAGGATGTCCACCTGGTCGCGCTTGATCAGGCGGTTGGCATTCTCGGTGGCCTTGGACGGGTCTGACTCGTCGTCCACCTTGAAGTATTCGATGTCCTGTCCTGCGAGTTTGCCGCCCTGTTCGGCCACGTAGAGCTTGAAGCCGTTCTCGATGGCCTCGCCCAGTTTGGCGTAGGTGCCGCTGTAGGGCAGCATGAATCCGACCTTGACGGTGGCGTTCGCGCTGGCGCATGCCACGCCGAGCGCGGCGGCCAGGATGGTGTTGATGATTGTCTTCTGCATGTTTCTCCTCCGGGTTGTATCGCTTCGCCCCTGAATTGGGGCTTGCGGCGTGCTTAGTGCTTATGGGTCATGGGTGTCGTCAAGGCCGCGCACTCTTCGATGAAACCGGCCACTGTCTCGATGGTGGCCTGGGGCTGGTCGACGTGCGGCGAGTGGCGGCAGTCCTTCAGCACACACAGCCGCGTCTGTGGTGCCTGCCGCTGGATACGGTGGATCTGTTCCAGGGATCCGTATTGGTCGTTCTCGCCCTGGATGGCCAGGATGGGGCAGCGGATATCGGGCAGGAACGCTTCGATGTTCCAGGCCCGGAACTCGGGATTCAGCCAGATGTCGTTCCAGCCCCAGAAGGCCGAATCCGGGTCGCGGTGATAGCGGCCCAGCTTGTCCTTCAGGTCAGTCTTCAGGTAGGTCTCGCGGGCCTGCTCGATGCTGGCGATGGTGACGTCTTCCACGAAAACGTGCGGCGCGGCCACGGCAATGGCCTTGACGCGTTCGGGATACATGGCTGCATAGAGCAGCGCGATGGATCCGCCATCGCTGTGGCCGAAGAAGACAGGCCGTTCGCCAGCCAGTCCCAGGGCCTCGAAGATCGCCGGCAGGGCGTGTCGGGCCTGATCGTGCATGAAGTGCACGGGCCAGCGCTCGGAAGCGGGGCGCGGGGTGCTGGCGCCGTAGCCGTAGCGCGAGAACACCAGTCCCCGGCAGCCGCTGGCTGCGCACAGGTCTTCCGGCCAGCCCTTCCAGAGGGCGGCGGAGCCCAGGCCCTCGTGCAGGAAGACCAGCAGGTCGGCATCCGGCCGGGCGGCAGGAAGGAGGCGGTATTCGATGTCCAGGACCCGACCCTGGTACTGGACGGGGACGGTGGTCGGACGGTCAGCGGCGAGTGCGGACATGGTCATGGTCATGGTCTCAGGCGGGCACATTGTCGTGTTGCTGGCGCAGCCGGAACCGCTGGATCTTGCCGGTGGCGGTCTTGGGCAACTCGTCCAGAAAGGTGATGGTGCGCGGGTATTTGTAGGGCGCCAGCTTGGATTTGACGAAGGCCTTGAGTTCCGGTTCGGTCGCCTCGTCGCGCACGACGCCGGGCCGCAGGACGACGTACGCGACCGTCTTGACCAGGTTCTCATGGTCGGGGGCGCCGATGACGGCGGCTTCCAGCACGAGGGGGTGCTGGATCAGCGTGTTCTCGACTTCGATGGGGGATACATATTGCCCGCTGACCTTGATCATGTCGTCGCTGCGCCCCGCATAGGTGTAGTAGCCCTCCGCGTCCAGCGCGTACTTGTCGCCGCTCTTGAGCCATTCGCCCAGGAACGTGTCGCGCGATTTCTTGCGGTTGTGCCAGTACATCAGCGCTGCGCTGGGGCCCTTGATGTACAGGTCGCCGATCTGCCCGACGGGGACTGCCTGCCCGTTCTCGTCGCGCAGTTCGACTTCGTAGCCGGGGACCGGCTTGCCGGTGGTGCCATAGCGGATGTCGCCCAGCTGGTTGGTCAGGAAGATATGCAGCATTTCGGTCGAGCCGATGCCGTCCAGGATGTAGCAGCCGAAATGTTCCGTGAAGCGGTCGCCCAGGTCCTGGGGCAGCGCTTCGCCGGCAGATGCGCAGACGCGCAGGGCGACCTGGTCGCGGGCGGGCAGCAGCGGTGACGACAGCATGCTGGCATACAAGGTGGGCACGCCGCAGAACACGGTCGGGCGGTAGCGGGTCAGATGTTCGCACACCGCTTCCACGGTAGGACGGCCGGACAGCAGGACGACCGTGGCGCCCACGGACAGGGGGAAGGTCAGGGCGTTGCCCAACCCGTAGGCAAAGAACATCTTGGCGGCGGAAAAGACGATGTCGTCCTCGCGCACGCCGAGAATCGGCTTGCCGTACAGGTCGGCCGTGTGCCAGAGATTGCCGTGTGTATGCGCCACGGCCTTGGGCAGTCCGGTCGAGCCGGACGAATACAGCCAGAACGCCACCTCGTCGGTCTCGGTCTGCACGGCGGCCAGGGCGGGGGCTTGCGCGAGTTCCGTTTCCAGGTCCATCAGGCCCTCGGCCAGGGGTTCCTGGGGCTGGGCCACGAGGATGCGGGTGATCTCGTGGGACGTCCGGCTCATGGCCTGCTGCAAGGTAGGCAGCAGCGCTGGCGAGACCACGGCGGCCTGGCAGCGGCTGTTGTGCAGCATGTAGGCGTAGTCGTCGGCCGTCAGCAAGGTGTTGGCCGCGATGGGCACGACCCCGGCCAGCAGCGCGCCCAGAAAGCAGACGGGCCAATCGACCGTGTCGTACACCAGCAGCAGGATGCGTTCTTCGCGATGCAGGCCCATTTTCTTCAGCAGGCCGGCAAAGTGGGCGCTGCGCTGGGCCAGCTCGCCGTAGGTGAGTGTGCGCCGTCCGTCTAGATATGCCGTTTTCGCCGCGCGGCCGGCGTTCAGTTCGAATAGATGCCGTGCGAAGTTCAGTTGCTCCGGGCAAGATGCCATGATTGTCTCCAGGTAGTCTGTGTGCGAATGGGGTGGGCGCCGGAATGTGTTCTGGCCGGGAGCGGGTCAGGCGGGCGCGATGTGTTCAAGTGCGTCGGCGTATCCCTGGACGGCCGCCTGACGGTGGTAGAAGTTCAGCGCGCGCAGGCCGCCAAGTTCCTGGCCGCCGCCGGCGCGCCCTGGGCCGCCGTGGTTGGACTGCGGCATTGCGTTGCCATGACCGGTCTGGGTCTTGGCGATTTCGGGGCTGATCAGGTGGACCCGGCCGTGGCTTTCCGCCAGCTGCTCTGCCGCGCGTGCCAATCCGGCGAGATCCTCACCGTAGACCGAGGCGACCAGCGAACCCATGCCGCGCCGCGCCAGGCTGAAGGCGTGCGCAGCGTCCCGGTAGGGCATGAGGGTGGCCACGGGGCCGAAGACTTCCGTGCGGTGGACTGCCGGGCAGTTGTCCGGGTCACGGGCGCCAAAGAGTACGGGCGGCACACAGGCGCTGTCGTCGGGCGCCTGGACGAGGGTGCGCGTGCGCCCGTCGAACAGTGTTTCGCAGGATGCGGATAGCGCGTCGATGCCGGCTTCCACCGCGCGACGCTGGCTGCGGCTGACCAGGCTGCCCATGCGGACGTCCGGGTTGCGCGGGTCGCCGACCGTGACCTTGGAGAATCGGGCCTCCAGGGCCTGAGCGACGGCGTCGAATCGGTCCGCAGGCACCATGATCCGGCGGATCGCCGTGCACTTCTGCCCCGATTTGCTGGTCAGCTCGCGTTCGACTTCACGCACCAGCAGGTCTTCGGCCTGGTTGCTGCCGTCGGGCGCGAGGATGGCGCTGTTGATGCTGTCGGTTTCCGCGTTGAAGCGCACCCCGTCGTGCTGGATGCGGGGGTGCCCGCGCAGCTCTGCAGCCGTGTCCGCCGAACCGGTGAAGGACAGCAGGTCCAGGGGTTCGAGCGCATCGAGCAGCCCCGCCGGGCGGCCGCACACGAGGCTCAGGGCGCCGTCGGGCAGGACGCCGGCCTGGATGACGTCGCGCACCATTTCGTAGGTCAGCCAGGCGGTTGCCGTGGCGGGTTTGACGACGATCGGCACCCCGGACAGCAGGGCCGGCGCGGCCTTTTCCCACAGGCCCCAGGACGGGAAATTGAAGGCATTGATCAGCAGCGCCACGCCGTGGGATGGGACCAGGATGTGCTGGGTGCCGAAAGACCCGTCGCGGCTCAGGGAAACGCGTTCCCCGTCGGCGAGATGATGCGCGTCGGGCAGCGAGCGGCCGAGTGTCGCGTAGTAAGAGAGGGTGTACAGGGCGCCGTCCACGTCGATGGAACTGTCGCGTTCGACGGTGCCGGAGTTCTGCAGGGAAATATCCAGGTAGCGGTCCCGGTTGGTTTGCAGGACCTGGCGGATGCTGTCCAGCAGCTCCGCCCTTTGCGGGTAGCTCAGGCCGCGCAGGGCGCCGCCACCTTGTTGGCGCGCCCAGCGATAGCAGCCGGCCATGTCGACCGAGTCCGCCCCGGCGTAGGCGAGGTCCGTGCCCAGGACGGGATCCAGGAGCCGTTGGCGTGCCGTGCTCGAGGCCGGGCGCCAGGTGGATTCGGTGTAGTTCTGCAGGTCGATGGTCATGGTCTGTGGGTTCGTGGTGTGTTCGGGCTGTATCGAAAGGCGGTGGCCGGCGTGTTCAGTGGAATTCGATTTCCCCGTTGGGCAGCAGATAGAGCACATAGGATTCGCCCGACGACACCGTGGGCCGGTGCGTGGTCTGTGGGCCGTATACCAGCCAGCCGGCCGGGTGGCTGTCAAACCGGGCATCGCCATCGATCGGCAGGTTGAGATCGATCTCGCCGGCCGGGTGTGTGTGACGTGGGCCGACCACGTCTTTCATCAGCACGATGTCGCACGAGAACCCGCCCAGCGCGTCCTGGGGCGGGAGTACGCGCCCGTAGCGGATGCCGCCATGTTCGCGGGCGCAGATCCAGCCGTCCCGGGTGCCGTCGCGACACAGGGCGAGCAGCTCGGTGTACAGCGGTCCCCCGGGGGGGAATTCACGGTTGAGCGCATCGCCCAGCGCGGCGTCCAGCGGTTTGCCGCCGATGAAGTCGGTGACGGGACGCAGCAACTGGAGAAGGGTGTCGGTGTTCGGGGTCATGAGGGTCTGGGGCGTGTCTGTAGCTGTCCTGGGTGGGCTGCACGAAATTGCCACGCAAGTGTTGCAAGAGGCTTTCACATTAAGTGTCGGGTTGATGTATGTCAAGCAATATAGTGCATATCTTGGCTGATTCTAGGGTTTACGATAGGCGCCATCATGCACTGCAAGAAGGATTTTTGCGCTCCATTCCTTCGGGAAATGAACTACATTGCATAAATCGCCTTGAAAAATTTGACTCGGATTAAATGCTGCATTATCATGCATGAAAATCCCGTGCAGCTTTGTGGTATGCACAATAATTCATGTTTGTGGAGATTTGATATGGCCCAAGATGCACCCCGGATCGATTACCGGACCGAACCCGCTCAATACCGGCATTGGTCGCTGTCCTTCGATGGCGCTGTGGCGACTCTGGCCATGGATGTGGCCGAGGACGGCGGACTCAAGCCCGGCTACCGGCTCAAGCTGAATTCATATGATCTGGGGGTGGACATCGAACTGCACGACGCCTTGCAGCGGATCCGCTTTGAACACCCTGAAGTCCGGACGGTCGTGGTGACCAGCCTGAAGGACCGCATCTTCTGTTCGGGCGCGAATATTTTCATGCTGGGCCTGTCGACGCACGCCTGGAAGGTGAACTTCTGCAAATTCACGAACGAGACGCGCAACGGCATCGAGGATTCCAGCCGTCATAGCGGTCTGAAGTTCATTGCCGCCGTCAACGGCGCCTGCGCAGGCGGGGGCTATGAACTGGCGCTGGCCTGCGACGAGATCCTGCTGATCGACGACAATTCCTCGGCGGTGTCCTTGCCGGAAGTGCCCTTGCTGGGCGTGCTGCCGGGCACCGGCGGCCTGACGCGCGTCACCGACAAACGCAAGGTGCGCCATGACCATGCCGATATTTTCTGCACCCTGACCGAAGGTGTGCGCGGCCAGCGTGCCAAGAGCTGGCGCCTGGTGGATGACCTGGTCAAGCCGGCCAGCTTCCAGGAAGACGTGCAGGCGCGCGCCCGGACGCTAGCAGCCGGCAGTGATCGCCCGGCCGATGCCCAGGGCGTCGCGCTGACGCGGATCGAGCGTGAGGACGGGCCCGACGGCCTGGTCTATCGCCACGTCGAGGTGCAGATCGACCGCCAGAATCGGGTGGCCACCTGGGTCCTGCGCGGGCCGGGGGCCGACGTGGCCGCAGACCCGGCGGCAATCCTGTCCCAGGGCGCCGATTGGTGGCCGCTGCGATTCGCCCGTGAATTCGACGACGCCATCCTGCAGATGCGCACCAATGAACCCGAGATCGGGACCTGGGTGATGCGCAGCGAGGGAGACCCGCAGCGCATGCTGGAGGTCGACGGCGTGCTGGAACGCCTGGGCGCGGAACACTGGTTCGTGCGTGAGACCGTGGGCATGCTGCGCCGCACGCTGGCGCGCCTGGAGGTCACGTCCCGGTCGCTGTTCGCGCTGGTCGAGCCCGGTTCCTGCTTTGTCGGGACGTTTCTGGAAGTCGCGCTGGCCTGCGATCGCAGCTACATGCTGGATGACTCCTCGGTCGAGCGGCCTGCCGTGGTTGGCATGAGCGCCCTGAATTTCGGCACCTATCCCATGGTCAATGGCCAGTCGCGCCTGCAGACGCGGTTCTACGGCGAGCAGTCGGCCATCGAGCCCTTGCGCGCTCGGGCCGAAACGCTGCTGCCGCCCGGCGAGGCCGAGGATCTCGGCCTGGTGACTTTTGCGCTTGACGAACTGGACTGGAGCGATGAGATCCGCCTGTTGCTCGAAGAGCGTTGCGCGCTGTCGCCCGATGCCCTGACCGGGCTCGAGGCCAACCTGCGCTTCGGCGATCAGGAAACCATGGAGACCCGCGTGTTCGGCCGGCTCACCGCCTGGCAGAACTGGATTTTCTATCGCCCCAATGCAGCGGGGGAAAAGGGCGCGCTGAAGGTGTACGGCAAGGGCGAGAAGGCCAACTTTGACTGGGTTCGTGTCTGATCCGGCGCGACCGGTCCGCAATTCGACCATCTAGGAGACAACATCATGTCTGGTATCGATTATTCTCAGAAAATCCCCAATAACGTGAATCTTTCCGAGGACCGCGCCCTGCAGCGCGCCCTGGAACACTGGCAGCCCAATTACCTGAACTGGTGGCAGAGCATGGGGCCGGACGGCTCGCAGGATTTCGATGTCTACCTGCGCACGGCCACCAGCGTGAACCCCGACGGCTGGGCCCACTTCGACTACGTGAAGATGCCCGACTATCGCTGGGGCATCTTCCTGACGCCGCAGGACGGCCAGCGCAAGATGCATTTTGGCGAGAACATGGGCAAGGACGTCTGGCAGGAGGCGCCCGGCGAATATCGTTCGAACCTGCGGCGGATCATCGTGACCCAGGGCGACACGGAACCGGCCTCGGTGGAACAGCAGCGCCATCTGGGGCTGACGGCGCCGTCGCTGTACGATCTGCGCAACCTGTTCCAGGTCAATGTCGAAGAGGGACGCCACCTCTGGGCCATGGCCTATCTGCTGCACCGCTACTTCGGCCGCGACGGCCGCGAGGAAGCGGATGCGCTGCTGCAGCGCAATTCCGGCAGCGAGGACAGCCCGCGCATCCTGGGCGCCTTCAATGAAAGGACGCCCGACTGGCTGGCCTTCTACATGTTCACGTATTTCACCGACCGCGATGGCAAGTTCCAGCTCAGCGCCCTGACCGAATCGTGCTTCGATCCCCTGGCCCGCACCACCCGGTTCATGCTGACCGAGGAAGCGCACCACATGTTCGTCGGCGAATCGGGGGTGTCCCGCATCGTGCAGCGCACGGCTGAAGTCATGAACGAACTGAAGACGGACGATCCCGAAGCCCTGCGCAAGGCCGGCGTCATCGACCTGCCCACCATCCAGCGCTATCTGAACTTCCACTTCAGCGTCACGATCGACCTGTTCGGCGCGGATGAGTCCTCGAACGCGGCCATGTACTACAGCGCGGGTCTCAAGGGCCGCTACGAAGAAAGCAAGCGCACGGACGACCACCAGCTGAAGAACGACACGTACAAGGTGCTCAAGGTCATCGACGGCCAGTTGCGCGAGGTCGAGGTGCCGATGCTCAACGCCCTGAACGAAGTCCTGCGCGACGACTTCATCAAGGACTCGGTGGGAGGGGTGGGCCGCTGGAACCGCGTGCTCGAAAAGCACGGCATCGAGGCGCGCCTGATCACGCCGCACAAGGCGTTCAATCGCCGCATCGGTTCGCTGTCCGAGGTCAAGGTCTCGCCCGACGGCCATCTGCTGACCGAGGAACAGTGGCGCAATCACGAGAACGATTGGCTGCCCACGGCGGAAGACCGGGCCTTCGTGGCCTCGCTGATGGGGCGTGTGGCTGAACCGGGCAAGTTCGCCAACTGGATTGCGCCGCCGGTCATCGGCATCAACCGCCAGCCGGTGGATTTCGAGTACGTTCGTTTCAATTGAGCGCCCAGCCGCGCGCCGGAGCGGCGCGCGGCTGTGGCCAGCATGGAGACCCGCAATGTCGGAAAGCACTCAAGTCGAGGTCATGAAGCAGCACCTCATCGATCCAGAGATTTGCATCCGGTGCAATTCCTGCGAGGAAGCCTGTCCCATTGACGCCATCACGCATGACGCCAACAACTATGTCGTCAAGCCCGATGTCTGCATGGCTTGCCAGGCCTGTCTCCCGGTCTGTCCGACCGGCGCGATCGACAATTGGATTCGCGTGCTGGCCAAGGAAACCTATCCAATCGAGGAACAGTTCGAATGGATGTCCCTGCCGGCGGAACAGGCCTTGCCCGACGATGCCGTGGAAATTCCGACCGGCGGGCGCCGCGAGGGTGCGCAAGACGAATCGCCGTCGGCGGACGGCCAGGCCGCGCTCAGCGCCGGCAGCGCGCCCGGGCAGGGCGACGAATTGATCGAGGGCCAGCCGGCGACCACGGCGGGTTCCAGCGTTCCTCCCTGGAGCGCCGCCCATCCCTACGTCAATCTCTATACACATAAGCACGTCGCCGAGGCGACCGTGGCGGGCAACTATCGCATCAGCGCCGAGGATGCGGAAAGCGACATCCACCACATTGTCCTCGACTTCGAGTCGTTGCCGTTTCCCGTGCTGGAAGGGCAGTCCATCGCCGTCTTTCCCCCGGGGCAGGACGCCAACGGCCGCCCCTATTACGCGCGCCAGTATTCGATCGCCAGCCCCAGGGATGGAGAGCGGCCCGGCTACAACAACCTCTCGCTCACGGTCAAACGCGTGACCGCCGACTACGATGGCAATCCGGCCACCGGGGTGTGTTCCAATTACCTGTGCGATCTGCGCCGAGGCGACAAGGTCCGGGTCATCGGTCCCCTGGGCGATACGTTCCTGATGCCCAATCTGGATCGGGCCAACCTGCTGATGATCTGCACCGGGACGGGGGCGGCGCCCATGCGCGCCATGACCGAACGGTGCCGCCGCCTGACCAGGCGTGGCGAATTCCACGGCCGGCTGATGCTGTTCTTCGGTGCGCGCACTCAGCGCGAGCTGCCGTATTTCGGGCCGCTCATGGGTTTGCCCAAAGGCTTCATCGACATCAATCTGGCCCTGTCGCGCGAGCCGGGTCAGCCCAAGCGCCATGTCCAGGACCTGATCGTCGAGCGCTCATCCGACGTGCTGACCCTGCTGCAGGATCCGAACACCCACATCTACGTCTGCGGCCTCAAGGGCATGGAACACGGCACTCTGGCTGCGATGAAGGACATCGTCGAGGTCGGCGGCCAGAGCTGGCAGGACCTCAGCGCCGGTCTGCGCGAGCAGGGGCGCATGCACTTCGAGACCTACTGAGACAGACCCCGCCGCCCTGGGCGCGGGGCCTCTGGGGCCGGTGGCCTCAGGACTGCGTCCAGCGGGCGGGGCGTTTTTCCAGGAAGGCCGAGAATCCTTCGCGGGCCTCGGCGGAACTGCGGATCCGGCTGTTGGTGACGGCGCTGTATTCCAGCGTCTGCGCATCCACCGGGCCCAGCGGCAGCCGGATCAGATAGTCCTTGATCGCCTGCTGGGCCTGGGGACCTGCGCCCAGCAGTTCGAGCACCACGGCCTGGACGGCCTCGTCCAGTTCCTCGGCCGCTACGACGCGGTGAACGAGACCGATCCGCAAGGCCTCGGCGGCCTTGATTCTTTCTGCGGTCAGGGCCAGGCGGCGTGCCTGGCGATGGCCGACGGCGTTGACCAGGTGAGGGCCGATGATGGCCGGGATCAGGCCGAATCGGGCTTCGCTGACGGCAAAGTTGGCGCTATCGGCCGCCACCACGATGTCGCAGCAGCAGGTCAGCCCCACGCCGCCGCCCAGCGCGGCGCCTTGCAGGCGGGCGACGGTCGGCTTGGGGAAGCTGGCGATGCGTTCCAGCATCCGGGCGAAGCGCAGGGCGTCGGCACGGTTGTCTGCTTCGCTGGCCTGGCTTTGGCGCTGCATCCATTGCAGGTCCGCCCCGGCGCTGAAGTGCTTGCCGGCGCCAGCCAGAATGACGACGCGGACCGCCGGATCGTCGGCGAGCCTGGCAAAGGTCTGATCGAGTGCTGCGATCATGGTTTCGTCGAAGGCGTTGTAGACCTGGGGGCGGTTCATGCGCACTTCGCAGACGCCGCGAGCCGCGCGGCTCACGGATACGGAACCGGAATCCGTCATGCGGCTGTCTCCGTGGGAGATGTCCGAAGCGGCGTCATTGCGCGCTGACCGGAATTCGCGGGTTGATGGCCGCGCGGATGACGCGGCGCAGGATCTGGAACGTCTGGTCCAGCGGCTGTTCGCTGGTGTTGATGTGGAATTCCGCCTTGGAATAGAAGGCTTCCCTGCCGGCGAGAATGTCCTTGAGGTCCTGCATGGCTTCCGGGTTGGCAGACATCGGCCGCAGGTCGCCCTGGGCGATGACCCGCTTCATGTGGTCTTCCGGGCTGGCCTGCAACCAGACGGTCGTGCAATAGGACAGCAGCAGATTGAAGGTCGAGGGCTCGGACACCAGCCCGCCTGGCGTGGCGAACACGCCTTCGGAATAGATCTGCACGGTTTCTTCCAGCGCCCGACGTTCGTAGCGCCGGTAGGCGTTCATGCCGTAGAGGGACTGGATCTCCGCGACCGAGCAGCCGGCGAATTTCTCGATTTCCCGGCTCAGTTCGACGAACGGGAATCCCAGGTCGTTTGCCAGCAGCCGGCCCAGTGTCGATTTGCCGGCGCCGCGCAGCCCGACCAGGGCGATCCGCGTGCTGCGCTGCGGGCTTTGGCCGCCTGTGCCCAGCAGCTCGCCGATAGCGAGCCGGACATTGCGCAAGGTGGCCTCGTCCTTGGTTTCCAGCAGTTCACGGATGAGCAGCCATTCGGGCGAGGACGTGGTGACGTCGCCGATCAGTTCGGCCAGCGTGCATTGCAGCGCCTGGGTGACCTGAAGCAGCACCAGGATGGAGGCATTGCCCACGCCGCCTTCGAGGTTGGCCAGATGCCGTTCGGATACGCCCGAGGCCAGCGCCGTGGCCTTGCGGGTCAGGCCGCGTCTCGCGCGCAGGGCGCGAATGTGCTCGCCCAGGGTGATCAGGAAGGGGTTGCGTCCTGCATCCTGATCCGAGCGATCCCGTACCACCAGTTGTCCAGCGTCGTGATTCATCATTTAGTCATTTTAATGCATAATGGGAATTTTAGTGCATGTTTTGTATCTGAGTCGGGAGGGCGACGCGTACCGGCTATCGCTTGAGCTGGGGTGTGGTCTGATCCTGGTGCGATCGCGGGAAGCGGTTAAACTGGCCGATTGTCTCTTTTATCCTGGATTGTCCCGGAAAACTGTCATGAAATTCAAGGAATTCGAACCCGGCATGGTGGTCCGCCATGGGCCGGTGAAGGTCGAAGAGGCGGACATGCTGGCCTTCGCCCGCGCCTATGATCCGCAGTGGTTCCATGTGGATGCCGAGCGCGCCCGTTCGGGGCGCTGGGGCGGCCTGATCGCCAGCGGCTGGATGACCTGCGGGCTGGCGATGCGCCTGGCGGTCGAGGGCGCCCTGCATGATTCCGAGTCCTTCGGCTCGCCGGGGCTGGAACGCCTGCGCTGGATCCTGCCGGTGCGCCCGGGCGATCAGCTGCGCCTGGAAGCCACGATTGATTCAAAACGGGTGTCCTCGTCGCGGGATGATCTGGGTATCATCCGCTGGACCTGGCGTTTGTTCAATCAAAACGACGAGCAGGTCCTGGAAGTCGAGGCCACCAGCCTGTTCGAACTGGAAGTGCCCGCCGCCTAGCGGAATACCACGGTGCGTTTGCCGTTCAGCAGGATGCGGTGTTCCACGTGCCAGCGCACGGCGCGCGACAGCACCACCGATTCGATGTCGCTGCCGATGCGCGTCAGGTCCTGCGGGCCCATGGCGTGGTCCACCCGCTCGATGTCCTGTTCGATGATGGGTCCCTCGTCCAGGTCCTGCGTCACGTAGTGCGCGGTGGCGCCGATGATCTTTACGCCTCGGGCGTGCGCCTGGTAATAAGGGCGCGCGCCCTTGAAGCTGGGCAGGAAGCTGTGGTGGATGTTGATCGCGCGGCCTTCCAGGGCGCCGCACAGGTCTTGCGACAGGATCTGCATGTAGCGGGCCAGCACGACCAGGTCCACGCGTTCGCGGTCCACCAGATCCAGGATCTGCCGTTCCTGGGCCGCGCGGGTGTCGTTGGACACGGGCAGGTGATGAAAGGGCAGGCCGTGGGCCTGCGCCAGCGGCTGGAAGTCTGGGTGGTTGGATACGACCCCGGCGATTTCCGCAGGCATCTGCCCGCTTTGCACGCGAAACAGCAGGTCGTTCAGGCAGTGCCCTTGGCGGCTGACCAGCACCAGCAACCGCGCCTTGCGGCTGGCGTCGTGGATCTGGAACTGCATGTTGAAGCGCTCGGCCGCCCCCGCGAAGTCTTGCTGCAGGGCATCG
Organism: Castellaniella sp.; assembly: GCF_034674885.1. Classification (GTDB taxonomy): domain Bacteria; phylum Pseudomonadota; class Gammaproteobacteria; order Burkholderiales; family Burkholderiaceae_B; genus Castellaniella. The sequence continues at coordinate 290,312 of NZ_JAUCDS010000002.1, forward strand.
ATGGACGGATCGGCCGGCAGGGAAAAATGGACGCGCAGGAAGAACTGCTGGCTGTCGGGGTCGCCGAATTGCTGTGCGTGCACGATGTTGCCGTGCAGCGTCAGCAGCCAGCTGCTGACGGTATGGACGATGCCCATGCGGTCGGGGCAGGAAAGCGTCAGGATGTAGTCGTGCATGAAGGATCGGATCGGGAAGAGGGCGGCGTCAGTTGCGCGACAGCGGTTCGCTGGCCTGGGTCAGTTCGAAATCCCCGGCATGGTAGATCAGGGGCGACAGCAATTGCCGCTGGCAGTGTTCCACCTGGCCCACGAAGATCGTGTGATCGCCCGCCCTGTGCTGCTGGGCGTTGTGGCATTCGAACCATGCGGCGCAGCGGGAATCCCCCAGCATCAGGGTGCCGTTGGGCGCGCGTTCCAGTGTCAGGCCGGCAAAGCGGTCGGCTTGGGATCCTTTGGCGAAACGGCGGGCCAGGTCGATCTGACTGGCTGACAGGACGTGGATCACGTAGCGGTCCAGGGCCCGGAACGCCTCTAGTGACGAGGCGGTGTGCGTCAGGGTCCACAGGACCATGGGCGGGTCCAGCGACACGGAACTGAAGGAACTGATGGTCAGCCCCAGGGGCGCGCCGGTATCGGGATGTTCGGCCGTGACGACGGTCACGCCCGTCGGGAATCGGCCCAGCGCCGAACGAAAATACAGGGATGGGAAATCCGCCGGGGAGGGGGAGGAGACGGTCATGGTGCTCATCAGGGGGCCAGGCGTGTCAGATCCCACCCGCCGGTGGCGTTTCGGGTATAGACCAGCCGGTCGTGCAGCCGGGACGGCCGGCCCTGCCAGAATTCGATGCGCGCCGCCTGCAGGCGGTAGCCCCCCCAATGAGGTGGGCGGGCCGGTTCGTCGCCCAGTTGCCCGGACAGGTCCTGCACGCGCTGCGCCAGGGCCTCGTGGCTGATAGGCCGGCTTTGCGGCGAGGCCCAGGCGCCGATGCGCGAACCCAGCGGCCGGCTGGCATAGTAGGCGTCGGATTCCGCCGCCGGCACGGGAGTCACGGCGCCCTCGATGCGGACCTGGCGTTCCAGTTCGGGCCAGAAGAACAGCAGGCTGGCATGCGGGTTGGCGTGCAGTTCCTCGCCCTTGCGCGATTGGTAGTTGGTGTAGAACACGAAGCCCTGCGCGTCGAAGCCCTTCAGGAGCACGATCCGGGCTGAAGGCCGCCCTGCGGCGTCGGCCGTGGCCAGCGTCATGGCGGTGGGCTCGCGCACCTCGCTGTGCAGGGCCTGCTCGAACCAGTGCTCGAACTGTGTGTGGGGGTCCGCCGCAGCAGCGGATTCCAGCAGTTCGAACTTCTGATAGGTTTGGCGGATATCGGCGATGGACATGGTGGCGAGTCAGGAAAGAAGGGATTCAGGGGATTGCTGCAGGGCCCGCACGACGGCCTGCAGGCGGCGATCGGGAATGCCGGCCTCGTTCAGGGCCCGGGCTGTCTCCAGCACGTAATCGGTGCAGGCACCGTAGCGCCCGTGGCCCTGCCGCACGGCGGCGACGATCTGGCCGGTGGACAGGCCGTGCGCGTAACCGTCGTCCTGGCGGTCCATGGTGAAGACCAGGCCCGGCACCGGGCCGTCGAACGTGTGGCAGCGCAGCCATCGCGGGATGTAGGCGCCGCTGGGCATTTCGCGCAGCCACAGGGCATGCATCGTGTCGGGCACCCGGTCGGCGGCGATCCGGAAGGCGCGCCCCGTGCATGCCCCGCCCAGGTCTAGCCCGAACACCAGACCAGGTTGCGCGGGCGTGCCGCGATTGATGCGCGACCACAGGCACAGCGCCCGATGATAGCCGTGGATGCGCGCCTGGCGGGATTCGAGAAAGTCGAATTCCGGTCGCCAGATGAGCGAACCGTAGCCAAAGATCCAGAGGTCGGAACGGCCGTCCCAGTGCTGCAAGGCCTGCCGGATGGACGCCGCCTGCCATTCGGCGTCCCGCAGCCGGAAAGCCTCGGGCGGCGGTGGCTGATGGGCGGAGCGAGGCGCAAGGGCGTTCACGGGGGCGGTCGGGCGGCAGGAAAGTAAATGCTTCCTATTGTAGAGGACTTGGGACGGCTCTGAATTGCGGCCGGCAGTGGCGCGCGGGCGCAGGCCGGCCCGTGGCAAAATGCTGCTTTCAGCGCCTTTCCTGTCTTCATGATGTCCAGCCCGGATCCGATCCTGCCGTTTGACGCCGCTCCGTCCGAACCCGCCGCAGACCTGAGCCGCCGTTTCGGCGGCCTGGATCGGCTGTACGGCGACGGGGCGTGGCGGCGGCTGTCCGACTTGCATGTGGTCGTGGCCGGTATCGGCGGGGTCGGCACCTGGTGCGTCGAGGCCCTGGCCCGTTCCGGGGTGGGCGCGCTGACGCTGGTGGACATGGACCACATCGCGGAATCCAACGTGAACCGCCAGGCGCATGCCCTGGGCAGTACCTTGGGCATGGCAAAGATCCGCGCCATGGCCGACCGGGTGCGCGACATCCATCCCGGCTGCCGGGTGACCGAAATCGACGATTTCGTCAGTGCCGACAATATAGAGACCATCCTGTCGGCCGGCCCCGCTGGCGTCCTGCTGGATTGCACCGATCAGGTCCCGGCCAAGATCGCCATGATCCTGCAGGCCCGGGCCCAGGGGTGGTCGTTCCTGGTGTGCGGCGGGGCTGGCGGCAAGACCGATCCCCTGGCGTTGCGCGCGGGAGACCTGTCCGTTGCGACTCACGACGCCCTGCTGGGCCGTATCCGCCAGGAACTGCGCCAGCGCCATGGCTACCCGAAAGGCGGGGCGGCAGGCGGCAAGCCCCGTCGGCGGGTGCCGCGCATGGGGGTGTCCTGCCTGTGGTTCGACCAGCCGGTGGTGCTGCCGTCGGCGTGGAACCAGCCCTCGGCCGCGTGCGCAGTGCCCGATGCGGGCGATGCGCTTGCTTTGCCGGCTGCCGCGCCCCAGGGCCTGTCCTGTGCCGGCTATGGTTCCGTGGTGACGGTCACGGCCAGCATGGGGTTGGCGGCCGCCAACTGGGCCCTGCAGCAGGCGCTGTCCGGGCCGGGCCGCTGATTTCCCCAGCCCTGACGCCCCATTTCCGGCCTGCGCACGGCAGCCGGACCGGACTCTGGCGTCAGGCTCCTGTCAGCCTTCCCCTGTAGTTTCAGGGCTGGTGTAGCATGTTGACACCCTAATAATCAAGGAACCATCCGCGTTTCGGGTGTCCGACTGGATGCCGGGGCTGCAGGATGACAGGAGACGACATCATGCAGAAAATCCGCGAATTCCATCGGCAATCCGTGCAGGATCGGGATGCCTTCTGGGCCCGCGAGGCCCAGCGCATCCACTGGGAAACTCCCTTTACTCAGGTGCTGGATTATTCCCGTCCTCCGTTTGCGCGCTGGTTCGTGGGTGGGCGCACCAACCTGTGCTACAACGCCGTGGATCGCTGGCTGGATACCCAGGCGGATCAGCCCGCGCTGATCTGGGTATCCACGGAAGTCGATCAGGAAATCGTCTACACCCGCGCGGAACTCTCCCGCGAGGTCAACGCCGCTGCAGCCATCCTGCAGCACCTGGGGGTGACACAGGGCGACCGGGTACTGATCTACCTGCCCATGATTCCCCAGGCGGCGTTCTTCATGCTGGCCTGCGCCCGCATCGGCGCCATCCATTCGGTGGTGTTCGGCGGCTTTGCATCCCATAACCTGGCGCAGCGCATCGACGACGCCGAACCCAAGGTCATCATCTCGACCGACGCCGGTTCGCGCGGCGGCCGCCCGATCGCCTACAAGCCGCTGCTGGACCAGGCCATCGCCCAGAGCGCGCACGCGCCCGAACACGTGGTGCTGGTCAATCGCGGCCTGGCACCGATGGAACTGACCGCCGGTCGCGACCTGGATTACGCCACGCTGCGGGCCCGCCACCTGGACGTGCAGGTGCCAGTGGTCTGGCTGGAATCCAGTACCCCCAGCTATATCCTGTATACCTCGGGCACGACGGGCAACCCCAAGGGCGTGCAGCGCGACGTGGGTGGTTATGCCGTGGCCTTGTGCGCGTCCATGGAATACATCTTCGGCGGCAAGCCGGGCGACGTCTATTTTTCCAGCAGCG